>JANSYO010000278.1 GCA_024742395.1 Cytophagales bacterium
TCCAATCTGGTAGCTCAATGTAAGAACCGCCCTGGTTGGGTTGTATCTGTCGTAATGCACAGTTAGTTTATCCACTGAATGTACATGCAATCCGGATGTGTGAAACTGTTTAGATTCAACTTGGGTCACGATATATGTTGCCATATCATTCATTACATCCTGAAGTTCAGTAGTGTTTGTGACTTCGTATCTACGGCTTTTAACATCGTGGGTCACAGATGGTTCATCACCATCCGCATCCTCATCCGTAAGAAAATTGACTGCAGCAACAACTAATATCTTCATACCTGGATTGGTGCGTAGATACTCGCTTAATTTATCATACTGATACTTCAAATAACTTAATCCTCGTAACGCCTTTAAATGTATATTTGTGATTGTAAATGCGTTAGCATACAGATTGAAATTGCTTTCAACGTCAGTTGTTTCTGCTTTGTGTTTAACAGCGTAAGACTTCAATGCTTTTTTCAACCTTATATCTTGATACACTCGTTTTATTTCGTGTGTTGCTTCGAATTGGTTTGTTTTTGTTAACTTGTTAAGCTTAGTTGTAAGAACCTTAGTGATTTTGTTGGGGTTGTATTGGTAACTCTTATCACCGATTGTTATGACAGTTCGCAACCCCTTACGTCTGCCGATAGTCTTCTGCTCAATCTGAGCATCACCATTGTCAACGGCGTATTTTAATTTGGCTTCCACAGAAGTGGTAGAATTATGCTTAGTTTTAGCGTTATTTTGTTTTGCTTTTCTAGGCATTTTCTATATAATTAAATTTTATTTTTCCGATATAAAATCTCCGTTACGTTTTCTCCTCCCTATATTTATATAGAAATATTTTTTAAAAGGAAAACATTTTTTCAGAAAGGCAAAAATAATTGGGCTTCTAAATTTTAGTTTGTTTTGCTTCCTCTTTCTTCCTGGCATACTCTAACCGTTTTCGTTCTCGTTGTTTCTCAGGATTCATATCGTAATACCTTTTTGACTTCAATCTCGCCTTCTCTCGCCTTTCTTCATCAGATAATTTACAACTGCCTTTTGGTCTACCCCTTTGTTTAGGTGGTTGTTGTTCGCAAAGACAAATGTTCGATCCTTCGGTTGTGTTTTCCATTGCTTGTGTAGGCGAAATCATTATAATATCAGATAATTGGTTTTGATTCTATATTTAATACGTTTCTTTTCTTTAGAAGGAAATTCAATCCGCCAATTAACTTTGCTTTATGTAGTATAAGAAAGTTTAAATAATCACCTGCAATGTGAGACCTACGGTACAACGAACAAGCCATATACACAAATAGTTCTTTGTCAATTAACCCTAAACGAGCTAATTTATAAATTGTTTCCGCTTCTAA
>JANSYO010000023.1 GCA_024742395.1 Cytophagales bacterium
CATAACGCTGCATAAACTGTAAGTCAAAACCCACAGTTTTGTAAGCATCTGCTATAAGTTCTTTGTCGTCTGTTTGTAAAAAGTACTTCAGTGCTTCATTGTCATAGTAATAGATAGAGTCTTTGTTTTCAGATGTAATACTTAGGTAATGCCAATTAGCCAGCTGTTCATATGTTTTTCCTAAAGCTAAAGCTTCTTTGGTAGCCCTGGCTCTGCTTAGTGTTTTCCATAAATCCTGTTTAATTCTGGCATCAGTTTCTCCATCCATCTTATTGATGGCTCTATCTATTACTATGACAATGAAGCACTGAAGTACTTTTTACAAACAGACGACAAAGAACTTATAGCAGATGCTTACAAAACTGTGGGTTTTGACTTACAGTTTATGCAGCGTTATGCCGAGGCTGAAGTTGAATATTTTAAAGGTTTAGAAATAGCCCATTCCATAAATTATCAACAAGGAATTAATTCAATTCACGCTTCTTTAGCAGGGCTGTATGCAAGTACAAAAGATTATGAGTCGGCCTTAAAATACAGTGAAATGGTGGTGGCTGCCTATAAGGAGGAAGGCAATGCACATCCATTAATACGGGCAATGCTTCGTTTAAATGATACTTATGTAAAAACGGGCCGGCCAGAGAAGGCCTTGGAAACCGTCAATAAGGCCCTGGCTTTAGTTCCTGAATTACCGGAAGAATACAGATCCTCTGAAACCATTAATGTAAGAGCATGGAGAGGAAAAGTTTATCGAAAATTAGGGCGTTATGATGACGCACTTCGAGATTTCCGGTTTTCATGGAAAGGAATGCAAGAAAAATATGGTGATGAAAACGCCAATGGCTGGAAAGGGGATATCGGAAGCATTTATTTTTTGCAAAAAAAATATGCCGAAGCCATACCTTATTTAAAAGATTATGTTGAGCATTTCTATGATAAAAAAGTATATAATTCAGACGAATTAAAAGATCATTACCTTTGGCTGGCAGAGTCTTACAAAAAGATAAATCAGCCAGAAATGGCCTATAAGTACCTATCAGAAGGGAAAGATATTGCCATTAATGCGTTACAGCAGGAAGCAGAAGCTTTAAGAAGCGAGCTGCGAATTAAGTATGAATCTGAGCAAAAAGACCAGACTATTGCCTCTCAAACAGATTTGATTAAACAACAGGAAAAGAATCAGCTTTTGAGTTACATAATAGGTGGATTATTGCTTTTGCTGCTTGCTGGTTTGTTTTATACCTATCGCAAAAACAAGAAGAAGAATTTACAGCTAGAGAAGTTAAACACTGATCTGGAAGCTTCCAATATTCAGTTAGACAAACGTCATAGAGAAAATGAGCTTTTGCTCAAAGAAATTCATCATCGTGTCAAAAATAATCTGGAAATAGTTTCGGGTCTTTTAGAATTACAATCTTCCCAAATTGAAGATCCTTCGGTTCAGGCCGCTATGCTATCGAGCCAAAACAGGGTGAATTCGATGGGTATTATACATCAGAAATTGTATCAAAGCGATCACCTCACTTCCATAGAAATGAGAGATTATTTCTTGAATTTAGGAGAGAATATCAGTAACTCTTTCAGTCCGGATGGCAAAGTGAAGGTAGAGTGCAATATGCCCGAGCTGGTGCTCGATATAGATACGGCCATCTCTGTGGGACTGATTGCTAATGAGCTACTTACCAATGCTTTTAAATATGCTTTTGAAGGTAGAGAAAGTGGTAAAATTGAAATAAATTTAAAGTCAGGAGGGCTCAATGAAGATAGTCTGGAATTGAATATTACCGATGACGGCATTGGCAAGAAAGAAGATGGTTTGGCCAAAGGAACAGGTTTTGGTACTAAGTTAATTGAGCTACTCACAAAACAGATTAATGGTACTATTTCTTATAAAAATGAAAACGGTACAAAGGCTATTTTAATTTTTAGCAAAACGCGTAGTTTGGCATGAAAAATCCGATAACAATATTAGTAGTTGAGGATGAGATGATTATTGCAGCCAAAATCTCTTTAAGGCTTACAAATTTAGGTTATGAAGTGACGGGCTTAGTGCCCAGAGGAGAGGAGGCCTTAATGCACATAGAACAAAACGCACCCGATATAGTCTTGCTTGATATCAATTTAAAGGGAGATATAGACGGTATACAAACAGCTGAAGCAATTAATGCATCTGGAAGAAAATGTGTGATTATTTACCTAACAGCTAATGCTGATGAGGTTACTTTCAATAAAGCCAAGACTACCCGCCCCTTTGCTTTTTTATCTAAGCCAGTTCAAGCCCTAGAACTTCAAAGAACCCTGGAGCTGACAGTGGAGCAAATTCTTAAAGAAAGAGAAATTGAAGAATCGGATGCGAATGTTGCAATCGAGTCGCAAGCCGATTTCCTGAACGATCGGATATTTGTGAAGCACAAAAATAGAATGGTCAAGATTTTTGTGAGTGATATTTTGTATCTAGAGGCAGATAGAAGCTACTGCCAAATAGTCACAAAAGAAGACGAGTTTACCCTTTCTGTTCCTCTTAAGAACGTGGAAGACAAACTTTCTAAATCTCTTTTCATGAGAATACACCGTTCATACCTGGTTAATATAAAGGCCATCGACGAAATGACTGATCACCATGTTTATATAGCCTCTAAGCCAATTCCTATAAACTCTTCGGCCAAAGAAGACCTGTTAAAACGTCTGCAAAGAGTCTAAGAAAAAAGGTTAATTCTCAACAAACTTAGAAAATCAGGGAAAAAGAAAAGCGATCTTCGGAAGAAAATAAGCCCCTTTGGGATAGTTTTGATTGACATCTGGAAGGTTTAGATACAAATTATGCTATCTAAACGATATAAACCATGAAAAATGTCATTCATCTGGGCTCTCGCTGTATAGTGAGTCCTAACGAAATCTCACGTCTCGAAGCTCAAGGAAATTACACGCTGATTCATTTCAAAGATGGCTCCCAACTCTTGTCATCCACTACTTTGGGGGTATTAGAAGACAGGTTATCTCCATTTCGCTTTTTTAGAGTTAATCGGTCAGTAATTATCAATTTAAATTATCTGAACAGGTTTAGGATAGTCACACCTGAGAAAGCAAAGGCTCAATTTTCAAGATCAAACAGCAGCAAAGATATATTCCTTTCCAGACGAAGGGCTGCAGCATTTATGGCCCGTGTAAATGCTTGATTTTAACAATTGGAACCTCTTAATCTTACGAATATGAAAAGACATTTTACATTCTTATTAATTGCTTGTTATGTTTTCTGCTTGCAAAGTCACGCCCAATGGCAAGCCAATACCGTTGGTACCAGTGCAGGAAGCTATGGGGTTAATGGCCACATAAAAGTTACCAGTAGCGGGGGCAGTGTAGGAGGTAATAATAACTACCAAGGTCTTATTGTCAATCACAATAACTTTTATACTGCCAGTTCACTCATTCAACAGGCGTTTAAGACCGTTCCCGAAGCTAACTTATTCAAATCACAGGCAGGGGTTCCATTCACTATTGACCTGGAAGTGGTTCACAAGCATATTTTTGATGATTATGTAAATAACATACCTACCACACATCAGGTTTTTTTTGAATTCTTTACGGATGATAACTGGGGAGGGCCTTATGATTGGTACACGGGTACATTCAAAAGCTCCATCGGCAAAAATGAACAGCCCTACCTCTATGACCAGAATATTAACCTCACCAGAAACACGAACTATGTTTTCTTCTATGATCCAAATTATGGACTTGCCAGAAGTATTAAGTTTTCTGGCACTTACACCTTTCCGGTAGGCCGCACTCAGGGGTGGATCGTAATCGGTTTCAGGGAAAAAAGTTACACCGTCTATAACCAAAATAGTTTTAATAATTTTATTATTCTGCCTTTTGTGGTAGAAGGCCCTACAGTAGCTCAGATAGATTCGGTTGGCGTAACTACGCAACCCCAAATTCCAACAATGATTATCCACAATCCTCCGGGTGATAATAGCTCAACAACTCTTACAAATACAGGTACGCAGTGTAGAAGTTTCGATGAAAAGCTTTCCGTTAGCGAGTCTAAAGAATTTGCCGGAGCATATAAATTAGGCTATAAGGGCTCAGTAGGTTTTATTGTCGCTTTAGAGTTGGAGACCTATGTAGAATTCTCAGCCAGCGGTAC
The DNA here is from genome assembly GCA_024742395.1 of Cytophagales bacterium. Classification (GTDB taxonomy): domain Bacteria; phylum Bacteroidota; class Bacteroidia; order Cytophagales; family Spirosomataceae; genus Jiulongibacter. The sequence continues at coordinate 4,142 of JANSYO010000023.1, forward strand.
AGAGGGTAGCTTTGAGACTAAATATAATTCAAAAGAACATTGTGTAACCGTCAGTGAGAGTTTGACCGCTTTAAGCAATGGGAAAGGAGCCCAAAACAATGACCTTTTTGTGGGCTATGGCATTGATTTAGCCTATGGGTTTTCACGACGAGTCAGTATTGAGAACGGACAAGTAAGTGTAGATACGGGTATAGTCTATAGACCTTTACTTGAAACCAAGAAAGACTTCTTTCTTACCAAACAAGGAATTTTAGAAGATATAGCATCGAAACAAATCATTGTGGATGACTCCTTGAACTATACAGTACCGGAAAGGGCAAATGCCCAATATCAAATCAATGTTTGGCGGCAGGTTTTGGATAAAAACGATGCAAATATTGCTGCCGCCGCTCAGCAAACAGGAACCCCAATAAATTTTAGTGGAGGATCCAGTCAAAGTTATAATACTACTGTAGCATACAATAGCTCCCAAAGTATCGAAGTAGAGCATTATGTTGATACACAATTTGGTATTGAGACAGGGGTTTATTTTGGGGGTTCAGGGTTTAAGGTAGGGGCCAAGTTTACCACAAACAAGACCTTTGGTCAAACCCAAACAAAAACGGGTGGGCAGGTCAGTGATGTTTCGGTAACAAGGTATGACGATGAATCAGGTGACTTTTTTGATGTCAGGATAGTTGAAGACCCGGTTTACGGTACGCCAATTTTTATCTTGGATTCTGCAGCTTCCAGAACTTCCTGTCCGTATGAAGGTGGGGTACAAAGAGATAGGCCAAAATTGGAAATAAATGGTAGTGCACTGCCAAATATTACAGTATCAAATATTTCATTGGGAAATGCGGGAAACTTCAAAGTAAAGGTTTGTAATAATTCAGTTGAGACAAGAGACTATAGTTTGGGTTTTGTGAATGAGTCCATTATGAACGATGTATTTATATCTAGTTCTGCAAGTACCGGGTCTTCGCCTTTTGGTGATAATATTACGAAACTAGGTTTAATAACCGGAATACCTCCTAATGGGGGGTGCAAAACCACAGTCTATGATGTCAATGTGGCACGCAGATTTGCCAATAGCCCAATGTCTTATGAAAACATTGAGTTCGTTGCGTTTGCCGAATGTGAGCCAGAAATTAGATCAAGTATTTTTGCTACTATTAATTTTGCCACTCCGCCCCCACCCACCAACGTAGGGGCAAGTGCCAAAGAAATATGTGCAGGAACTGCCATACAATTGACGGGTAATTGCCCTATTGGAGTTCCTACGTGGTATGATGATCCAACTGGCGGTTTAGAACTTGGAACGGGTGCAACTTTAAGTGTAACACCAGCTGCTAATACCAATTACTACCTTGGCTGCGTAGCTAACTTTTACAATCGCGACCGTGTTGGCACTGGTGAAATATTTGTCACAACACCATTCCCTACTTTAAATCTTACATCTGATTTAAGTTTCAATGCCTTGCAAATTGCCAACAGCACTTTAACAGCAACAAACAAAATCTATGACCCAGCCAGAGTCAAATACAAAGCAGGTAATTCTTTGACCTTCAACCCTGGTTTTGAGGCTAAAGGGGGAAGCACTTTTGAGGCTGAGATAGGTGGCTGTACAAATTAAGCTTACATTACGGCTCCATGATTACTTTAAACTCAATTTTGCTATGAAAAAACTATACATATTTCTTATTTCATTAATCTCCATATCCGCTGCTGCCCAAATCTCAAGCAATGGCACAACCGACGGCTCCATCACCATCACGCCAAAAGGTTTGCAAGGAAGTTCAAACTCGACGGCTGGCGGCAACAACCTAGCACTTGGCTCAAATGCACTAAAGAACAATATTGTTAGTGCTCCCAATGGAACTCACAACACTGCGGTAGGAGATTCTTCACTTTTTTCAAATACTTCAGGTTTCCAGAATACCGCCTTGGGGTCGTTAACACTTCAAAATAACACAACGGGTGTTACAAATACAGCGATAGGAAATTTTGTCTTACGTTTAAATGAAAACGGAACACACAATACAGGAACAGGAAATTTGGCACTTTATTATAATACTTCAGGTCTTAGAAACACAGCTCTCGGAAATTCTTCGCTTTTCAATAACACCACGGCAAATTTTAATACCGCCGTGGGCAACTGGGCTCTTTTTTCTAACAAAGAAGCAAGTTACAATACTGCCGTTGGAAACTATGCTCTAGTAAGCTCTCTCGGAGAACGCAACACTTCTATTGGTTCAAATTCCTTAGAAAATGACTCTACTGGTTCAAGCAACACAGCCATCGGCTATGGTGCTGGATTTTCTATCAAGACTGGCAATAACAATACATTCGTGGGGCATGGAACTAACGCCAGTAGTGAGAACCTATATAATGCTACAAGCTTAGGCAATAATGCCATAGTAAATGCAAGCAATAAAGTACGAATAGGCGATGTAAATGTCTCGGTCATAGAAGGTCAAGTAGCCTGGAGCAACCCATCAGACCGGAGATTGAAAGAAAGTATTGTTTATACCAGTCGCTTAGGTTTAGATTTTATAAATGGCTTGAAAACTGTCTCTTACAACTACATCGCCGACAAAAACAAAACCCGTTACGACGGTTTCATAGCTCAGGATATTGAGAAATTAATGACAGATTTGGGAGTGCCTTTTAGCGGTCTGAAAAAGTCTGATGATGGCATGCTCTCGCTTGCTTATTCTGATTTTGTCATGCCGCTGGTCAATGCTGTTCAGGAGCAGCAGAAGGAAATAGAATCCCTAAAGGAGGAGCTTTCTAAAACAGAAGGTATTCTGGAAAGATTGGAAAAATTAGAAGCTATGATCACCAATTTATAATGGTGAGACCGGAATTATCCTAATAAATAACCGCTCGCTAAAATTATTTGAATAAGTGTTTGAATATGAGTAGCTTGATGAAGATGTATGTCCTTTGCTTCTTGTTTCTCTCTTACCTCTTCATTTTAGAGTATCTATTATGGACTGCATTCAAAGTAGAATGATCTTCTTATTCGGGTTCTGAAGACAAGTGCATATCTGTTTTTAACACACACAAACTAAAGCCTTTATAATTATAATTTAACCTAAACCAGTGCGGCTTCAGCACTATAAAAACAGATAAATGACCATGAAAAAAACAATTGTATTCTTATTGATGATGATTCCTTTCATTGGCTTCGGTCAAAAGAAGGAAAACGGTAAAATCTACATTGAGCATCCTGCCATAAATGTGGTAGATGCTTTCACGAAGGCCATGGTAAAAGGCGATACGACAGCCATGTCAAAACTGATGACAGCAGATTTTAAGGCCTATAATGCGGTAACTTCTTCTGCTTATTCCAAAGGGTCTGACAAGGGAGCCTATTTAAGGAATGCTACTTTCTGGAAAGACAATTTGGATTACTATTCTATTAAAAGAATGGAAGGGTCCTATCCGGATGCATTTGAGTATGCAAAAGACCCAAGTGATAATAATGCTGTCACCGTTGAAAGTTGGGATATCTTAAAAGGAGTTCACAAAAAAACGGGAGTTAAGGCAGATATGCTTTTACATCGTTCATTTACTTTGACGAAGGACAATAAAATCAGGAGAATCATGAATTATATGAATCCTGAGTTTGGTAATGAGGTTCGAGATGCGTTTTCTGAAAGAAAAAACGGCACTATTTATAGTCAACACCAAAACATTAATAACCTACGTTTAATGTTAGCTGCTGCTGAAAACGGTGCGTTTGAAAAGTATTACAGCTATTTCTCAGATAAAGCTACTTTTAACGATATCAATGGTGATATTTTTAAGTCAATCTCTTTAGCAGAAGATAAGGCACAGAAAACGGCCTTCTTAGAGAATTTTGAACTGGTAGATTTTGAGCAAGTGGGTTACCCGGATTATATGCATTATGAAATGGGAAATTCAGGCGTGTTGTATTCTTGGTGGAACATTCATTTGATTAGAAAATCTGATAAAAAGGAAATTGAGCTTCCTATTCATTATCAACACAATGTAAATGACGAAGGGAAATTCAGCAATGTGATTTCCTATTACAACGGGGCATTATTGAAATAAACGAAATCGGATCTTGGCCTTTGAAGAGTCTCTTCAAAGGCCATCTGCGTTTACTCCTAAATAGCCTTGTAATCGTATTCTACCATCTAAGAACCAAGGCAACGCTTAAAAACAGGTGTGTGCTTAGTATAGTATTCAGTGGCTTAACTAAACAATGAATTCAATTTTCCTGGACTAATGTGGAAGATACACCCAATGATAACACTAGTTATTAGCCTATTATGCATAGCTCCGGTTTGTATGCTTATTTACAAATTTCATTTAATGGTGTTTCTTTTTAAGTTTTGGGATTCTAGAAGGTAGTGTATTGAATTCATTATATTTTATACCCCAGATTCAAAGGCCAGGATTGAGATAACTTGAAGGGTCTGTTTAAATAATTTAAAAGGCTTAAAATTTTTATGTCTTTACTTAGTTATGATATTTAGATGTCTGAATCGCCTTTTTCAAAGAAGCTCAGATTATTAAAGAATAACTTTTTTGAGCATTTGATAGAAAAGCTTTATTTGGCACTATTACAAGCTCTAAGTAGCCATAGAATTGAATAAGAATACTTCTACGAAACTTCACCACTCTTTCAGACAAATCATTTGTTTGTTCATGGTTATGGCTGGTTTTACTGCTTATTCACAATCAGACACTCTGGATAAAAAGAAGGGTTTGCCAAGCAAAATTTATAATCAGCTGTTTAACTCCGAAGAGACGGGGTCAAAATATTTCTTTTACCCCAGTTTAGCCTATACGCCTGAAACGAGTTTTGAAATCGGTGTATCGGCCTTGCGATTGTTTTATTCAAAAAGTGACAGTTCTAACAGGCTGAGCGAGGTTCAATCTTTCGGTTTCTTCACGCTCAATAAACAGTATGGAGGCTTCCTTGAACATTTTATTTATACAGATAAAGACAAGTGGTTTTTTCTGGGTAAACTCAAAGCACAGCGATTTCCTCTTCAATACTACGGCATTGGTATGGGTGCCCAAAAAGCCGACGAGCTGTTGATTGGGGCAGACTATATTGCGGTAAAAGAAAGGGTATTACACCGCATTGCAGACAATTTTTTTGGGGGGATTGAACTGGATTATCAAAGGGTTTCAAGAACCAGAATAGAACACCCGGGTGAAAACGAGTTAATTATTCCGGGAATTGAAGGCTCCTCCAGTTTGGGTTTGGGGCTTGGCTTAGTTTATGATAACCGGCACAATGCCCTTAATGTACGTAACGGCCTTTTTGCCGAGCTGGCCTACCTTCATTATGGCAAGAGTGGTGGCGGCAGTTTTGACTTTGCCAGTACAAACCTCGATCTGCGATATTTCAAATCGGTCCGTAAGAATCAGGTCTTGGCTGCTCAACTCTACGGGCAGTTTGTTAACGGGGCTGCACCTTTTAACATGATGGCACTTCTGGGCAGTGAAAGTATTATGAGAGGCTATTATTATGGCAGATTCAGAGACAATCATTATCTGGCTGCTCAGGCCGAATACCGCTTTCTTCCTTTCGGTTTTAGTAAGCGAATTGGCGGAGCGGCTTTTCTTTCTGTTGGTTCTGTACAGCCCGAGTTAAGACAATTCAGCTTTAAGGATATTCTACCAGCAGGTGGAGTAGGTCTTAGATACCTGATTTTCCCAAAAAAGGATATTTTCATCAGATTGGATGTTGGCTTTACTCGGGAAGGGCAAGCGTTTTATATCTATACCGGAGAAGCATTTTAGGGCTGATTAATACTGATTTAAAGTAATTTCTCAATATGGGGCTGCAATGCATCCAAGCTAACGCCCATTCTGACTTTCCCAAAATCTTGCATATCAAAACCTTGACCCGGCTGAACATTTGTGGCAATGAAAAAAACATTGTCTGCCGTTTTTGCATAACCCACAAACCACCCAATGTTTGTAACGTCGTCTGGCTGTGCCCATCCTGTTTTACCGTAAAGCTTATAATTTGGCGTTTCTTTGAGAAGCATTATTTGCTCCATAACGGCATACGTATTTTCTGTGAGAGGAAGCTTCTTGTTGAACAATCGTTTTAGAAAGGCTATTTGTTCAATTTGTGAAATACGTGAGGCTCCTTCCAGCCAGAAATTATCAATACTGGTACTGTCAAAGACCATTCCCGGATAATCAATTTTATCCAGCGTTTCTCTCATTTTATTAACCCCGGTTTGCCTGGCAATATGCTGATAACAAGGCACGCATGATCTCTGGTAAGCTTGAAAGAAATTCATATCTTCTTCCCAAGATTTCAAAAACTTCGGTTTCCCATCCCAAAAGAACATAGTATTGGTATCTTTTGCTATTCCATTTTCTAAGGCATTAATGGAGTTAGCTATTTTAAAAGTAGACGCCGGAAGAAAACCCGTTTTCATCCAAACGGAGTCGTTTGTGTAGAAGGTTTCTTGTTGGCTGTCGTAAATAAGAACGGCTCCATTCAGTTTTGCCGAATCAAGAATGTCCTGATAAGTGGGTGCTATAACTACACGTTCATCAGTTTCATTTGTGGTATCCTCCTTCTTACTTTGACAGTTTATGAGAATAAGAAGTACCAGTAGGTTTTTGGCCAGAATTAAATAGCTTTTCATTGGTCTTTTTTCAACCCGAATATAACTTTTTTCACCTTAAATAATTTAGTTAACTCGATTTTACTTATTCACCCTACTTTTTTCTTCTTCCGCACCCGTGTTTCTTCTTTTTCTTTTTGAGGAACTGCCAAAATTTCGTGAATAACTTAGCCTGAAGATTCTGCTGATACCTGATTCATCACGGTACCGCGAATGCGTATCTATATCAAAAATAATAGGTCCTGTGGCACCAATGTGATTCTCAATGTCAAATGATTTGAATAGATCAGAAATGCCAAATTGTACAGTGCCCCTATCATTTTTCAGTTTTTTAGAAATCCCGAGATTGATTACACCGAAGCCATCCTGTGCAGTGTGACCAAGGTAACCTGCGAAATTCCACCAACCTGAAATCTCTGTTGTGAAGTCTGCCGGAAGGTTAAACGTTTGATTAAAATTCAGTGATTGAAAAAGGTATTTTTTAGTTGCCACCTCAGGGGTATAACTAATCTGAAATTTCCTTAATGAAGTAGCACTTGACAGACTAAGCTTTGCCCATGATGCCCATTGCCAAGGAAAATTGAGAGCCATAGTCAGGCTGTTTTGGTAGTCGGCATTTTGTGGTGAAAGAATCAGAATATCTTTGGCAGCCGTTGAGGTTATCTGGTATCTGATGATTGGATTAAGCTCTTTTTGAGCCGTAAGGCCAATATTGAATCCATGAATTGAAAACTCTAATTTGAGACCATCTGAAATGGTCGGCTTTAAAAGTGGATTGCCTGTAAAAACGGCTGTAGGGTCATTGTAGTACAGGTTTGAAATCAGATCATCATAGGTAGGTCGGCTAATTCTTCTGTTGTAGTTAAATCTGAAAACAGTTTGGTCTGTCAAATAATGTTGGAATAAAAAAGTTGGGAATACTTGACTTATGATGAAGGGCTCAGGGTTGTTGCTAATTTTTCTTTTCCAATATTCATAACGAAGTCCGGCATGAATAGTTGATTTGTCAGAAAGCCCAATCTTAAATTGAGAATACGCTGCCAGTAACTTTTCATCACTATGAATCAGGCTTTGAGATCTTGGGTCTACCACCCAATTTTCTCCCGAGTTTGTTTCTATTTTACTGTCGTTTCTATTGATTGAATAACTCCCTTTTATGCCAAATTCACCTTCAGAAACAGAGCCAATCTTTAACTGATAATCGGCTTTTAAAACGGTTAGATCTATGGAGGATATACTTGTACCCCTGTTACCTTCTGTGTAAACAGCGTTTTCAGGGTCTAAGGCTTCGCCCTCGCGATTAAAGTATTTACTTTTTACCAGACTGGGACTGTCATTTGAGTAGCTTAAATAACTGAAATCTAAATTCAAATGATTCTGGTCATTGACTTTCTGAGACCAATACACAGATGACATAAGGTTCTTTTTGCGTGTTAAAGATTCAGAAAGGATATCTGATCGAATGAAAGATTTATCCTCATTATCTCTTGCATTATTGATGACAGATTTACCGATTGTACTACTCATTAAAAACGACACATCTCCGCCTATTTCTGTTCTCTTCAATGGAGTATAAAGCAGTGAGAAATTGGTATTGTGAGTTGTCAGATTGTTGTGAAAATAGGTGGAGAAAAAAGTATATCCTGGTCCGCCTACAATGGGCTGATTGCCGAAACCTTCTCCCTCAAAACCTCTCTTGCTATTATCATGAAAGTAAGAATAGCCTGTATTAATAAACACTTTCTTTATGCCATAGGAATAGGCCATTGACCCATTTGCTTTTTCTTTATAACCGTAGCCTACAGAAGTATTGAGGCTTAGCTGCTGACCTTCATTCTCATTTTTTTTGAACACAATATTGATGAGACCTGCCCCTCCATCTGCATCATATTTGGCCGATGGAGACGTTAGGAGTTCGATTTTTTCAATATTGTTTGCATCGGTACTTTCCAACAATGCCATTAAATCAGGCATTGAAAGCTGAACACGCCGCCCATTAAAAAGTACGGTGACTCCGCTTTGTCCGTTAAGGCCAAATTGGTTATTTCTCTTGTCAACCAAAACGCCTGGTAATCTTTCAATAACCTGCATAGCTGAGCTACCCTGAGTCATTAGACTGTTTTGAACGTTAATTACCTGACCCATTTCGGTTTGCTGTACTATATCCTTTTTTGTCCTTATAACCACCTCATTTAAGGCTGTAAGATCAGCAGTCATTTTCAATAGGCCTAAGCGGATGGGGGTTTCATTTTCAATCATAATAGCTGAGGTGAAAGTATCTGCAAACCCTACACTGCTGATCTTGATATAATATGATGAAGGCTGTTGTGTTGGAATAAAAAACTCTCCAATTTCATCACTATTGGTACCCAGAATAAAAGTACTGTCTGGCAATTGATAGAGCGAAACGGTAGCATATGGAATGACCTCATGATCCGGATTTTCCAGTTTACCTGAAATCTGTGCATTGGTGCCTTGGGAAAGCAGCAACAGGAATATTAGTGTTCTCTTCATAATGAGTATGTTGAATAAGGCTCAAAGAAAAGAGACTTCGGACGCCTGTTAAATTGGAGTTGATCAGAGGTTTACATGGGTTGACAAACGCAGGATTGCAGCCAGAATGTTATTTGTCAATAATCATTGACCATTGGTCAATCAAGCCCTCATTTGAATGACGAAAATTCTTAATTTCACTCTTTATGATATCTGGCAACTCCTGGTTAATCAAGTACAAGCTCTACCATATCCCTTTTTGGTTGGTATACCATTTTATATGGACCACCATTTATGTGGGAGACTTCTATGGTGCTTTTTCATACTTAAGCTCTACGGAGTCAATCAAAACGTACTCCTATGTAGTTTTTCAGATTATAGGAGTCTATTTTAATCTGTATTATCTGATCCCAAGGTTATTGTACAGGCGGGCGTACGGTACTTACATCATTGCTCTGATAGCACTCATTATTTTATGTACTATGCTAATAACTAGTGGGTACTATGTAGCTGCGTATTTTTCTGAAAAGACTTTTTTTGAAATATTTAAAAGGCAGCCCAACGAGTTTGTAAACATTTTTTTGACCAATGCCCTGCCATCTACTTTAGCCAGTATGACTTTAGCGATGAGTATAAAACTTGGTAAAAACTGGCTTAGAGCAGAGAAAAGGCAATTGACCCTTGAAAAGGAGAAGCTAGAGACTGAACTCAAGTATTTAAAATCACAAATTAACCCTCACTTTCTATTCAATACCATTAACTCCATTTTTGCTTTAATTCACAAAAATCCAGACCTGGCCTCAGAGTCTTTAGCTAATTTTTCGGGAATGTTGAGGTATCAGCTTTATGAGTGTGATGAGGAAGAAACTGAACTCTCAAAAGAGCTAACTTTTTTAGAAAACTTCATAGATTTAGAAAAGTTACGATTAGATGAGAAGCAAACAGAATTGGTTTTTGAGATAGAGAATAAAGTGAAAAATGGTCAGCGAATTGCTCCATTTATTTTGATTCCGTTTGTTGAAAATGCCTTTAAATATGTATCAAAAGGCAAATCACAATCAAATTTTATAAGGATGAAACTTCTGACAGATAATGGCGGTCTCTACATGAGTTTAGAGAACAGCAAAGCTCCTGATTCTGTAATCAATAAACCGAAGTCTGAATGCAGTGGAATAGGCCTGAAAAATGTACAAAGAAGGCTTGACTTAATTTATCATGACAAGTATGATTTGGAAATTTCAAGTAGCTCAACTGTCTTTGACGTTAAACTTCGAATTGCATGGTAAATAAGTTAAGATGTGTTGTAGTAGATGACGAGCCATTAGCCAGAGATGTTTTGACTAAATACATTGAAGTAGTGGACTACCTGGAGCTCACCCATGTTTGTGAAAATGCTTTAGAATTAAATCAATGCCTGGATTCTCATACGATTGACCTGATTTTTCTTGATATTCAGATGCCCATGATGACAGGCCTTGATTTTCTTCAAATGCGGACAGAGCGGCCCCATGTAATTCTGACTACTGCATTTTCGCAATATGCTTTAGATGGATTCCAGCAAGATGTCACAGACTATCTGCTAAAGCCAATAACCTTTAACCGCTTTTTTAAGGCTGCAGAAAAGGTAAGGAAGATGCATGAGTTAAAGTTTAATCTGGGCTCCAAGGCCTCTAAAGAACCTGAAGAGGCTTACTTTTTTATTAAATGCGAAAACAAATATGAGAAGATATATATTGATAAAATTCTCTTTATAAAGTCGCTTCAGAATTACGTGGTTATTCACACCAATGAAGGCAATTATATGACCTTGCTCCCCTTAAAAACAGTCGAAGAAAACCTAAATTCAGATAGGTTTTTGAAGGTGCATAAATCCTATATTGTTCCCATCAGCAAAATTGAAAGCATAGAGAGTCATGAATTACTCATTAAAGGAAACAAGATACCAATAGGAAGAAGCTTCAAGGATGAAACTCTTGAAAAGGTGCTGAAAAACAACGTTTTAAAGAAGTGATGAAACGCTAACTACTTAACTGCTTGCCGTGCCAGTAATTTCCAATTGCCGTCTTCTTTGACCCAAACGTAAAGAATTTTTAAGGAAATCTTATTGGCTCTGCCACCATCCAATACATCAGCATTCATTACATTTCTTACCCAGGCTACATCCCCTTTGACTGTAATGTCAGGATTAGGAAAATCTATTTTCGCAAAATCAGACTTACCGCTCAGCAGACTTTCCATGAAGACAGTTTTGTTCTCAATTGTGCCACTTGAGTGCCCATAGGTAAGTTCTTCTGCAGTGATGGTACTTAGCGTAAGCGAATCAGCATCTACCATGGCTTTATGTAGCCTGTCTACTGAAAACTGCACTGCTTTTATATTTGATTCTAAGGATCTTAGATAGGCCAGATGCAAGGGCAGCTGTACACCGGCTCTAGAAGATTCATCTTCAATAAAGTGATATTTTACTCCGGTTTCTTTAGCTGCTTTCATTACTTCTGCAATGTTCACATCTCCTGTGCCCAGCACTACGTTTCTCTCTTTATCCTGCCTGCCATTCAGGTTATCCACTGAGCCTTTCATCCTGTCTTTTAAATGAGTGACAGGAACTCGGCCCGGGTATTTACGCATTAATGCCGCTGGGTCTTGTCCCGGGTTTCTCATCCAGAAAACGTCCAGTTCCAGATTTACATAACGTGGGTCAAGCTTTTCCATCATATAGTCAAATAGGGTGCCCGGCCCATCATAAGGTCTGAACTCATAACCATGTGCATGATAGAGGAAAGAGATGCCTGCTTCTGCAAATTGCTTTCCGGCAGTATTAAAAACGTCAATTCCTTTTTGCATATCTGCAAATGTGAAGTCATCTCCCTTGTGAGGAATCCAATAGCATGTGGCATATTCGGCACCAAAGAACTTTAACTGATCAATATATTCCTGAACGCCCTCTCTGCTTTGCAGTTTCTCAAATGAAGTACCTCCGGCAATTACCCTCATACCATGTTTATCAAGCAAAGCCTTGTATTCTTCATTACTCATACCTCTGGCACCGGCACCTTCCAGGTATTTAATGCCCATACTTTTTAGTTTTATCAGGGCTTCTTCTACGGTTCCTTCACGCATGTAGTCGCGGGCGGTACCCATAATAATGCCCACTTCCTGGGCTTGAATTTGCAGAGTAAGAATACTCAGGATGACAAGGGAAATTATTTTATTCATAAGATTAGGGTTTTATCAAAGTTAGATAAATCTTATGCATCTGTCTACAAGCATTAAGACAAGTGGCTAAAAGGAGAGGGAAGGTGGTTGAAACCTGAGTTTTTGGTGGTATTTATACTAAATGCCAAACCGCCATAAAATGAGATACACTTCCTATCAAAACAAAAACATGCCAGATGAAATGATTCATATACAGTCGTTTCCAGAGGTAGAAAGGAACTCCTGCTAAATAGGAGATACCTCCTAAAGCCAGCCAATGCAGACTACTGTCTGTAAGATTTTCAGAAAGGGGAGTGATGATAAAAACGGCCATGCCTCCCATACCTACATAAGCCAGCGTAGAAACAACATTAAACTTATGAGTGAAAAAATATTTGAAAATGCCTCCTATTAATACCATGAGCCAGATTAGGCCCAAAATGCTCCAACCTAAAGTAGTTTGTACATGTTTAAGTACAAAAGGCGTAAAACTGCCCGCAATCAAAAAGTATATACTGATGTGATCAAAAACTCTAAGTCTTCTTTTTAAATAGAGTTTGTATACGCTGTGGTAAATAGTGGAAGAAAAGTAAACCATTAGAAGCGAAATACTGAAAATTACGCTGCCTAAAGTAAGCCATCCATCTGTCTGTACCCTAATTAACAGAAGCGGTATACCTATCAGAAAAAACAAAACACCAAGCCCATGAGAGATCATATTGGCTATCTCTTCAGGAATACTTTTGATGAGGGGTTTTAATTCTTCAGGAACCTCTTTGGGTATCATACCTTTTCTTTGAGAGCATAATGTTTTTTATAGGTCATTGGTTCAATTTCAGTAATTTGCCAGCCAAAACCCCTATTCCTTGAAAAAGTCAACCTTACTTTTATTACTGGTAGCTTCATTAGGCTATTTTGTGGATACTTTTGATTTAATCCTGTTTGTGGTTATTGGCAAAAGCAGTCTGGCAGAAATGGGTTACGCGGGTCAAAATCTCGACAATATGCGGCTGTTTCTGTTTGATATCCAGATGGTGGGTTTACTGCTTGGCGGTATATTCTTTGGTGTTTTGGGAGATAAAAAAGGCCGTCTTTCGGTTTTATTTGGGTCCATTCTTCTGTACTCAGTTTGTAATATTATCAATGGCTTTATCAATGATATTTACTCGTATACAGCCCTGCGTTTTCTGGCTGGAGTTGGATTAGCCGGGGAGCTTGGTGTAGGCGTGACTATTGTAGCCGAAACAATGCCTCAGAAAATCAGGGGCTATGGAACCTCAATTTTGGCTGCTACAGGTGTTTTGGGGGCAGTAGTTGCGGGTCTCATTGGTGATTCTTTGTATTGGCGACACGCCTTCTTTGTAGGTGGCGGTCTCGGTATTCTTTTGTTATTAATGAGAATTGGCACTTTTGAGTCAGAAATGTTTTTAAATGCCAAATCAGATCAGAAACACGAAAGAGGTAATATCTGGAAGTTGGTAACGAACCCTCAAAGCAGAAGAGTGTACATACTTAGTTTACTGGTAGGTATTCCGGTGTTTTTTGTGGTCACTATTTTGATGCAAATGGCCCCTTCTCTGGCTACTGAGCTTAATATTCAAGGAGAAATTACGACTGGGAAAGCGGTGGCCTTTATTTACATTGGTCTGGCCTGTGGTGATGTGCTGTGTGGAGTGGTCAGTCAAAAACTTAAAAGCAGGAAAAAGGCCATTGGTATTTTTCAGGTTTTTAGTCTTGCTATTTCTTTGGTTTACCTAAATCTTCATAATCAAACTGCCTTCACGTTTTATACCGTTTGTGTCATTATGGGTATCTCCACAGGATACTGGATTGTGATGATCACCATGGGGGCAGAGCAGTTTGGTACCAATATCAGAGCCACAGTAGCTACCACCATTCCCAATTTTGTACGGGGGGCGGCCATTCCTATAAGTATGCTTTATGGTTTTCTGGGGTCTATGGAGCAATTCACCATCATTCAGGCAGCACTCATCACAGGTGTCAGTTGTTTTGCCATAGCCATGTATGCCAACTACAAACTCCCCGAAACCTTTCATAAGGATTTGGATTATCTGGAGTGAGGGTTTTCTTAAATGGAAGCATATTTGAGTAATTAACTTATTATAACATTACAGACTTAATAACAAATTCCCATTACAACATTAATGAGAAAATTAATAAAACAGTTTTGGCCTAATATTTTGGTTTTACTTTTTGCCCTTTATTCTTTAAATAATCAGGAAAACGAGCTTGAGCAATTAAAAAAAACAGGCTTAGTTGAAATGGCATATGTAACAGGAGGATCTCCGTCTAGTCGTAACAGTCGTGCATTTGTAGAATATAAGTTTTCGTATAAAGGACAATATTATAAAATCCTCCAATCCATTCCTGATTATAATCAAGGTTATTATGCTAAAAATTTCTTTGTCTTTTTTGATAGTTTAAATCCAGAAAACGCACGAATAATCCTTAGCGAAAAGGATATTCGGGAATTTAAAAAACAGTTAACCGATATGAACTTCATTTCACCTCGCGTGCACAATTTTAGCTTAGTCAAAAAAACTCTTCTTCGATGATTTCATAGAATAGTTATGTACTATTATTAGTAAAATCTACCCAATTGCCACAATAATAAAAAGTAAGAAATTTTTCACCTACGCAAAAAGGCTGCGTACTACTGCAAAACCTTTGTACAGTCAATTGACAACAAAGGTGTTTTGGTCCAGTGGAAAGGACAATGCCCACTAGGGTAAAGACATGAGTTCGATCCTCATATTCACCTCGATTTTTGATTACTGTTTTGAACCTGACGAAGGTTTCCGTATTGCCTCGTGGTATTCTACTAATTGGGATGAATATGCCGTCAGAACTTTAATCTCTATATCACCTTGCAGGTCGAAGGTTCGATTCCTTCCTCTGTCTTTGACGGAGTAGCTCAGCTAGGTTAGAGCAGCAGCAATATGCGGGTTCGAATCCCGCTAGGTTTTAGTTACCTGAAGCATATTGGTTAATGCAACAGACCGTTAATCTGTAAAGGGCTGCCAGCCCAAAAATGGCAAAACTCACCGTTTAACCCGGCTTGCCCAGGTCTAAGTGATCACAGGAGCTCGGCCGGGCCGCCCGGATACCGAATGACGAAGAGTGAAACCTTCTGGTCGATACTTGTTTTCACCAAAAAGTACATCTGATACTAAATGGAGTTCACAAGGATCTACTGGAACGTTCCACCCCCAGCTGTTCTTAAGGGGGACCCCGTCAGCAGTTTTCTGCGGATAACCCGGGTTAAGCGGCTTTATTATTTTTTAACTTAAACACGTACCCAAATGAAAAGAGTACAGGTATTGGAAAACCAGATTGGTTTGGTTTTCAAAAGGAAGAAATTCCAAAAGGTGCTTCAGGAAGGCATTTATTGGTTCATTCAGGGTGAACAGGTATTTGTTTTTAACAGAGATGAGGTATATAATCCTCCCTTACTTGAAGATACTTTGCATCTGAAACCAGAAGTAGCCAGCGAGCTACACTTGATTGAGGTTGGAGACAATCAAATTGCCCTCCAATTCGAAAACAAACGATTCTCAAAAGTATTGTAAAAAGGCGAATACGGTGTATGGAAAGGCATCAAAGAGCAAACATTTGTTAAAGTGGACACCTCCAAAATTGAGATTACAGAGGATATTGAAAGGCAATTGCTGGACACCGCTCTTTTGCCATGGATAAGAAGGTATACCTTGGAATCTTACGAGCGAGGCTTGCTTTTGATTGACGGAAAATTTGAGAAAGAGCTTGAGAGCGGTACCTACTATTGGTGGAAAAACGCCACAAAAATAGATGTCGCCAAACTGGATATTCGTCAGCAGCAGTTGGAGGTTTCCGGCCAGGAAATTCTGACCAAGGACAAGGCTAATGTTCGGATCAGCTTTTTTGCTCATTATCAGGTTGTTGACCTCAAGAAAGCTCTCTTTAATAACAAGGAGTTTGAAAAGCAGTTGTATGTGATGCTTCAGATTTCATTGAGAGAGTACATTGGTGAAATGACATTGGATGAACTGGTGGCCAAAAAAGAAAGAGTCTCTGATTACATACTTCAGGATGTGGCCAAAGAGGGCCTTACTTTAGGGGTGGAATTAAAAACCTGCGGTATTCGGGATATCATTTTGCCGGGCGAAATCAAAACGATTATGAACAAAGTCTTGATTGCCGAAAAAACAGCTCAGGCCAATATGATTACGCAAAGACAGGAAACGGCTTCTACCAGAAGCTTGCTGAATACGGCTAAACTGATGGAAGAAAACCAGATGCTCTGGAAACTGAAGGAGATGGAATACGTGGAGAAGATCGCAGAGAAAATCAACACAATTTCTGTTTCAGGAAACGGACAAATTCTGGATCAATTGAAGCAAATCTTCATGAAAAATTAAGCTAGTGACTCGTCGGGAATATCTGATGAGTCATAGCTTTTATAGGCGTTCTGCAATCTTTCTTTAATTTTCTTTTGAAGCCTTGGCGGCCACAAAACTTGCACTCCTTCCCCAAAGCCAAGAATTTCTTTTTCCAGCTCAAAATTATGCTGTACTTTCAATTGAATTACCATACCATCTTCCCGTGTTTCCAGTAATTCTTGAGAGCTATGTAAAGGCTTTGTAATGACATACGGGGCATGCAGATTGGAAACAAACAAACCAACTTTAAGAGGTCTTAGATGATTGCTCACAGTTACCCCAATTACATGTTTGTAGTATAATTCAGGATTGAACTTGTCATTTTCTACATAACTTTCTTCTGAAATATTAACATCCTCAATTCGATCCAAAGCCAGTGTTAGAAGAAACTTCTTCTGATCTTTGACGCCAACGGCAAACCACCTGTTCTTAAATTCCTTTAGCCACCAGACGTTAAAGGCAAAAGTACTCGCCTTTCGGGCTTTGAATGATTGATAAGTCAATGAAACGGGCTTTTTATGAATAACCGATTGATACAGAATATCAAGATGATTTAGACCTTTCAGATTATCATTTTTCTCAAAATCTATAACAGGAAACGATTTGACACGAGACGAGTAAACATGATCTTCCAGTTTTTGAACCACCTCATTCAGCTGATTAAAATGCGTAAAGCCTTTGAACTGTTTCAGCATTTCTACGGCTTCGTTCATCTTTCCTAAATCAGTTTCGGATAGTGGAATATTCGTGATGCTGTACCCTGGTTCTGAATAGGTATAATATTTCTTGTCTTCAATCACAATGGGAGCATAATAACCTAGTTTATCACTCCTCATCATTTGAATATCTGACTGGATCGTTCGCTTACTTATACCCTTATCGTTCCCATCAAACTCATACAAGGCATCAGAAACGGCATCAATTAAATCATCAAGTGTCCATTTTCGTTGTCTCCTTTGCAGGCAGCTGTCAATTACTTTGTAGCGGATCAGGGCGTTTCTGTTAACGGGCATTTGCGTAAACTGTACTTATTTTTAGCAAATTAGAACTTTCTGCTATCTACGCAAAAAGATTGCGTAGACGATTGCCAGCTTTGTAGTATCAAATAGAAAAAAATGGAAAACAGCATAAAAATGATTGCGGAAATCCCCGCCGAAATTATACCTAGAGTTACCCGGGTAACAGAAGGGCTATTAACCAAAGCAGGGTGGGGAGAAGAAGACATTCTCAAAGCACTTGTAAAGCTTTTTGACCACCCCAAAGCTGCTGCTAAAAGGAAAAATAAGCTGACTAAGCTGGCTCGCTTGCTAGTCAAAGAGTCTGACAATGGAATATCCATAAAACTTACTAAAGCAGGGCAGGCTCTTCTGGAGCAAACCATTTCTGAATTTCCGGTTAAAACTCAAAGGGAGTTGGATTCCAGTAAATTTGAATTAAAACCTGAAATACTGGATTTCCCTGTCTATGGAGGTGAGTATATTGAAGAAGGAGCTTTTAACCAGATGAATGTTGCCATGCAATTGCCTATAGCTATAGGTGGTGCTCTTATGCCTGATGCTCATCAGGGATACGGCTTGCCCATTGGAGGTGTTTTGGCCACAGAGCCTGATAAGGTCATCCCTTATGCCGTAGGCGTTGATATTGCTTGCAGAATGTGCATGTCTGTTTTTGATTTGCCTTCAAGTGTTTTACAAAAGGAGTCTGATATGCTTAAAACGCTTCTGGGCAAGAATGCCCAGTTCGGAATAGGCGGAGAGATAAGGCATAAGTATGATGCCTCAATTATGGACAAGGCTGAATGGAATGCCACAAAAGTAATTAATGATTTGAAGGATAAGGCCTACAAACAATTGGGGACCTCAGGCACTGGTAACCATTTCGTAGAATGGGGAGTTTTAGAGATAGAAGAGTTTGATGAAGCCATTGGTTTACCTATGGGTCAGTATTTGACTTTGCTATCGCATTCTGGGTCACGTGGCTTTGGTGGAACCATTGCTAATTATTACACAAGAATTGCACGGCAGGTAACTAAGTTGCCCGGTGAGGCTTCACATCTTGCTTGGCTAGACCTTAATAAAGAGGAAGGGCAGGAATATTGGATAGCTATGAATTTAGCAGGCGAATATGCTTCAGCGAATCACCACGAAATCCATAACAAAATGGCCAGTGATCTGAATTTGAAACCGATTCTTATGGTGGAGAATCACCATAATTTTGCTTGGCGGGAAAAGTATATGGGTAAAGATGTTTTGGTTCACAGAAAAGGTGCTACACCTGCCTCCAAAGATGAATTGGGGATAATTCCAGGATCAATGGCAACGCCGGGTTTTCTTGTGAAAGGACTAGGAAATGAGGCTTCCATCAATTCGGCTTCACACGGTGCGGGCCGGGTAATGAGTAGAACAGCTGCATTTAAAAATGTTGATGAATCTGAGGTCAGAAAAATCCTGAGAGATCAGGGAATTGAATTGATTGGAAGCGATCTGGATGAAGCTCCAATGGTGTACAAGAATATTCATGAAGTTATTGATGCACAAACTGAATTAGTCAAACCAATTGCTTCTTTTCACCCGAGGATAGTTCGAATGGCAGATGCAAGACGAAAAGAACCAAGAGAAGATTAAAGAAACGAGCTATTAGTATACTGATAGCTCGTTTCTTCTTTTTTAAGCTGTTGTATAAAGCCCTTTCATAAAGATCTGGAATATCTGGAGCGATATTACCGATATCTCAATTATTCCGTAAATTCGGTCTGAAACACCCTATCGAAGCCTTTTATGGAAAAATTCTCTCTGCTGCTTAGTCTGTCTGTATGTTCTGTTTTTTTAGCCTGTTCAAAACCAGAGAAATCTGAAACTCCAGACAAGCCCAATATCATCCTCATCATGACAGATGACCAGGGTTATGGTGATTTTGGATTTACAGGAAATCGGCATGTGAAAACACCTGTACTTGATGAATTGGCGGCAAACAGTATTCTATTCAATAGCTTTTACGTATCACCTGTTTGTGCCCCTACACGTGCCAGTTTAATGACTGGGAGGCAGTCGCTTAGGACCGGAATTAGAGATACCTATAACGGCGGAGCTATCATGCATACAGATGAAGTAACGATTGCCGAATTTCTGAAAAAGGCTAATTACACCACAGGGATTTTTGGCAAATGGCATTTGGGCGATAATTATCCTTCCCGACCTATGGATCAGGGTTTTGATGAATCCTTAATACATCTCTCCGGCGGGATGGGTCAGGTAGGAGACATAACTACATATTTTAAAGGAGACAGTAGCTATTTCAACCCTATATTATGGCAAAATGGAAAACAGAAAGCCTTTGAAGGATATTGCTCAGATATATTCGCAACGGAAGCCATGAATTTTATTAAGCAAAACAAGGCGAATCCTTTCTTTTGTTATCTGGCTTTCAATGCTCCACATACGCCTTTACAATTGCCTCAGAAGTATTACGATATGTATAAAGATATTGATCCGTCTGAAGGTTTTAAAGATGTAGACAATCTGCCTGAAATGACAGAAAGGGATAAGGAAGATGCCCGAAAGGTCTATGGAATGGTCAGCAATATTGATGATAATATCGGAAAGCTTTTGACTCAACTTGAGGAACTGGGAATTGCTGAGAATACGATCCTTATTTTTATGACTGATAATGGGCCGCAACAAAAAAGATTTACCGGAGGTATGCGGGGGCGTAAGACGATGGTGTACCGAGGAGGCGTTCGTGTGCCAATGATGCTAAGGTATCCTCAGAAATACCCCGAAGCAAAAAGCATTAATGTAACAGCCACCCATATGGACATACTTCCCACGCTGGCAGCAATATGTAATTTAGAATTGCCTAAGGATCGTGAATTAGATGGGCACAGCTTACTACCCTTATTGGAAGGAAAAGAAGTAAGCTGGGCAGACAGACCCTTGTTCTTTTCATGGGCCAGACGGTACCCGGAGTTATATAATAACGTTGCTTTACAAATGGGTGATTACCGGTTAGTTGGTATGACAGATTTTGATGCAGAAATGACAGACTTCGAATTATATAATATTAACTCAGATCCCGGAGAGGAAGTCAATCTTAATGTAGAGCAGAAAGAGGTAGCCAGAACTCTTAAAAAAGAGTTCGACAAACAATATCATAGTTTAATAAGCTCTGTACATTTAGTGAATCAACCACCAATAGTTGTGGGAGCTGAGCAGGAAAATCCAATAATATTAAACAGAAACGATGCCGGAGGAGAAAGGGGAATTTGGGCTCAGGAGGAGGTCTATGGCAAATGGAGAGTCTCCGTAAATGAGGGGAAATATAAGGCAGTCTTCAAATTTATCAAGCCTGTAAGCTCCGGAACAATGTATTTAGAAGTGGGTTCAAAAGTGTTTAAGAAGGTATTCGAGGGAGAAAATCTGGAGAGGGTCGAGATGAATAGTATTAAACTCTCTCAGGGTACTTGTGACCTTATTCCGTTTTATGTTTCGGCCGGGAAACGCATTTTCCCCTTTTATGTGGAAATGGAAAGGTTGCAGAATTAAATGGTTTCTTTAGAGTAATAAGCTTTGACAGTTATCGTTACGATTCATACAAACACAATTAGCCCTATGAAAACGAACATCTATCTCTTGGTTTTATTAACCACTTCTTTCCTTTCTTGTAAAGATGATACCCCTGAAAACGAAGTGTTCCCACAGGGAAAAACAATTGAAGAACAACTCAGCGAACTGCCGGAAATTAAGTCGTCAGGTACTGAGCAATTGGCCATAAGCCATATCGACCTGAAACTAGAATTTAAGGATGCTGAAGGCTCCTCAAATATTCCCATTGATTTGAGCTATTCTCAGGATGGTAAAATACAGAATGTAACCGTAGCTGAAAAGAACCTTTATGACTACGAATACAATGGGAATGAACTGATAGTGAATGCTTCCACAGAACCATTAATTTATCAGTTAGATAAAAACGGACTGGCAATATCTGATAACCGTACGGCTGGCTATTATTACAAAAATGATTTTCTGGTTTTCATGTATGCAAATACAACAAGGACTTTCAGTTATAGCCCTGAGGGCGATCTACAATCTATGGTTGAAACTCTTGGCACAAAAGCGACCTACACCTATACTGATTATGAAAATAACATAAGACAAGAGGTGCTCAGTCCTTCAGCTGTGCATTGGACCTTCAGAGATTCTTTCCTAGGGCATTACAGTAGCCACCTGATTAAAACGGCCACTTTTGAAGAACAGGGAGAGACTACAACACTTAGCTTCAGTTACACCTTTGATGACCAGGGCCGAGTATCAGAAGTTTTAATAGATAGAAACGGAACAATCGGTTCTGCAATTCTTACTTATTCTTTGAAATATTGAGATTGAAATTCAATATTCGAATTGCAGATAATTCAATGAGGCGGTCAAAGGTCTGCTCTCTGAGGCTAGCTTCGGTGTAGAGATTTCAAAACGCTAGTTTGAGTATGGCATAATGAACCTTAAAAATGTATTAAATATCGGCCATAGGCCGTATTCAATTAAGTAAAGGCGGAGCCTTCGCGGCGACTTGGTTTTGAGGATTGAAGAGAGGTGATAGAATTTTTTCTTATCATATAAGTCCTGATTTGTGTCGTATTTTGGAAAAAATAAGCCCTGATTTGTATCTAAAAAAGATGAAAATAACCCCTGATCTGTGTCAGGGGTTGCTATTTAATGACCGCAATGTGCTGGCTTTAAGCTGATTGTAATATCAAGCCACCTCACCCCCGCAGCTACTTCCCGCACCAGCGGTGCAGCCATAACAATGCTGGTTCACAATGACAGATCTGTTAATTAATTCTTCAGAATTAAAGTCTTTCAGATGTTTTGAAGAGCAAGCCACTTTTAAATCCAACATTTGATTGAAATCACAATCAAAAATGTAACCATCCCAGCCAATGGAAAGAGTGTTTCGACACATCACATTTTTTGCGGCAGCAGGGTTATAGGCATTCACCAGTTTCTCCATATATGCTCCGTAATTTCCGGATACAATAAGGTAGTCTAAATACCGGCTGATGGGTATATTAGTAATAGCAAAAAGATGATTAAATTCTATATCAAAATCAGCTTTGAGTTTACGTTTAAAGTTCATTTCCAGCCCGGCCTGACCGCTCGGTAAAAACGCCCCTGAAGGGTTATAGACCAAATCAAGCGTTAGGCCCGTTCCTTCTATTCCGTAGCCTACTTCATTGAGCATTTGCAATGCGTTAATAGAGTCTTTGAAAACGCCATTTCCACGCTGAGCGTCTGTTCTGGATTCTGTGTATGCAGGTAAAGAGCTTACTACATCTAAACGATGAATTTTATAGAAGTGTGGTAAATCGTAATATTTCGGATTGGCTCTGATTATGGTCAGATTACAGCGTACTATTATTTTGATATCCAGGGAAATGGCTCTGATTTCTTCAATAAACCATCTGAAATCAGGGTTCATTTCCGGTGCACCGCCTGTAAGGTCTACAGTGGTGAAATTATTTTTTTTGATCACATTCAGACAAAGTTGCATGGTCTCTCGGGTCATAATTTCTTTACGGTCTGGCCCCGCATCAACATGACAATGATTACATACCTGATTGCACATTTTGCCCATATTAATCTGCAATACCTCCAATGAAGTAGGTTTTAGAGGGAAGAGATCACTCTCTTCAAGCTTTTCCTTAAACTTTGGCATTGAGAAACCAAGGCTGTCGGTATCGTTGAGAACTTTGAGCTGAAAAGCGGTATCGCCCAGCTCGTGTTTCTGGGCTTTTAAAGATTTTACAGGATTTTTAACCATTACATTAGCAGCTCTTTAGATTTATTCATCATCTGAACCCCATGGACAAGAGAGGCTCCTCCTCTGATCGCGGCAGCTACATGCACGGCTTCCATCAATTCTTCCTCAGAGCAGCCTTTTTCTATAGTGTCTGTAGTGTATGCATCTATGCAGTAAGGGCATTGAATGGCATGAGCTACGGCCAGGGCTATCAAGCCTTTTTCTCGGGCTGTTAAAGCCCCTTCTTTGAAAACTTCGCCATAGTAAGCAAAAAACTTATCGCTTAGTTCTTTTCCATATTCACTGATGTTTCCAAATTTCTTCAGATCCTTAGGATCATAATACTGTTCCATAATTTAGTTGTTTAAGAGTTCTTTATAAGTGTTTTGTAGTTCTTCGGGACTCGCTTTTTTCTTGAGCCACTTATTCATTACAATATAGTTTGCTCGCAAAACGCCCCAATAACTGTTCTTTTCATATTTTCTTGAAGAGACAATCACGTTTTTCGGGACAATTGAGAAGGTGTATTTTCCCTTACTTCTGATGAGGATATCATAATCCTCCATAATCAGGTGCTCAGCACAAAAGCCACCTAATTCCTCGAAAACCCGTTTCTTGATAAAAAGAGTTTGATCTCCGCCTCTGCACCATATCATTGGGAAACGCGTAAAAAATGAATTGATATGCATCAAAGGATGATGGTATTTGTCAAACTTATATCGATAGCATCCCAGGTCGGTTCCTTTACTTATTTCCTGAAGAATATCTTGTTCAAAATCCTCATGTATCAGCGTATCAGCATGAACAAAATACAGGATGCTTCCTTTGGCAAGTTTGGCTCCGGCATTCATCTGATGATTCCTGCCCGCTTTATCTGATTGATTATAAGTGAAACCAAACTCCTCAACTACCGATTGCAAATTGTCCGTAGAATGAGGTGAATCAGAAAGGATTACCTCAATATTCGCACCACTAAGCTTCTCCAGACAAGGTCGAATAGTAGCAGCTTCATTGTATGTAGGGATAATTATACTTATCAAAACTGTGGGGTTTGAGGCTAGGTTATCGGGCTTACTTTTTAGGTTCAATCTACGGATAAAAATGATGGATGGATGATAAAATTCCGGAGTCTGACTCTTAACCGTATTCCTTGAAGGATTCTGATGGTACTATTTGTCTCAAAAAGTGTACTCTATTTGCTCAAAAAAGAGCTTTTCATGCAAGTGTGGGACTTTCGTACAACGATATTGAGAATAAGTTTATATTTTTAGATATTCTTGTCAACTTGATAATTACAACCCTATAAAAGAAATTATGTCTTCTAAATTACGCTATAGAACCGTCTGGTCTTTAGTGCTGGCGGTTTGTGCCATTTTGGTGCTTAGTCGTTTTGCCACAAATAAGAACTATTTAAGTGTCTCTAAAGGGGCTCATATTAGTCTCATCGGAAATAACCTTTGTTCCCGAATGATGAACTACGGTTATTTTGAGACCGAGCTGCATATGAGGTATCCGGAGCATAACCTTTATATCCGAAATATGTGTGATGGAGGAGATACGCCGGGTTTCAGACCACACTCGGGCCGGGATTCGCCATGGGCTTTTCCGGGAGCAGAAATGTTTCAGACAGATCTGGCACAAAACTCCGGAAGTAAGGGGCATTTTGAAACTCCCGATCAATGGTTAGCAAAAAATAAAACGGATATTATCATTGCTTGTTTTGGCTTTTCAGAGTCTTACGAAGGAGAAGCGGGTGTAGAGAACTTTAAGGGAGAGCTTTCTGCGTTTATTGAACATACCAGAGCCCAGCAATACAATGAAACCTCTGCTCCGCAATTGGCTTTGGTTTCGCCCATAGCCTTTCAGGATTTATCGTCAAAATATGACCTTCCTGATGGTAAGAAAGAGAATGAAAATCTTAAACTATATGCAAAGGCAATTGAGGAAATAGCCGGCAAATATGATGTATTGTTTGTGGATGCCTTTAATCCTTCAAAAGAGTGGTTTGAAACAGGCAAAGAATACACCATTGACGGCCTTCAACTTAATGATGATGGCTATAAAGAGTTCTCTACATTGTTGGCAGATGGCGTCTTTGGAAAGAAAATGTTTGTTAACAGCTCTCTGAAGGATAAAGTGAAAGCGGCAGTGCTGGAAAAGAACTGGATGTGGCACAATGATTATAAAATCCCGAATGGTGTCCATGTTTTCGGAAGACGATACAGACCTTTTGGCAATGAAAATTATCCTGAAGAGCTCGTCAAAGTTCATCAAATGACGGCCAACAGAGATACCTTGATCTGGAAAACCCTACAGGGAGAAAGTTATGACCTTGCTCTGGCAGATTCCAAAACGAAAAAGTTATCGCCCATTGAGACCAATTTTAAATTGACAGATAAGGTAGAATACCTGTATGGCGATAAGGCCATGAGCAAATTTCATATGGCTCCCGGTTATAAAATTGAGCTTTTTGCTTCAGAAGAAGACTTTCCTGAGTTAGCTAACCCCTCTCAGATTTCTTTTGATAGTAAAGGAAGACTTTGGGTGGCGGTTATGCCTACCTACCCACATTACAGGCCGGGTGATCCTAAACCCAACGATAAAATTATCATTCTGGAAGACACTGACGGAGATTATAAAGCAGACAAATCAACAGTGTTTGCAGATAATTTGCACATTCCGGCAGGTTTCGAGTTTGCTACCGAGGGTGTGTACATTTCGCAGGGTACCAACCTGAAACTTTATACCGATACAGATGGAGACGATCATGCTGATAAGGTAGAGATTATTTTAAGTGGTTTTGATGACCATGATACACACCATGTGATCAGTGCTTTTTGTGCCGATCCTTCCGGGGCAATTTATATGGGAGAGGGTGTTTTCCTTCATACCAATGTAGAAACTCCTTATGGAACCGTAAGAGCGACTAATGGTGGTTTTTACAGATACAGCCCGCAACGAAAAAAATTAGAACGTACGGCCCAGTTGCCTATTCCTAATCCATGGGGCATTGCCTTTGATCAGTGGGGGCAAAACTTTTTTGCTCACACTTCAGGCCCTAATGTAGAGTGGATGATGCCCGGTACCATTAAATCTAAATACGGCTTGTCTAATCCTGGCTCAAAAGATCTGATAGAAGAGAAACACAGAGTGCGGCCTACCTCAGGCTTAGAGTTTGTTCATAGCAGACATTTCCCTGAGGAAGTTCAGGGCGATATGATGATTAATAACACCATTGGCTTCCTGGGTACCAAAATGCATCAGGTGATTGATGACGGAACAGGCTATAAGACTAAGCACAGATTAGACTTAGTCACCAGTGATGATCCGAACTTCAGACCGGTAGACATGGAGTTTGCTCCGGACGGTTCCTTGTATCTGGTAGACTGGCACAATGTACTGGTAGGTCACATGCAGCATAATGCCCGTGATCCGCTGAGAGATCATGTGCATGGCAGAATATATCGTATTACGTATCCATCGAGGCCTTTGGTGAAACCGGCCAAAGTAGATGGAGCGTCCATAACCGAATTATTAGACAATCTGAAACTTCCGGAGTACCGAACACGATACCGAAGCAGAAGAGAACTAAGAGCAAGAGACAAAGAAGAAGTAATGACTGCCTTAAATAAATGGACGGCGTCATTAGATAAAAAGCATCCCGATTATGAGCGATTTGTTTTAGAAGGTCTCTGGGTTTCATGGGGAATGAATGCAGTGTCAAGAGAACTTCTTGAGGCCTCATTGAAAGCGAAAAATTATAAAGTCAGAACGGCTGCAGTTAAAGTATTGCGTTATAGTGATCATCAAATTTCTGATCAGGTAGCTTTATTGAAAAGAGCAGCCAAAGACGGAAACAGCAGAGTACGATTTGAGGCGATGGTGGCAGCCTCGTGGCTTGATAACGAAACAGCCAAGGAAGTGTTAACCCTGGTGGCTCAAAAGCCTTTGGACGACTGGATGCAAAAACCATATGAAGCTATTTTATCACATATGGTGCCGTACAAACCTGAGAAAGGAGAATCTGTGCCCCTGCCTGCTATGCTCTCAAAAGAAGAACAACAATCTTATCTTAAAGGCAGAGAGATATATGAGCGAGAAGGGTACTGTAGCACTTGCCATCAGCCGGATGGTAAAGGCTTGGAATCTTCAGGATTTCCACCTTTATCTGGCAATGAATGGGTGCAAGGCAGCGAAGAAAGGTTAATAAAAATCACCCTGAATGGTCTTTACGGTCCTATTGACGTGGCTGGTAAATCATATCCTGGACAAGTACCGATGACGCCTTTTGGCGGAATGCTGAATGATGAAGAAATTGCTTCTGTACTTACCTATATCCGTAATTCATTTGGAAATCTGGCTAAAGCCGTTTCTCCAGAGAAAGTCAAGCAGGTAAGGCAGGATACGAAAGACAAAAAAGACTTTTACATTGCCAGTGAATTACTCAAAATGCACCCACATGAGAATGATGAAAAATAAACCGAATACTTTTTTAAAGAATAAGATGATAAGCACCTTTCTTGGTTTGCTGGTGACGGCTGTTTTTTTGAGTGCATGCTCCTCTACTAAGGAAACTGTGAAAAAACCTCATGTAGTTTTTGTGATAGGCGATGAGGAGTACAGGTCTGAAGAGTCAATGCCCATGCTGGCAAAAATTCTGAAACGGGAGTTAGATGCTGATATCAGTTTATGCTACTCCGTTGACAGTACCGGCACTATAGATCCTAACAGGCTTGATCATATACAAGGTCTTGAGGCACTTCAAACGGCTGATCTTATGGTGATGTTTGCCCGTTTCAGGGCCTTACCTGAAAATGAAGCAAAATACATCACAGATTATGCAGAATCAGGAAAGCCAATGGTTGGTTTCAGAACTGCCACGCATACGTTTTTCTATAAAGATTCAAGTATGATGCATTTAAATAATGAATGGCCTGCCAAAGTATTTGGTCAGCAGTGGATCACACATCACGGGCATTTTGCAGATGGTCATGGTGAGCTAACCTCTGTCAGTATTTTGCCTGAGGCTGAGACCCCTATTCTTAACGGAGTAGAGCCGTTTGATGCTTTTTCCTGGCTCTATCATGTAGATGGTGGCGACTGGAAATTATCAGGGGATTCTAAACCTTTTTTAGAGGGTAGGTCATTGAGGTCAAATCATGAGAAAAACGGTAAATTGGATAAGTTTCCTTTGACTAACCCCGTAGCATGGACCAAGTCCTATACCGGTACTTCAGGTAAAAAGGCAAGAGTTTTCTTTACCACTCTGGGGCATCCTTACGATTTCAAAAATGAGAACATGCGTAAGCTGGCCATCAATGGTATGTATTGGGCTTTGGGGAAAGAATCGGAGATTCCTGAAGAGGGGGTCAATGTTGATTTTGAAGGATCTTACGATCCGAATAATTCAGGTTTTGGAGACAAATTCAAACCAGGCTTAAAGCCAATAATTATTAATTAAATTTGAGCAGAAGCTCGACATAAAATTCAACCATAATCACAATGAAAATTTCCATTCATAATTGGATGCGGGCCGAGTCGATAGAACAGACTTTGGAAAGAATTTCCGCATTAGGCTATGACAGTTTAGAAATTCAGGGAAGTCCTGAAATGTATGATACCAAAAAAATTAAAAAGTTGCTCGATAGTGCCGGACTGAGCTGTTGGGGCTCTGTGACATTGATGCTGGAGCAACGCAACCTGCTGGCCAAAGACAAAAAACAACGTGCTGCATCAGTACAGTATGTCAAAGACGTAATACGAATGGTCAGTGAGTTAGAGGGAAAAATGGTATCTGTAGTCCCGGGTACTGTTGGGAAGATTATCCCTGATGGCCGTCCTGAAGAAGAGTGGGACTGGGCCGTAGCCGGAATGCAGGAAATATATGAATACGCCACGGCTCAAAACGTTTTAATAGGCATTGAGCCCATTAATCGTTTCGAAACCTATTTTGTGAACAGAGGAGATCAGGCACTTGCCTTAGCAAAGGCTACGGGCGAGAAGTGTGGAGTGTGTCTTGACACTTTTCACATGAACATTGAGGAAGACGATATGTTTGAGGCTATCAGAAGAGCCAAGGGGCGTTTGGTAGGCTTTCATGTGGCCGATAATAACAGAATGGCTCCGGGCATGGGCACGCTGCAATGGGAAAAAATCATCAGCACCCTTGGCGAAATTGGCTATGACGATGTATTGTCTGTAGAATTCTGTTCGCCATTAGACAGAACACCCGCCAATCCGTATCCGAATTCAATAGAGCATGAGCCGGAAGGCCTCAGCAGCGAGCAGAAGAAATTTCTGGAAGATCACGGGAGCTCCGCCGTTACCGAGGAGTTTTATACCATGCTAACCAAAAAATCGATCGATATTCTTAGACCTCTCCTATGAAAATTACAAATGTAGAAGCCTTTTGGCTGAGCTGCCCTATTCCTAAAGAAAAGCAACATACCTCAGATTACGGTTTGTTAACTTGTTTTGATATGACATTGGTGGTGGTAACCACCGATACCGGATTACAAGGTTTTGGCGAGGCCAAGGCAGCCGTAGGCTCTTCCGGCTCATGTGCCTCCATAGTCAGCTGTATTGAAAACGAAATTAAGCCTATTCTTATAGGCAAAGATGCCCGCCACATTACCAGAATATGGGAACATATGTACAACGGAACCCGAGATCATTATGCTTTGGATAGAGGCCGTAAATTTCCGATATTAGGCAGAAGAGGCCTGACGGTTTCGGCCATGAGTGGTGTAGATACAGCTTTATGGGATTTGAAAGGTAAAATGTTAGGTGTTCCTGTGGCTGATCTGCTGGGCGGCATCTGCCGCGAAAGTATGCCTGCGTATGCCAGTGGTGGCTGGGCCGGTGCCGAGAAAATTGGCGAGCAATTAAACAGCTATATCTCCAAAGGATTTAAAGGCGTTAAAATGCGGGTAGGTAGCATGGACGGTACGGTCAAAGAAAGTATCAAAAGAGTGAAGGCTGCACGTGAGGCTATTGGTGACGACATCAAACTGATGACTGATGCACATGGTACCTTCAGTGTTCCTGAAGCTAAGAAGTTCTGTCGTGAATTGGAAGACTGTGATTTGTACTGGTTTGAGGAGCCTCTTAGCCCAGATAATAAGCAAGGAACAGCAGAGGTGAGAGCTTCTACCTGTATACCTATTGCAGCAGGAGAGAGTGAGTATACAGCTTTTGATGTCAGAGATCTCATAGAGGTCAGAGCCTTAGATGTAGTGCAGCCAGATTCCGCCATTATTGGAGGGATCACAGAGGCAATGCGTGTTTCGCAACTGGCCCATGCTTATCAGTTGGAGCTGGCACCTCATTGTTGGGGTTCGGCCTTTTCATTTATGGCTGGGGTAAATGTGGCATTTGCTTCGCCTGCAGCTACAATCATCGAGTTTTCTTTAGGAGGAAACCCAATGATGTATGATTTAGTCAATGAGAAAATTGAAGCTCATTACGGGCAGATAGCTGCTCCTTCTGCTCCTGGTTTAGGTTTAAGTCCTAACTGGGATTTTGTGAAAGAATTCAACCAAAACATAAAATAACATGGCAAAAGCAATTGGAATAAATCACGTGGCATTAATTGTCAATAATCTGGAGGAGACCAGCGAGTTTTATGAAAAAGAATTAGGCCTCGAAGTCATACCGGCCTTTCTCTTTGACTACCCTACAGCATTCTTTAAAATTAATGATACGCAGCAGCTTCATTTGACAGAATGGGAAGATACTTACTCTTTCAGAGGGCATGTGTGTATGCAGGTAGACGATATCAGTACCATATTCTGGAGAATGAAAGAATTGGGTGTGATTGACACCTCACCCTGGGGAAAAGTGCGTCAACTGCCGGACGGACCTATACAAATGTTCGTAAGAGACCCTTCCGGAAATCTGGTAGAGCTTTCTTCTGCCCCTGGTTCGGCCATTGATCCCAAGATTTTTGAAGATGAACTATTTCAGGAGGGTATCTATGTTTCAGGTAGAAATGATTTTAGAGGGTATAAATCAAAAGACGCCACGTTATATCATAATTAAAGAATGAAAAAAACGGTTCTACTGCTCGAAACCATTGATGAAAAAGCTCTGGATATTCTCAAAGCAGATACAGAAACGAACATCATTGAAGCCTATTCAGAGGATTTTGACGAGAGCCAATTAGATAAGCATCCGGTGCATGGCATTTTAACCCGAGGTAAAGGTCAGGTGAATGAGGCTTTGATTAGTCGGTTGCCTCAACTGGAAGTGGTAGGCAGATGTGGAGTAGGTTTAGATAATGTGAATGTGCCTTTTGCTACCAGCAAAAAGATCAAAGTGGTGAATGCCCCGGGTGTCAATTCTCAAACCATTGCAGAGCACACTCTTTCTTTAATGCTCATTTTACAGAGAAATCTGTACCAATCCATAGCTCAGGTAAAAGCCGGAGATTGGGAAAAAAGAGCAAATTTTAAGGGGGATGAAATCTTTGGTAAAACGCTGGGTATTCTGGGCTTAGGGAATATTGGCCAAAAAGTGGCTAAGTTGGCCGAGGCTTTCGGCATGGAAGTCATTTATTGGAACGACAAAAAAATGGAGGTGCCATACCCTTTCAAGAGTCTTGAGGAAGTATTGACAGAAGCAGACATAGTAAGTATGCATTTGCCATTGGTAGAAAGTACAAAAAATCTGATCAATGAGAAGTCACTTGCTTTGATGAAAAAGAGCAGTTTGCTCATCAATACTGCTCGTGGTGGCATTATTGATCAGGAGGCTTTGGCCTCTGCTTTAAAAAATGGAGTAATTGCAGGCTATGCAGCTGATGTATTGGCCGTAGAGCC
Source organism: Cytophagales bacterium (assembly GCA_024742395.1). Lineage (GTDB taxonomy): Bacteria > Bacteroidota > Bacteroidia > Cytophagales > Spirosomataceae > Jiulongibacter. Next base: position 36,494 of record JANSYO010000023.1, read on the forward strand.
ACCAGAAAAAACAGAACCTCTGCTCGGTTTAGAAAATGCATTAATTACGGCTCATGTAGGAAGCCTCACAGACCGTACTTACACCAAAATGTGCGTAGACGTGGTCAACAACGTATTGGCCATTTTAAATAAGGAGTCACCTGATGAAAACAGTATCTTTAACAGAAACGAACTTAACCCATGAAATTGAAAAGAAGACAGGTAAGTTTATTTGCCTTGGCGTGTTTAGCTGGGCTCACATTTTATGCCTTTAAAATAAAAAATGCTGAAAACCCTAAAACAGATAAACTGAAACTACAGCCTGGCTTTAAGGCGGAGCATATCTATTCGCCTTCAGAGCATGATTTAGGTTCATGGGTTTCTATGTGTTTTGATGATAAAGGCAGAATGATAGCCTCAGACCAGTACGGTGGCCTTTACAGGCTTACCATTCCGGCCATTGGTTCCTCTGATCTTACACCAGAAATTGAGAAAATTGAATTGCCTGGCACTCAAGGTACCATAGGTACCGCACACGGGCTTTTGTATGCATTCAATAGTCTGTTTGTGATGGTTAATAACCGATCAACAGAAAGTTTACCCCAGCATAGTGGCTTTTACCAATTAAAAGATACGGATGGCGATGATAAATATGATCAGTTAAAATTGCTGAAACAATTGAAGGGAAACGGTGAACATGGCCCGCACAGTATTAAACTATCGCCTGATGGAAAGTCTCTCTATGTAATTGCCGGCAACTACACAGATTTGCCTGAGCAAAACGCTTACCGTCTGCCACCTACCTGGGCTTATGATAATCTTTTCCCTGAAATAAAGGATCCGAGAGGCCATGCCAATGACCGCATGCAGCCGGGTGGCTGGGTAGCCAAAGTAGACCCGGCAACAAATGAATGGGAACTCATAAGTGCAGGATACAGAAATCCTTTTGATCTGGCTTTTAATGACATAGGAGACCTTTTTGTTTATGATGCTGACATGGAATGGGATTTTGGTTTGCCTTGGTACAGGCCAACACGAATTTGCCATGCCACCAGCGGAAGTGAATTTGGCTGGCGTACGGGCGATGGTAAATGGTCACCTGATTTTACAGATAATCTTCCGGCGGTAATAAATATTGGTCAAGGTTCGCCCACCAATTTACTTTACCTTAAAGAGGCTAAATTTCCGGCTAAATACAAACAATCGCTTTTGGCTTTCGACTGGTCATTTGGCATTATGCATGCTATACACCTGTTTCCTGAGGGTAGTAGTTACTCGGCTAAAAGAGAGGAGTTTCTATCGGGTGTACCGCTTCCACTTACAGATGGAGCCATTGGTCCAGACGGGGCCTTGTACTTCCTGACAGGTGGCAGAAGGCTGTCTTCAGACCTGTACAGAGTGTATTATGAAGGGCCTGGTGTTTCAGAGGTAGAAACCACAGTACTTACAGCCGACAACAAACTCAGAAGAGAAATAGAAGGCTATCATATGCCAAAAGAAGGGGCTGTTGAGGCAGTTTGGTCTTACCTGAATTATCAGGACAAACATGTGCGTTACGCTTCAAGGATTGCCTTAGAGCATCAGCCTTTACAAATGTGGAAAGCAAAAGCCTTAAGTGAAAAAAATCCAGTAATGAAGACTCAGGCCTTACTGGGATTAATAAGGTCAACTAAGGATAATACAACTCTTCATTCGGCTCTTGCAGCCTTAAATATGGTTCAAACGGAAGGCCTGGGTGATCAGTTTGTATTAGATTATTTAAGAACGTATGAAGTTCTTTTCAGCAGGATTTCTGGTCTTACGGAGGAAGAAAAGAAAACATTGACTAAAAAGCTAAGCCCGATGTTCCCTGCTGGAAAAGACCTTCTGGATAAGGAGTTGGTAAAGCTGTTGGTTTTTCTTGATGACCCTACTGTAGTGGCCAAGACCATTAAGCTCATAGAAAGTAGCCATAAGGATGTTCAGGCCGGAGGTCAAACGGCCACTTCATCGGCAGATCTGATATTGAGAAATCCGCAGTACGGACTTGACATAGCAAAAATGTTAGAGAAAGTACCTCCGGTAAATGCTACCTATTATGCGGTTGCTTTAAGTGAGGCAAAAGCTGGCTGGACACCCGCTCTGCGAGACAAATACTTTAAATGGTACAAAAAGGCTTTTGAGTATCGTGGTGGAAACAGTTACGTTGGTTTTATTGATAAAGCCAGAAAAATGGCTTTGGAGAATGTACCTGAAAATAAAAGAGAACATTACGATCAGGTATCCGGAGGCGATATGTTAACAGACTCAGGTAATGATCTGAAAATGGATGAATATCCTGAAGGGCCCGGTAGAAACTGGCAACTGGATGAGGCAAGCAAAGCTTTGGAAGCCCCATTGGTCAACAGAGACTTTTATAAGGGCAAAAACATGTTTGTAGCCACTACCTGTAACAGATGCCATAGCATGAATGGACAAGGAGGAAACGTGGGACCTGATTTAACCAGAATAGGTACGAGATTTAGCAAAACGGACATATTGGAGGCCATTCTGGAACCCAGTAATACGGTTTCAGATCAGTATGCTGCTACTGAATTTCAATTGAAATCTGGGGAGTCTATTATTGCGAAAATTATCAGTGAGAAAGAGGACAGTTATGTTGTATCTCAAAACCCATATGCACCAGATTACCTGATGGAAATCAAGAAGAATACAGTAGTTTCTAAAAAGTATTCAGATGTTTCGGTCATGCTGCCGGGTTTAGTTAATTCTCTCAACGAAGAAGAGCTGAAAGATCTACTAGCCTATTTGATAGCAGGTGGAGATGAGAACAACAAAATGTTTAAGTAGTTTAATTCTTTTTCATAATAGATTCTGCCAAAGACGGACTCAATCTGTTTAGCACTTTTAAAAGCTTGACTTTACCGATATCGATATGATATCGGTTTTTTTTTGTACTTATTCCAGAATTCGTCAACCAACTTATCTGGTGTTATTTTACCTTTTCCTCTGCCGGCAGTCATACCGGTGTCCACCAAAGAAGGGCTGAGGTCAAACACCCGGATATTGGAGTCTGTTAATTGCCATTTAAGAGCTTTTGAAAATTGCTTTAAACCTGCTTTTGATCCACAGTAAACCGGGGCGGAGGATTTGGGCACATCGGCGAGCCCTGAGGTGACATTGATGATGGCCTTCTCACTTTCACTTTGTAAAAACAAAGGAACAATGGCTTCACATAAATGCAGGGGTGCAGTCAAATTTAATTCAAGTTCATAATTTATTTTGTCAATTTTTGAGCCTTCTTCTAGGAAACTATAATTGTATTGTATTCCGGCATTGTTAATAAGAACAGAGAGGTCTGCATGCTCGTTGTTGAGATAATCAAGTAAGCGAAAGCGATCAGAGATTTTGGATAAATCAGCTTGGAATGGGAGAATTGATCCTTTCAGTTCCTTTAGTATTTCAGGGTTTCTGCCTATGCCAATGACTGTATTGCCTTCAGATAAAAAACGTTTTGTCAGAGCAAGGCCAATTCCGGCTGTAGCACCGGTGATAAGGACTTTTTGATTAGTAGTCTGCATGGTTTTCGTATTTTTTATATCCCTCAGGTATTCCAATAACTACTTCTTTTAATTCAAAATAAGATTCTGATAGCAAGGCGGAATCCCGCAAAGCCTCTATGAAGAAATAATACTTCTTTAAGTCCGCAGCTTTTATCAGAAGAAAATCAGAAAAGGTGGCATGAAAAGCTTCTGAATCATGATATTCAAAACTCATGTGCTCCTTATATTTTTCTAAAAGGCTTAGAAAGCTTTCCTCACTAATAGTATTTCTTTCAGTCCTGGAGAGCTTTAGCCAGTTAGGTTGGGCCTGAAGTAGTAGTATGATTGTGTACATGTTTTTTCTGAAATTTTGGCAAAGCAGGTTAGACATGCATTTACATAGGTAAAGAAATCATTTATGAGCTTCATTTCGGCGATTTGAAAGAATTCTTCATAATCAGTCAGCACTTGAAATAGTTTTGGATGCCTACGTTTCTTTATTGAATTAGGTTTATCCCTGTTTATGACCCGGGTTCGCCTTAAAAATGATAGCCAGCATTAAGATAAACAAAATGAGACTGAATGACAGACCTACTTTAAGGTTAAAGCTGTCTGAAAGAAACCCTATGACCGGAGGACCCACAAAAAAACCGGCATAACCTACCGTGGTGGCCATTGCTATGCCCACACTAGGTTTTACTCCAGGTGCATTGCCTGCCATGCCATAAATGATGGGTACCACAGTAGAAAGTCCTAATCCTACTATACCCAGACCAATGAGCGTTAAGATGATTTGGCCGGAGAATAGTACAAGAAGTAATCCCAAAATGGCCAAAAGACTGTCTGCTATTAAAAGAGTTTGCTTGCCTATTTTGGCGGTAATGTAGTCTCCGAATATTCTTCCAATGGTCATGGTGCTACTAAAAATGCCAATGGCTAAAGCACCAAAAAACTCAGATTCTTTTAGCTCTTTTGTGATGTAAATGGCGGACCAGTCAGCCATGGAGCCTTCGCCCGTCATACCACAAAAAGCAATTAATCCTAACGGTAAAATGGCTCTGGTCGGCCATTTAAAATGTGTCTCGTCAGGGCTGCCTGCCTCTATCTCTTCTTTCACTAAATATCTGGAAGCAAGGAGTAACAACAGAAAGGAGAATAAGGCTAAAAAAGTGAAATGAGCATTGAGCGATAAGCCTGTTTTGGTTAAGACAGCACTGACACCGGCTCCGGCTGCCATACCTACACTAAACAAAGCATGGAAAGATGACATGATTGGTTTATTATAAGCTCTTTCTACATACACGGCCTGTCCATTCATGGCCACATCCATGGCTCCGTTTACCACTCCGAATAGAAGGAAAACCAACATGACAACTATGGTGTTATTGCTTAACACCAGAAATGGTATAAGTAAGCAAAAAACATAACCGGTAACCTTTGTTATTTTATCGCCGGGTACCCTGTGATTTAACCAGCCTGTAAATGGCATAGAGATAATGGCTCCCACTGCAATAAAGAGGAGAATGGTACCTAAAATTTTGTTGCTGACACCAAAAAATGCTTGTATTTCAGGCAATCGGGAGGTCCAGTTTCCATAAACAAGGCCATTGATAAAAAAATAAGAGGAAACAGCCCACTTGCTTTTTGACATCTATTTAATATGCATTACTATCGAGAGTGCAAAGCTAGAATTTTTTAAGGCCTCGAAGTATTAATATCCATCTGGTTTTGAGGTTACTTTCTCGTGTGACAGCCCTAATCTTTCTCGGGCTTCGGCCATAATGCTTGCTGTGGCAGACGCCCCCAGTCTGGTACAGCCCAGCTCTTTGACTCTCAAAAGGCCATCAAGGGTTCTGACTCCTCCGGCAGCTTTAATCTGAACCTCGGGAGCAGCGTGTTTTCTCATTAAAATAAGATCGTGTTCTGTAGCTCCTTTGTAATTATAATCTCCTGAAGGAAGTTTTACATACCCATAACCAGTGGAGGTTTTTATGAAGGCTACTCCTACAATACTGCAGATTTTACACAGCTTAATTTTGTGTTTATCCTGAGTAATAAAATCATTTTCAAAAATAACTTTTAAAATAGCTCCATGCTTGAGGCATTCTTTGTTGATCGCATTAATTTCTTTTTTTACATAACGCCAGTCTTCACCTAATACTTTTCCAGCATTAACCACCATATCAATCTCAGTTGCTCCGTCTTTACAGGCCAGTCGGGTTTCGTACACTTTGGCTTGGATGGTTCCATTGCCATGTGGGAAACCAATGACACTACATACCTTTACGTCTGTACCAGCCAGAATTTCTGCTGTTTCTTTTACAAAATAGGGTTTAACACAAACGGCTGCTACATCATATTTTATGGCGTCTGCACAGCCTTTTCTAAGATCATCATCAGTCATGGTAGGATGAAGCAAAGAGTGATCTATCATTTTGGAAACGTCTTTCAGAGTAAAGTTCATAGGAGTATCAGGTTTATTGCCGCAGCAAGGCGGAGTTGAAAATCTTAGTTATTAAAAATTCGTTTTACTTCTTGATGGTCTTCTTTATGAGCAGAAATCACATCCAGTTTTTGAGGGGTGTCTTTCTCAATGCATTGCTCTATCACCAAATGAGGATGAATATTTCTTTTCGCAAGTTCATTCGCTACCCGGGTATAGTCTATGTCTCCGGTGGCACTAAAGGTCTCCTGCCAAACACCCTGTTTAGATTGTCTCAAGTGTAATTCTACTATTCTGTCGGCATACATTTTTAAAACATCAAAAACAGCTAATTCGGAGTTTTGAGAACCACGATATATCCAGTGAAGGTCAAAACAAAATGACATGTTTTTTGACTCGGTATTCTGAAGCATATGATGAAATTCTCTGGCTCCTGCCATCATTTCCATATCATGTGTATGGTAAGCAAGTGTAATACCCATTTCTTTTAATTTTGCACCAAGACGGTTAAGAGCCTCTGCCTGAATACTTAATTGAGCATCAGTCTTGATTTCTTTCCCTCCCCATTGAATTGGGCTGGGGTTTGTTACCAGAATTTTAGTGCCAAAAGGTTTAATTAGTTTAGCTATATCCAAAATCAAATCAATCGATTTCTCCACTTCTGCTTTTTCATGGAGCACACTATTGACGTACACCGAAGGCATCTGAATGTTATTGGCTTTCAGAATGGGAATTAAAGCACGACCCATTGCTACACTCTCTATATTTGGCTCAATGGCCGAAATGCCGCATTTTGAAAACTCAATAATGTCTGAAGAAATGTCTTTTCCCCATTCTTTACCTGCTCTTCTGTAAAAGGTTACCCAATTGTAGGTATTGCATGAAATAGGCAACTCCGATCTCAAGCTTTTGAAAGAACTCAGAGCTGCCAATGCAGGAACGGTGGTTAAAAAATCTCTTCTTTCCATATTATTGATAAAAATAAGCTTCTCCGAGTTTTAAAATTTGATACGGTGTTCTATACATTTCACAAAAATCAACAAAGTTCTCAGGGTCTTCGGTATTAAACTCAAATAGGTGATAGTGGTGTGGTATCACACACTTAATGCCTGCTTCTTTGCCAAGTTTAGCGGCTTCTTCGGCAGACAAATTTCCAGCCACTTTTCGTTCAGGTTTGTTGCCATTTATTGGAAGAAAGGCAATATTAATTTGTTGTTTCGAGAGCCTTTCAGCCAGATCGTGATACCAGAGGGTATCACCACTATGGTAAACGGTATATTTACCAAAGCTGACAAGATAGCTCATAAAATGGTGTTCGCCTCTATCGTTTACAGCCAGCTCGTTGTGTGCTGCCGGAAGCCCTGTAATTCTAAACTTACCCAGTTTCACGGATTCGCCATCAGCTAATCCTATGGGGAATTCCTGGGCACAATCCAGTCTATCCACAACAAACTGAGCGTTTGCTCTCGGGATAATGAATTTGGCCTGTGGGTTTGCCTCAAAAAGAGCATTGAGTGTCTCTTTGTCGAGGTGATCTGTGTGATTATGGCTGGAGGTAACCACATCCACCATGGTTAGTAAGTTTGGGTCAACAACCCTCTCACTCATTCTGACATGAGGTTTTTCTGTAGAAGCGTATTTGATGGTTAATGAATCAGACAAATAAGGGTCAAAAAGAAGGCACTCGTTCTGATATTTAATTAGAAAGCCACTTTGGCCCAGCCACCAAACTTTAAAACCGTTGTGGTCAGAGAAATTCTCAATATCTTTTATGAGGTCCTTATCTTTTTGTACTGCCTTTATCATGATTATCTCAGTTCTTTGGCGGCAGTACACATATTACTTAGTTTCCTCTTGCTGGCCCAGCGGGCTGTTTGAGAAAGACCACAATCAGGAGCTACTGCCAACTTATCTTTAGGAACATATTTTAAGCATCGCTGTATCCGTTCTTTTACATCTTCAACGGTCTCTATATAATAACTTTTGACATCAATTACCCCTACGGTTACGTCCATTTTCTCAGCAAACCTTTCTAATAGATGTACTTCAGCAAAATTTAAGACGCACATTTCGGTGTGTAGTTCATCAGCATGCATGTCAAGAAAATCAGGAAGCATCGGAGCGATGGTCTTTTTACCAACTGACCGGCCTTTATAGTTGCCAAAACATAAGTGAGTGCCAATTCTGGTTTTACCCTGAATGCTCTCCACGGTTCTATTGAAAATATCTACGAACCTTTTGGTGTCTTCTTTATAGGCGTAGCAGCTCATAGAAGGCTCATCTATACAGACTTCTTCTGCCCCGGCAGCTACGAGGTCTTCAAGTTCTTTTTTAACCATGGGAAGGATAGCTTCGGTAATTTCCCATCGGTCTTTATATACTTCGCCAGGCAGCATTCGGCCAGAAAGGGTATAGGGGCCAGGTATGGAGGCCTTAAGGATTTTGCCCTTAGGGGCCAGCCTTTTCAGTCGATTATACTCCTCTACAACACCCAGGCCCTTGGGTGCGGTTAGGGGTTCAATTATGGTATGCTTTCCACGCTGATCATGAGCCGGTGGACCGAAAATACGGGTTTCCGCATGATTGGCCTGTATACCTTTGATATAGCCATAAAATGAAAGATTGAAGTCCAGACGGGTTTGTTCGCCATCAGTGATCACATCGAGTCCGGCTTCTGATTGGTCATGAATGGCACAAACTACAGCGTCCTCTATCATTTCGCTGATATCTGAGGGACCAAACTTATCTAGGTTTGCGGAGCCGAACTCCAGCCATCCCGGGAAGGGATAGGAGCCGACAACTGTGGTTTTAATGGGTATTTGATGCATAATATCAATTGGTAATTTTCTTCGTCTTTCCAGTTACTTTGTCTTTCACAATGGTGACCTTATCTCCATTGGGTAAAGTTTCATTTTTTATGAACCAATGGTCAGCGTCATACTCCTGAAAAACAGAGGGTTTCGTTACCCCTTCTTTTCCTCTCCAAACTTTCAGGTCAATAGGCTCCCATTGTTTGGTTTTTGCTGATTTGTAAGCAGCGTCTATGACGGCATTTACTACGTAGCCGTCGTAAAAACTTTCCTGAGGAGCGGAGCCTTCTTCATAGGCTGTGAACATATCGATGAACATATTGGTATAGCCCAGTTCATGAGCTTCGTCACCCACAGGAAACTGCCAGCCATTGTCAGATTCAGACTTTTCTACAAGGTATCCGCCATTACCTTCACCAGAGGTAAACATCTCAAAACCTGTTCTTAGCCAAGAGTTGACCCATATGGTACCTTCAGAACCCATGACTTCGTCTCTCAAATCCATCCCACCTCTAAAAGTCCAGCTTACTTCAAATTGTCCGATGGCCCCATTTTCATATTTGACTAAGCCTATGGCATGATCCTCAGCCTCAATGGGTTTTACCTGTGTATCTGCCCAGCACATGACCTCTATAGGCTTAATGTCTTTTCCAATGAAATTTCTGCTGATTTCAATGCAGTGACAGCCCATGTCAACAATGGCTCCACCTCCTGCAGCTTCTAAATCCCAAAACCAGTCGGCGTGTGGACCGGGATGTGTTTCTCTTGATTTTGCCCAAAGCACTCGCCCAATGGCCCCATCTTTGACAGATTTTAAAGACTTCAGGAACTTGGGAGTGTAGCAAAGGTCTTCAAGATAGCCGGAGAAAATACCTGCTTTTTCACAAGCTTCCATCATTCTTAGAGCTTCCTGGGCTGTACGGCCTAGAGGCTTGGTACATAGAACGGCCTTTTTATGTTTTACACATAGCATGACGGCCTCTTCGTGGAGATAATTTGGCAAGGCAATAATGACTATTTCTGCCGCGGGATCAAGCACCGCGGACTCCATATCTGTGTAAACGTTTCCAACTTTATAGTCTTTAGCGAATCTGTTAACAGTGTCCTCGCTTCGTGAATAGACCACTGTTACCGAGTCTTTGCTTCTTCTTCCAATTAACGATTCTGCATAGAACCGGCCGATAAACCCTCCTCCTAAAATGCAAACATTCGCCATAATCTATTCTATTATTTCTTGTGAAACATAACTTTCAATTCCTACTTTTCCATAAAGGCCAGCCAGCCTGTGAGCATGCTCATCATAGGCAGACTGGAATAACTCTGTAGCTTTTTCTGTACCTATCACCGCCCCGGCTGTGAGTACTTTAGGTGGATGCCCGGCTTCTGTCAGCAGTGCGGCGAGCTCGGCTTTTATGCTGTTAATGATCATACATGAGCCAATGGTAGAACCCGGAGATACAGGGGTTTCTAAGCCTTCAATTTTTACCATGGCATCACCTACAGGAGCACCTGAGTCTAAAATGATATCGCAAAAATCCTGAAGTTTTTTCCCGTCTGACTTTTTACTGACACTAACCTCAGAGTGTTTTTTTGAGATCAGCCCTACGGTTTTAATCCCTTTCTTTTGAAATAGCTCAGCCATTTCTATGGGAGCAATGTTGCAACCGGAAGAGGAGATAATCAGGGCCGAGTCTAATTCTGAAAGGTCAAAGTTCCTTTGTATTTGAGCGGCGAGTCCCGGTACATTTTCAAGAAACATGGCTTGCCTTTGTCCGTTTGCACCTACTACCAGATTATGAAAAGTGAGAGACAGCTCCACAATTGGGTTAAAGCCGGGGAAAGAGCCATACCTCGGCCACATTTCTTCAACCATGATTCGGCTGTGTCCACTGCCAAAAACGTGTACCATTCTTTTATTTAAGATGGTCTTCGCAAATAGTGTGGCTACCTCTTTTATCGTACTTTCCTGGGCAGAAACCGTTTCTATCAATTCTGCACATTTTTTTAAATATGTTTGTGTATAGCTCATTTTAGTTTGTTCTAAATGTTTTTCATGGCAAAAGCGGCAGCACCTATGGCTCCGGACATTTCACCGTATTTAGCCAGGAATACTTTAGTGGTTTTATCTTTTGGTTTGAATTCAAAAATTTCAAGATATTCTGACAAAGGTTTTAGCAATGCATTTCCAGCCATGGTAATACCACCAGAAAGGGCAATGGCTTCCGGCGAGAGGATATTGATTAAAGAAACCATGCCCAAGCTTAATTTTCTGACAGACTCCAGCCAGAGTAGGGTGGCCCAATGCTCGCCTCTTTCAAATGCCTCTACCAGCTCATAGGTGTTTTTAAATCTCCCGTGAGATCTCTTATGCACCGAATAATTGCCTATGGCATATTCAAGGCTTCCCGGCATACCTAGAATACTGGTTTCGTCTTCATGAATACTTAAGCCCATATGACCTAGATGACCGGCCATTTGACTCATTCCCTGATGAAGCTGTCCGTTTATTAATATTCCACCACCTACACCAGTACCCAAGGTGATTAATAAGGCATTCTGAAAGTCTTGTAAAACGCCAAACTGGTGCTCAGCCATCAAAGCTGCATGTGCGTCGTTTATTATAAGTGTTGGCGTTTGCAGATATTCTGCCCAAAGAAAATTCTCGAGACCCGGTAATCTGTCTGGTAAATGAGCAATTTTAGAATTGTCAGAATTTGCCAAACCTGGAGCAGAAAGTCCTACTCTTTTTATCAGCACGGGCGACTTTGATTTTAAATGATCCAGCACGCCAATTACATTTTGTTTCCATTCACCATTAGGGTCTTCACAGGTTTTGAGCTGATAACTTTCAATGATATGTCCATCATCTTTCATTAACACCCCTTTGATATTGGTGCCCCCCAGATCTATGCCTATCGCAAAATCACTCATAGCTGTTATAGTTGTCCTTCGGTGACACTCCAACCTCCATCTACAGCCAGAACCTGACCCGTTACAAAGGAAGAAGCAGAGGTTAAAAAATAGATAGCCGCTTGGCTAAGGTCTTCAGAATAAGCTATTCTGCCACCATCAAGAGGTTGTTTAGATTGGATGAAACGTATGATTGTTGGGTCTTGTGCTGCACGCTGAGCCATAGGTGTTTCTACCAATCCGGGTGCCAGGACGTTTATTGTGATATTGTCTTTCGCATAATATGCAGCCAAAGATTTCGAAAAACCTATAACTGCAGATTTGGCAGCGGCATAGGCGTGTGTCGAGAAAAAATGAGGACTTGGTGAATACGCTAATACAGAGGCAAGGTTAAGAATTTGTCCGCCGCTTTGTTGCTTTAGAAAGTGTTTAACAGCCATCTGATTTGAGAGCATAAGAGAGGTCAGGTTCATTTCAAAGGTTTTGTTCCAGCCCTCCAGACTTAACTCATGAAGAGGGCCGTCGCCAAAACGCCTTCCACTTCCCCCTGCTACATGGTACAGTGCGTTTATTTTGCCGAAGCGATTTATCACATGATTAAAGAAGCTTTCTATCTCATTTTGAGCAGAGGCGTCACCTTTTATCAATAGGGTCTCTGGACCTAATAGAGCAGTAGCCTTGGTGAAGAAATCATCATCTCTGCCGAAAACAGCAAGGGAGACTCCAATCTCTTTCAGTGCCAAAGCAGCAGAAAGGCCAATACCCGCGGTACCGCCTACTATGACCACGACTCTGTCTTTTGTAGAATTCAAATTAATAGGGTTTGTAAGGTATAGTTTAGGTAATAAAGTACTGATATGGCAATTTATTTCGTTTTCATAGTCAGTATATTACAAATATCTATTTGTAATTTTACATATTCTTCATCTGTGGACTATAAAAGCAATACTATATTGATTAAAAAGCCATTACTTCAGAAGCTGCCACTTAAGCCCGGCTCATCCTTTGTAGTCGATAGGTTTACCACACCTTATTTTGAGTCACCCTGGCATCATCACGAAGAAATTGAAATAGTTCTGTGTGACGGAGGCTATGGTAAAAAGTTTGTTGGTAATCATTTTTCGGCCTACGAAAAGGGAGATGTGGCCTTGATAGGTAAGAATTTGCCCCATTGGTTTAGAGCAGATGACAAATGCTATGAACCCGATGCTACAGAGAAGCCTTCTTCGGTGGTTATTCATTTCTTACATGATGGTTTTGGTGAAAACCTTTTTTCTTTGGCAGAAATGGAAAGTATTGAGAATTTATTAATTCAGTCGTCTAGAGGAATTACTTTTCATGGGGCTACCAGAGAAAAGGCAAGAAAGATAATGCTTCAGATGCTGGAGAATGATGCAATGTATCGGTTTTTAGGACTGTTAGAGCTTTTGCACTTAATGTCTAAAAGTCAGGAATATGAGTTTTTATCTAATGAGCCTATTAAAGGTCATAATCAGAAAGACTCTAAGCGTCTTAATTTGATAATTGGTTACATAGCAAAGAACTTCAGAGAGGAAATACAGTTGGATGTGCTGTCTAAAGAAGTGGCAATGTCAAAATCGGCATTGTGCAGATACTTCAAAAACAAAACTAAAAAGACGATTGTAGAATATATCAGTGAAATGCGTTTGGAAAATGCCAGCAAACTCCTGCAAGAAACTGATATGAGCATCATTGAAATTTCATTGCAATCAGGTTATCGAAACCTTTCAAATTTCAATCGTCAGTTTAAGGCAAAGTTTAATGCCAACCCTAAAACCTTTAGAAAGCAGTTTGAAGAAATAAATATTTGAAAATTAAATTTTAAAATATTATCTACACGTAATCAGCAAGTTACGTTTTATTTTCGTCTAAATAATTGCTTTTTCAATCTATTTAAAAAGTATTTTTTGGGCTGTTTGATCCAAAGTACACCGGCGTGGCGTACATGACCCGAACTTTCAAACAAATACAAATTATGAAAAAGCAAATTAAAACATTAGCACTTATTCTTGCAGGTATCGCAGCCTCAGTTACCTCTTATTCACAGACTGTTGAGGTAGGTGGTGAAGCCATGTACCCGAAGAAAAACATTGTAGAAAATGCGGTTAATTCTGGCGATCATACCACACTGGTAGCCGCAGTGAAGGCCGCAGGTTTGGTAGATGCACTAATGGGTGATGGACCATTAACTGTTTTTGCTCCGGTAAATTCAGCTTTTGATGCCTTGCCAAAAGGAACAGTAAGTACTCTTTTAAAACCAGAAAACAAAGATGCCTTAACTGGCGTACTAACTTACCACGTAGTCGCTGGGAAAATGGATTCAGAGGCCATAATGAAAGCCATTAAAAAAGGAAATGGAATGGCACAGCTAAAAACTTTGGCCGGAGGTACACTTACAGCCAAAATGAATGGACCCAAAAACATATCAATTACGGATGAGAAAGGCCAAACGGCAAACATCAGCGTATATGATGTGTATCAAAGCAATGGTGTGATACATTCGATTGACAAGGTATTGTTGCCAGGTTAATCAAAAACAGGGGTTATTTAGTGGACGGAATAACCCCTGTTAGTCAGAATTTTAGGTACTTTTATTATAAACTCAAAACTGAATAAGCTTTGGCTACAAAAACAAACAGATATTCAGAGGAAGAACTAGTGACACTGCTGAAAAAAAATCAGCAGTCGGCGTTTGAGTACTTGTACGATAATTACTCTTCAGCCCTTTTTGGGGTGATATCGAGGGTAATTCCGGATGAAGAAAAAGCAGCAGATTTATTGCAGGAAGTTTTTCTGAAGATATGGAAGAAAATAGGTGACTATAATACGGACCGAGGTCGGTTATTCACCTGGATGATGAACATTGCACGTAATGCATCAATTGACCTTTACAGAAAGGAAAAGAACAAATACCACATTGACATAGACAATCAGGTGGGAGTCATTGATGAGACATTACAAGAAACTATTTCTATTAATACGCTCGATTTACGGGGTATTGTAGATAAACTAAAACCGGAAAGAAAGGTTCTATTAGACCTGGTGTATCTGCAAGGCTACACACAGAAGGAAGCTGCCGAAATTTTGGAGATTCCTCTGGGCACAGCTAAGTCTAGAATTAGAACAGCATTACAGGACCTTAAAATTTATTTTGCGGCATGAACATAAAAGAATTTATAGAAACTTCAGGGATGCTGGAAGAATATGTTCTAGGGCATCTTTCAGAACAGGAAGCTCAAGGCCTAGAATGCCTGGCAAAAACCTACCCTGAAATAAAACAGGAAATTGACGTGATAAGTGAATCACTAGGAAAATATATGGCCGTTTACGAGAAAGAGCCACCGGCTTTTCTTAAGGAACGGATATTCTCTCAAATGACTTTTGATGACCCAATTGAAGTGGTTAATGAGAATGAGGAATTTGAGAAAGAAAACGAGACAGAGATAGCGATTGTGAAGGTGATACCTTTATGGAGCAAGCTGGCTTTGGCGGCCTCAGTGCTGCTGGCAGCAACTACAGCATGGCTATACACATCGAATAACGAACTTAAAAGTACCACTCTTTCAATGGAAGAAAGGCTGACGGCACTGGAGTCTCAGAACCAGGGAAACTCGGCTTTGTTGGCTTCTTTTGAAAATCCCGATGTAAAGGTGGTAAAGCTAAATGGAGTGGAAGCACATCCTGAAGGAGCCTGCATAATTCACTGGAATGAGAAGGATAACTCGGTGGTCTTGCAAGTAAGTGATTTGCCAAAACCAGCGGCGGGGAAACAATACCAGCTATGGGTTATTGGAGAGAATGGCCCAGAAGATATGGGTCTATTAGATAATGATTTTGAGAATAAAATATTGGCAATGAAACCTGTCAATGGTAAGCCAAGTGCGTTCGCAATTACACTTGAAAAGGAAGGGGGAGTTCCCAGCCCCTCACTGGATGAACTATACGTCATTGGGAACGTCTGATTTTTGTAGCCGGATATCGTTCGTCCAAAGCCAAAAGCCTCCCTCGTGGAGGCTTTGGTGTTTAAAAACCTTAGAGAAATTCAAAGGCCTTTCATGTTGCCTTTTGAATAATTCAAATGACTTCACTTATGTCTTAAAATTTAGAGAATTAGTAAGTCAAACAACAAAACCTCTCTGCATTTCTGTGATCTTCCGGTTAGCTCAAAATTTGTTCAAGATTAAACTATCTGAACTCCTTGATTTGAATTAAAATCTCATTGGTTTTGGAACGATCGTTTGATAAAAATTCAGACTTCTATTAAGGACCTTTTTTTACATGTATATTCGAATGAAAGATCAGCTATCTTGTCTGATTTTTTAGAAATAGCTTCTTCAGTAGGGTGGCATTTCGTGATATAAGTAATTGAAAATAAATACATTAACATTTTATTAAATATTTTCGATCCAAGTTGTTCTCGAGACTCGTACCTAGGTCGATTATTTAATTTTATAAAAAACAAATTATGAAAAAGTCTATTAAATTACTCGCTGCAAGTGCCATCTTTGCCGTAGGAATCGGTATCATGGCGGCAGATCACATTGATGCTCCGGCTGTTCAGGGAACCACCGCAGACATCACAGATTTTTATGCATTTCAGGGTGAGAATACAAGTAATCTTGTGTTCGTAGCTAACCTACAAGGTTTACTGAGTCCATCGGCAACATCTTCTGCTATGTTTGATGAAAATGTCATGGTTGAATTCAACATTGATAACAATGGAGACAATGTGGAAGACCTGGTTATTCAGGCCATTCCTCGCGATGGTAAAATGTATTTCTTTGGCCCGGTAGCTCCGGCAGCTCCCGGTGTTACCAGCACAATTATTTCTGACGCCACAAACATTGCTTCAGTGGATATCACTCCGTATGGTTCTTCAGCCATAACCGCCACCCAAAATGGCATGATGGTGTTTGCTGGCCCAAGAGACGATCCTTTCTTTTTTGATTTTGGAAAGTTTACTGAAATCATTGGTGGTACCGCTTCAGGTTTCGATGCTCAGGGGACAGATACTTTTGCCGGAAGCAATGTGATGTCTGTAGTAGTAGAAGTGCCGAAGTCTGCTCTTGGAGGCTCAGGAACACTAAATACTTGGGTAGAAGCCAAAAAGAAGTAATTAAGAAATATCAGTAAGAAATTTTAAAGAAGAGAAAAATGAAAAAGTTAGTAAGAAATATTCTTGGATTGGCTCTCCTTGGCACTTTTGCCTTAACCAGCTGCGATAATGATAATGGTATGGATCCGGTAGATAATGGTCCGGACTTCAGTGGAACCTTTGCCACTGCAGATCAGATGGGAAGACCTGCAATTAATACAGTGTTTGTTCCGTCAGACATGAAAGACAATTTCAACGTTACGCCACCATCACAGCAGGGAGGCATGTATGCCACGGCATTCGCTGCCGGCTTGAAGGCTCTTAGTCCGGCTTATGCCAATGACGGAGACAAAAATGCTCTAGGACTCGATGCCACCACCTTTGGTTCTGTATTGGCTACAGACGTCTTAACTGTTTCTACTACCGCACCCACTACATTTTATGATGGTACTAATGTATTGACAGGCAGAAACCTGGCAGATGATGTTATCACAGTAGAACTTTTATTGATTTTTGGTGGCGAAGATTTTACGGAGAATCCAAACCTTTCTGATGACAACGTAGATGCTAATGACAAAGCATTTAGTAGCTCATTCCCATACCTGGCCTCTCCTTGGTAAGGTAAACTTTCTTCACAAATAACGGGCGGGCCAATGCTCGCCCTTTTTTATCATTATTAAACAATACGATTATGAACCGGCTATCAATAATCTTATTGAGTGTGCTTGCTATGGCTTGTCACTCAAAAAAAGAAACCATTACTAATCCTGCAGACTATGCTGTTTTTCTTGAAATTAATTCAGAAAATGAAAAGCTCAAACTGGCAGAAAAGGAACTGGCTTTCTGGTCAGAAAAGTTTGAGAAATCGCCTAATCAAACCCCCTATTTAATAAAAATGGCGGCAGCAAATAATGCTCTTTTTGAGCAAAAGGGTGACATTAATAATTTAGTCTCAGCTGAAAATCAATTAATCAGAGCCAACGAAATGGCGGGAAGCAAAAGTGCTTCTCAGCTACGGGCACTGGCCAAGACGCACATCACTCAGCACAAATTCAGAGAAGCATTAAGTGCTTTACAAAAGGCAGATTCTCTGGGAGAAGGTAAGCTCGCTACTCAGATGATGCTTTTCGATGTAAACATGGAACTAGGGAATTATGATAAGGCCGAAGCCTTTTTGACAGGACAAAGGGAAACAGAAACATTTAATTACCTCATCAGATTAGCGAAATGGCACGACTACGAAGGTGATACTCAAGGAGCCATAGATCAGCTGCAGCGGGCCTTACAAAAAGCCGATGAAATGAAAAGTGAGCCATTGAAACTTTGGACATACTCTAACCTGGGAGATTATTATGGCCATGTGGGCAATATTGAAAAGTCATATGAATATTACTTAAAAACATTGGCTATTGACCCCCACTATGATTATGCTTTAAAAGGAATTGCCTGGATTGTTTTTTCCTATGAAAGGAATCCGGAAGAAGCGGAGAGAATTATAAAAGTTCTTCAGAAAAGGCATGAAGCCCCAGACTATCAGCTATTGCTGGCAGAAATAGCCGAATTCAGAGGAAATGAGGAAGCGAAGGCAAGGCATATCAATAACTTTTTAGCAACAGTTTCTTCACCTTCTTATGGCGATATGTATAATGCCTATTTGGTAACTTTGCTCGAAAATGAACCTGAAAAAGCCCTTGAATTAGCAAAGAAGGAGGTCATCAACAGACCCACGCCGCAATCCTATCAGCTATTGTCGTATGCTAGTATGTTGAATGGTAGGGGAGAAGAAGCGTTGAAACTGGCTGACCAATATGTAAATGGAAAAACGTTTGAACCTGTAAGCTTATATCAGCTGGCCACTGTTTATAAAAAAAGTGGTAGAGGTAAAGAAGTAGAAGAGCTAAAAAAGGAATTAATGGGAGCTTATTTTGAAGTAGGGCCCTTAATGGAGAAGGAAATAGAAAAGCTATAGGAATTTGAAGCACAGACTTATGAAAAAGTTATTGATATTATTACTTATAAGTACCACAGCGATGTCCCAAAAATATAGTGGGACAATCACCGACGCTGACAATCAGGGAATCCCCGGGGTGCTGGTACAAAATTTCACCCAAGGCACGTATGCTCAAACTGATTTTTTTGGGAAATATGCACTTTCTAAAGTAGAACTAAACGATAGTTTAAAGTTTAGCCTCATTGGCTATGCCTCAAAAACAATCCTTTATCAAAGCAAGGACGATCTGACTCTGCAGCTTGAGGAAAAAAGTATCTCTCTTGAAGGAGTGGAGGTTAAAAGAGGAATGGATGCTCAGACCATTTTTGCCGATGTAAATCTGGTAACTAATCCCGTTAATTCATCACAAGATCTTCTACGTTTGGTGCCTGGTTTGTTAACAGGTCAGCATGCCGGAGGTGGTAAGGCAGAGCAAATTTTCCTTCGGGGGTTTGATATAGATCATGGCACTGACTTAAATATTAGTGTAGATGGTTTACCGGTAAATATGGTATCCCACGCACATGGGCAGGGTTACTCTGACCTACATTTTGTGATTCCAGAAACGGTAGATGGAATTGAGTTTTCAAAGGGAAGTTACAAGGCAGATCAGGGTAATTTTGCTACAGCAGGAAGTGTTTCTTTCAAAACTAAAGACAAGTTAGAGGAGAGTTCTGTCAAAGTAGAAGCAGGTAGTTTTAATCAAAAAAGAGCCTTGGGGATGATTAATCTTACGCCAAATTCTGAAGGTACTAATGCTTATCTGGCCTCAGAATACCTTTATAATGATGGGCCATTTGAGTCACCTCAGAATTTTAACCGGTTTAATCTGATGGGAAAATGGAATAAAAACCTTTCTTCCTCAGAAAGAATAGCCTTTTCCGGATCTTATTTTACCAGCAGATGGGATGCCTCAGGTCAGATTCCGGTAAGAGCTGTAGAATCAGGATTAATCAGCAGGTTTGGGGCTATTGATGATACTGAAGGAGGAAATACTTCAAGAACCAATGCTTCTTTTCAATATGCCAAGTCCTTTAGAGATAATTCGCTATTGCAAACAAGAGCCTACTACACGAATTATGATTTCCTTCTTTTTTCAAACTTTACATTTTTTGCCATTAACCCCGAAAATGGTGACCAAATTAAACAGGCAGAAAACAGGAATCTTCTAGGTGTAGAAACCACATTTAGCAAACAAATTGACTTGTCAAATAGCAGTGTGGAGCTTTCAGCTAATGCAGGTTTACGATCAGACTTCATCAGAGACAATGAGCTGAGCCGAACAAAGAATAAAACCGAAATTCTTGAAAATGTTTATTACGGGAATATAAACGAGACCAATTCCTTTCTGAATTTAAATGCGGCTTTTGAAAAAGGTAAGGTGCAGGTAATTCCGGGATTACGTTTTGATCATTTCTATTTTCAATACAACGACCTTCTAATAAATGCTGTGTCTGACCCGAATCAGCAGAGAGTATTGGTCAGCCCTAAGTTAAACTTCATTGTTCAGCCTTCATCAAAAAGCCAGTTCTTTTTGAAAACCGGAACAGGGTATCATTCTAATGACAGCAGAGCCGTAATAGCCCGAAGAAACAATCAAATTCTACCCCGTTCATATGGTGCAGACTTAGGGACGGTGCTGAAGCCTTCATCTAAATTGTTGGTAAATGCTACGCTATGGTATTTACATTTAGACCAGGAGTTTGTTTACGTAGGCGATGAGGGAATTGTAGAAGCCAGCGGCAGAACACGCAGACTGGGAGCAGACTTAGGTTTAAGGTTACAAATGGGCGATAAGGTCTTCATTGATTCTGATATTACCTATTCACATGCCAGAAGTATTGACGATCCCGTAGGTGAAAACTATATCCCACTTGCCCCAATGTTGACCTATTCTGGTGGGCTTTCCTTTACTGACTTCAAAGGCTTTTCAGGAAGTCTGAAAACACGTGTGCTAGGTGATAGGCCGGCCAATGAAGATTATTCTATCAAAGCAGAGGGGTACTGGATAACAGATGCCAATCTTAGTTATCAGGCAGGAGCCTGGAGATTAGGCTTAATTATTCAAAACCTATTGAATAAAACCTGGAATGAAACGCAGTTCGCCACCGAGTCAAGGCTATACAATGAGCTTAACAGTGTAGAAGAAATTCATTTTACTCCGGGAGCACCTTTTCAGATTCGAACTTCTTTGAGTTTTAATTTCTAAACAGAAACTATCCGGCAATTAGAGGCTGTCTCAAAAGGGCAGTCTCTTTTTTTGTGTTTAAAATTTTGTAACTTCTTGCATGAAAGAAGGAGCAAATAAGAAGGCAGTTTTTAAGGATTACAACCCTAGCCAACTATCTCTTCTCCCTCCATCGCTAGATGAATTGATTCCCGAAAATCATGTTGTGCGACTAGTTCAAAACATCATTGATAAAATAGACATTGATTCATTGCTGGCGAAGTATAAAGGAGGC
>JANSYO010000107.1 GCA_024742395.1 Cytophagales bacterium
AAGTAGGGTCAGTCCATACAATTGAACCACCCACATCCGAAACTGCCACATATCCATCTGTCGCCCCGCTCGTGACTTTTACGTTAGTAAATCGCCCCGTTCCGTTTACTTCAAATAGCTCAGATGGGGTGATCGTTCCAATCCCTACCTTGCCATCGTATTGCACAAAAATACGAGTGCTTAAAACGCTGTCTGTATTAGAATTTCTCGTTTGGATTGCAATGTCCCCAAGCGTATTGTTCGAGCCATCCCGAAGCATGGATTTTATCGCCGCAAAATTACCCTGACTTGCTCCGAAAACAACCGTACCACCGTTATACGCTCCGCTTCCAGAATCTTGCACATACAACGCTCCACCCTTATTCCCTGTTGTGTCAAATCCGCTATTGGTCGCTTGCCCTGCCCCGTAGATGTGAGTCTGGAAGATAGGGTCTGTAACGCCAAAGCCTATTTTCCCAAGCTTAAAACTCATCAAGTCAACAGACGAACCGCCATTGACTTGCGTAAAATTCCATTGCAAGTGACTGCCAGAGACGTTCTGTTGCTCTAAATTTAATGACCAATCATTATCGTGAATCCATCTTTGAACCAAGTCAAAACTATCCCCTGAGACGTTGTTTATGACGTTTAGCTTCCCTGCTACAGAAGCCACACCCGAAGCATCATTTATGATCGAATCCACCAAAGCCGAACCGTCCCACTTTACATGATAATTCGTAGTCAAACTGTCTGCATCTGATAGGTACGAAGCAGCAAGCCTCACCCATTCATCATTCGTACCGTCGGTTGATAATACGTAGCCATCACTCCCCGCCGTTCCATTCGGTTTAAGAAGTCCTGAGTAGCGAATATTTCCCGTTGCATCGATCACCTCGGCAGGGTTTGAATTAGCAAAGCCAACCTTCCCCCCCTTGAAACTCATTAACAGCGAGTCTATCCCGCTATTTTCCTGCATCAAGTTCCATTGAATATGACTACCCGCTACGTTTTGCTGTTGCAATCCTAAAGCCCAATCGCCATTATATACCCATTTCTGTAAATATTCGGACGTGTCGCCGCCAGTGGTTCTATAAATAGAAAACCGAGCCGAATAATCCACCCCGCCAACGCTTACATTTTGAGTCGTTCCATCTATACTGATCGCCGCAAGGTTGTTTGTTTTAATCGTTAAATCGTACTCGTCAATAATGCCAATGCTTGCATTCGCCGCAGTAGTATTTCCCCCAAGCATCCAAGCTGTTTGGTCTGTTGCTATCACTCCACTTACATCCGGATATTGAAACGCCCTATCCTCCGTAAGTAAATCATGCTTTACCCCTACCCCAAAATTATTCTCAGCCTTCAAATAAAATCCGTCGGTGATGGGTGAAATCCAGTCTGTTCTTAAACCATCTTCGCCAATCCAATTTAAAGCTGTTGTTGCTTCATTACCTTCTTTCAAAAGGTTCATAAAGCCGCCCGTAGGATTGAAGCTAAAAATGTCGTCGAGAATTCTATTATTCTTAAGGTTGCTCAAATCCTCAATCGGAAATCCTTTTTTAAGCTCCCTTATTTCTGCCTTGATTGTGCTATAAGACCCTTCGCCTATAATCTCGCTTACTTGCGTTTCGCTGATCTTTTCAGAAATTGAACTTGTAGAGTAATTTATTTCAACCAAGGTCGCTTCGTGTAATTTCCTTGCTCTATTTGACCTGTAACTTACTACTCTGTATTTCTTCCCTCCTAAAGTATAAATCGGTTCGGGCTCCTGATCGCCTAAAAACTTAAGCGTTAACTGATGCAGTCTTTTGTCGCTTGACCTTAAAAAGGATTTCACGACAAACAGCATCCAGGAAGTAACCGTTGAGCCGTTCAACCTGACAAAACCGTCGATCTGATCCGTTGATTCGTCAGTTTCATAAATAGAACCGTAGGCGTAAGGTGCCACGTTCTCATAAATACCAAACTCAATACTTTCGGACCCGTCACGATCCGCAGAGGCATTGCTCAAAAAAGTCTTTTCTAATCCCTTTAAAATAGCCTCGTTCTCAGGTATCCAAATAGAGGAACTAACAGAAAAATACTTTGCATAATAAGTATATCCGCTTACTTCGGTTGTGGCTGCTCCTATCTTCTTTCTCTCAGGTCTGAATAACCGGATCGTAATATTATAATCTGGTGGCGTTGGTCTTACGTATGTGGTCAGTAAATGCGAGGCATCATCCTCCGATACTATTGATGCCGTTTGCCTGTATGATGGCGTAGGAAGCTCTATTTCTTCGGTTTCCGAATTACCAGTTGCGTAAAACGCAGGTAAAGCAGACCACCCCTCATCCGTCAGGTAAAGAGTTTTGGTGCTGAATGAAATCAGATCGTCAAGGTCGCTAAAATCCCCGTGTGGGTCATACGGAGCAACTTGCCCCATCTCCTGAAAAGTAGCTATGATCTGAACCCTACCACCACCTATTCCTGTTCCGTACTCCCCTTTAAGAATCAATCTGGCTCTTTCATCTTCGGCGAAATATTCCGTCAATTGACGGTCTGCAAAATCACTCGTTCCGTAAGGATTCCAAACGAACGCTGTGCTTTGGATGTACTCTGTATCTTCAGTATAAAGCCCTGGAGTATAAACAGAACCATCTATTCTAAAGTAAGTCGGATTATCCTTTGAGCCGTCTCCCCCTACTTGGGTACCTGAAAAGCTATCCTCATTCGACCAATTTAGAATGTCAAAGCCAGACCGCAAAAAGGTTGGATTTGTAACCCTGTTTATCAATGACTTTACACTTTGTTTAATTGCTAAAGTTCTACGGCTAAATAGCAACCCTTCGGCACTCCCTTTTAAAGTGTCACCCAAAGATGCAGCCGTTACAGTTGTTGAAGTTCTCGATTGCTTGACGCCTAAATAGTTGTAGGTCGTAACATAGATTGAACTTTCAAGCTTATTAACCGGAAATACTATTCTCCAAGAACCATTCGCAAACATCAGGCTAAAAGCCCCGCCCATGATCGTTTCAAGCACTTCATAACAGGTCATCCACTCAGTGGCAGACTTTTTGAAAGCCTCTGCGTCAATGTACTTCTCAAAGAAATCACTTGAAGCCCCTACCTGAGTGTCACCCGTGTAGGTGTCAACATTTACTTCCGACACGATCGGTAAAGTGTTGGCTATTCCAAGGTGCTGTAAGCATATAGAAATCGCCTCTATTAGCTGTATTCTACCCTCGAGGAACGAATCATCAACCGCCCTGAACTCTTCCCTTGCAAGGCGTTTTAAGCCGCTTTCAGCAGAAAGGGAAACCATGTGCATTCCTTCGGGTCCGTATTCTTCAGAGGCTTCAAAAGGGTCAATAACGCCCTGATAAATCAAAGTGCTATCCTCGTAGTATTTGAAAGCTAAAGAACCGTAAGACTCAGAACTAAAATCTGCAAGCGAAAACCCCGAACGGGAAAGGGCTGTGATCTTGTAATTATTTTCAAGGATAGGAATATAAACCCCTGAGCCGTTGTCAGGGGCAATGTCTACTTCAAAAGCGTTCGCATCACCATCTAGCTCTATTGCAGAATCAGAATAACCTTCTACAAGAATATCCACCCGACAAGTAACATTTGCGAAGTTTTTGAAAGGGATTTGATATTTTACTCCTAATGCCATTTAAAAGCTTTTTCTATAATTGTCGTGTGCAATCTGAGCCGATAAAGCCCCATTTTTAAATCCGAATTCGCCAGAAACCTGGACATTAACAACAGGCGTATTATATCGAGGTGCCGAGTTGCCAAAGTTGGATGTTGTAATTCCTCCTGTGCTTGCGGAGTTTTGCAAGGCAAGTCCACCACCTTTCAAGGCTCCGCCTAGTGCTATCAATCCAATAGCGGCAGGAATCGCAGGAGCAAGAAAACTAACAAGTGCCTTTTCTGCTATCTCTTTCATTATAGCGACTGCAAGTAGCTTTTCGCCCATCTTCATAACCATATCCCCTAGCCCTGCAAGGAATCCACCTAAAAGCTTCTTAAAACCTCCTTTAAAATCTACTTTTGCATCAAAAATTGACTGAAAACCAAGTGAAATAGTGTCTCCGACAAACGAAAGTGCTGACTCTATACCCCCTTTTAAGTCTTTCCCTAATATTTCAAATTCCATCAATGAAGATTCCTTCATCTTAGTTGTGACTACCTTAACCGCTCTTATCACACCCTCCATACTCTTGTCTAAATTATCAGCCGCATTAGTTATGTCAATGTCAAGTATTTCCGCCATCCCCTCAGCAAGCCGTACTTTTGCGGCTTTTAAATCAGAAGTCCCTACCAAGGTATCAATATCAAGCTTTGCGAAACCTGACTTCTCAGGGCTTGCGGCCTTTTGTGCTTTCGGTGCTTGGATAGCCTTTCCAGTAATCCCACCTAATAGGCTTGACATTTCGGCTTTAAAATCTTTTACCGCTTTTACCGCTCCTTGAATCCCCGTTGCGGAATCTTCTGACCACCTGGACACTTTTTTAAACCCTTCGGCCATATCCCCAAAGGCTGTTTCAGCACTAATCAAACCCATTTCAAAAAGGGTTCGGCCTACCATGTTCTTAAACTTGAAGAACTGTAATTCAAGGTTATAAAAGAACGTCCTTACTTTTTCCCAATTAGTAAGCACATAAGCGGAAACCCCAACCAACGCAGCCCCCATGATTATAGCGGGAGCGGAAACCCCTGCAAGGGCTAAGGCGATTGATTTAGTAAGCGTTATTATCTTAGCAAGCCCCCACAATGTAGGGCCGATGGCCGCAGCGAATGCCGCCCCCATCAGGATGTTTTCTTTTACGCCTGCATCTAAAGCCCCGAAAGCCTGAACCAGTTCATTAACCTTGGTTATTCCTTTTGTGAAATACGGCAGAATAATAGACCCGAACGATGAGCCTATCTCTTTCATAGATTCCTGAAAAATCCTTGTTTGGTTGGCCGCTCCGCCTCCTGTTCTGGCAAAATCGCCTTGAGCGTTGGATGTCTTGTCAAGAACAAATGCGTACCTTAAAGCCACTTTTTCGGCCTCGCTCATAGCATCCATTTTGACGTTAAGCCCGTTGGTCAAGGCGAACGCTTCCAAGTTCGCCTGGGTCATAACAACCCCTAAGTTTTTAAGGCTTTCTGTTTCGCCTGTGAAAATACTTTTTAGGGCTGTTTCGGCAACATCCAACCGGACATTCTTAAACGATGCTAAATCCCCTGCAAGACCAACTAAATTAGCGGACATATCAGCAGCGGCCTCCGTGCTAATACCCATCCCCGTAGCCATGTCACCGAACAAAGCGGCCATATCCATAGCCGATACGCTCGCAATACCAAATTCCTTGAGTGTTGTTTTTGAGAAGTCTTTTACAGAATCAGAAGAACCCTTGAACGCTACATCTACCTTGTTGGTAGCCTCTTCCATATCTGAAGCCATATTCTTAGCGTAAACAGCAGCAGCGAAGAGTGGAGCCGTCACACCTAAAGTAAGGCGTTGTCCTGCCGTTTCTAATTTATCTGCAAACCTGTCAAACTCACCATAGGCTTTGTTCAGCTTATTGCTAAACCTATCCATGAGTACGTCCAAGTCTACATATAAAGGGCTCATTCTTTTTCAGATTCAAAAGCCGACACAAGTAATTTGTGAAAGGCCTCTATTGATAGTAAATTCTTTTCGACCTTTGGTTTTTTAGTCCCATCGCTGACCTTGTAAATGTCGTCATAGCTAGCCTTGCCCCCTCCTATCTTGTTGGCTATGTATTCAGTCAAAACCCTCGCCTCAAGTACCCTTCTTTCATGTTCGTTTCTAATAGCCTTACCCCTTCCGTGTTGAATGTTTAAGACCTGCCGCCACGTCATCCCATACCAAAATTGGTCAGGCGAATAGCCTAATTCTCCGCAGAAGAAACTTTCAAGCTCGTCCCATCGGTCGGTTGTGCTTTCGTTTTTTTTTCTTCCTCGACGGCTTCCTTCAATGAACTTGTCAAAGTTTCGGCTACCTGTGTAAAAACCTCTTCCACGTTGGAGTCTTTCTTTTCAATTCCCTTCTCAGAAATAGCCTCTTCAAAATCAAATTCGTCAAATTCAACTTCCTGCTTATTCCTTTTGCAGTACATTTGATAAGAGAAAAAAACGTAAAGCGTCAAGAACTCGCTTACCGCTCCGGTGTTGCCGCTAAAGATTATTTTCTCGTCATAGCCTGAGTTCTCTTTGAATGCCATTAAAGCCAATCTCATAGCCTTATTGCAGACTAAGAGATTCGCTTTAAAGTCACCGTGCTTAAGTTCTATTGTGGTCATATTACGCAGAAACCGCAGCTAATACGGGTAGTGTATTGATTTGGAATTCAATGTCGTAAGTAACCAATCCGTTGTTATCGTACGGAGCAGAAACCGACATAATCAAACCTTCGAAAGTGATTGAAGAGCCACCATTTTCAGCAGTTGCAAGCTTCATCTTTCTTTGACCTTTGTAAGTGTCTGTATGGTTTTTCGTCCAAAGAGCAAAAACATCAGCATAAGAAAGGTTTGTACCTGTCGGTGCATGATCCTCCTGAGCCGTCAATGTGATTGTGGAATCTAAAAGCGTCTTAATGTACGCCTTATGTTTGCCTGTGTCCTTGCTCACAGCTTCGATCTTCTCAGCCGTTAAAGCTAAATTGCAAGTTACTTCATGCTGAAAAGTGGCATAAGTTGCCGTACTTTCAGGACTTGTGTCAATACTGACTCTGTATTTCTGACCTATTACTTGTGCCATTCCTTTATTTTTGTAAGATTAAAAAATCAACTGTTAATACTTTTCTGATGTGCCACTTCTCGTTGTACCTGTCAGTAAAGAGCCTGGCATCGGTTATATTTATTTTTACTACATCAAAATCACCGTTTCCGGTTATTCCTAAACTCGTTGGCGTTAACTTCAAAAGCCCTCCGATCTGATTAGAAATATCATTTACCGTCTTTTCGGCCGCCACCTGATCCGCTCTTCTGTTCACAATGTCAAGTAAAACCGAATATTCCCGAACAAAAGAATCTTTACTCCCGTCACCTTCCAGAACTGTTGAACTACTCATGTTTATGAATGTATCCGCCGTTCCAGGTGCGGGCTGTGCTATCGAATAAACAGGCACCGCCACGCTGTTGTAGGAAATACTCCCAAACAGCGTATAAAGCTCCGTTAGTATGTAATTCGATGCATCTTTCATTTGATCGCTTTCAAATCTTTTATCAGCTTCTTATAGGCTTTCTTTGCAGCAGGAATCAAAAATGGTTGTGGTGGCATATTCATGTGACCCCCTTTTCTGAACTGTGCCGCAACACCTTCAAACCCTTCAGGGATTTCAACCAAGCCCCCCGTTCCGAATTCCTGATAAGGTGCATACCTTTCATTTGCCGTCAATCGCCACCCGAAGCCCTTATTGATCGGTTCTGAACTGATCGACTGCTTAAGGTCGCCTAAGTCAACAGGCACTTTTTTTACCGCTTCAAGCTCACCAAATCGCCCCGCCGTTTCAACCGCTCGCTTAATCTTTGCTTCAAGGTTTTCAGCTTGCAGCCTTATTGACTGCCTCGCCCCACCTATATTCTTCACGATCGCCATTTAACGGGCTGTTTTTAAGGTGCATTTCGTCACCGTGTCATTGAACTCTATTGATTGAATACTCAATCTTTTGCCTCGCCATTCTACCACCGTGGACTGGTCAATCTCAAAGCTTGGGTCTTTCCAGAATGTGATTGTTTGCGAGTATTTAAAATCTGTTGTATCATTTAGAAACCTGTTGGCAGGTTTTTCAACAATAGTGGCTAAAGTGCTTTGAACCTCTGAAAAACTTGATACATCGCCGCCACCTTGACCGTCCGCAGTGATTACCGCAGTCTTTAAAATGATTGGTTCTGTATAAGTCATTCCGGCCATTACTTTGTTACTTTGTTACCTTTTAATTCCTTGGTTGTTTCAGGCTCTGCCGCTTTGATATAGCCACGCCTCAATAGTAGCCGGGCTCGTTCATCTGGCAATTCTACAGTGCCGCCTGACACCTCCTTACCGTCAATTATGATCGTCTTAAGCACTTCAAAAGTTTGCATACTTAAAATTCTTTGTGATCGCCTCTGGTATTGACATCTCCGTGTTAAGGCAGTCGCCTACGGTATCAATCAACAGAGCGTTCATTCTATTATTGTTCAAGGGTTTTGTCTTGTAAGATAGTTTTACCCCGTTAGGGAAATCACCTTTAAAGATTGACCTACCCCCTACCTCGTAGACCTTATAAAGCCCGCTCTCTATTGTCACATCGTCAAGGTCTGTAACCGTTAACTCAGGATTAGCAGCTAAAGGGCTATAAGGAAGGGGTAAATCATCGTAAAAAGATAGCCAAAACACACTTACAGCCTTACCCGTTAGTGACTTTCCGAACCTCTCTTCTACAGCCTCTCTAACGGCTGTAATCAGCATATCTATACGTGTATCGTGATTACTGAACGTAATGCCGAGTTTAGCCTTGACATCCGGAATAGCAATAGGTTCACTTTCGCCTTCAAGCTCAGTGGCGTTTATTGCAAATCCGTATGTCAAGCGTTCACTCATTATTTTTTAGGCTTTTGTTCTTTCTTCTCCTTAAGAAAATCAGATTTATAAACGGCTACCTGATCGTGATTTATTAGCGTTTTCGCTAACATACCATCGATTCCGAGCCATTCATCGCCCTTTTTCTTTGTTGCGAAGTCTTTTGTGAAAACAATATCAGCCATTACTTACTGTATTTTATAGCTACCCTGGTACTGTCTCCGGATGTTCCTGCCCCCTGTATTCGAGCGTAAGGGAACGGTTTATCTATCCAAATAGCATAAGTAGCCCCGTTTGTAATTGTAAGCGTGTCGTTCGGTTCAAAATGTGCTATCCCCGAAGTTTCCGAAATGGTCGTCCACGCTGTACCGTCTAGCGATACCTGAAGGATTAAAGACCCGTCCGAAGTTCCGCCCGTTTGAGTGCATAAAGCTTGTATAAGCTTTGCGTTCTCCATTGTGCCGAAGTTAACCGTTTCAGCACCTTGCAAAGTGTCCACCGTTACCGCTCTTTGAGCAGAAGCCCCAAGAGCTGTGAACAATATCAATGATAATAATACTACGATTCTCTTCATTTTATTAAGATGCTAAAGTGGTTAATGCCGCAGAAATTGAAGAAACTTTTCTCCAAGCGTCTTGTTCGCTGTTTTTGATCAAAAGGTTTAATCTCTTACGAGCCTTGATCGTTTTCATATCAGTCGTAAACTGAGCGTCAACTTCACCAACTGTGATGCTGTACCCTTCAGCAGACTCATAAATTCTACCGTAATTAGAGTCACCAACGTACATCACGTTCGTATCAACATTGTCATTTACAAGCACCATAACACCATTAACGTAGAATGTAGAACCATTCTCAACCACAAAAGGAGGACGGATATAATTCTTGTCAGCGTCTTTCTTTAGAATTAATTCATCAAAAGATGCCGAGTTGATAATCGCCACGTTCGGAGCGTACTTATTCCCTTTGTTGACCGTGATAGCAGTCTTTACTTTTACGATCAAATCGTAAATTGAAGCATCTGTAATACCAGCGGCTGAGGCTGTGTAAGCATTCGCCCTGGTATCTAAACCGAAAATATTCGGAGTAGATCCGTCGCCGTCTAGTAAGTCAGTGTCAACTTTCAAGTTAACGTTCTGAGTCAAGAACGGCTGCAATTCAGCCGCAAAGCGGGCACCATCGTAAAGCATCTCTTCAGATACGGGAATAGTATCCCCTATCTTTTCAAGCGAAATACTTCTTTCGATAAACTTCGCAGTTGATTCCGGGAATGTACCACCCTCAGCTATGGCCGCAGCCGCTCTTGCTGTCGTGTCGGTATCCCAATCGATATAGCGAACGGTTCCGTTCTGATCAGCCGACACAGGCACCTTTCTAAAGATGTCATACATCGTCAATCTACGATGTGCCAAAGGTGAGATTTCGTTGTCCCTTTGAGCTATCATACTATTCGTTACGCTCGTAGTCAAGAAATCAGCCTTTAGGCTCAATTCAAGCTTCTGACCACTTCCGATCGCCTTTTTAACAGCTTCAAGGTTTTCATCAGCAAATTTAGCGATTACGCTTTTTTGCTCTTTTTCCTTCACTTTCTGGATTGTCTTAAGAGCCTCGTTGAACTTGTTTTCAAGCTCATTCTTGTCTCCTTTCAATTGCTCGACCGTATCTTCTAAGGTCTTTAACTTCGCAGCATCTGCCTTGCCTTCAAGGGCTTTCTTGTTCGCCTCGTCAAGCTCTGTCTGCTTAGCGTTTATTTTTTGAGTAGCCTCTTTTAAAGCCAACTCTAATTCTTCTTTGCTCATTTCAGTATGAAATTTGAGTTAATAATTGATTTTATTTCCTCGCTACTCATCTTCTCCGGCAAAGTGCTGTGTGGCGGCTTTGTGGCTTTAATAGACTCTAGCTCAGTGTGTAGTTGCGAAAGATGCCTACCCATGAAAAGAGTATCTTCCGCTGTTATTCCTGTTTTTAAGTATCTTTTGAAAGAGTTGTAATGCTCTTCTATTTGCTTAAGTATTGACTTCAAAGCTTCATCCCTTTGATCGACCGTCATAGCCTTGACTTCCAAAGTGGGGGTATGTGGGTTTGCACCCCAAAGCACCGCAGACCCTTCCAGTAGTTGAAGCTCCGTAACCTCCTGATAATCGTCTTTCTTTGAAGCCTTGATAAAATAGGACCCGATTGAATGCTGTTGAACATCCCCCGATTGATAACGAGCGTGCATATAAGCCCCGTGAGGATTGGTCTTTAGGTCTATTTCAGAGTCAAAGACCAAGAAGTCATCTTTTAAATAAATATCTTTCGGTCTGGCTATCAAGGAGTTAACAAACTGCCAAGAGTGATCCGTCAAGTGATAGATTAATTCTTTAGACTCCTTTAAGGTTTTAGTGTAAGCTTCAGGAACGATAACATCCCCGTCATGATCCTTTACGTTCACCTTATTGACAGCGACACGGACAAACCCTTTTGAATCAATATCCAAAAGTGGGCTTTCTACCCCTGTTTTTCTGATGTAAGGACGCATAAAGGAAAGATTTTCCGAAAAGTACAAAATATACTATACGTGTCTTGTAATTACCGAACACGTTAAGTACATTTGTTGACATTACTAACAAATAATGAAGTGGATAAAGACCAGTTTATCACAGCAAAGTGTTTAGTCTCAAACGGTGCCTATTCAACGGCCACCTCTGCCAGACAAGCATTATGGAAAACAAGAAAGTATCACGGAATCAGACCGCACGGGCTAGTGACGTTCGGACAGTTTATGGAGTGGAGAAATGGAAAAAAAGAAAAACAATAGTAAAAAGTATAAGTTAGACACACTGCAGCAAATGATGAATGTTGTTAATAAAGACAACCTTGATTGTTTTATTGCCGACTTTAAGAGCTGGTTTGAAATCTATTTAGACCAAGTGAATCTTTTAAAAGAATTACTGCCAAAAGGAGTGGCGGACGGTTTACCAAATTCGGAAATAGTCAACTGTGAATTCATTTGGGTTGATGATGGCAAAAATGATTTACTACACGCAACAATCCAAAATCCTATTACCGGTGAAATAACCGACATTTATATCAATGGTAAAGAAAAACAATAAATACACGAAATTCAACACGATCACCCCTTCAGGAAGAGAGGAGCCGTTTACCGGGGTTTTTAAATCAAAAGCCGAAGCGGATAAATGGTATAACGCCCACGGACGTGATTTTGAGTCAAGAGGGATTAAGCTTGTTAGGAGATATTCGTACAGATGACGATATTGCGGACACCGAGTGTCTGCGAGCTACGTCCACCAACTCCAAAACCTATACTACGCATTGAGAGGGATGGAGCTAACAATTCACGAAGAATAACTAACTTCACCACATGCCTCGAAAAACGACACTTGGAGAAATAGGATTGATCATTGAGAAGCTTAAGCAGCTTGATCCTGCTATGAGGTGCCAAATTACTGAAATAGATATTATTGACGTAACGCCTGAATCGAAGGGTAAAGAAATAAATGTAACCCTTGAAAGGATAGGTTCTAATATTAAAATTGAGATTGAAAAGCGTTATGAATGACATTAACAGCCCTAAATAGAATGTTCGGCAGTGGTACCGCTGATAGCGTAACCGGACTTAAGCAAGCCTGCGATCTTGCTCGGCTGTTATTTTTTTTATGATGCCGATTCGTCCACCACATGAGTAAACGAGCATCGGCAATTCACCACTTGCGAAGCTCCGCCACGTGGATCCCCTGGGTACTTCATTTTCTTATCTCCTATCGTGAAATCCTGCTCCTTTTTTACCCTTTGCCCGTTGGCATTCATGTGATCCTCCCTTGTCCGTTCATCCCTTGCAGAACTCCACACCTTCAGGAGT
>JANSYO010000376.1 GCA_024742395.1 Cytophagales bacterium
AGGTTCGTTAATTCATTTTTATAGAAAGACAAGGTCTTTAGCCGCCCCAAGTTGGAAATACCTCCGGGGATGCTTTGCAGTTTGTTTTCTGGTAGCTGAAGTTCGGTCAGGCTTGTCATCCCATAGAGCGATTCATCAATCGAGGTAAGGTCACAACTGGCCAATTTCAACACTTTCAAATTAGGGATAGCCTCATAATTTCCCGGGCCAATCTGAATTTCCGTGTTTTTGTTAAGGTACAGGTCTTCCAGTTTCCTGTTTCCCAGCAATGATTTAACGGGAATGGCGGTAAATGCATTTGTGGAAAGATCCAGAGTCTTAAGGCTTTTCAACTTCTTAAGGTTTGCGATTTTTTGAAAGCTGTTTTCGCTTAGATCGAGATGTTCCAGTGATTTTATTTTAGGGATCTTTGCTTTCTTATGGTCCGCAGAAATATAACTCCAGTCTAATTGTTTCAAAGCCTTCAACTTCTTTAGCTTTCCCGAGAGCTTATGGAGGTCATTGTGATCCAAAATCAGCCGTTCTAAGGAGGTGGCTTGAAAGACAAAACTGGGAATAGCAGTTAACCTCCCGTGACTCAAATCAATCTCTTTAAGTGTATCGAGTTGGGTGTTGCTTTTGTAGGACTCGACTCGGTTCACAGCCTCTTGTTCCAATGCTGCAATCCTGAATTTGTTCAGGGAATCCCTGGCGGCATCTCTGTCTCCATCAAAATGTGTCAGGATGGCTTCAAACTGCTGTCGCTGCTTTCTGGATTTTTCCAGCTGCTTTTTAGCAGCAGCCATACCCGTGGTATCGCTATCTGCCGGATGTTGACCAAAGGCACAACAACCTACGGACAGAAGTAATGAGACTAAAATAAAACGCACTGAGCCCAAAAAATGGTTAACCTAAAAACCAAATTTAATGCTAATTGTTCCAAAGACCTGAAATATGCCCTTTTTAGTATTTGTACCGATTACGGTTAAATATTTCCGAAATGAAAAGAATTGGGTGTGCTTAATAGAATCCATTTTAGATTTAGGCTGAAATCAAAAAACCTAGTTTATGAAAGTTTGGACCCTCTCCTTGATATTTCTAACT
>JANSYO010000142.1 GCA_024742395.1 Cytophagales bacterium
AGGACATACCGGCGGAAGCTTGTCTATGATCGATATTTTGAATGTTCTTTATAACCGAATCATGAATGTCAATCCAGAAAACTTCAGTTCAAATCTGCGTGACAGATATGTACAAAGTAAAGGACATTGTGTGGAGGCTTTATATGTGGTTTTGGCTGATCAGGGATTTTTTCCGGAAGATGATCTTCTAACTCTGTGCAGATACAACTCACCTTACATTGGTCATCCAACCAAGTATATTCCTGGTATGGAGCAAAATACCGGTGGATTAGGCCATGGTTTGTCAATTTGCTGTGGCAACGCTCTGGCCGCTAAAAGAGATGATTTGCCTGTTAAAGTATATACTGTATTAGGAGATGGAGAAATGGCCGAGGGCTCTAACTGGGAAGCCTTCATGATGGCTGCTCACTATAAACTAGATAATCTCTGTGCCATCTTAGACTATAATAAACTTCAAATCACCGGGGCGAATGAAGATGTGGTAGGTCTGGAGCCTCTTGATAAAAAACTAGAAGCCTTTGGCTGGTCTGTAAAGCACGTAGATGGACATGATCTCGAGGCTTTAACAAGCACCTTAGAAAGTCTGCCTTTTGAGAAAGGGAAGCCTTCATTTGTTATAGCTCATACGACCAAAGGCAAAGGTGTGAGTTTTATGGAAAACAATATCAAATGGCATCATGGAGTACCCAGTGAGGAGCAATACCATCAGGCCCTTGAAGAATTAGACAGCATAGAAGCTTAGAATTATGGAAATAGTTGAAAGTATGCAAAAAGTTAAGGAAAGAGCAAATCAGGAGATTTTCTCTGAGACTTTACAGACTCTCGCCGAGTCTGACAGAGACATTATGGTGGTTACCAGTGACTCCAGAGGTTCTGGAAAACTAGTGCCTTTTGGTCAGAAATTTCCTGAACAAATAGTCGAGGTGGGAATTGCTGAGCAAAACCTGGTGGGCGTAGCAGCGGGTTTAGCCAGTATGGGTAAAAAGCCCTTCGCAGTCTCTCCGGCCTGTTTCCTTACAGCACGATCTTTAGAGCAAATTAAGAATGACGTCTGTTATTCGCATAATGCGGTGAAACTTATAGGCATCTCAGCGGGCGTAAGTTACGGAGCACTCGGAACTACGCATCATAGTTTGCACGACTATGCCGTACTCAGAGCTATCAATAACATTACTATCGTTTCTCCGGCAGATAATTATGAGACCATTGAATCTGTAAAAGCTGCTGCCAAGATGGATACACCTGTTTATCTAAGGTTTGGTAAAAAAGGTATGCCATTAAATCTTAATGAAGATTCAGATCAGAATAACTCTGAATTATCGGCAGAGACTGTTTCAGAATCTTTTCAAGTTGGCAAAGGTAGAGTAGTAAAAGAAGGAGCCGACCTTACCTTTATCGCCACCGGGGAGGGTGTTCTACCGGCTATGAGAGCCGCCAAAAAATTAGAAAGAGAACAAGGTTTACAATGCACAGTAGTGAGTATGCATACCATAAAACCTCTGGATACTAATTTAATAGCTAAAATTACGGCGAAAGGAGCACCGGTAATTACTGTTGAAGAGCATTCCATATACGGAGGCCTTGGTGAAGCTGTAAGTTCGTTTATGTTCCAGAACGGATTCAGGAACAAATTCAAAATTGTTGGATTGCCAGATGATCATACTGTTTCAGGATCACAGGTAGAGATTTTTGAACACTATGGAATTTCTGAAAATGGGCTCAGCCAAACAGCTCTTGACCTACTGGAAGACTAAAAGTACCCTATTGAAATAATGAGAAAATACCTTTTTGTAACTTTATTAACCTTTTTGTTTGGCGGCCTTTACGGGCAGACTGCCGAGAAAAACAGAGTCATTATTTTGACAGATATTGAAGCAGATCCAGAT
The DNA here is from genome assembly GCA_024742395.1 of Cytophagales bacterium. Lineage (GTDB taxonomy): Bacteria > Bacteroidota > Bacteroidia > Cytophagales > Spirosomataceae > Jiulongibacter. The sequence continues at coordinate 1,887 of JANSYO010000142.1, forward strand.
GATTCTCAATCATTGGTGCGTTTGTTTTTGTATTCTAATCAAATAGATATTAAAGGTATTGTAGCCACTACCTCATGCTGGCAAACTGATAACATACATCCTGAGTCAATTCACCGATTGATTAACGCTTATGCCAGAATTCAGCCAAATTTATTAAAACATGAACCGGGTTTTCCTTCTGCAGATCACTTAAGGAGTCTCGTAAAAAACGGTTTGCCAAAATATGGTATGACAGGAGTGGGTAATGGAATGGATTCTGAAGGCTCTGAATTGATTATTAAGGTTTTAGAAGAAAACGATGATAGGCCGCTTTGGATTTCAGTTTGGGGTGGAGTAAACACCTTAGCTCAATCATTGGATAAAATCAAAAAGACCAGAAGTGCCAAAGAGGCTCAACGGCTGATTTCTAAATTAAGAGTTTACACTATTTCTGATCAGGACGACAGCGGTATCTGGATTAGGAATAATTTTCCTGAACTTTTCTATATAGTAAGTCCGGGAGATAACTATGGAGATGCCACCTGGACAGGCATCAATTCTTTTGTAAAAGGAATTGACAATTCTGAAATAAGTAATGAATGGATAGCAAGGAATATACAGCAAAACCACGGCCCGCTGGGTGCTGAGTACCCTGATGTAGCCTGGGGTGTTGAAGGTGATACACCTGCTTTTCTTTCATTAATACCTAATGGACTTAATAATGCAGAACACCCGGAATGGGGAGGCTGGGGTGGAAGATACGAGCTGTATAAACCCGACTTTTCAAAGACCAAAGAAGGTGGCTCAATTGTCACCATAGCCCCGGAAACAAGACCTATCTGGACGAATGCCAATGATGTTTACACGCCCTATGTGCCTAAAGAGTATGGTCGTACAGTAAAACCAGATACTATTACTTTTGATGATTACAAAGCAACTCTTTGGCGATGGAGAGACGACTTTCAGAACGATTTTGCGGCCAGAATAGACTGGTCAATAATGTCTTATGAAGAAGCCAATCACCCTCCGGTACCTGTCTTAATGCACCCGGATAATTTTACGGTTAAGTCTGGCGAAATGATACATTTAGATGCTTATAACAGTACTGACCCCGATGAAGACAACCTAAGTTTTCTATGGTTTCATTATCCTGAGGCAGGTTCCTATAAAGAATTAGTAAAGACTGGTGGAGCCGAAAATATTCACAAATTCAGTGTAAAAGCTCCTGAGGTGAATAAGGCAGAAACACTACATTTTATTCTAAAATTGACAGACAAAGGTGAACCTAATTTGACAAGATATAGAAGAGTCATTGTGACTGTGGTGCCAAAATAGTCCTTATCTGATTGATCTCATAGCAGAGAAACCTATTGAAAAAATGAAAATAAAAGCCCTTGTGACCTTATTTCTTATTGTCCTGTTTTGTACAGGCTGTCAGAAAGAAAAGGATACAGAAAAACCAAAAGTTGCTGTAGTTATTTCTACTTTGAATAATCCCTGGTTTGTGGTTTTAGCAGAGTCTGCTGCCGAGAATGCCCGTACATTAGGCTATGAAGCGAAGATTTTTGATTCTCAAAACAATCCTGCCGTAGAGTCAGATAATTTCGAAAATCTGATTTCATCGGGCTTTGATGCTATTCTTTTTAACCCTACAGATGCAGATGGCTCCGTTTCAAATATTCTGAAAGCCAAAGAAGCCGGTGTACCTGTTTTTTGCATGGATAGGGAAGTAAATTCAAATGAGGCGGCTACTTCTCAGGTGCTTTCAGATAATTACTCCGGATGTGTAGAATTGGGGATTGAATTTGTAAAAGCCTTAAACGAAAAAGGTAAGTATGTAGAAATCATTGGTTTGGTAGGAGATAATAACACTTGGGCTCGTTCAGGTGGTTTTCATTCTGTAGTTGATAAGTTTCCCGGTTTTGAAATGGTAGCTCAGCAAAGTGGAGATTTTGACCGTAACAAGGCAATGGAGGTTTTAGAAACCATCATGCAGGCTCACCCTGATATTGACGCCGTTTTTTGTGGAAATGATGCCATGGCATTAGGAGCTTATCAAGCATTGCAATCCGCCGGAAAAGCAGATAAGGTCAAAGTATTCGGTTTTGATGGAGCAGATGAGGTCATTGAGAAGATTGCTGAAGGCAAAATTGTAGCGACAGGAATGCAGTATCCAAAGGTGATGGCAGAAACAGCTGCGAAGTATGCTGATGAGTATTTCAAAGGGAAGAGGGATTTTCCTCAACGGGTTCCGGTAGAAGTTGAATTGGTGGTCAAAGAAAATGCAAAACGTTTTTTAAATGATAAATAAGACGCCTAAGAATACTGAATTAACGTGATCTGCATCCTTAATCTAAGACAATGAAAAACATAGTATTAATAATTTTAATTGCTATTCTGGCTTATAACTCGGTTTACTTTGAAAAACTAAGTGAACTAGCTGATTCAGGAACTTCTGAATTCAATTTCGGGGCTTATGCTGATTCGCTTTATAATCAGGGAATTTTAAAAAATGATGAAGCCGTAAATCTTGAAGTGTTATTGAATGAATTGAAAACAGATAAAGACCTTGCTTTCAAGAATTATGGGAACAGGTTGGGGATAGGCAGTTCGGCATTCTTCATGACCAAAATAGAGGGTGAAGTTATAGCTAAAACGGAGCTAGGTTTAAAAGTTAGAACGCCTTCAAAACAGGTGGTAGAGGTAGATACCAAATTCATTTTTGGTAATGCTATCCGGGATGCTTCGCAATTAGTACAGCTTACAGACTTTAAAACCAATGCTGAATTCAATGCACTTTCAGAAGCATTAAACCAAATCATTCGTGAAAAGGAAATCCCGGTTCAGCTTGAAAAGATTAATCAGGGAGATCATGTGTCAGTAACCGGAGCCTTGAAACTCAGCAAGAACCAAGAATTACCTATTCAATTATTACCGGTCAAGCTTAAACGTCAATAAATGTTAGTCATTCTGCCTTTAAAAGGTCTTTCATGAAAACAGGATTCGCTTATTAAAGAATATGCTAGAAGCCATAAACATATCTAAATCTTTTCCTGGGGTTAAAGCTTTGCAGGGAGTGAACCTTACATTTTACCCCGGTACGGTAAATGCTATCCTGGGTGAGAATGGTGCCGGGAAATCTACTTTGCTTAAGGTGCTTACAGGTGTGTATACTAACTATGAAGGAGAGATCAGATTAAATGGAGAGTTGGTTAGGTTTACTGGGATTAAAGATGCAGAAGCGGCCGGAGTCGGAATTATTCATCAGGAATTAAACTTGATTCCTCAGCTGAGTATAGCTGAGAATTTATACTTAGGAAAAGAGCTCAGAAATACTTTTGGACTTTTGGATGAAAAAGCCATGGAAAAAAGAACAAAAGAGCTGCTTAGTAAACTGAATCTTCACTTATCGCCAGGTACTTTGGTTCAGAATCTTAAAGTTGGTGAGCAACAGCTTATTGAAATTGCAAAGGCTTTACTTTCAGATAGTCAGGTGATTCTTATGGATGAGCCTACTTCTGCCCTGAGTGATAGCGAAATTGATAACCTTCATGCTATTATCAGTGATTTAAAAAAAGAAGGAAAAACCATTGTATACATCTCTCATAAAATGGACGAGCTTTTTCGTATCGCCGAAAATTATACTGTGATGCGAGACGGTGAAACGGTGGATGCCGGAGCCATGAATGAAACCACAGAAAAAGATCTTATCACAAAGATGGTGGGGCGTGATGTTCAGATTTTGAGAAAAGTACAAAAAGTCAACGAAGAAAAAGAAGCCTTGAAAATTGAAAGTCTTTCGCTACCGCATCCGGTATTAAAAGATAGAAAATTGCTGGATAATGTTTCATTGACCTTAAAGCAGGGTGAAATTATTGGGATTTTTGGATTGATGGGAGCAGGTCGTACAGAGTTGCTTCACAGTATTTTTGGTTTGCATGGCAAAAAAACAACAGGTGACATCTGGATTAATGGTGAGAAAGCTAAGATTAATAGTCCTAAAGAAGCCATAAAAAAGGGGTTGGCATTTCTTACGGAAGACCGCAAAACGGAAGGATTGGTACTTAACATGGATATAGCGTCAAATATCAGCCTAACCACACTGAAAATAGATGGACTCTTAAACGAAAAAGAAGAGGAGAAACTGGCTCAGGAATATATTAAGAGTCTTTCTATTAAGACGCCCACCTCTAAAGAGCAATGTGTAAACCTGAGTGGAGGAAATCAGCAGAAAGTGGTTTTAGCCAAGTGGTTAGCTACACAACCGGATGTTTTGATGTTAGATGAGCCTACCCGGGGAATTGATATTAAAGCGAAGAGCGAGATTTACGATCTGATAAAGAAATTGGCTGAAAGCGGAAAAAGTATTGTACTGGTCTCATCAGAAATTCCTGAGATTTTGGCTTTATCAGACCGCGTTTATGTCCTGGCAGAAGGGAGAATTACCGCAGAATTTGAGGCCGAACAGGCAGATGAAAACAAGCTTTTGAAAGCAGCTATATAGTTATTTAAGTCTGAATAGACTTTCAAAAAAGAATATCATTGGAATAAAATGAACAAAGAACTACTCAAAAAATCACAGTCCTTAATCGCCCTGTTTGTGCTGTGTTTGGTCATTGGAATCATTTCCGATAAGTTCATGACCATCACCAATCTCTGGAATGTCCTGAGACAAATATCTGTCAATGTCTGTATCTCTGTAGGTATGACATTGGTAGTACTAATGGCAGGGATTGACCTTTCTGTAGGTTCAGTATTAGCTTTTAGCTCTGCAGTTTGTGCTGGTTTATTAAAAAATGGTATCGCCATTCCCTCATTAGATTTGTTCATAGGCTTCACCGTTTTAGGTGGAGTATTAGTGGCTTTGTTGATTGGACTCATGATGGGGCTTTTCAATGGCTGGGTGATCACAAAGTTTAGCCTGCCTCCGTTTGTGGCTACTTTAGCCATGCTGACCATTGCCAGAGGGGCTACCATGCTGTATACAAAGGGAATTCCAATTTCAAATTTAGGTGCCAATTTTGAGTTTATAGGCTCGGGATGGTTACTGGGTATACCAGTTCCGGTTTGGATATCCATTTTGGTGGTTCTGGTGGTGGTTTTTATTACGAAGAAAACCACTTTTGGCCGCTACATCTATGCCATTGGGGGTAACGAAAAAGCCGCTTTTTTGTCAGGAATAAATATAAATACCATCAAACTGGCTGTGTACGGCATAGCCGGTATGATGGCTGCGGTTGGTGGAATTTTGGTTACTTCACGGTTAAACTCAGCACAGCCAAACGCCGGAGCCAGTTATGAACTGGATTCTATTGCTGCGGTAGTGATAGGAGGTACTTCATTGAGCGGAGGAGTAGGTACCGTTACAGGAACCGTTATAGGTGCCGCCATTATTGGAGTATTAAACAATGGATTGGTTCTGTTAGATGTTTCCCCGTTTTGGCAACAAGTAGTCAAAGGTGGCGTAATTCTTCTGGCGGTTATCATTGACAGAAAGAGTAAGAGCAAATAATAAGTTCTTTGTTCACTATTTACTCTTCGCAAGAAGTGATTACCAGGAAAGGAAATTCCCAATTGAATCGAGTTAAAAGAATAGATTTAAAGATAAAGTACAATTAAAGTGAAGTACGTTCTAGCCATAGATCAAGGTACCAGCAGTACCAAAACGGTG
>JANSYO010000394.1 GCA_024742395.1 Cytophagales bacterium
ATCAAACAAGCTAGAACCAGAGTTACGAGCAACGCAGAGATTGAAGCCCACAACACGCAAGAAACCTGACGTGGAAATAAAGTGGAACTACAGTGACTCTGAAGATGAAGTTGAAGAAAGTGAAGAGGAACTTGATGAAGAAGAAAGGCAATTGCGGGAGATTACGAAGCATTACAGCACAAAGTTTACCACAAAACAACGGAATCAGATCAAACGGAAAAAGCTCATCCTACAACGTAGAAGAGAGGCTAAAGCAAAGAAGAAAAGTGGTAATTCTGATAGGTAAACAGTTTTATCAACTCAAGTCGTAAGTTTCTTACTCTTTCTCAGATTACAAGCTCTATTAGAAGGAATTGAAAGACAAGAAAAGGAACATGAAGAAATAGTTGAACTAAAGAGACAAAATAAGGAATATCGCAATGGACTGACCAAGAAAGTTGGAAAAATGAAATACGAAGAGAAACCAATAGACTTTCTGTATACCGACGAACTTCCTTCTTCATTCCGCAAACTCAAAGTATGTCATTTGCGTACAATCATCATTCTGTTCTAATGAAAATAGCCAACGAATACACTAACCATGGAAATCTTCAATAATTTCGAGCGTAGAAACATGGTGGAATCCAGAAGACCAAAGTACGTATATTCCCTTACATCAAAACAAAATGACTAACAAGAACTCCCAGACCCAAACGGTACAGAAAAGTGAAATACTCAGAGACCCGCCAAGCTAAAAACTTTAACGAAGCAATGGGATTGAATTTTATGTAAACGCTGTATTATATTATAATATATACAAGCAAGCAATGATGTGCACGGTGCAAATTAAGTGAATAAAATGATTTCGGGGTTTTTTGCGGTTATCGTCATTTTGTTTTCGCTTTGGACCCATGGCCTCTAGAAAGAAATCTGCTTATCCTGAACATAAAGTTATTGTAGTTGGCGCTGGTGGTGCTGGAAAGTCAGCATTAACTCAGCGATTTATGTACGGCAATTTTGTAGAAGAGTATGAGCCAACCACGGCTGACAGTTACCGTAAAATCATTGAAGTTGATG
>JANSYO010000356.1 GCA_024742395.1 Cytophagales bacterium
CAAAGATCTCCCTGCAAACTAATAGCTGTCAGAGTATAACAAAGTAATCCAGAACTCTTTGTTGTCTCATATTACACTCTAACCAACCTTACAGATACTTTAAAGGCAAAAACATTCCGGAGCTCTACAGAGGTCTCAGTGTAACTGCTCTGCGCCAAATGTGAGTCTCCTGCTCGTGGTTTCAATACATCAACTAAGTTCACATGTCAAGGATATATGCAACAGGCTCAGTGAGCGCTTTTCGATACTACCACCAGAAATACTCCTCGAGTATTGATGAAGTACTAAGCAAATCTTATCAGTGATAACCCGAACGCTAACTAGAGGACTTTTAGGACTGCACAGGATTTGCCAAGCTGCGAACAGGAGTCATGACATCCATAATAGCTACCATTGCCGGAGCACCTCTAGATGTACTAAAGACAAGGATCCAAAACAACGAAATACCAAACAACTTCTCAGCAATCCGAGTAGCCTACGAAATCATAACCAAAGAAGGAGCTCACGTCTTATACAGCGGCGCCGGCACGAAACTTGTACGCGTCTCTATCGGTACATTCCTCTGTATGTGCATATTCGAAGCTATAGTAGTGCGAACATGTTGAGAGAAAGAACCCATTTATTCACGAAACAAAGGCGTAGGAGCAGTGATTAACAACCATGGCTTTCGCATGTAAATTAATGAAAGAAGTGAGCAAGATAAATCAGTTCCGAACTGTTGATCATTTTTTTCTGTTTCTTTCTTCATGGCAACGTTTGTGAGTCTTCAGCTTGATTTGCTTTGTATGCATGTATTGTTTGTACTAATACTTGATTGGATTAGCAACCAGTAAATCCCAAACCATTTCTTACAGAACTAACGGGAACGCAAGTTGTTGTTAAGCTCAAGTGGGGTATGGAATATAGAGGCTTCCTTAAGTCTGTAGATCAATATATGAATATGCAGGTGAGATCAGTTGGTGTTATGTTCAACATAGACAGCGCCAAGTAATTTATTAGGTCTTTCTGATTTCTTACTTTCTTCTTTTCTATCTAGTTGGCAAACGTGGAAGAAATCATTGATGATCAAGTCAAAGGAAAAATACCTAAACTATTAATAAGGTTGGTTCATAG
>JANSYO010000136.1 GCA_024742395.1 Cytophagales bacterium
CAATAACCGCACCTTGGTCTGTGTCAATCCAGACGGCTTCCAAGTTATTTGAACCAAAATTATGGTTATTGTAAGAGCCTGATAGAACAAACCCGAGTTTATCGTTGAAAATTCTGTTTCCTAAGACGATGGCTCCATTGTAAATAGGTTTATCAGAGAGCAAATTTACTCCTGAACCTAAAGTGGTTGAGACTCTCAGATCGTTTGGTGCCTTTCTTGTTACCAGATTCACTGACCCTCCTATGGCATCGGCATCCATGTTTGGCAATACGGCTTTATTAACCTGAATGGTCTGTATCATATCGGAAGGGATAAGATCCATTTGAACTTTTCTGTTATCTCCTTCGGCAGATGGAATTCGTTCGCCATTAAGCGTTACCGCGTTTAGTTGAGGAGCCATTCCTCTTATGATGATATCTCTGGCTTCTCCCTGGTCATTTTGCATGGTAATACCCGGTATCCTTTTCAAAGCATCACCTATATTGGCATCTGGAAATCGGCCTATTTGATCAGCAGAAACTACATTGGTAATATTTGCATTGGTTTTTTGCTGATTAAGAGCCTTGGCTTGTCCTTTTAATCGGTCGCCAAGAACAATGACCTCCTGATTAAGCACCAAACCAGAGCTGAGAGTATAATCTTTCTGGTTAATACCGGTAGTGATTTGCACCGGCTCATCAATGGCCTGATAGCCAATATAAGTAATTTTGATTTTTGATTCGCCCGGAATCAGATTTGATAAAATAAACTTACCGTCTTCATTAGAAATGGTGGCAAGATCACCAATGGCTATTGTAGCCCCGGGCAGTACCAGACCATTCTCGTCAGAGATTTTCCCAACAAAAGAAGAGGTTTGTGAATAAGTAGTTAAACTTAGCAACAACATGCTAAGTGCAAAGTAAAATTTTCTCATACTAAAGGTTATAGTGAGCCCAAAAGTATTTTGGCTGTGTTAACCTAAGATTAAGCCAAAGTTGAGAAATTGTTGTATCGGCACAGGGCTATGATTACGTTATATTTTTTAGCTGAATAGTTCTAGTTTCGGCGGCAGAAATTGCATAAAATAACTCGCATGAAAACTTTTCAGACCATTTTTCTATTGAAGATACATCCGTTTTAGAATAAGAATCAGGAAAATCCAATTGGATACTTTTTTCTGCATGGTCAAAAAGTAGCTTAGTTTCAGGATCCGCTGGAAAAGTAAACACAGCCGCAAAATCAGCGGGCGGATTAATCAAATCATTTGTCTTTTTTGAAAACAAAGTTATCGGGTCTTCTTCCTGAGAATACCAGGCAAAATAAACCTGGTCATCTGAGCTTTTCTTAAACACCTTAAAACCATGTTCTTTCATGATCTTTATTGTTTGGGGTAGTATCCTTCGTTGAGATATTCCGCAAGAGTAGCTTCTGATATCGAGATTAAAATAAACGGCCGCCACCTGAGTCCAAACTTGGGCAATTAAACTTCTATGCGAGTTGTTTATCCCGATATAATTAAGCTTTACGAGCTCAGTATGGCTAAGTTTTTTTCTAAGGTAATTGATGAGCGGCGAAAGACTGATTAAACGTTCTTCAGAAATCTTAATTTCCTTAAAAGATTCTATTCTTTCCCTTAAATCAGGAAAAATATGTTGATTCACTTCAGTTGTACTTGGTATATTGGTAGTGGTTCATTCGCTTTATGGCTGCAATGATAGCAGGATGGATTACGTAATTCCCCATGAAACAGGCTGAATCTGGAAAAACTTAACATTGGGATTAGTGGTACCGAATAATATAATAAGCCCTCTCGCCATGAAGTATGGTCATCTTCTCACTGTCTAATAAATGCCCTTTTATGAAATAGATGTTCCCTTTGGTTAGTTCAGGGTTTATTTTTAAACTTTTTCTGGCATAAAAGGATAGGCTAGGGTTGTAATGGTCAGTATGGAAAATCTCCACAGCTTCATCTTTCAGTATGAGTCCTATCTCCTTCACTTCGGCTTGCTGTAGAATCCCAATCTTATAAATAAAAAGAGAGGTGTTTACTAAAAAAAGGATAATGCTGAAGTAATAGCTTGGATGCTTAAGATAGAATGAAACAATTAGTCCGATTAAAAGGCCTGCCGATATACTTAGATAAAGCTGATCAAAAACCAGCGTATTTAGATTTAAAAGCAGATTAGTAAAGGCATCAAACTCAATTTTAAATGAAGATAGGATGATTGGTAATAGAACGAAAAATATAGATAGAGTCACCATCTGAATTTTTGAGGCTGTTGATAATGTAGTGTTGCTTCTGTATGCTAAAACCACAATTAATGGAGCAAAACCGCAACTTATGTAATGAGGTAATTGGGTTTTAGAGAAGCTGAAAAGGACAAAACCTACTAAAAACCAGACCAAACAATACTTTTCTGTGGGAGAGAATTTTGGTTTTTTGAGTAATAACAAAAGTCTATCAGAAAAAGGAATGAAAGCCAGGACGAGTACAGGAAAATAGTACCACCAATTACCGCCATGACTCTCCATTGTAGTGGTAAATCGACCAAGGTTATGTTTAATAAAAAAATCTGACAACAAGAACTCGCCTGATTCTTTAAAAGCCAAATAGAACCATGGAGCTGGTATTAAAAAAGTTGTCAAAAGTCCTTTTAATGAGAAAGCTTTGAGGATTTGTAGTGGTTTTTTTTCAATAAAATGAAAAACAATAATTACAAGAAATGCAATTGCCCATGCTATCGGCCCTTTGGCTAAAAAACCAAAACCTAATGCAAAATAGAATTTTCTGAGGTGAGTTCTTTTTCCAGTATTTATGAAATCGTAATAGTTAAACAGTGCTGTGGCGAGAAAGTAGTTGAGCAGGTTATCCGTAACGGCAGCTCTGCTAAGTATTAGGAATTGAACAGTGCAAATGCAAAATATGATGCCAATTTTTGCTTTGGCCTTGTTGAAATGTTTACCAATGAAATCGTAGCTGGCTTTAAGGAAAAGAAGAAAGAAAAGAAAAGAAGGTAGTCTGACAGCAAATTCGTTTAAACCAAAAATATAAATGGATATAACCTCAAACCAATAAAACAAAATAGGTTTATCGTAGCGGGGCTGACCATTGACTTCAATGGTTATGTAATCTCCAGTCTCCATCATTCTTCTGGCTGCTTCAGCATAAAAGCCCTCGTCTTCATCGAAAAGCGGAGTGTAAATCATTCCAATTACACTGTTGATGACATAACATATAAGCAGAATGACAAAGGGTGAAGTATGCTTAATGGTCTTAATCATTTCTTAAAATTTACGTTAAATCCTGATTAGATGTTAGTTCTAGTTTTGGCTTTAATTAAAGCCAAGCATGGATAATTACACTTCTTTGGTAAATACCAGGAAGAGCAAATTTCACTTTTCAAGACTTCTTATTCTTCTACAACTTTGTAAAGGAATTATTAAGACTTTGGCTGTAGTGCTTCTTGTCTTTTGCACAGTATGTTATTATCAAACAGTTATATTCGATTTTGCTGAAAGCAAACCTTTTACAGGGAATTCCTTTTATAACCCGTATACCAACTGGGATCCTGATAATCAGGTTAAAGCAAATTTCCATGCTCATAGCAAAGCTTGGTTAGGTTTAACCAATGGAGCCAATTCAGATCAAGAATTGAAAAGCTTTTATACCAAAGCTGGATATAAAGTTGCGGCGATTTCTAACTATCATAAAGCAGAGGACATAGCAAGTGAAAACCTCATTGACTTTCCTGTCTATGAACATGGTTACAACATTCTGAAGAGCCACAGATTGGCTTTAGGAACACGAAAGCTTAGTCATCTGGATTACCCATTTTGGCAGAACAGATCCCATAAACAGCTTCTAATAAATAATATAAAGGAGAATGATGGCCTTGTGGCTCTTGCTCATCCTAATCTGAGAAGCGGATATAACTATAAAGATATGGCTCTCTTAGAAGGCTATGATTTTGTAGAAGTTTTGAGTAATTACGCCAATGCCATTTCTTACTGGGATGAGGCACTTAAACATGGCAAAGCCGTGTGGTGTATGGCGAATGATGATTCTCACAGTATTACGAATCAAAGGACAGGTGAATTTTACAATGTTCTATCAACAGACCTCATCACATCTTCCGAGATACGAAAGGTTCTTTTGGAGGGTAATTTTGTTTCTGTACGCAAGCCCGAAGCTGAGCTTGAAATCAGGTTAAACCAACTTAAAGTGAATAATGATAGCTTGGATTATGATTTTGAGGGCGAGTTAGATCAACTAAGGATCATTGCTGATGGCAAAACTATACAAAGCCATAGTAAGTCGGCAGGGGTGATTTTCTTAAAAGATGAATATTCTTATGTTCGTCTCGAAGCGACGAAAGGTGAGCAGGTAGTATTGACAAATCCGGTGATAAGAAGCAAGAGTAGGGCGAAACCTTGGCAAGAGTCAACAGTGAAAGTCAATGGCACATTAACCTTTTTTTACCGTATTTACGTTCTGTTTTTTTCTGTTTCTATATTATTCTTACTTTTTAAGAAACGGGTAAGGAAGTTCCTGCAATTCGAGGTCAAACTAGGTGCAAAAAAAGCTATGTAGCGAATAGTGATTTTAATGAAAGGGTCTGGCTATTAGCAATTTATTCATCAATTTTATAGATCAGTGGGTTAAAAGCTTTAGATGCTACCATTACTTTGTCTCCAATTTTAAGGTTGTTTATTTCTGTTTCCTGAGCAATTACTTTAACCACATTCTGATCAATAAGGACAGTAACAATATAAACCACCTCTTGTTTTTCAATTTTTGTCACTTCTCCGGTGAATTTAAATTTGCCACTAATCTGCTGGTCTACAAAGACTTCTGTTGGGCTTCCTGATTTGATTATTTGTCCCTTTTCAAGAACAAATACCCGATCTGAAAGCTTAATTATTTCTCCAAGATCATGGCTGATTAAGATAGTTGTTAAGTTATACTCTTGATGAATCTGTCTGAGATATTCCTGAAGCTTTAATCTGATTTTTATATCTAAGGCGGCCAATGGTTCATCCAGAAGCAATATTTCGGGTTTCTGAGCCAGTGCTCTTGCCAATGCCACCCGTTGTTTTTGTCCACCAGAAAGCGTAGCTGGCTTTCTGTTGATCAGTTCGCCCAACTCCATTTTTAGAATGAGTTCTTCAAGGTAGGCTGTATCTTTAGTCGTTTGAGCAAATTCCAGATTTCCTTTGACCGTAAGGTGAGGGAACAAGGCGTAGTCTTGAAAAACGTAAGCGACTTTTCTTTTTTGCGGAGCACGATCAATGTTGTTTTGCTTGTTAAACCATACCTCGTTATCAACATAGACTTCTCCGTCGTCGGGTTGCAATAAGCCTGCAAGCATTCTCAATGTAGAGGTTTTACCTGCTCCAGATTCACCATAAATAGTAACGAACTGCCCTTTTTCAATTTGTAAGTTCAGGCGGAGGTTTATTTTACCCTCCACAGAATCCAGAGATTTTGAAACGTTTAGTTTTATCATTTCCAGAATCTTTTTAGATAGCCTCCATTAACCAAATAGACTGTGAGTAAAATAGAAAAGGTAATGACTAAAAGCACAATGGAATAAAAATTTGCTGCACCGTAATTCATCGCTTCTACTTCATCATAAATGGCAATAGACGCCACTTTGGTTTGCCCCGGAATATTGCCTCCAATCATAAGTACTACTCCGAATTCGCCTACCGTATGGGCAAAAGCCAGAACAATACCCGTAAGAATAGAAGGTTTGATATTAGGCAAAAGCACTTGGAAAAGTGTCTGAGATTTGGTTTTACCCATTACATATGCGGCCTCAGAAAGTGTTGTAGACAAACTTTCTAAACCAGACTGAATAGGATGAACCATAAATGGCAAACTGTAAATGACCGATGCTAAGACCAGACCGGTAAAAGAAAAAACCAGTTTCAAACCTAACCACTCATTTAACCATACTCCGAAAGAATTTCCCGGACTAAAGGCCAAAAGGAAGTAAAAGCCTAAGACGGTAGGAGGTAAAACCAAAGGCATGCTTACCAGAGTTTCTATGACAGGTTTAAATCTGGATTTACTGATCGAAAGCCAATAGGACAGAGGAATAGACAGCAATAGCAAAATGACTGTAGTCACCAAAGCTAGTTTGAAAGTCAATATAATGGGTGCCCAATCCATCATTCTGATAACATTATTTCGTTCAGTTTTATCATGGCTATTACCTCTTGGTTTTCTTCCAAATTTAACTCTTTAATAGCTTCAGTGCTGACAACGGAAACAAGTGAACCTATCTCTGTATCGATAACGACTTTGCTTAATAAAGCTCCTTTTTCAATCTGTATGATAGTGCCATTAATTCTGTTCTGAAGACTGATGGCCTGTTTTTGATTTAGCCCTAAAACAACTTCTGTCTCTTTAAATAAAACTTGAATCGTATTTCCAATCTTAAGATATGCAGCAGTTTCTGGCGTCTCAATAATGATGGTTTTTATGGTAATTCGCTCTGAAGCAGCCACCGTGACCAAAGACAGGCTTCCGTTGACTTCAATTTTGCTTATTTTACCGGAGAATCTATTCATTGACCGAATATCCGAACTCTTTTAAAATCTTTTTGGCTTCTGAGGAAAAAAGAAAGTCATAAAACCGCTGAGCATCCTGGTTGTTTGAATGATTTAAAATAACCACTCCTTGCTCTACTGCTGAATAGGCAGATGAATCAATTTCTGTCCAGTAGCCTTTGTTTTTCATTTCTGGAGTCATGACGGTAGATTTAGCCGTAATTCCAATTTCAGCAGATTTTGACAAAATAAACTGATTTACCTGTGAGATAGACTCCCCATAAACCAATTTGGCTTCAAGAATCTTTTTTAAATCATAATATTCCAAAACTTTCATAGCCGCTTCTCCATAGGGTGCGGTCATTGGGTTAGCAATGGCAATATGCTTAATGGATTCTGATTGCAATAGTTCTATTTGAGGATAAGGCTGATCTTGCAGGGTCCAGAATACTAAATGTCCTTTGGCGTACACTTTTGGAGTTTTAGAAGAAAAACCACTCTCAAAGAGCTCCAGTGGATACTTCATATCTGCAGAGACAAATAGATCATAGGGGGCACCGGCCTTAATTTGAGCCGTAAGCTTACCTGAAGAAGCTGTCACAATCTGGCACTTTATCTGACTGGTTTTTTCAAAAGCAGTGACAAGTTCATTCATGGCAAACTGCATATTGGCTGCAGTGGCAATGGTAAGTATTTCTTTCTCTTTTGTATTGCAGGAGGCAATAAAAAAAGCAAGGAGAATATAGAGATGTTTTAAGTTCAATAGAGGTTAAACAGAAATTATTGACCCGAAGATATTAAGGATTTCTGTGTAAATCGATGCTTTTAGCAGAAGCTCTCAAAAAACAAAGACCCTCAAAGAGGGCCTTCGTCTATAAACCAAAATTAATCTAAACTCTTAATTGTTTGCCGAAGCAATTAGGTTTCCGTTATTGAATAACATCTGATTGTCATTTACATTGACAATGATCTTGTCAGTTTGTGAGTTTCTGTCAAACTGCACAGCTAAGGTTTCCATACCTTCTCCGTTAAGGAAGAAGTAAGTATCTCTTATTTTTACAGAAGCCATTCCATCAGAAAAGTCTTCAGCTGTATCATACATTACAGGGATTACTACTTTTCCGGTTTCGTTAATGTAACCAAACTTACCTTCCATATTAACTTTAGCAAAGCCTTCTGAGAAATCACCTACATGTGTGTAAATAGGCGTAACCAACTCGGTACCATCCGCAGAGATGTATCCCCAAAGGTTGTTTCTGCTGAATGCGTAAAGGCCATTAGAACACTGAACCAGTTTGTTCATCCCGTTGGCCTTAATAGAGCCTTTCTTGTTAATGATGCCAAACTGACCATCTTTCATAAAAAGAGCGAAGCCATTGTTGAACTCTGCCACGTTGTCGAAGCTTTTCTTGGTGATGAAATTACCCTCTGTATTAATGATGTACGTTTTGCCATCTAATTTTACGGTAGCAATTTCCTCTTTGAAGCTGGAAGCCATTTCAAATTTAAAATCAACTATCTGAGAACCTTCTGCATTGATATATCCCCACTTTCCGTTATTCATAACCGGAGCAAGGTTTTCAGAAAAGTCTAGTGCAAAGTCATATTGAGCTTCAATTACTACCTCTCCGTCTCTATTAATGTAACCCGATTTGTTACCTACTTTATAAACGGCGAAATCACCACTGAATGAAACGGCAGTTTCAAAAGTGTTAGCTATTACTTCTTCACCGGCTGTGTCAAGGTATCCAAATTTGCCGTCTTTCTTAAATAAAGCTCTATTGCCTTCAAAGTTTTCAATATAGTCATACGAAAGAGAGGTA
>JANSYO010000137.1 GCA_024742395.1 Cytophagales bacterium
ACGGGAATAAATTAAGCTTAGCCACTGGTTTGCATTCACAAATGCAATCTCCCTATACCTATTTCTATGGTGAAAGTCTTCAAAATGAAAATTCAGACTATTTAAACCATGAAATGGGATTAACCAAAAGCTGGCATTTCGTTTTGGGTTACAATAAGCTACTGGCTAAAAACATGCGTTTAATGATAGAAACTTACTATCAAAAACTTTTCAATATCCCGATTGAAACAGATCCTGCAAGTTCATTCTCCATGGTTAATTCAGGAGCAGGGTTTTCCAGAATATTTCCA
Source organism: Cytophagales bacterium (assembly GCA_024742395.1). Classification (GTDB taxonomy): domain Bacteria; phylum Bacteroidota; class Bacteroidia; order Cytophagales; family Spirosomataceae; genus Jiulongibacter. The sequence continues at coordinate 291 of JANSYO010000137.1, forward strand.
GAGGAGTTGGTCAATGAAGGAACAGGAAGAAACTATGGGGTGGAATTAACCCTTGAGAAATTTTTTAGTGATGGTTTTTATTTCCTGACGACTGCCTCGCTTTTTGATGCCAAATATAAAGGTGCAGACGGCGTATTACGTAACACTGATTTCAACGGAAAATATGCCTTCAACGCCCTTTTTGCGAAAGAAATTAAATTCAAACGCTCAGCTTTAAGTCTTGGAGCTAAATTTACTGCCGTAGGTGGCAGATGGTACGGGCCGGTAGACGAAGCCGCCTCTGAAGCCGCACAAGAAATAATATATCAGGATGCTGATAGAAACACTTTGCAATTTGATGCTTATAAAAGATTGGATGGTAAAATTGACTACAAAATTAACCGTCGTGGCCTTACACATACAATTGCCATTGACTTGGTTAATCCTTTAGGAATTCAAAACATACTTTCTTTGAGCTATGCTCCTCAGCCTGATGGTACCTTCATAAAACAAGAATATCAATTGGGCTTTCTTCCCGTCTTTTTTTACAGAGTAAATTTTTAATAAAAATAAAATCTCAACCCAAACTCTTATAACATGAAAAAAATCTTCTTACTTCTATTTTTACCTTTCCTGGGATGTACTAACTCTACAGACAAAGATAATGAAAGCAAAACCTCTGACACTTCTGAGTGGGTCAGCTTGTTTAATGGCGAAAATCTGGATGGTTGGCAACTAAAAATTAATGGGCAAGAACTCAACGAAAACTATCTCAATACTTTCAGAGTAGAAGATGGTATTTTGAAGATCCGATATGACGGATATGAGAGTTTTGACGAACAATTTGGTGCCTTATACACAAATAAATCATATGATAACTATCGTTTGAAAGTGGAATATAGGTTTGTAGGCGAAACTGCTCCCGGGGCTCCATCATGGGGAAACAGGGACAGTGGCGTTCAATATCATTGCCAAGATCCGGCAACCATGGCTCTTGATCAGCAATTTCCTATTTGTGTAGAATACAACCTTCATGGAGGCAACGGTGTAGACGAAAGACCTGTAGGTCAAATCTGCTCCAATGGCGTTCTGGTAGATTACCAGGGAGAAACTGTGAAAGGCTGTAATGATGCTATTAAAAAAATCACCATACATGGCGACGAATGGGCTACCTTAGAAATTGATGTTCAAGGAAAAAACATAAAACATTTTATTAATGGTGAGGAGATTTTATCGTATCAAAACCCACAATATGATCCTGAAAATGCTTTGGCAGCAACTATGATAAAAGATGGAGATAGCAGTCTTCGATCCGGGTTTATTTCTTTGCAGAGCAATAGCCACCCAATTGATTTCAGAAAAATTGAAATCAAGGAGTATTAAATAAACAGACAGTATGGAAAAGGTTTTTGACTTTCTTTTGAAACTTAGAGAGAACAACAACAGAGAATGGTTTGAACAAAACAGAGACGAATATGAAGTAGCTCTTGAAGAGATGATAGGTTTGGCGGAAGCCACCCTTCAAAAAATGCGTTCTCATGATGAAATAGAGCCCCCAAGTGCCAAAAAAGTACTCAAAAGAATTTACAGAGACACCCGATTTTCAAAAGTCAAAACTCCCTATAAGAATCATTGGTCTGGAAGCTTTAAAAGGGCGAGTGCTCATAAAAGAGGTGGTTACTATTTTCATTTAGAGCCTGGCAATTCATTTGTGGCTGGTGGATTTTGGGGACCAGAAAAGGAGGACTTGAAAAGGATACGAGAACATTTATCACAAGATGCTACTCAATATTTGGAGGTAATTCAAAACAAAAACTTCAAAAACAACTTTGGTGAGGTGATAGGCGAACAACTTAAAAAGGCTCCCAAAGATTTCGATCCGGAAGACCCCAATATTGAGCTTTTAAGATACAAGCAGTTTATATTGAAGAAAACACTTTCTGATAAAGAAGTATTCTCCAAAAAATTGCCTGATATCCTCTCGAACTCTTTTCAGGAAATGAGACCGTATTTTGATGTAATGTCTGAATACCTGACTACAGATTTGAACGGTCTTGATATTCTCGAATAATTATACTCTAAGTCACTTACCACTTAATAAAAAAAAGCTCAAAATCTCATATTAGGGGATAATTACGGCACTTTTTGGTACCATTTTGAGTTTTGGTCTATACATAGTGTAAAATCATATAAATAGGCAGCCCTATTACTTGTATAAACAGAAGGCTTTTTATTAGATTTGCTAATCGTAAGCCAAAAATAAACCGATAATTAATATTTACTTACTATGAAAATTTCAACAAAGATTGCTCTGGTACTTGCAGTAGCTATTGCTTTCTCTTCTTGTGTAGGAAAGAAGAAGTATGTGGAGTTGCAATCTCAGCTAGCTCAGGCTCAAACATCATTGAATTCTTGCAGTGATGATTTGCTATCCACTAAACAAGATTTAACTAAGGCACAAAATGACCTTGCTAACGAAAGAGCCAACGCTGCAAACACAGCTAAGCTTCGTGAAGAGCAGATTGCTGATCTTAGAGGACAGGTGGCTGATCTTCAAAAATTGAGAGAGCAGCAAATGGTTCAGGTAGAAGGTTTGACTATTCTATCAAAAACAGCTAATGATAATATTGATAAAACTCTTGTTCAGATGAGAGAAAAAGATCAGTATATCCATTTACTACAAGCGGCTAAAAACAAGACTGATTCTATCAACTTAGCTTTAGCTGTTAATCTTACTAACTCTCTTGACGTAAGTCTTGATGATGATGATGTAGAGATCAGAGTTGACAAAACAGTCGTTATGATCAATCTTTCTGACAAAATGCTTTACAGAAGCGGTAGCTCAAGAATCACTGCCCGTGCAAATGATGTACTTGGCAAAATTGCTAAAATCATCAAAAGCAGACCTGACTTAGAAGTTATGGTAGAAGGTTACACTGATAACAATCCAATCAGAACTGATTGTATCACTGATAACTGGGATCTTAGTGTGAAAAGAGCAACTTCAGTAGTTAGAGTTCTTCAGGAGAACTTTGATGTTGATCCTAACAGACTAATTGCTGCTGGTCGTGGTGAGTATAACGCTTTAGCTGATAACTCTACTGCAGAAGGAAGAGCTACTAACCGTAGAACTCGTCTAATCTTAATGCCTAAAGTAGAGCAATTCTACGATCTTTTAGATCCGGCAAAAGCAAGATAATTTCAGAAAATTGCATGATAAAAAGGGTGATCAAATGATCACCCTTTTTTGTTATTACGACCTTAGCCTGCATTTGGCCTTTGCCTCAAATTGTATTGTCTTTAATTCTTTCTTCCAGCTGCTTCATTTCATCTCTATATCTGGCAGCTTGCATAAAGTCGAGCTCCATAGCAGCATCCTCCATTTTCTTCTTTGTTTCATTAAGTAGTTTCTTTAACTGCTCAGAATTCATATAGGCCGTAACCGGATCAGCCGCTATATCATATTTATCAGGTTCAATGTAATAACCTCTGGTAGTCGGTTTTGAATCAGCCACTGAGGTCTGTTCCAGAATAGCCTCTTTACTTTTCAAAATTGTGGTAGGCACAATACCATGATCAGCATTGTACTCCATTTGTATAGCTCGTCTTCTGTTTGTCTCACTAATGGCGTAATCCATGCTCTTAGTTATTTTATCAGCATACATGATCACTTTACCATTGGAATTCCTTGCGGCTCTTCCAATAGTTTGTACCAAGGAGCGTATATCTCTTAAGAAACCTTCTTTATCAGCATCCATAATAGCCACTAACGACACTTCCGGTAAATCAAGACCCTCCCTGAGCAGATTCACCCCTACCAGCACATCAAACTCTCCAAGCCTTAACTGTCTTAAAATCTCAACTCTATCTAAAGTTTTGACTTCAGAATGGATATATCTGCCCTTTATGCCTACCCTTTCAAGATATTTACTCAGTTCTTCCGCCATTCTTTTGGTAAGAGTTGTAACCAATACCCGCTCGTTTTTCTTGATTCGATCATCAATTTCATCAAGCAAGTCATCAATTTGATTTAAACTTGGTCTTACATCTATTTCAGGATCAAGAAGTCCTGTAGGTCTGATAATTTGTTCAATAACTACTCCTTGGGCTTTACCTATTTCATAGTCTGCCGGCGTAGCAGACACATAAATTGATTGACCAACTATGCTTTCAAACTCTGGAAAAGTGAGAGGGCGATTATCCATAGCTGAAGGAAGTCTGAAGCCGTTTTCAACCAAGGCCACTTTTCTTGATCTATCTCCACCGTACATGGCTCTTATTTGCGGCATAGAAGCATGACTTTCATCCACAACGAGCAAAAAGTCGTCAGGAAAATAATCAAACAAACAGAAAGGTCTCTGCCCGGGTTGCCTTCGATCAAAATATCTGGAGTAATTTTCAATACCACTGCAATAGCCCAACTCACGCATCATTTCCAGATCAAACTCTGTACGCTCCTGAATTCTTTCTGCTTCGGTAGGTCGGCCATCCTGTTCAAAATACTTGATTTGTTTAACCAGATCATCCTGAATCTCTTTGATAGAAGCTTGCATGACATCCTTTCCGGTCACAAAAAGATTGGCCGGAAAAATGACTACATTTTGCAGGTCTTCAATTTTTTTGCCGCTTTGTGGCTCAATCCTTTGAATTTCTTCAATTTCATCACCCCAGAATAGTACACGATAGGCGTAATCTGCATAGCCCGGAAAAATATCTACGGTATCACCTTTCACTCTGAAAGTACCTCGGCTAAACTCGATTTCGGTCCTGGAATAAAGAATTTCTACTAAACTATGTAAAAACCTGTTACGGCTGATAGATTCTCCAACCTTTGTTCTAACCACAGACTTCCGGAATTCTTCAGGATTACCTGCACCATAAATACATGAGACTGAAGCCACTACAATCACATCCCTCCTACCAGACATTAAAGAAGAAACTGTTTTTAACCTCAGTTTATCAATCTCCTGATTTATTTGAAGATCTTTTTCAATGTAAGTATTGGTGCTGGCAATAAAGGCCTCCGGCTGATAATAGTCGTAATACGATATAAAATATTCAACGGCATTTTCAGGGAAGAACTGCTTGAATTCTCCATAAAGCTGTGCCGCAAGTGTTTTATTATGAGAAAGAATTAGTACAGGTCTGTCTAACTGAGCGATCATATTCGCAATAGTAAATGTTTTACCCGAACCCGTAACACCTAATAAAACCTGATCTGTTTCTCCGTTTTTAACCCCGTTTACCAGCTTTTCAATAGCTTGAGGTTGATCTCCCGTAGGTACAAAAGGCGAAACTAGTTTGAACGACATAAATGACAGCTTTTTACAATAATAGCAAAACATATTGAACCATCATTCGGGTTCACTGTATTGCTAAGCAATTGACCTAAATCAGGTCATAAGGGGAGTGGGAGGCAAAACCTATAGACGGTAATGAAAGATTGCGGATTCTAAATAAAAAACGGAAGTACTACTTCCGCTCTTTGACCCTTACTACTGTATTTCTGTATGTATCTCTTGTACAAAAGTATTACGGTAAGATTACTGAAAGATTATGCCATTATTAGGGAAATGTTAACTTAGTAGGTGAATTCTCAAAGAATAACATCCCTAAGAAAAAATAACAACCCTATGAAAAACAGAAGAAATTTCATTAAAGAAATTGGTGCGGCCGGTTTGGCCTTAGGAAGTCCGGTCATGGCCCAAGCCGCAATTCCGTATAAAGGAAGACACATCAAAGAAACGGTAAAAGTAGGCCTCATAGGATGTAATAGCATGGGGTGGGCAGACTTAAATTCCTTTCTGAAGAATTCAGGTACAGAATGTATTGGACTGTGTGATGTAGATGAAAACGTTTTAAACAAAAGAGCTGCTGAAATAGAAAGTAAATTTGGAAACAAGCCGAAAACTTTCACCAAACATCAAAACCTCCTGGAAATGGATGGTTTACAAGCTGTTTTTATTGGTACTCCGGACCATTGGCACTGTATTCAAATGATCGATGCCTGTAAAGCTGGTAAAGATGTTTATGTTGAGAAACCTATAGCCAACAGTATTTATGAAGCGAATTTAATGGTGGCTGCTGCTAAAAAATATAAGAATGTGGTTCAGGTAGGTCAATGGCAAAGAAGTGATCCACATTGGATCTCTGCTTTAGACTATTTGGAATCGGGGGTACTGGGTAGAATCAGACAGGTGAAAGCATGGGCAGATGTAAATTATGGCAGAGGCTTTGATGTAGTGCCGGATGGCCCTACACCCGAAGGAGTTGACTATAACAGATGGTTGGGTCCTGCTCCTGAAAGGAATTTTAACAAAAACAGATTTCATGGTACATTCCGTTATTTTTGGGATTATGCGGGTGGCCTGATGACGGATTGGGGCGTTCATATGATAGATATGGTATTGGCGGGCATGAAGGTCACAGATCCTGTTTCTGTCACAGCTATAGGGGGTAAGTTAGCTTTCCCTGAAAATGCTGCCGAGACTCCGGATACGCTGACTACTGTCTATGATTTTGGACATTTCAGTTTTATCTGGGAGCAATTCATGGCCATGGGCACTTCTCCATATTTTGATGATCAAGGATTACCAGGTGTAGCATTTATTGGAACAAAGGGTATTTTGGCTATAAACAGAAATGAATGGAAGATTATTCCTTTAGAAGAGGATGGGCAATATCTTACACCGACAATGCCAACTAGAAAAAGTAGAGGCAACGGATTAGATAAACATACCGAGAACTTTCTGGAGGCTATTAAAACCAGAAAACTGCCTAACTGTACCATAGAAATGGGTAGAAATGCCGCTCTTGTAGCACATTTAGGCAACATAGCTTACCGTACAGGTGAAAAGATATTCTGGAATAAAGAAACTCAGATGGCCTCCTCAGCCGGAGCAAATCAGTTATTAAAACCTACTTACCGAGCCCCTTGGGAGATACCTAAGGTTTGATTTATTTGTGTATCACGTAATAATACAAAGTACCAAAAAGCGTCTTTTTATAACCGCAAGTTTCAATCTTTGAAAAACCCATTTTTTCAATAAGGTCAGGGAATTTCCCGTCTTTATGAATCCTAAAGGTTTCAAAATTATCAATAAGCCGAACCAGAAAAAACAAAACCGACTGTAAAAGGCCTCGCGGTTTGCCCCAATCGGCCACTACGAAATGGCCTTTCGGAGCTAATACTCTATGAATTTCATTCAAAGAGTTAACTTTCTGTTTTTCAGTTAAATGATGGAATACCCAGGTGGCGATCACTTTATCAAATGCATTTTCTGGATACGGAATTTTATAGCCATCAAAGAGCTTAATTTTAAAACGTCCTTTTCTTTTTTTCTCCGCGATTTTGAGTATTTCAGCATCCACATCCAATCCTAAAAGGTCGCAGTGAGGGTACCGTGAAATTAGCAGGTCACATAATGTGCCTGTTCCACAGCCATAGTCCATCACCCTGTCTCCATCTTTTATCTCTGCCAGATTAATGGAATTTGTTTTCACCTCTTCTTCTGGCATGAAAAGTTTAATAAAAGAATCGTAGATTGGTGTTAGGAATGAGTACTTAAGAGCCGGAATGAATGTCAATAAAGTGTTTATTTAATTCTTTAACTAATACCTCTTTAGCCAATTCTACGTTTGACTGACTTTCACGGCCTTCTACGTTGGGTCTGAGTAACCAAAGGGGAATTGATCTTTTTAAAATAACTTCTTTCTCCTGCAAAAGGTTTTCCAATTCCCTTTGTGCTGTTTTTGTGGAACCGGATCCTAGCGTTATGGCAAAGACCTCTTTGCCCTTTAAAATGCTGCTGTTTTTTACCCAGTCGCTAACGGCCCAATCCGGCGACCAGTTATAAGTATTGGCAATGATGATTAATTTTTGAAAACGGCCGGCATCTACTTTTGTAACAAAAGGAACAGTTGCTACTGCTGCAAAATATCCATTGGATGCCATTTCTTTAGCCGCGGCAACAGCCAATTGATGATCAAGGTCTTTTATGGCGTCAGGATGATAAATCACCAATATAGAATTTAGTGAAGACTTCTCTCCGAACTCTTCATTATACGGTTCATTATG
>JANSYO010000339.1 GCA_024742395.1 Cytophagales bacterium
AAAGTCCTGAAAGCTAGGCTCCTGTGGATGAGTATTTTTCCGAAGCGCGAAAAATAGGAATTTTACCTAGTGGGGTTTTTACATAAAAAAAGCATGACCAACAGGTGTCGATCATGCTTAAAGGCGTATTTGTGTTCTCTTTTGGATTCTACTCATTATCTTCTGTATTTATATTTATAAGCATACCCTCTGTTTGAATTGCCTAGCTTTACTGTAACACGCGCCTGATAAGTCGGCATAAGGTTACGCATACCCAAACCGGCTCCTACTGCCAGAAAGCTGGTAAGTGCAACATCAGAGTACACAGAAGGGGTAATTACGAGGTATTTGTCATTTACTGCTCCGGCTCTCACATTGAAGTTCATGTTTACCCGTTGGGTCTGTAGAAACGAAACCCCCATGTATAAACCATAAAACTTCTCTTCTATCACTTTTCTGCGAGTAGACTCTACACCGGGATCTACCATCGCTTTTTGATAAAATCCACCTACTTCCATATCTCCCAGGTAACCCGGTAAGGTCACACCAACAGAATGTCCCATTTTCAGTGTCATCTTTGTCTTTTCTACATAAGTAGCACCTTTCAGGCCTTGAGCCTGAGCCGACACTGCTACGGCAATGATCAACAATACCGGTAACAGTTTAATGATAATCAATACTGCGGAGTAAAAAGTTGAATTCGTTTTCATGGCTCTTCGTTTTTTGTTCTGCTTAAATGATAAATCAAAGGTCGATGAAAATAAGCTCCTGTATATGAGCAATTTGCCGAACATGAAAATTTAGGAATTTTACCTAGTCGATGATTTTGCATAAAAAAAGCATGACCAACTTGCGTTAGCCATGCCATAATATCTTGTCGCTTTGTTCACGTCATTACAAAGCCACGACTATCTCTTGTACTTATATTTATATGCGTATCCTCTTCCTGCACTGCCCAGCTTTACGGTAACTCGTGCCTGATAGGTGGGCATAAGATTACGCATACCCAGCCCTGCTCCCACTCCCAAAAAGCGGGTAAGCATCACATCAGAGTAAACTGACGGGGTAATCACCAGGTATTTGTCATTTACCGCTCCTGCTCTGATATTAAAGCTCATTTTGAGTCGCTCTGTCTCGACAAACGAAATTCCCATATACATACCGTAAAACTT
>JANSYO010000033.1 GCA_024742395.1 Cytophagales bacterium
AAATTGGAGAAACAATGGAAATTCTAGCCTCCAAGTCGCGGCCCTTGTTTTCTTTAGGTTCCTCGGGTATAGAAAAAGCTTTGGGCAATTTTTGGGTAAACAAAGAAAAGTTTAAAGCACAGGAAGTTTGGAAGGAAGTTTCAGCTGAAGAAACAATCATAGTGCTCTCTGGTAGCTGTTCACCCATTACAGGAAATCAGATTTCATGGGCATTGAAAAACGGTTTTGAAGAAATAATAGTGGATCCTGAGGTATTAGATCAGGAGTATACAGCCTCAAGGATAGCTGATTATGCTTTTCAAATGGTGGAGGCCATTTCCTGTGGGAAAAGTGTAATAATGCATACCTGCAAAGGTCCCGATGATCCTCGATTGGCACAATCAAAAACGTATCCTTCTAAAGAAAGTATCGCGAGTCGATATGGCAGAGTATTAGGTACTGCGGCCAGAATAGCTTTAGAACAGGTAGTTGTAAAAAGGATGGTCATAGCGGGGGGAGATACCTCAGGATATGTGGCAAAGAATCTGGGAATAGAGGCCGTTGAAATGATTTCTCCCATTTATCCGGGAGCACCACTCTGTGTAGCTTATGCCAGAAATTCGCCAGCCAATAAAATGCAAATCAATTTAAAAGGCGGACAGGTAGGAGAGGAAAGCTATTTTGAATTATTAAGAAAAGGAAATTCAACCAATACTATTTAAAATTATGAGTAAGACATTAGGATTAATTCACACATCGGCTACGCTCGTGCCGGTATTTCAAGAACTGATAGATCAATACCTTAAAGGCAAGGATATCAAAGTTTTCAATATCGTAGACGACAGTTTGATTAAAAACACCATTGCGAGAAAAAAGTTTACCGAAGACACTGCCAGAAGAGTGGTTGATTACGTAGGATCAGCTGAGGCTGCTGGTGCTGATTACATCATGGTCACTTGTTCTTCTATTGGCTCAGCGGTAGAAACGGCTGCGGGCTTAACGGCTGTTCCAGTTTTGAGGGTTGATAAGCCTATGGCGGATAAGGCAGTGGCGATGGGTACGAAAATCGGGGTTGTGGCCACACTTCCTACTACCTTGGGGCCCACAAGCGATTTGGTAGCCAGACGAGCACAACATGCTGGAAAATCCATAGAATTAACGTCAAAACTATGTGAAGGAGCCTTTGAAGCTTTGATGGGTGGACAGCCTGAGGTACATGATAAAATGGTGGCCGAAGCCTTAATTGAGTTATCGGCTGAGGTGGATGTTATTCTACTGGCTCAGGCTTCTATGGCCAGAGTGGTAAGCCAGCTCTCTGATGAAGATAAAAAGGTACCAATATTGGCGAGTCCTGCCATTGCGATGGAGTATTTATCAAAGGTCTTATAAGATGATTTTATTCCAACGCAGCGGCCTGTGGATAGCCATAATATCAGTTATTGGCCTGGTTTTTTCGGTTCCTTTAGATGCCTTAGATTTAGCTAAGTTTTTTACTGTTATTGGCATTGTGTCTTTTGCTATTGGAGTTGGATCTCTTACAGCTCTGAAAAGCTATAGTTACACGGTTTGGATCATTGCAGCCATTGTGTGTGGTATGGTGTATCCATCTACCTTTTTATATGTCGGAGAGTTCGATTTGCGTAACAAGTGGCTGATACTCATTGTCATTCAATTGGTTATGTTTGGAATGGGTACTCAAATGAGTTTGAAAGACTTTTCAGGCATTGGCAAAATGGGGAAAGGTGTTTTAGTGGGAGTAGTTTGTCAGTTTACTATCATGCCATTGGCTGGGTATGGATTGACCAAGGTGTTTTCCTTTGATCCGGAGGTGGCGGCAGGAATCATCCTAATAGGGTCCTGCAGCAGTGGCTTAGCCTCTAACGTCATGGTTTTTTTAGCAAAAGCCAATTTACCCCTTTCTGTTACCCTTACAGCTGTCGCTACCTTACTTGCTCCATTAATGACACCCTTATTGATGACACTGCTGGCAGGAACTTATGTAGAAATTGATTTCCTTAGTATGTGCTTTCAGATCATTCAAATTGTAATTGTTCCTATCGGAGCCGCATTGCTGGCAGAAGCTCTAAGGACATATTCATCCGTTTTTAACAGGCGTGTTCATATCTGTGCTTTAGTGGCATTCTTCTGGTTGATTGTCCTGTTTTTTGGAGGATGGAAATACTTAGGATCTTCGTTTTTGAGTCTGTCTTTGCAATTATTTGAAATGCTCAATTTCCTGGCGGGAGCGATACTTTTCGGTGTTATCTTTTATCACCTTTCTAACAGTCAGCCCAAATTGTCTGGGATTATGCCGAGGATTTCCATGTGCGGCATTGTCTATTTTACTTTAGTTACTACTGCAGCCAGTCAGGAAAATATCCTTCAAATTGGTATTCTTTTATTCCTGGTAGCGGTTATTCAGAATACTTTGGGTTACTCTTTGGACTATACTTTAAGCAGAATGTTAAAGCTCAATAAAAACGACGCAAGAACCATTGCACTTGAGGTAGGTCTGCAAAACGGAGGAATGGCAGCGGGCTTGGCTGGTGTTATGGGGAAATTAGCCACAGTTGGCCTGGCAGCCGCCATTTTCAGTCCTTGGATGAATATTTCTGGCTCAATACTAGCAAATTACTGGCGTAAGAAGGATTGAAAAGTTTGGATCAAACGAATAGCTAGAGTTTTAACTGATCAGACCTAAATGTCAACAAGACTTTTATATTAAATCATTCGTGAAAACCTAAGTCAATTAAAGGAAGTTGATGGGTTCTTTCCGAACTAAAACAATGGTAATAAATTCATAAGGCCTTATTTAAGAAGTGTAAAGTATAAATACTCCCAAGCTAATTTGACACTATAAAGGGGAGGGAAATTATAATCTTCTACCTCAGCTATGGTGTACTTTAAACCTGCTTTTTCCTCATACTTGAATATTTCTTTGATATCTATTTTACCACTTTGCCCCAGTTCTTTGTAGTTCTTAATATGCCAACTGATAAACCTGTTAGAGTATTTTTTGAAGTAGTCTACTGGTTCTACACCGCCTACTTTCATCCAGTACAAGTCAGCTTGAAAGTGCACATATTCTGGATGGGTATTTTGTAAGAAAAAATCATAGACACGCACTCTGTCTACATATAGAAACTCATCTGCATGATTATGAAAAATAAACTCCATATCATTCTCAGCACAAAGTTTACCTACCATATTGTAATAGTCAGTGTATCGCTTGAGCTCGCTTTTGTTATTAATCTCCTTTATTTTGTTGTTAGAAGTTGATAAGTATTTTACACCTGCTTTTTTATGGTCTTCGATGCACTTTTTCCACCATTTGATAGCTTCATTCATGTTATCATCATCGGGTAAATTATAGAAGGTCATAGAACCCAAAAATCTCATGCCGGTACTTTCTACCAAAGTTCTAAAGGCCGAAGGCGACATACCGTAAAAATGACCTTTATCATAGACAAAAGTTTCTACATAGCTGTAGCCCATTCGGCTTAACTCCTGGAGCGTTTTTTGAGGATTGGTCTGCATATCCTTATGCACAGACACCAGCTGAATCCCTATATTTTTATCCTTGGGATTTTGTTTAATGTACCTGGTTTTCCAAAGGCTCTTGTTTGCGTTGTCAAACCCCTCTACCACCACATCTGTGTAGCTATTGAATGAGAAGCTGACACGCATGGTATTATTTCCATCTAAATCTTTGTCTTGCATGGTCCAGTTGCTGCTGTTTTGAAACTCACCTTTGCCAATAAACATTTCGCCACGGCTATTTTTCCCAAACGCCCGTATATTATCTTTTGTAGCATCGTGGGCGATTAGTTCAAACAAAGTAGACTCGTATTTGCCATTTTTATTCTGAAATACTTCTACAGCCAGGCTTTGCCCGTTGAGTTTCAATTCACTAATCATTTTAATGTTAGGGAAACTTGAAAGGCTATCTGTACCAGGATGCTATACCATATTCCTGAGTATTGTGTCAATCTGTCTTGCTGAGAAGAAATTTGAAGGCTTTCTTGTGCTTTTAGAGTTGAGGTGTTAAGCAGAAATAAGAGGGTCAAAGGGAATTTAGATGAAATCATCTGTTGAAGTAAAAGTGAGTTAAAACTGCTCATAAGCTCGTAAATCTCCTTTTTCGGGTGAATTTTGGAAATATAACACAAGGACATAAAATTATTTATTGAAATTAGAAAGTGACGACAGATTCTTAATTAAGTTGCCACTTAACCTTTTTGAATTAAAATGTAATTAAGCAATAATCTTTGCTTAAGCAGACTAATAATCAATATCAATTTTCATCGTTCACACAATCCGTTTACGTTTTCTGATTACCGCAATTTCCTGATTATGCATACTTAAATCGGGCTTTTGATATACTGCTCTCCGGCGTCTTTCTTAAGGTCAATCAATATCAAAAATTTATTGGTATCGTTCCCGATAACGATTGCGTGAATTAATCCAGTTTTAAGTTATAATAATACAATTGTGAAGGTTAAAATTGTGCAGGCGGAGTTATAGAATACTTTTCCTGATTATCGGATTTCTAATTTATATAGGTGATACTTGGGGAAAAACACTGCTGTAGTTCAGTTATTGAAATATTAAAATGAGTCATTTCCTTTACAGATTCGCTTAACTTTTACAAAACAACAAACCTTATCTATGACGAAACTTAACTTAAGTCTTTTACTTCTTTTTGTGATTTCTTCACTTACGGCTTGTCGGAGCAGCTCAGAGGAGCAACAGGAAAATAATGAACTTTCTGACCAGCTTAAGTGGTCTGAAAGACTTGCCATTTCTGTCATAAATAAATATCCGGATACTAGAACTTTGGTAACTAAAGATAAAGCCAAGTGGAATTATAAGACAGGTCTATTGATGAGCTCTTTAGAACAACTGCATAAGAAAACCAATAAGGAAATTTATCTTGAATACATGCAAGATTATGCAAATAAGCTTATTGATAAGAATGGGGTAATTTTAGAGTATGAGTTAAGCAGTTATAATATAGATAACATTAACGCTGGCAAGTTCTTGTTTTATTTGGAAGAACTCTCTGATGATGACCGATATAGGAGGGCCATTGATACCCTTAGAAAACAGCTGAATACCCAGCCACGGACTAACTCTGGAGGTTTTTGGCATAAGAAAATTTACCCGAATCAGATGTGGCTTGATGGCCTGTACATGGGAGCACCGTTTTATACCCGGTATAATGTTATGTATGAGCAAGGCAATAAACTTGACGATATTATTCATCAGTTTGATGAAATAGAAAAACATTTAAAAGACCAAGAAACGGGACTTCTTTATCATGGCTGGGATGAAAGTAAACAAATGGACTGGGCTGACAAGGAAACAGGACGGTCTCCGGAGTTTTGGCTTAGATCTATGGGCTGGTATGCTATGGCACTTGTTGATGTCATTGAAATTCTGCCAGAAGACTATCCGCAAAGAGCTAAGCTAATCACCTATCTAAATGAACTTTCATTAGGTCTTGCAAAGGTGCAGGACGAAGAAACAGGTCTGTGGTTTCAAGTACCTAATAGGGGCGGGCAGAAAGGAAATTATTTAGAAGCCTCTGGTTCAGAAATGATAATTTACACATTTGCCAGAGCCGCCCATCAAGGATACATTGACCACTCTTATTTAAGTTTAGCTGAAAAAGGCTATGAGGGCTTAATAGAAAACTTAATTCGTGTAGATGACGATGGAACGGTAAATATTAAACAAGTTTGCAAAAGTGCTGGACTAGGCGGAAATCCTTACAGGGATGGGAGTTATGAGTATTATTTAAGTGAACCAATGTTAGAAAACGACATTCATGCCTTAGGTCCTTTCATTTTAGCTTCTCTGGAACTGGATAAGTAAAAAGTATAGCATGAATGCAATCTATGTTATTTTAATAGCTACTGCTGTGGTACTCTATTGTATCATTCGTCTGAAACTGCATGCAGCTATTTCTCTCTTAATTGCGGCTCTGGTAACGGCAGTGCTAACTACTCCCGATATGTTAATGGCCTTTGGAGAACAGAAAGGCATGTCTGAAGCTGAAATCGCTTCACTTGCTAAATTGACTTTGGGTGAAAGGTTAGCTGTCTCATTTGGGAATACTAGTACAAAAATTGGAATTCTAATTGCTTTTGCGTCGATAATTGGGACCTCACTGATGCGTAGCGGAGCTGCAGACAGAATAATTAGAAGTCTATTAAAGCTTTTTGGTCAAAAAAATGCCTCACTCGCTTTACTGTCAGGAAGTTTTACACTGGCAATTCCCGTATTTTTTGACACGGTTTTTTATCTAATGATACCTTTGGTCAAAACATTGACCATTCGCGAACCCCGGAAGTTTAGTATGTATTTAATGACCATCATTGCCGGTGGTGTAATGGCTCATTCGCTTATTCCGCCTACTCCAGGCCCATTATTTGTGGCCGAGGAAATGGGAATTGATTTAGGTGCAATGATTATAGGTGGCCTTATAATAGGGGCCATTACGGTTTTTGCAGGCTATTTATACGCTCTTTGGGCCAATAAACGCTGGGATTTGCCCATGAGAGACACGGCAGATATAAGCGTTAAAGAGTTAGAGAAGTTTACTTTAAATTCAAATGCAGAGATTCCATCTTTATACTTGTCGCTTTTACCAGTTATTCTGCCATTAGTATTAATTACAGGCAATACTTTTTCTTCTGTTTGGCTTCAGGAAGATAGTTTTGCCCAGCTTTTTTTTGAGACTATTGGAGAAGCCAATATTGCCTTATTTATTGCCACTATTTTGTCATTAATGATTCTTTGGAAGCATCTGAAAGACGAAGGACTATTTAAGAAGTATATTTCAGAAGCTTTAGGAAGTGCGGGAATGATTATTCTGATTACATCAGCAGGTGGGGCTTTTGGTCAAATGTTACAACAAACTGGAATTGGGGCAGAAATAGGAGCGATGGCAGCGAATTATCAAATGGGCTTATTGCCATTGGCTTTTGTAATTACGGCCTTGGTAAGGTCTGCTCAGGGTTCTGCTACAGTAGCTATGATTACAGCCATGGGCGTAATGAGTGGCGTGGTAAATGAAGAATTAGCCTTCCATCCTGTGTATTTGGCTTTGGCCATAGGCTGTGGCTCTAAGGTATTTGCCTGGATGAATGACAGTGCCTTTTGGATTATCACTGAAATGAGCGGAATGAAAGTAAAAGAGGCTTTCAGGCACTTTTCTGCCTTGCTATTGGTCATGGCATTGGCTGGTTTAGTTTCCATAATGGTTTTGTCAACCCTATTTCCTTTTGTATAAATGAAGTCTGATAAGCTTGTCATTAAACTATCTGAATTAGATAATGTAGCTGTGGTGCCTCATGCTAAAGGGCTACAGATAGGAACGGCATTGGAGAATGGGATTACAGTGCAAGAATACGTCCCAATGGGACATAAAGTAGCCATAAAAGATATTTCAAGAGGAGAGAGTATTACCAGATACGGTCAAAAAATTGCAATCGCTAACGAAGTTATAAAAGCGGGGCAATGGGTGAATGAACATAAAATTTCGCTGCCTGTTCCCCCAGATTTAGATAGTCTTTCATACGAAAAACTTCCGGTTAAAAAAGCTAGAGCTTTAAATGGGTATACTTTTGATGGATATAAAAATGCTGACGGTAGTGTGGGTACCAAAAACTTGCTTGCCATTTCAAACAGCGTTCAGTGTGTAGCGGGTTTAACGGAATATGTGGTCAAAAAAATCAAGAAGGAATTACTGCCTAAATATCCCAATGTAGATGGCGTAGTAGGACTGAATCATTCTTATGGATGCGGAATAGCTATTGACGCACCAGCGGCCATTGTTCCCATCAGAACTCTTAAAAATATTGCGTTAAACCCAAATTTTGGAGGTCATGCTTTGGTTATTGGCCTGGGCTGCGAAAAACTAAGACCTGAAAGTATTGTCAATAATGCCAGTGATGATACCTCCATATTTTATATGCAAAGTGAAGCTAACGAAGGTTTCATGGCCATTGTGGATGATGTGATGAAATTGGCAGAAAAGCATTTAGGTACTCTAAATAAAAGGAAAAGAGAGCCTTGTCCGGCATCTGATTTAGTGGTAGGAATGCAGTGTGGTGGTAGCGATGCTTTTTCAGGAATAACGGCTAACCCAGCGGCGGGTTTTGCGGCAGATTTGATAGTAAGAGCTGGTGGTAGCGTGATGTTCTCAGAGGTGACAGAGGTGCGTGACGCCATACATTTATTAATTCCAAGAGCAGCAGATATAGAGGTAGCAGAAGCCTTAAAAAGAGAAATGCTTTGGTATGACAATTATTTAAAACTGGGCCAGGCAGACAGAAGTGCGAATACTTCGCCGGGTAATAAACGAGGGGGATTAAGCACCATTGTTGAGAAGGCCCTGGGTTCTATAATCAAGTCGGGTACTTCTCCCATTGTTGACGTGTTAGCACCCGGTGAAAAAATAAGGAAGAAGGGCTTGAATTTTGCGGCCACCCCCGCAAGTGATTTTGTATGCGGAACGCTTCAGCTGGCTTCTGGGATGAATATGCATGTATTTATGACTGGAAGAGGTACTCCCTATGGTCTGGCAGAAGTGCCTGTCATAAAGGTTAGTTCCAATACGGTATTGAGTAAAAGATGGCATGACCTTATAGATTTAGATGCAGGCCAAATAGCAACCGGAGAAAAAACTATTGAAGAAATGGGCTGGGAGCTTTTTAAAATGATTTTGGCTGTAGCCAGTGGTAAAATGAAGGTGGCAGCCGATAAATTAGAACTACATAATGACTTGGTTCTTTTTAACCCAGGTCCGTTAACATAGAATACTGATGAACGTACAGAAAATTACTGATGCCCTAAGCAATGGCCTTTTATCGTTTCCAATTACTGACTTGGATTCCGCAGGGAATTTTGACCAAAAGTCTTATGAAAATAGGTTAGATTGGTTTAGCTCAAAAGAGATTTCATCTGTTTTTGTGGCAGGAGGAACCGGTGAGTTTTTCTCTTTATCAAAAGAAGAATACGCCCAAATTATCCAAAGTGCCGCCAAGGTAATAGGAGATCGTTTACCCGTGATTTCAAGTGTGGGTAGAAGCATTCCAGAGGCTATAGAATTTGCCAAAATGGCAGAAGAAGCAGGAATGCACGCACTTTTATTAATGCCTCCATATTTGACAGGATGCCCTAAAGATGGCTTGGTGAAGTATGCTGAAACCATCATGAAAAATACCTCATTGCCTGTGATTTACTATAATAGGGGAAACGGAATTTTAGCTGCACCAGAAGTAAAAGAACTGTCGGATAAATGTGAGAATTTTATTGGGCTAAAAGATGGCACGGGAAACATGCAAGAGCTGAATGATACGATTAAAACAGTAGGAGATAGACTGGTTTATATTGGTGGTGTTCCTACTGCCGAGATTATTTCAGAAGCTTATTTGGCCATTGGTGTCAATACCTATTCTTCTGCGGTTTTTAACTTTGTGCCAGATTTGGCCATTCGCTATTACAAAGCACTGCGGGCAGGAGAAAAGGAAGTAGTTACTGAAATAATAAAAGAGTTCTTTATTCCATTTGTGAATCTTAGAAGCAAAAAGTCTGGTTATGCTGTCAGCCTTATTAAAGAAGGGGCAAAACTTATAGGCCAGAGTGCCGGAGAGGTAAGAGCACCTTTAATGATGCCAAATCCAGAAGAGTCAAAAATGCTTGAAGGCCTAATTTTCAAAGCAGAAAAGCTAGCTATGAATTAATTCAGGAAAGTAGTAAATATTCCAGATTGGCAGCTCATCGTGGAAGTCAGTGGCTATTTTCGATTTGTTTCTGGCTACCTTTTGTAAATTCCAAATAATTTGTGGCCTGGTTTAACAAGTTAAAATTGCCTAATCCTGTAAATCATTTGAACATTATCAAAGACCAGGTTTTGAGCTTCTAGAATTTCCATTTGTTGTACTTTACTCCGGATTGTCGAATTACGTATAGTGAAGTCTTTAACATCCCGCATCAAAATGGATTCGTTACAGGTAACATCCATGTTTTCCATGATTACATTTGTCAATGGTACTTCAGGAATACATTTGGCTCTAATAAAACTATTGTTTGTAGTGATTTTAACATCACGCATAAAAATGTTTCGATAGATGGGCGTAAGCTCATTGATAGGAAGTTTCGGTAGTCGGTCTGCCAATGCTCCTACATAGGTTCTGCTGCCTAGAAGGTCCCATTCCAGAGCATGTTTACTGATATTCATTTCCACTCTTTCATAGTAGATATTTTCTACACCACCACCACGTGGACGTCTTGTCTTGAAACGAAATCCTCGGTCTGTTCCGTCAAAAATACAGTCGTGCAAGTAGATATTTCTAATCCATCCTGCGGTTTCGCTGCCTGTAGTAATAGCCCCATGCCCAGCTTCAGATAGGCAGTAACGCACCACTATATTTTCTGTGGGGCGGTTTACTTGGATGCCGTCTTTGTCTCTTCCAGATTTCATGGTGAAACAGTCGTCTCCGTTATTAAGCGTACAATATTCAATCAATACATTTCTTGAAGACTCTATGTCTATACCGTCTCCTGTCGGTATCCCCACCGAATTTACGGTAATGCCACGTATGATTACGCCATCGCAGTAAATGGGTGTTACATTCCATGTGACGCTGCGTTCTATGGTAATCCCTTCTATCAGAACGTTATTACATTCTACCAAGCATATGGATTTAGGTTTGTAGAAAAAACGACCTTCGTGCCCGTCGTAAATTCTGTCTTTAACGGGAGCTTCCTGGTCAATAGCTACTTCTACTACTCCCGGAGCACTTTCTGCCGTTCTTACAGGAGCATCTAAAGGAGGCCCAACGATTTTTCCTTTGCCTGTCAAAGCGATGTTCTCAGCCTTATGTGCGTAAATAAAACCACCGCTTGACATTACTTCTATACCTTCAACCCGGGTAAAAACAGCGGGCAGGAAATCTTCTATTTCACCACTAATATGCAGTTCTGCCCCTTCTTGCAGATGCAGGTTGACATTGCTTTTGAGGGTTAATCTTCCTGTTTGCCAAATGCCTTTTGGAACCAATACTGTACCACCGCCACGTTTATTTACATTGTCTATGGCTTTTTGAATGTTCTGCGTTACTTTTTTGCCAGACTTTGCTCCAGTGCTTGTTATGTTCAGAGAATAATCGGCAAACTTCTGTTTTTGCAGCTGTGGCATGTCAAAAGGTGCAATTATTGGTGCAATATGCTCTGTCAATGCCGCAGCACCTACCTGATTTTTGGTAACAAAAGCGGAGGTATTTCGTGGAAGGTTAAACTGTCCCCATGATGCGGCAGCAATAAGGGTGAACGAGACAATTAAATAGATTCTTTTCATTTGAACAGGGTTTTAATTTTGTGGATTATTTCCAGCCTAGTGTACATTTACCTATGGCAAAGAAATTCTCATCATTAACGTTCATTCTGGCTGTATAAATCACAGTAAAAGTGCCGTCATCCTCTTCAATGGCACAGAGCGGTGTTCTCATGGCGTGGTCGCCGGCATCGGCCCAAATGGTATCAGTTTGAATTTTAATTCTTTTTTCGGGAGTCCATTGTATGCCACTTTCGGACAAACTGTATCCTATTTCCTGGTCGCCAAAGGAATCAAAAACAGTAAGCAAGCCTCCGTTTTTCAATTCTGTCACTTGTGGGTTTTCTGCAAATTCGTCGGCAATAGGAACTGGATTATATTCTTCTGACAATCTAACCCATGGGCCACTCAATTTTGGTGCTTCTGCGAGCCCAATTGGCCAAGGCCCCATCGGGATATAGTTGTGCCCGTCATAAAACGCATACCACTTGTTTCCCACCTTAAAGGGATTGAAAGTCGCTACGGCTTGTTGCCCTTCCCATTCTTGTGAGTTTTCGTCAGGTTGTAAAACTATTCCTAAGTCAGCATAGGGGCCTGCAATGCCTCTTTTCCCTTTAATTACTGATTTTGCCCGCCAGATTTTTCCTTCATAGTCGCTGCGTTCTATTTCTCTTTTTTCTTTGTCTCCGGCTCGGTAAGCCACATAAAAAATATTCCAGGCTTCTTCTTCTTCATTAAATTCTACACCTGTTACCCAAACTTCTGATCTCGGATTCGAAGGTGACCTTCCCGGGATACTTTCTACTAAAGTAGCCTGGCGTTTCCACTGAATAGCATCCGGGCTTGTCCAATAGGCAATTCGCATATCTCTGTGTGGTCGTTCAAACATTTCATTGACGAACATATGATACTCTCCATCAATTTTCACTACTTGTCCTGTTTCAAATCCAGAACGATTTTTACTGGTTACCACGTCAGGATGAGCAACTGAAACTACAGGTCCTTTATGCTCTGAAATCAAGATCAGTTCTTTTTGGCTGAAAGCACTATTGCAGGCAAGGAATAAGGACAGGGTGAAAAGGGTTAGAGTTAGTTTTGGAGTAGGCATTTTTTGAGGTGAGATGTAAGACTTAAGACAAGAGACTTAAGACATGAGACAAAAGACATGAGACAAAAGATATGAGACTCAAGACTTTGGTCTTTTGTTTATTTTATTGGAATTTTTACTCTTAAGTATTTTTCTATGTTTAGATGATTTACTCCGGCTTCGGGTACGTCTTCTATTCCTTTGATTGTCAGGGTGTCTCCATTTATGGTGTATTCAAAATTAAAGGAATTGTTTTCCCATTCTCTCACATTAAAATACGCTAAATTTTCTGTGTAGATATTGCCCTCAATACTGTAAGTGCCACCACCTGCAGAGAATATCGCTGTACTGTCTTTGCCATTGGTAAGGTCATGCCTGAGAAAAGAAAAGTGTGTACCATTGAGAATTTTGATCATTTCTTGTCCAATGGTATAATCTGTATAGGTGGTGTCGGTTCCATTGACCACCGTACCGTTTAAGAGTTTCCAGGTGCCTTCTATAGGATGCCGGGTGTCTTTCGGTTGACAGGCTAGAATTGAACATGAAATAATGAACAAACAGAAATTCTTTAACATAGTTTTCCAGAAAAGGTAAGGGTTAATTTCAGACATGAAACTACGCAGAATTTCTTATTATTTTTATTTCCTGATCTCCGGAATCTTATCGATTTGGACCACAGTCTCAATGTAAGTGAAAGCCTTGCTGTCCCATGTAGTATGCTCTAAATCATAGGTCAATAATTAAATTGCAAGCAATAATACTTTTATTTAAGCATTAGAATAGAACATGTCATCCTGTTAAACCGCATGAAAACAAAGCTTTTACTTGGCATACTGTGCATTTTCTTCGGGGCTAAAGCATTCGCGGATTCCCCGTTGACCTCAACTAATTTCAGTAAGGCCTATCAGGAGATGAAAATCATTCAAAAAGCTGCTGCAGCCCAAGGAGAGCTGACACCCCAATTATTGAAGTATTTGCTAAAGAAAGGAAAGCCCCTTGAAGTCAAAATGGCTTTAATTAATGAACTGGGATGGGACTTTAACGGCAAATCCAATGCTCTTCTTTTTGAAGAGTATTTGTTGAAAAAACGTAAACTGAAAAACTACAATGAATTGACTTCTAATGTCAATGCTGAAGAGTTGATTTGCCTTGCCTATTTGAAAGCTCTTGACGACTACTTTCAAGTCAATAAGGCACTTGCATTGGCAAAAAGAGCCAAGGCAAAAGCATCAGATAGTTATACCGTTAATATAATTTGTGCTCTTATTGAGGCTCAAAAAGCCTTGCACTCAGAACAATGGTGTAAAGTATATAAACTTACGGATGAGGTCAGAAATGATACCTCTCTTAGTTTAGACATGAAAAAGGAGGCTTCAGACATCATTTTTGATTACATGGATATTTATAAAGCGGATTGCGAATAGGAGATACTGCTTTAAAAATGATCATAATAAGTTCTTTTTCACCGAATAGGGGGACCTCCTTTAGATATATACGTTTGAAACCGTAAAATAAAACTCACCACTTTTCTCAGGCTTAAGTCACATGTAACGGTATCTTAAGACAATGAAAAAAGTAATAAGTATCAGTTTATTGGCCCTATTCATAAGTTGCACTGCATGGGCTCAGCTAGAAATCGTCCCTAGAACTGCCGAAAGACCGGCATTATTACGAACTGACAATTCCGCTCATTTTTCACTAGGATTACAGGAGAAGAGTGTGCTTAATATTTCATCCAATGGGCGTGTGGGACTTGGTACAGAATACACCAGCAATGGGGTGAAACTGTTTCCACAATTTGCCAAATTACACATTCGCCATAATAGCTCTGGGGCATGGTCAGAAGGCAGTGGTTCAGCACATCTACTTCTTGACGAAGATGGCATTACAGATTATGCACGACTTCGATTTCGGAACTCCAGAATTTATCCTCTGGTTCTGGGCGGTTACACCTATTTGCCAGACGGACGCTACTGGGACATTGCAGGTAGGGGCTACGGCGGCGATATTACAAATGATCGCTTACATTTTTATAACAGTGATAAAGGCAATATCTTATCGATTGCCGGTGATGGGAAAGTCGGTATTAACAATAGTAACCCTGGTGAGGCTTTAGATGTATCTGGCTCTGCCAAAGTAACAGGCTTCTCAGAGACCGGCGAATTGTCTATTCCGCATAAGACAAAACTAATTGCATTTACCTCTTTACCTTTTTCATGCGGAGCAGGAGCAACGTATAATTTTAGCTTGGGAGTTAACGAAAGTCGGGTAATTTCTGCAGATGTATTGGTACAAACCGGAACATCCTCCTTTTATCCGCCAAATGACTGGTTTAATAACAGAGAATACTCGTACCGGATAGATGGCTCTACGATCTACTTTGAGTTTAAAGCGGTTTCAGGCTGTGATTTCAGCCCAAGAGGATTCAGGGTTTGGTTGACCTACTCTGATGCTGCCATTCCTATGCCTACCGGTAATGGCCCATAAATGATGCTCATTTCGCAGATATAATCTCAATCTCAATTAAACAATTTAGGGCTGTAGCCAATAAAGGCACGGGGACGATAGAGCTTGCAGGAAGATTCTCTGCCCGCCATTCTTTAGACGCTACTTCTATAAGAATTTGTTTTTTCTCTATGCTGAAATCGGCAATATATACTGTTTGTTTTACTACATCATCTATTGATAAACCTGCAGAGGCCAAAGCCTTTTTAATGTTGGAAACCGTTTGTCGTACCTGTTCTTCATAGTTTACCGAAACCAGCTGGCCCGATAAATCAGAAGCCCATTGACCTGAAAAATAATAAAGTGATTTACCCTCAGGAATTTTGCCAATATGCGAAAATCCATATTTACCCGGATTAAATACCTCTTCAGGGTTAATAAAACTGTTCTTAAGTTGGCTCATGTTTTTTTGTATTTATGTACCACAAAGGAAACAATAGGCAAACCCCGAAACATGTACATAGGTAAAGAAAACTAGCCAAGGCTGTTTTGTTTCCTGATTCGGCTTAGCTGAGTAGGGGTGATGCCCAAATAGGAAGCAATATGATATTGCGGTATGAGCTGTTCTAATTCAGGGTATTCTTTTTGAAAAATAGCGTAACGCTTGTTGGCTTCAAGCATAACTATCTCCACTTCTCGCTTTTCCTTGGCGACAAAATACTGCTCTGCAATTATTCTCAAAAGGCGTTCTAAATCCTGATGTTCATCCAGTAAATTGATGAATTTTTGGTAGTCAGCCGTAATTAACTCACAGTCTGTCAGTGCCTGCTGATTAATGGAATTGGGCCTTTGGGTTACCAGGGAGGAATAACCGCCTACAAAATTGTTTTTTGTGAAGAAGTGCTTGTTGTATTCCAGGCCCTCAGTATTTCGGTAAAATGCTCTCATTACTCCTCGTTTAAGAAACCCGAATTTTCTGGCCACTTTACCCTCTTCAATAAAGTATTCTCCTTTTTTTAAGGTCTGCTCACTCAAAAGATCTCTAACTGCCACCCACGAGTTTTCACTGATGGGCGAAATAGTATTGAAGAAATTAAAAAGTTCAGTCATACTTTTTAGGGTCAAACAGCTTCATCAAGAAATTCTCTTATCCGCCTGGCTTTGTCTTTGCCCAGCACTTCTATCAGTTCTTCCTGAGAGGCTTTTCTGATGTTTGAGATCGTCTTAAAATGTTTCAAGACTTTGGTGGCAGTGGGTTTACCTATTCCCGGAATACCCTCCAGACTGGAGATTAAGAAACCTTTGCTTCGGCGGTTACGATGCTGAGTGATACCAAAGCGGTGAGCCTCGTCTCGAGCTCTTTGTATAAGCTTTAAGGATTCGGATTTTTTATCAATATATAGCGGTAAAGTATCCTCCGGAAAGTATATTTCTTCCAGTCGTTTGGCTATACCAATGATGGGTATTTGGCCATAGAGCCCCAGTTCTTTTAGTGCTTCTACAGAAGACGAAAGCTGGCCTTTACCTCCATCTATAATGATAAGATCTGGCAAGTCTTCTTTTTCTTCCAGAAGCCGTTTATAGCGTCTAAAAACCACCTCTTTCATGGTGCCGAAGTCATCTGGCCCGGTAACCGTTCTGGGTATATAATGACGATATTCCTTTTTAGAAGGCTGCCCGTTTCTGAAAAGCACCATGGCACTTACCGGATTGGTACCCTGTATATTAGAGTTGTCAAAACACTCAATATGCCTTGGCAGCTCCTTTAATTGAAGATCTTGTTTTAGCTTAATGAGCACCCGGTCACGCTTATTAGTGGCTCCGCTTTTGGCTATGGCTTCACGTTCGGCTTTTTCATGACGGTAATACATGATGTTCCGAAGTGTCATTTCTATAAGCTTATGTTTATCACCAATTTTGGGCACTACTACCTCGGCTTTCAGGTCGGTATCCAGTTCCAGATTGGAGAAAATTTCTTTGGCCTGGCTATTGTATTTATGCCTGATCTCAAACATCACTTTTTCCAGTACTTCTTCATCTGGTTCTTCCAGTTTTTTCTTTACCTCAAAAGTCTGCGTCTGAATGATGGTTCCATTACTTATTTTCAGATAACAGATATAGGCGGCATCTGTATCAGACTGAATACCAAATACATCGGCATCTTTTATGCTTGGATTTACCACGGTGGCTTTTGACTGATACCCTTGCAGAAATTCCAGTTTTTGCTTGTACTCATGGGCTTTTTCAAAAGCCATTTCCGCAGCAGCGGCTTGCATTTTTTGTAGAAAATATTCCTTTGCCGGAGCAATATTCCCTTTCAGAATGTGATGAACCTGATCTATTTCTTTCAGATAATCCTCTTCTGACTGCAGGTCTTCGCATGGGCCCAGGCAGTTGCCAATGTGATACTCCAGACAGACCTTAAACTTTCTGGCAGCCACATTTTCTTCAGAGAGTACATATTTACAGGTACGGATAGTATAAAGCTGGGTAAACATATCCAGCAGGGCATGCATGGCTTTTACGTTTACATAAGGGCCATACATTTTTCCGTTTTTTCTATCGTCTATTCTGCGGGTTTTTATCAGCCTTGGAAAACGCTCGTTTGTGACGCAGATATAGGGATAGTTTTTGTCATCACGCAGCATGATATTGAACTTTGGCTGCAGTTCTTTTATCATGTTGTTTTCCAGAAGCAGGGCATCGTACTCAGAGTGTACAACGGTATATTCCAGGTTTCTGATGGTCGTTACCAGACGCTTTGTCTTGCGGTCTGCCCTATCAAAATTATAGAAATAGCTGCTTATCCTGTTTTTCAGGTTTTTGGCTTTGCCAACATATATAATGGTGCCTTCTTCATCAAAATACTTATAAATGCCCGGCTCATTGGGTAGGAGAGGTATTTGGGTTTTATAATCAAATTTGATGGCTGCCATGAAAACAAATACGAAGAATTAATGGTGGAAAATAAACAAAGGGTTTACCCCTCGCAATTAATCAGGCCTTTTGCTACAAGATAGGGCAAAACAATGTAAAGCGAGACCCCTTTTATAAGGAAAAAGAAGAAACCGGCCCAGCCTAATTTCTTTACCCATGCCACTAATTTGTCTTTTCTACTCATGAAGCTCTAAAAAGTAAATAATACCGGTGAAACGGGCAGTCCTGAAAATACTGCGAGAACCGTATATCGCCGGCGTGTTTAATGAGTTCGGCTTTCAGACCGGCATTTTCTAACACTTTGTAATTTTTGGCGTATTCGGTGATTTCACCACACAATTTCACATTTGAAAGATCTTTGTTTTTGATATACTCAATAACTGCTTTCAGATCATTAACAAAAAAGACATTCTGATGATTCTCATGAACAAATAAACTTGCTCCTTCCTGATGAAAAGTAAGCATGTGAGCGGGCTCATTTTCCAGTGCACTATCTGCCAGATGAAGGATCAGTTTATCCTCAGGATAAAACTCTTTGAAAAAGTTAAGTATCTCTTCATTAGTGTGGTATAAATAACTTCCTCTTTTGCTAAGCTGAATAGTACTCTCCATTGGCAAGCCGAAGAGAGACTGTAAATACCTGTCTGCAAGGCTTTGGTTTTCTAAATGAATAGGGACAAAAGTTTTCTGTTTAGCATGAATTAAAACATGAATTTTATCCCAAAAACGAACAGAAAGAAAGCGATGATTTTCAATGATTGATTGGAGATGATCTGCCGTATTGCGGGCTTTAGCCAGACTGAAATCCTCTAACCAAACTATTTTATCATGTTCGTTCTTGATGCTAAACCTAAAGAAGGAATCGCTGATTTCAATGGTGAGTTTGCTATCAGCAATCTCCTCAATGGTGAATCTATCATCTTCAATAAAATAGGCAGGGCTTATATGTAATTCGTTATCTATCAATTTTGATTCGGTCGGTTAAGAAATACGGTTTGGCTTTGGCCGGCAAGTCATTAAACTCAGCAGCGGTAAACCAGGCCATTTCTGTAAGAATGTGAACATTTTCAGGGTCTGTACCCAGCTTTCCGAAACCTTTCGGGTTTGTAACGATAAAATAATACTCAATAGCGTGTAAAGGTTCCTCAATGAACTCTCTAAAAGCAATCATTTCATCTACTTCAATCTCGAGGTGCGTTTCTTCAAGAAATTCTCTCTTTACAGCTTCTTTGAGGCTCTCTCCTTCCAAGGGCTCACCACCCGGCACATTCCAGTAAAAACCTAGCTGACCTATTCCAGTATGCTTGAGCATCAGTAGTTTATTCTGATGTATCAACACACCACAGGCCCGCACTCTGATTCGGTTTCCGTATTCCTGAAGAATTTGCTTTATCAGTGGCTCAGACATTGTTGAGTAATTATCCTTAATTTCGACCAAAAATAGTTTATTTGGTCACCAGACCAATAAGATTTTTGGTGAATCACGAAGAATGGCAGAAGAAATAAAATCGCCCTCACAATTATTACTGAAAAAGTTTAAACATGAGCCTACTTTTGATCAGGCTAAACTGTTTACGCTCATGGATGATTTTCTTCAGGAAGAAGAAAAGGAACGATCCATTTTTGTATTGAAAGGTTATGCAGGAACGGGTAAAACTACCTTTTTGAGTACTTTAATTAAGGTTTTGCCCAAATTTGGCTGGAAGTCCGTATTGCTGGCACCTACCGGTCGTGCGGCCAAAGTGATGGCGAATTATTCGAAACGTGTAGCACAAACCATACATAAAAAGATATACAAGCAAACAGAAGATAGTTACTCAGGAAATTTCGTTTTTGAGCGTCAAAAAAATTATCATGAAGGCACGCTGTTTATTGTAGATGAAGCCTCCATGATTGCAGACCGCCGTGAGTTTGGTCGGGATAGTTTGCTCTCAGATCTTATTCAATACGTTTTTGAGGGAAATGAGAATAAATTATTTATCATAGGTGATGAAGCACAGCTGCCACCCATAGGCATGGAATACAGTCCGGCTTTGGATGAAGACCATTTACGCAATCAATATTTTGCTGAGGTTACAGCCCATTCATTAACTCAGGTAACGAGACAGCAAGAGGGCTCAGGTATTTTAGTTAATGCCACCGCTATTAGAAATTCGCTGGGTGATGAAAAGCCATCGGTGAAATTTCAAACCAAAGAGTTTAAGGACATTTACCGCATGACTTCGGAGAAGATTGAGGCGGGATTGCAATATGCTTATGATAAGTACGGTCAGGAAAACACCATTGTGATTACACGATCAAATAAAAACGCGGTGCAGTACAATCAGTTCATCAGAAACCGAATCCATTCTTTGGAGAATGAACTGGAAATGGGCGATGTACTCATGGTAGTAAAAAACAATTATACTGTACTGGAAGAAGGTTCAGAGGCGGGTTTTGTAGCCAATGGGGAATTTGCTGAGGTAAAACATTTGGGACGAGAAGAAGAAATGCATGGCTTCAGGTTTCAGCATGTAAGCCTGCAACTGGTAGATTATCCGAATGATCCGGAGTTTGACACCATGATCATTTTGGATACCTTAAATTCCAATTCGCCCAACCTGACACGAGAAGAGAATAAACAACTTTATGACTCTGTTTTAAAAGACTATTTCTGGGTTAAATCTAAGAAGGAACGAGCCGAAATGCTGGCTGCAGATCAATACCTGAATGCCTTGCAAGTGAAATACGCTTACGCCTTAACTTGTCATAAATCACAAGGCGGTCAGTGGGATGCCGTTTTTGTAGATCAGGGCTATATTCCAAATAATACCATTGATACCGATTACCTCAGATGGCTGTATACCGGACTCACCCGGGGGGTAAAAGAAGTTTTTTTAGTTAACTTTCATCCACAGTTTTACTAATCGCTGCTAGGAAAATGGCTAAAAAGAAGAAAAATGGAAGATTTAAAACCCCGAAGCAAAAACCTTTCGCGGCTCCGGGAAGTCTTACCTATATAGGTAAAGAGGTAGTAGAGCAAACCCAAATTCAAGCCACCTATTACAACGAAGCCGCCATAGAACGTGTAGATATTAAACAGCTTGACGATTTACTGCCAGAAATCGCAGGCGATAGGCTTACCTGGCTGGATGTAGACGGAGTACATGAGGCCGCTGTGGTAGAAAACATCGGAAAAAAATTCAATCTGCACCCCTTATTACTGGAGGATATACTGAACACGACGCAAAAGCCGAAAATTGAATATTTTGAAGACGAGAACCTTCTTTTTGTGGTGTTAAAAATGCTTCATTTAGATGAAGAGATCTATGAGATAGAGGCTGAACAAATCAGCCTTGTTTTGGGTGTCAATTTTGTTATTTCGTTTCAGGAATTAGATCAGACAGACATTTTTGAATCGATCAGAGATCGTTTAAACATGCCTAAAAGCAGATTAAGACGTTTTAAATCTGACTATTTGCTTTATGCCTTAATTGACTTAATTATAGATCACTACTACGTATTACTGGAGAGCATTACTGATAAACTGGAGATACTGGAAGCCGATGTCCTGAATGATCCCAAGCCAATTCATCAGAATCAGATATACATGCTCAAAAAGGAAATGTCGTTTATGCGGCGAAATACCTTACCTATCCGAGACATGATCGGAGCATTAATCAGAGAGAATTCAGAGTTGGTCGGAAATCAGGTCAATGTTTACCTACGAGATGTGCAGGACCACGTCTTGCAAACAATAGAAACACTGGATAGTTACCGAGATGTAGCAGACAATATCATGTCTAATTATCATGCTTCTCTGAGTAATAAGATGAACTCAGTGATGAAAACGCTAACGGTGTTTACCGTGATTTTTATGCCATTAACTTTTATAGCGGGCTTATATGGAATGAATTTTACTCATATGCCGGAGTT
The DNA here is from genome assembly GCA_024742395.1 of Cytophagales bacterium. Lineage (GTDB taxonomy): Bacteria > Bacteroidota > Bacteroidia > Cytophagales > Spirosomataceae > Jiulongibacter. Next base: position 21,708 of record JANSYO010000033.1, read on the forward strand.
GGAAAGTCCTTACGGGTATTTCATCACCTTGGGCGTAATGGCTGTTATGGCTGCCGCCTTATGGATGTATTTTAAATGGAAAGATTACTTGTAGGAGAGGCTCTTTAAATCAAAAACAAAGGTTTCTTTAGTTTCAGCCACTACCTTCTCATTACTCTCTCCCAGTTCTAATTCTACAGACTCAATGGAGCTCTCAATATGTTCAACAGCTACTTTGGAGTAAACGGGGAGGTACACGGCCATCGGCGGGTCTACCACAGAATAATTTGAACCCACTTTTATGGTTTTTCTAAGGTCATTTTCATCAAGAATGGTAAGATAAACATCTATACCATGGTAGAAAGGACAGGCTTCGTAAGAGGAATATCTGATGGCCCAGAAAAGAGCAATATTTTGATCTGACAAACTTCTTTTTCCAAGGCTCAAAACCTCTGCAGACCGTAACATGCCTAAATCTAAGGTTTGTAAATAGTCTTCGTATATCTTGGCTTTTTTCAGTGAGTCAATTCTCAAAAAATCGTTCACAGGCTGATAATCGTAGCTTTCTGTATGAGGGTACTCAAATTTTTCAAAGAAGAGTTTAATGGTATCTGCAGAAATAGCTCTGAAGGATGATTCAGACAGTTCAAGGTTTTCAAGGTATGTAGAATCAATGACAGAAAGATCTGTGTCAGGAACAGAACGCAGAAAATTTGACCAGGAATTCTCAGATTGACTTTTTGGTGACGCACAAGCATAACAAACGAACAAAACACAAATAGCTACTAGTTTTAGAACGTCTTTTTTTATCATGTGTACTTTACATTTTCTTTAAAAAATAAACAACAGAGCTGGCTTTGTCCTGATTAAAAATAGCAGCCAAATAAGAAGCAAAACCTACCACCATTCCTTTAATAAAATGAAAACCCGTTTTACGGTATTGCTCGCTAAGCATTGAAACATAAAATGAGTCAAAAGGTAAGATTTCCTTCTTAACTATCTTAAAATCATTCTTTTTGGCGAAGGTCTCCATAGTATTAGGAGTGAAGTGCCAGAGATGACGAGGCACGTCGTATCCGGCCCAATATTCTTCATAGTTAGTGGCATCAAATGAATCTTTGTTTGGAACCGCAATAACTAAATGACCTTCTTTTTTTAGGACTCCATGAATGGCTTTCATAGTCAATTCTGGAGAGTAAATGTGCTCCAGAACATGCCACATGGTTACAACATCAAACTGCTGATTGAGCTGCCCGCCTAATAGATGATTTGGCTCATTCACCTCAAGTCCAAAATTTTGAATGGCGGCATCTCTGGCTTGTTTTGAAATCTCTATGCCTTGCGTTTGGTACCCTTGCCCCTTCATATAATTCAGGAAATAGCCGGTACCGGTACCCACGTCTAACAACGTTCTACCCTTCTGTACAGACTCAATCATGCTTTTCTTTTTGCCAAGCATTAAATCTCTAACCCAATGGTAAACTCTGTTTACCAATCCCTTTTTGGTATCAGAATGTGAGATGTACACATCGCTTTGGTAATATGGACCAGCATGCTCAGCTGAGGGCGGATTGGCAGTAAAGGTAAAATCACAAACAGTACATGATTTTAGAATAAAGTCTTCCTTACTAATAGAAAAGTCTTTAACTGTTAAGAAGGGTTTTAGTTGATCGCTTCCGCAAAGCGGACAATCCTGAATGAGGGTACTGTTAGTCATAAGTGCCAATTTATTAAGAAAGCTTGTGCAAGAAAGACAAAACGAAAATCATGCCTTTCATGAAAGAATCAAGCAAAATTAACAGAAAGCCATCAGAATGCAATTTTACAGAATAAGAGGGTTGCTACTTAAAGATCAAAAGGAATCAGGTCGGGCTCTACGCACAAACTCTTGGCCTTTTCTGATGAGTATACACCTTGTGAATAATGGGTATGAATCAGCTCTTTAAAACTGGTAAGTACTTTCGGGGTTTGAGCTATAAAATGGTCAAAGTTGCTGCCTGGGACTTTCAATAGGAAGTGATAAACTACTTTGACAGCTGCAATGGTCAGTGTTTCATTGTATTTATCTTTAGCTCCTAAATGTGAGACGTAAGTTTGAATAATCTCGGGTACAGAAATGATGGCTCCGGAAATCCCGAAGGAATTTATTTCATTAAAAGCCAAGCGTAAGTGAGCTTCATGGTTAAACAAAACTGCCGGCAAAGTTCCTGTAAGCAGGTCCTTTTTGAGTTCTAAATCACTGTAATCAGCATGTTTTTTAGGTTGACTCATTTTACCTGGTTTACCAGAGTTTCCCCCTTCTCAAATGCCGTGATATTTTCAAAGGTAGTTTTTGTGATTTCTTCTAAAGCCTCTTTGGTAAAAAAGCCTTGATGTGAGGTAACAATGACATTCGGAAAGGTAAGTAAACGCATTATCTGATCGTCTTCTATGATGCTTTCAGATAAATCCTGAAAGAAAAGATCACTTTCCTGCTCATATACATCAATGCCTAAATAACCCACTTTTTTACTTTTGAGTCCTTTTATTACCGCTTTTGAGTCTATTAGAGCTCCGCGGCTGGTATTAATGATCATAACCCCGTCTTTCATTTGTGCAAGACTCATCTCGTTAATGAGATGATTGGTTTCAGGCAATAACGGACAATGAAGCGAGATGATATCAGAAGAAGTATAAAGTTCGTCAAGACTCACATAGGTTAGGCCTAAGTCTTGATTCGGGAATTTATCATAAGCCAAAACTTCACAACCTAAACCCGCCATTATTCGGCAAAAAATAGAGCCGATATGTCCAGTACCAATGACACCTACTTTCTTGCCATACATGTCGAAACCCAATAAGCCATCCAGGGCAAAATTACCGTCTCTGACACGGTTATAAGCCTTATGGGTTTTTCGGTTTAAAGTCATAATTAATGCAAGAGCATGCTCGGCCACAGCCTGTGGTGAATAGGAAGGTACCCGTACAACGGTTATGTTTTTTCCTGTAGCCGCTTGGATGTCAACATTGTTAAATCCTGCACACCTTAGTGCAATGATTTTCACGCCGTTTTTCGCCAACTCGTTAACTACTTCTTTATCTAATACATCGTTGACAAAAACACAAATGCCTTCAAAACCAGCAGATAAGTTTACTGTGTTTAAATTCAGTGGAGCTTCAAAGAAAACCAGCTCATGATTATATTGAGGATTAAACTCTTCAAAATATCTTTTATCAAATCCTTTCGTACTGAATACCGCTATCCTCATTTTATTTTTGGTTTGTTTCCAGGCTTTTTTCTCTAATACCTTTAAATTCTGATCCATCTTTCCAGGCGGGCCACTCATTGCTTGAGCTTATCGCTTTGCCTACGACAAATAGGGCTTTTAAATCTTCTGTGGCTCCATCTAGTTTCCACAGGGCGGGGTCATATTCATCTGAGGGACGATGGTAATGATTCTTTCGGTAAAATTCACCCATCTGCTTTCCGTAATTGTCTTTCTGACCAATGACCTTTATGCCTGCTCGTGTATATAAAGCGGGTATTCCAATTTTAGCAAAATTGAAATGATCTGAACGGTAATAATATCCGGCTTCAGGATGATCTTCAAATGCAAGTTCACGGCCGGTTGATTCTAATACTTTTTTAAGGTAATCTTCCAAATTGTTTTGGTTCTTTCCAACAAGAATAATATCTGAAGTAGCCCCCAGATAGTTGAGGCCATCCATATTGATATTTGCCAATGTTTTCGTTGGATCACAAATCGGATTTTGCGAATAATACTGAGAACCCAATAGTCCTTGTTCTTCGGCAGTAACGGCCATAAAAACGATAGTTCGTTCAGGTGCTGGCTTCATTTGTTTAAAAGCCCTTGCTAACTCAATTAATCCAGCAGTACCTGTGGCATTGTCAAAGGCTCCGTTGTAAATACTGTCACCATTATCATCTGCACTCCCAATACCCAGATGGTCCCAATGAGCCGTGTAAATGATGTATTCGTCAGGTTTCTTTGACCCCGTAATTTTGGCGATGACGTTCTTTGAGTTTTTGTATTCTGCTTCTACCTGAATATTTGTACTAAAAGTGGCATTCAGTCTTTGAGCCTTAAAACCAGCAGAATCTGCTTGAGACAGAAAGGTAGAGTCTTTACCTGTTGCTGCTAATAATCTATGCATGGCCGGTTCAGAAATCCATCCTACAGCATCGCATAGAGGTTCTTTGCTATTTTTTAAGTCTAGCTTAAGCTTCGGGTGATTCCAGCTATTTTGAACAACTGAAAACGGATAACTGGCAGCCTCTGTGTTATGAATTACCAGACAGGCCTTGGCACCCTGACGAGCGGCTTCTTCATATTTATAAGTCCACCTACCATAATATGTCATGGTTTTACCCTTAAAAAGTGTGCTGTCTTTAGCACGGTACCCCGGATCATTCACCAGTACTAAAACCACTTTTCCGCGTACATCAAGTCCTGCGTAGTCATTCCAATCATATTCAGGAGCCACAATGCCATATCCGGCAAAGACTACGTCTGATTTCTTTAAAGATTGGCTTGCCTCTGTTTTGTCTGTCCAGATTACATAATCTTCATTACCGGTAAAACTAAAATCTTCTTTTTTGGTATGCACTTGCATGCCGGCGTCTGCCTGAGCAGAGATATTTACCAGAGGTACATCCTGAAAAAAGCTGGTGTCATTTCCAGGCTCCAAACCTAGTTTTTTGAATTCGTCTTCCAGAAAATTTAAGGTTCTTACCTCTCCCATGGTGAAAGGCATTCTTCCCATAAAAATATCAGAAGATAGGGTGGATATGTTTTTCCCCAAAGTTTCCTCATTGAAAGCCGATAGGCCATCATCTTTAGGTGAAGAACAAGCGAACGCACAAAAGATTAAAAGTAAAAAGAGGAGGTTTTTCATGTATTGGAGTATAAAAATTGAAATTTAAGCAAGATTTTCGAGTTTGACCTTTTTATTGAATTAAGATGTGGAACTGACTAAAAAAAGAACATTCCACCCTTTGAAAAATACTTAATTATAGGTTCTACCTTTCCACTCTACTTCTTTAGCAAATACCCAATAGGTGATCTGTATCAGCCAGGCAACAGACGTGTAAACAATAAACAAAGGTGCCAGTCTTAAATAGCCGCGTATCTTTAATTTCGATTGCCATGAATACACCGTGATGGCGTTTAAGAGAAACTGAATGCCAAGTACCACTGCAGTAATCAATGGTGAATAAAAGAATAAGAGAATCATTAGAGGAATCCAGAGACTTTGTACCAGCCCCAGCAAACCTAAATAGCTTTTGCTCTGAAAGCCACCGGTAATCCACCGTTGCCTTTGTTTTAAGAAATTTTCCGGTGGTACCGTGTAGGCCAATACTTTTGGATTATAAAGCTGTTCAGATTCAAAGCCATGGTCTATGATGGCTTTATAAATGGCATAATCTTCCACTATAGAGAAAGGGATGCCCTCAAATCCGCCTACAGCCCAATAGGCCTCAGCACTCACAGCCATGTTATTCCCCATTCCCGTACCTTCTACTTTTAGCTTATCCAGTAGATGTAAAAAATACAAAGTAGTCATCCATTCCATCCCCTGAAAGGCGGCCAGCAAGGGCCTTGACTTCATGCCTGTAACGCCTATAGCCACGCCTAGTTTATTGTTGCGAGAAAAGGCTTCGGTCATTCCTTCTATCCACTTTTCAGGAAGTAAAATATCTGCATCTGTAAACAGAAAGTATTTCCCGGAAGCTTTTTCTGCCAAATAGTGTAAAACTCTGGCCTTGCCCAAAAGTTTTTCATCTGTTCTCCTTTCAGGAATACTAAACACTCTTACCCGGCCGTTTTGCTGTGCAAAGTCTTGCAGCATGGCTAAGGTTCCGTCATCAGAATGATCATCGCCCAGCAATATTTCATATTCCTCATCTTTTGATTCCAGAGAATTCAAGCCTTGAAGCAAACGAGGAATGTTTTTCTCTTCGTTTCTTAATGCAATGAGTATACTGACTTGAAGGGATTTAGAGTTCATTGATTTTAAGAAGATAATTGCTTGTTCATTAATGCCACATTTTACAGAAAAGGCCTCCAGCCAAAAATGCATCTTTTTTTATTGATTTCTCAATTCAGAAAGGAGTAAGTACCTGTAAGGTTCTTTTATCTGACTTTGTCTTTTAATGGCTTTGCCCAGCTAGTCTAGAATACTTCCAAATTACCTGGTGATATAAACAAGTAATGCTGATTATTTTATAACATTGTATTGTGAAAAGCATAGCTGCAATCTTTATAATGGTGCTTCTAATTATGGAAAGCTTATTTCCAAAAGGCTTAGCTATGGCCGAAGCTTCAAAGGTATTTCAACTGGTAGAGCATTATCAGGAACATGTGGAGTGTTTTGGAGATGAAATCAGTTTTGTTGAGTTTCTTTGGATGCACTACAATCCTGATTCTAAACATGAAGATGCTTCTCATCATCATGAAAGACTTCCAGATTTGAATGTTCATAGTGGTTTTGTAGGGATTTGTGCACAACAATTTCTTCCTACTTTAGAGCCTTTGAATATTGTTAAAATAATTCCTGTTAAGAGTATTATTGAATACTCCAATGCTTACGTTTTTCTATTCATCATTGATGTACTGAACCCTCCTCAGTAGACTTATTTAATATCGTTTTTTCTTAAAAGGCCTTTCCAGATTGGAAAGACTCATCATTAGCGATTTATTAATTAAGTCATGTTTGAAAAAATAATTGCGTTCAGCATAAATAACAAAATCATTGTAGCTTTTACTCTACTGCTACTTCTTATCTGGGGTGGCTTCTCACTGCGACAGCTACCCATTGATGCTATTCCTGATGTTACAAATAATCAGGTAGTCATATTAACACAATCTCCGTCTTTGGCCACAGAAGAAATGGAGCAATACATTACAGCACCCTTAGAGCTTCAAATGGCGAATTTACAGGGAGTTACCGAGATACGTAGTACCTCAAGGCAGGGGCTTTCAGTTATCACTGTGGTGTTTGAAGAGGAAATAGATATGTATTTGGCACGCCAAATGGTGGCTGAGCAAATCAAAATGGCCGAAGGCAATATACCTGCTGATTTCGGTAAACCTGAATTAGCACCCATAACCACCGGGCTGGGTGAGATATACCAGTATACTCTGGTGCCCAAAAAAGGGGCTGAGAGTAAATATAGCCTAACTGAACTAAGAACCATGCAAGACTGGGTGGTTAAGCGGCAGCTGGCAGGAATTCCCGGGGTTATTGAAATTAGCAGTTTTGGTGGTTTTGTGAAGCAATATGAAGTGAAAATTCTTCCTGAAAGGCTGAAAGCTAACGGGATAAGCATTCCACAATTATATGAGGCTCTGCGAAGCAATAATGCCAATATTGGAGGTAGTTATATTGAGAAAAATCATCAGGCCTATTTTATTAGAGGCGAGGGAGTGGTCTCCAGTCCTGAGGAGATTGGTCAAATTGTGGTTTCCACTAGGAATGGTGTACCTGTTTTGGTTCGAGATGTTGCTGAAGTCGGTTTTGGCCACGCTATGAGATACGGTGCCATGACCAGAAATGGCGAGGTAGAAGCGGTGGGTGGTATTGTGCTAATGCTTAAAGGAGCTGATTCAGAAAAAACGATCAAAGGAGTGAAGGAAAGGATATCGAGAATCGCCGAAAGTCTGCCGGAAGATATAGAAATCTCTGCATTTATTGACCGAACAAAACTCATTGACAAGTCTATCAGAACAGTTGAAAAGAACTTATTGGAAGGTGGACTGATTGTCATTTTTGTGCTTGTTTTGTTGCTTGGCAGTATCAGAGCCGGGCTTTTGGTGGCCTCCGTTATTCCGATAACGATGCTCATCACTTTTGGTCTGATGAATACCTTTGGTATATCTGCGAATTTGATGAGCTTAGGAGCTCTTGATTTCGGTTTATTGGTAGATTGTTCGGTCATTGTTGTGGAGGCTGTGCTCTTTAAGCTTCATCACGATAAACAATACAAAGTGGCTTTAATACCTTCAGCTGAAATGGACAGTATGGTTAGAAAATCGGCCAGTTCGGTTCTTTCCTCAGCAGTATTTGGCGGCTTTATTATCTTATTGGTTTATCTGCCTATTCTTTCTCTCGAAGGCATTGAAGGGAAGATGTTCAGACCTATGGCCTTAACAGTCAGTCTCGCTATATTGGTAGCTATTTTGTTGTCCCTTACCTATATTCCTATGGCTTCGGCCTTTCTGCTGAGGAAGGAAGGAAAGAAGCATTTCGCTGTTTCTGACAAGATAGTGAATAAGGTTTATTCCTGGTATGAGCCTTTATTTTTAAAAGCTATTGCATTCAAAAAGACGGTTCTAACGATATCAGTTGCAGCCTTAGTCTTAGCTTTGTTGGTTTTTAACCAACTCGGAGGAGAGTTTATTCCCACCTTAGACGAAGGCGACTTAGCGGTCGATTTTCAGACTTCTCCAGGTTCTTCGTTGACCACGACCATTGAGGCGACATTAAAAGCACAGAAAGCCTTATTGGAGAAATTTCCTGAGGTCATTCAAATAGTTGGAAGAATAGGGGCATCTGAAGTACCAACAGATCCCATGCCGCCTGAAATGGCTGATCTGATGATTAATCTCAAAGATCACAGTGAATGGACTTCAGCTTCATCCAGAGAGGAGTTAGTAGAGAAAATGAGTGCCGTTTTGGAAGAAAAGGTTCCGGGTACGAGTGTAGAATTTACCCAACCAATACAGATGCGTTTTAATGAAATGATTGCCGGAGCCCGCTCTGAAATAGTAATAAAAATTTTTGGAGACGATCTCAACACCCTCGCAGAAATGGCAGGAAAGTCGGCTTCGGCCATAAAATCATTAGAAGGCATAGCCAGTATAAAAGTAGAACGTGTGGCTGGTCTGCCTCAAATAGCCGTGAAGTATGATCGTGAAAAGATGGCCAGATACGGGCTACAAATACAGGATATGAACACACTGCTAAGCACGGGTTTTTCCGGCAAGGAGGCAGGAGTGGTTTTTGAAAAAGAAAAGCGTTTTGATTTGGTACTCAGGCTAGATGAATCTTTAAGAAACGATATTGAGCATGTCAGGCAGCTTCCGGTGCAATTGCCTTCTGGTAGTTTTATTCCACTCTCAGCTGTGGCGGATATCAATTATCAAACTGGGCCTGCACAAATTTCAAGAGAAGGCACCAAAAGAAGAATCAATATTGGTGTGGGTGTGCTTAACCGTGATGTGGAGACACTTGTTGCCGAAATCCAAAGCACCTTAAAATCGGAGATAAAGCTTCCAACCGGATATTATTTTGAGTACGGAGGAGCCTTTGAGAATTTACAAAAAGCCAAAGAAAGATTAATGCTTGCCGTACCACTGGCACTCTTATTAATTTTTGCCATGCTTTACTTCACTTTCCATTCGTTTAAGCAGTCGCTCATGATTTTTACGGCCATTCCGCTTTCTGCCATCGGTGGCATTTTTGCCTTATGGCTACGTGGCATGCCTTTCAGTATATCTGCAGGAGTAGGTTTTATTGCTCTGTTTGGCGTTGCGGTTTTGAATGGTATCGTGCTTATCGGTTATTTAAATGAGCTGAAAGTCAGTAGTGATCTTGGCTTGCTGGAAAGAGTGAAAGAAGGCGTTAAGGTGCGTTTCAGGCCTGTTATAATGACTGCGACAGTGGCCTCTTTAGGTTTTTTACCTATGGCTATTTCTACTTCAGCCGGTGCGGAGGTGCAGAAACCGCTGGCCACTGTAGTAATTGGAGGACTTATTTCTGCCACACTTTTAACACTTGTGGTTCTACCTGTTCTTTATCTTCTATTTAGTGAGAAAAAAAATGTGAATAGGAAGCTAACAATAGTACTGTTCATGTTTTTACCAATTTTCTCTGAAGCTCAAATGAGCCTTCCCGAATTATTAAATCTGGCAGAAGCTCAAAACAGAGAAATGAAAATGGCCGAAGCCAGAATACAATTGAGTGAAACTGAAGTTAAGGCCGCCCCTCTGAAACATCCAACGAATTTTTCATTGCAGTATGGAAACATCCAAACTCCCGGAGTCGGCGATTATACATTTGGGATGGAGCAGACCATCGTTCATCCGGCAAAAAATAAAGCTCTGAAAGCCTATTATACAGCCATGGTTGGAGAGAGAGAAGCAGAGAAACTTCTTACAAGTGCAGCTCTTCATAGATCTGTAAGACTGCTGTTTTTTGAGATAAGAAACCTCCGAGAACGAAAAATGGTCAATGATGCTGAGCAGGCCACTTACAAAAAAGCTTTGAAACTGGCCACTTCACGAGTGGATGCCGGGGAGGCTAATTCCATGGAAAGGCTTTCCTTAGAATCGGTTTTAAGTCAATTATCGAACAAGAGACAGCAAATAGACACTCAGGAAGAAAGTTTTTTGAAACAACTGCAGGCTGTTCTTAATCTGGAGAGCGTTCCGGTTTTAAATACTGAGTTGATTGATGCTATACCTGTAAACTCAGTAGAGTCTAATCCGGAACTTACTATTTTGAAGCAAAGGCGGCAGCTTGCAACTCAGGATTTAAAGCTCCAGCAGTCAATGCTCAAACCAGATTTTTCAGGTGGCTTGTATAATCAGTCAATGATGGGTCAGTGGAATCAGTTTTTCGTGGGGGCGGGTATAGCTATCCCTATCTTCAATTCTTCCATTAAGGCCAGGGCTGAAGTTGCTAAATTAAATCAGCAATTACTCAGTGATCAATTAGGTTTAAGAGAAACAGAACTTAAAAACGAACTGGAATCTTTAGAAATTAAGCAAAGCGGCATTCAAAGCTCTTTGGATCACTTTGAAAATGTAATAATTCCTGAAGCGGAGCTTATTTCTGAGAAGGCCTTCCTTCGATATAAGGCGGGGGAAATTACCTATTTCGAATATTTTCAAACACTGCAACTTCTTTTTTCAATGAAGGAAGAAGTAAACAGACTAAAACTACAGCTTTACCAAAACCAAACAGAAATTCTCTGGCTTCACGGCCAGTAAACTATAGTATAGATGAAAAAAATAACAATACACATTTTTTTACTTTTATTGGCTTTTTCAGCCTGTACAAGTGAGGAGAGTGCTGATCTATCAGAAGATCTTACAGAAGTTTCGGCCAACGAAATAATTCTAAGCAAGGAGCAGCTTTCAAGCCTTGATTTGAAAATAGGTGATCCGATTTCAAGGAACATGAGCGGAGAAATCCTAGCTACGGGAATGGTGGATGTTCCACCGGAGAATATTGCTCAGGTTAGTGCAGTAATTAACGGAAGGATCAGCAAAATCACCCACAATGTATTGCCTGGTAAATATGTGAAACGAGGAGGGATTTTAGCCACAGCACAGAGCATGGAACTGGTTCAAATGCAGCAGGATTACCTGGAAACCTATTTGAAAAACGATTTGCTCAGTCAGGAGTTGGAGAGGCAGAAGATTCTTGTTTCGCAAGAAGCCGGTGTTCAGAAAAAATTGCAAGAAGCAGAGAATGCCTGGAAATTAAACAGAGCAGTATTAAAAGGATTAGAGGCTAAATTGAAAATTGCGAATGTTAATTTGAATACTTTAAGAAGTGGAGAAATTACCGAATATTTCAATATATATGCCCCATTTTCGGGTTTTGTGAAAGATGTAATGGTGCACACCGGAACCAATTTTGCCCCCAATGATGTGCTTTTTGAATTGATCAATAAAGATCATTTGCATGTAGAATTGAAGGTTTTCGAGAAGGACGCCAAATACCTCCAAGAGGGACAGAAGGTTCTTTTCTCGGGAGAACCGTTTGATCAGGAAGTTACAGCTTCTATTTTTTTGGTGGCAAAAAGTTTTGACCAAACGAATAAGGCCGTCAATGTACATGTACACTTTGTCCGGGAGCAAGATGAAGTGCATTTAATTCCGGGCCAATACCTTTCCGGAAGAATTCAAACAGCTGAGAAACAAGTATTAGTTTTACCTGAGTCGGCAATTTTACGCGAAGCAGATGGTAACTACATATTGGTACAGAAGGAGAAGGAAGAGAATGCGGCGGTTTTTCAGAAAGTGAAAATTGAAACCGGGCTCACAAAAGACGCTTTTGTAGAGATCATTTCGCCTCAAAATGCAAATAATGTGGTTATAGAAGGTGCTCAGCTCATTGCTGGCGGAACTTCAGAAGAATAAAACAGGCCCCGTAAAATTCATTTTACGGGGCTAAATGTACTATTCACAGATATCAAATCCGTAAAAATATTTTGGTAGTTCTTTCCAGTTTGGCTTTTTACTTACCTTTTTTTGCATTTCAGGGCAGCTGGCAAAAATCTTTGGCAGCTCATCTTTAAAATTGGCTTTCGAAAGCTTATAAGCCGGTTCGTCGCCCACTTTAATGTAATAACTCCTGTCTATTCCACCAGTAGACATAGGCCCGATCCCAACTTTCATTGTTTCCATAGCCATTGGGTCAAAATAGATCTTGACCTTGTTGGCAAAATCAGGGTTCACCAATTGCATCATTAAGGTTTGTACTTTTCCGCCGAAAGCCACCTCTGTGTTCTCGAAAAATCCATATCCTTCATTGATCATATCAAGATCATAGGTCTTTGACGTGTTGAAGGTGTTCTCAGATTTTAATGAAAACTTGTTTAGACCGTGAGCAGGCAAATACATTTCTTTCACTTCTTCTGGAGCGTAGGTGATTTTCTCACCATTTATCTCCATGTCTATACCTGAAATGTTGTTTCTTTTGCGTTGCAAACGGGCTATTTCGCCTTCAATTTTGGTACCGTCAGCCAAAGTCAAATGAGCAGGTTTTTTATGAGAAAACATGTCAAAGCCTGGCATAAATGCTTGCGAAAAGGCTGATTGCCCTATTAGTAAGAGTACTAGAATTATGGTTGATTTCATCGCTATTTTGGTTTGTTTTTCCTAAAATTAACAAAGCCAAAATAAACTGAGCCCTTGATTATGAGAATTTTATAATACGGGACATTCTTAAGAAGGTCTGTAAATACTCCGTGGATAGTCAGAGATTCGAACATTTTCTCCTTTAAGTTCTTTTAAAGCATCTTTAGCGATCCACTGAGCAGACTTTGAATGGATAAGAATTATAATTTCTGATAGCTTAATGGCTTCTTTATTAAGATCAATATTTCTTTTTCCTATACTTCTTAACGCCCAATTGACTGCCTTTTTTACATAGAGTCTTTCATCGGTAGCAGCTTCCAAAATCAAAGGAAAGAATGATTCGAAAACCGGGTTTGCCGCTTTTTTGTCTGCCAAACAGTATGCGGCCATGGTGGCAAAAGCTGCTCTTTTTTCAAATTCGGGTTCTCGAGAACTCCATTCATTTATTTTCTTTAAAGCCAGCGGGCTCCGAGAAAAAACCGTCATACAGAAGGAATCGCAGATTTCCCAATTATCAAAAGTCTGAACCCATTTTTCCATGAGTTCAGGAGTCAAGTCCTTAGGATAAAACAATTTACTACATAAGATACGAGCCTCATAGATTCCGGAATGAAATAACTCCAGAGCCAAAGAACTATTCATTTTAATTTCTTTGGTTAATTCTTTTAAGTCTTTGACCGTAATTCCTAAAGCGTTAGTGGCCACTACCCCAAACTTCTTTTCCCTATCCAGAGTCAGTTTGGGATCTCCCATTTTTTTGAGTCTCTTTATTACCTCTGATTTATCCATATTAAAAAAAGACGAGCAGTATGGTCTGCTCGTCTCTTTAAAATGTCCTTGAAAACTATTAGACTTTATATAATTCCCCCGCCTTGAGTTTTTCATAGAAAACGGCGTTGCTTGTCTGAATTAAGGGTATCACCACAAATATGCCTACAAAAAAGCAGAGCAATCCGGCGAGGATAAGAAGAAAATAAAGAAGACAAAGTAGAAAGTACTTCATTTTGTAACCATCCATCATGTCCCAGCTTTTCTTTAGTGCATCTACAGCCTGGATGTTTTTATCTTCTGCCAAAATAAAATAGGTTTGAGAAAGACCTAAACCCAAAATGATTCCTGGTACTATCAAACACACAAAGCCAATACCCACTATGATGAACATCAATAGGGAAGTCAAAAGAGCAGGAATATAATTCTTAAAGCCATCAAAAATCTGCTCAATAATCGGCTCACCACCACGGGCTATATTTAAGTAGAAAACGGCCATACCTACACCGAAAGCTCCGGAGGTGAGCAAGGATACCAGCCCTCCAAATCTGGGATCCATGGAGTTTGGTATGCCGGAGATCATTCCGACTATTATTGTGGCTAAAATTCCGAAAATAATCTTTTTAAAGTCAAGGATATTCCATGCCTGTCTAACAAGATCTTGATTTGAGTATTGCATTATTTAAGGTGTTTAAGGTTAAGGCCATAAAGGACAACGAAAATAATTCCGATAAAGGCAATACCACCACCGGCCATGGCTCCCAGAATACCCTTATAAATCATTATAGGTGCTATGATACTTACTAAGGTACCGAGCAAATAAAGCCAGAAACCTTTTTTATCCAGTCCCCACATTAAAACTGCTCCAATTAAAGTCAATATGGCTGCTATGCCGTTAGCGATAGACATATTCTTCACATTTTCTACTGTGAGTCCATTGGTAACCGCTCCCATGATTTTCTCTACCATTGCGGCCTCTTTTTCGTCGCCTACTTCATCTTCAATTTCATCCATGGCTTCGTCCATGACATCATTGGTAAGTCCTACGGCCATTTCGGCATTATTATAACTGGTTATGGCATTGAAAATTCCGTAGCCGCTACCTATGAAGGTGAGAACACACAGTACGGTTAAAAAGGTGGGTCTGGTCATGACTAATGTTTTTATGGTTAAACTTATTCAAAAAAACGCATTTTTTGCTGGCATTACAAAAAGCTGGAATAATTCTACATGAGTGGTTTCCATCAGCAACCAAGAGGGTAATTTAAAGCATTAAAATACTTGCAGAATAGTCTGGAATAGCGAATGTGGTGTAAGAGTTCTAATATAAAGGCTGAACTAGAATTAGAAATCTAAATGCAAGACTATTTATATGAAAGACCTTTGCAAAAGTAGAACGGCATTACTTAAGCAAGTCTGCTACCGTAGTTTTTTCATAAACTTCCAGATTCGCATCGCGGACTTTGCCGAGTATAGGCCATAGCTTACAGGCGTCTTCGGTAGTGCAATCTTCACAAGTACCATAAAAATTAAGTGATACGCAAAGAAGCGGGGCAATCGGGCCATCAATGATTCTGAGGACTTTGGCAAAGCTAATGTTTTCGGGAGCGGTTCTTAGTAAGTATCCGCCGCCTTTGCCTTTCTGACTTTGAAGAATGCCATTATTTCGAAGCTCCAGTAAGATGGCCTCTAAAAACTTCTTTGGAATGTTTTCACTCTCTGCAATTGCAGAAATAAGCACAGGCTTTTTCTCCTCGTACGTGGCTCCCAAATGTTTCAGTGCTTTGAGAGCATATTTAGCCTTTTTAGATATCATGTTTTAATGGTAGCTACAAAACAAAAGTAAGCTAAATTTTGCTAAAGCAATGTGACAAAGGTCATAATAGAGTATCTTTGCGGCCTTTTAATAGCAGTATGGCACAAAGAATACACAGACCACTGGCACAAGGCGTTATAGAGAACCTTATGGCCATTTTTAATGAAAATAAAATGGCTGATAAGGTGGTGGAAACTTCACTGAAAGGCAATAAAAAGTGGGGGAGTCGTGACCGAAATTTTGTCGCGGATAACACATATGGAGTGGTAAGGTGGTGGCGATTACTTAAGTTCTGTGCCGAAGTGAACGAGCGAAAAATAAAGGAAGAATCTTATTACTGGCAATTGCTGGGAGCCTGGTTAATAATAAACGAATATGAGCTGCCCGAATGGGAAGAATTTAATGCTCTGGATGCCGGGAAAATAAAAGAGAATTACTCTAAAGCTCAAAGCATAAGGAAGGTACGCGAAAGCATTCCTGATTGGTTAGATGAAATTGGTGAAAAAGAAGTACCTGAATGGGAGAAAGAAATTCATGCTTTAAATCAAAGTTCAGATGTTTTTCTAAGAGTGAATACCTTGAAAACCACCATGGATAATTTGCTGGAAAACCTGGATGAGAACGATGTGGAGGTAGAGCAGGTGCCAAATGTTAAGCATGCATTAAGAATGGTCAAAAGAAAGAAACTAAGTCATCTTTCTATGTACAGAAAAGGGCACTTTGAAGTTCAGGATCCAGGTAGTCAGATCATTGCGAATTTTACCCAGGCCAAGGCGGATATGAAAGTTATAGATGCCTGTGCGGGTGCTGGAGGTAAAAGTTTGGCATTGAGTGCTTTGATGAAAAATCAGGGTCAAATAATTGCCATGGATGTGGAGAAAAATAAACTGGCAGAGCTGGAAAGAAGAAGTCAAAGAAATGGCGTAAGAATAATTGAAACGAAAGTTTTACAAAATGAAATTATTCAGAAACTGGAAGGTTATGCTGACAGACTACTTCTAGATGTCCCTTGTTCAGGAACGGGCGTTTTAAAAAGAAACCCGGATGCCAAATGGAAGTTGAAACCAGAGTTTCTGGAAAAAATAAAAGCAACACAGGAGAAAATCCTTCAGGAGTATAGTTCTATGGTAGCAGAAGGTGGAAAACTGATTTATGCCACGTGCAGCTTACTTCAGTCTGAAAATGAAGATCAGGTTGAAAATTTTCTAAAGAATAATCCTGAATTCACAAAAGAGGCGGAATTAAGAATTAGCCCGGTAGAGTCCGGGTTTGATGGATTCTACATGGCAAGGCTGGTGAAATCTGTACCAGAGTAATCGGAAAACCTTATGACCATCCGTGAAATATTAGAGAACCAAGCACACAGACCGTGGGAATTACGGACTGACAGTTGGAAATATTATCAGGAATGGAATAACGTCTTATTTTTTCACTTTCAAGTCAATCATGATAAATTGAGGAGCTATGTTCCTTCAGAACTTGAAATAGACCTTTTTGAAGACAAAGCTTGGATTTCAGTGGTAATATTTACCATGGAAAATAGTAGGCCCAAACATCTTCCGGCCATTTCCTCAATCTCCAATTTTCATGAAATAAATTTTCGAACATACGTAAAGGCTAATAACAAGACCGGAGTTTACTTTTTGAGTATTGAAGGTGGAAAAAGAATGTCTTGTGCTGTTGCAAAGGCAATTTCTAGGCTACCTTACAGACATTCAAAAATTAAAAGATCAAATGGAGTTCTTCAATCAGAGAATCAGCAGTTTCAAGACAAACTTGACGTAGAATTTCGTATTGGAAAAGAAATCATGGACAAAACGGATTTGGATACATGGTTAACTGAAAGATATGCCCTTTTTCAGGAGACTGATAATGCAATTAATGAATTTGAAATCCATCATTCGGCCTGGCCATTAAACGAAATTGATTTTAAAATGAATGCTTTAAATTATGAACGATTCGAAAAGATAATAAATGGCCATCCTTTAAAATCTCATTATTCTAAAGGGGTACAGGTGCTGGCCTGGGGAAAGAAATCTATCCTGAAAATTTGAGTAAAAAATTACATCTGCCTTCAAGTTTTGTGCTTATGAAATATATGATTATTGGATTCAAACAGTTTAAGCTTTGTCTTTTCTTAATCATTTTTAATAGGAATCGATCGTATTCGTAAACCGTATTATGGAAGGAATTCTAAACAGCTTTAAGAATTATTCAAGCCTGCCTTAAGCACTCCGTGCCAATCTTTTGGTTCAATTTTTGTGACACTCCTGCTGTCAGGAAATAACAAAAATTAAATGAGAAGAAAACTACTACTAAGGCATGTCTATGCCTTTTCGGGAGCTATCGTCTTGTGCTCCTTTGTCTTTGTACGAGCGAGTAAAGAAATAGAACTCGAAAAAAATGAACTAGCCTATTCAGACACAAAAATCAGGTTGAATTTTGGTGGAATTGAGGAGTTGATTCCCTTAGATGAATCCAAGTGTTTCAGAACCGACATTTATTTGTCTGATATCGACCTGAACAATGCCGGAATTGAGTCTCGGGAGCAGATAGTGCTCCAATTGAGGAATTTCATGCACTCAAAAGGGTTTGTGAACGGTAATTACAGCGTAGCCAATGAGACTTTCGAAGGGAATTCAATGGTACAAGCCAACTTGTTGAGCTTAAACGGAAGAGTTTCTGACGTAGAGGTCTTATCCGGAGCTGTAGAATACGAAGGACAATACCCACAGGTACATGTAACATTTGATTTAAACCTGTCTAATGGCAAAAGTTTGCGAGGCAGTTATTTCAAAGAAATGGAAACGTTTAAGTATTTCTTTTAAGAATGCCTGATGATGGTAGTGAAGCCTCTTTTCAAAAGAAAAGAGGCTTTTTCTTTTCTAAAAAGGCCCTTTCCTCTCCTTTCACTGCTTAGCAATTAGCCATTCTCATTTTATTGATTAATTTCATGCTTCTACTAACCTTATTGAAAATTCATGAACTCATTTAACCTGAACAGAAGAAGTTTTATCAAAGGTACTGCGGCGGCATCATTGGCCCTTACCTCAGTGGGTGCCTCAGCAGCCATGTTTAATCCGGAGAAGAAATACAGAGTGGCCCTTTTAGGTACAGGCTGGTATGGAAAATCTGACTTGTTCAGATTAATCCAAGTGGCAGATGTGGATGTAGTGGCCTTGTGCGATGCAGATACAAAGCAAGTAAGTCAGGCGGCCGAAATGGTCAGTAAACGTCAGAAGTCTGGCAAAAAGCCAAAGCAATATGGCGATTACAAAAAACTTTTGGCCGAGAACAAATTGGATATTGTATTAATTGGTACGCCAGATCATTGGCATGCCCTAATGGCTATTGATGCCATGAAAGCCGGAGCTCATGTTTTTGTACAAAAGCCTATCAGTGTAGATGTAATAGAAGGGGAGGCCATGGTGGCTGCAGCCAGAAAATACAATAGAGTCGTACAAGTAGGTACCCAAAGGCGTAGTACGCCATTTCTTGAAGAAGCTAAGGAGCAAATTGTGGAGAAAGGCCTCTTAGGAAAAATCTCGCATGCAGAAGTTTGCTGTTATTATCCGATGAGAAACAGTGCCAATCCTCCATTGCAACCTGTCCCAGATCATTTAGATTATGAAATGTGGACCGGTCCAGCTCCAATGAGACCTTACGATGGCTTACCGCATATTAGATGGTGGAGAGCTTTTATGGAATACGGAAACGGGGTAATGGGAGATATGTGTGTGCACATGTTGGATGCCGTGAGATGGACTATGGGTTTGGGTTGGCCTACCAGAATTACCTCACAAGGTGGTATTTATGTGCAAAAAGACGCTAAATCTAACATAGCAGATACACAGACGGCCGTTTTTGAATATCCTGAATTAAATATTGTTTGGACACACAGAACCTGGGGAAGAGCAGCAGACCCGAAATATCCTTGGTCTTACAAAATCTATGGAGATAAAGGAACGCTGGAGGCCAATACTATGATGTATGATTTTACACCTATTGGAGACGGTGAGCCCATTCATAAAGATGTGGAAATAGATCGCGTAAATTTCCCTGAAGATTTAACCGAAGAAAGAATAGAACTCAATGCGGCTCCGGCTATGAGGAAGCATATGTTAAATTTCCTGGCCGCCATTGAAAATAATGAGAGACCTGTAGCTGATATTGAGGAGGCACATATCTCTACCGCTTCTTGTATTTTGGCCAATATTTCGATGGAGTTGGGCAGACCAGTGGTCTATGATTCCAAAACAAGACAGGTGATCGGTGATCCGGAAGCTACGGCTATGCTTATGCGACCTTACCGAGAAGGCTATGTGCATCCGTTGCCCGAATACGTTTAAGTAAAAAGACCATGCGAAGAGCATGGTCTTTTTTTGATTAAATTGAAGCCTATTTTTCCTGTTAATTACTTGCTATGAAAACTATTCAAAAAATCGTGTTCTTTAGCCTCTTTTTGTTTGCATTCAAAATTTATGGGCAAGATTATCCACTGGGTCCGGATTCTCAAAAGCAAGCCGGTGTACCGGAAGGAAAACTAAGCAAACATTTTTGGCACAGCCCATCCTACGATAATTACCGAGAGTATTATGTTTACGTTCCAGCTCAATACACAGGGAAGGAACCGGCGGCTTTGATGATTTTCCAAGACGGACATGCATATGTAGATTCTTGGAAAACGCCTGTGGTTTTTGATAATTTGATTCATCAGGGTCAGATGCCCGTCACAATTGGCTTATTTATCACTCCCGGACATCAAACTGAAGAATTACCTGAAAACAGGTTCAGGGCTTCTAACAGAGCCAATGAATACGACGAGATGGATGATCGTTATGTTTCAATGCTTCTTAACGAAATCATACCGGAGCTAGAGAAGAATTATCGAATTTCAGAGGATAGAAAAATGCATGCCATCTGTGGTCTGTCTTCCGGAGCCATCTGTGCCTTCACAGCGGCATGGCAAAGACCAGATTATTTTCATAAAGTACTTAGTCATATCGGGAGTTTCACTAATATCAGAGGTGGGCATGATTATCCTTTTTTGATTAGAAAATCAGCCAAGAAAGACATCAAAATCTTCATGCAGGATGGTTCCAATGATCTCAATAACATTTATGGTGACTGGTATATAAGTAATTTACAAATGGCCTCTGCTCTTAAGTTTAAAGACTACGAACTTAAGACTGAATGGGGAATAGGTGGCCATGATGGTAAACACGGCACAGCTATCCTACCTGAATCGCTTGTTTGGCTTTGGTCAGATGTAGTTGAGAAGAATTAATTACAAACATTCGCGTTTTCTCGAATTAGTAGATTCCGGCAATTCACTCTTTATTGGCCTTAAGTAACAAACTCCTATGGGGCGAATAAGGAAATAATTATGGTTTGATAAGGTATGCAGAGATTCTCAGGTAATTTTGCCGTAGAATTTCATATTCCATGTTTGAATGGGATTAAAATAAATTTAATTGACTACACGCACCGATTATCTGTATTCATATAAATACGATACTCACTATACAGAGCTTTGTAAACTGGAAATGAGGCAAGTCTTTGGATTTGAATCCAATGATAAAGTACTTTTTTCTAATAAAAAGGTGGATCCTTCTTCAAGTCCATTTATAAAGGGTAGAATGAAGGTGCTTTTTCAGGCGTCAGATTATTATGAACTACTATCAAAAGTAGAAAATGAAAACATTCATAAGGAAGATTTTGCCGTAGACTACATGATTTTGGAGGGGGATACCACAGCTTTCGATAAAAGGAGAATTATTCAGAAGGACTTCGGTTATAGAATTGAAGGTGAACCCGATTTTCAAAACCCAGGCATCGTTTTTGGTGTTTGCTTTTATGATCAAGTCTGGTATTTTGGACTTTTGACTCATCATAATTCTAATTGGCAGAAGCACAATCAAAAACCTTGCTCATTTAGTAATTCGATAAGTATTAATATCGCCAAATCATTGGTGAGTATGGCCTCTATGGGCAATAAGGACATAAAGCTTCTGGATGCTTGTTGCGGAGTAGGAACCATTATGTTAGAGGCTTCTTTTGCAGGAATAGACATTGAAGGATGCGATATCAATTGGCGAGCCTGTAAACACAGCAGA
This sequence comes from Cytophagales bacterium, assembly GCA_024742395.1. Taxonomy (GTDB): domain Bacteria; phylum Bacteroidota; class Bacteroidia; order Cytophagales; family Spirosomataceae; genus Jiulongibacter. The sequence continues at coordinate 43,259 of JANSYO010000033.1, forward strand.
GAAAACCTTGAGTTTTTTCATTACAAGGCCAAAGTTTACAGGTCTGACATCAAAGAACTAAAGAAAACGTATGACGCAGCAATCGTAGATTTACCCTACAATTTGTACTCTTATTCCAATGACGATATAGCCCTAAATATTATTGAGTCTACGGCTCAACTAAGCCATCGTATCATTGTGGTATCCATTGCAGATATAGAAGAAATACTTCACTCATCAGGCCTGAAAATATTGGATTACTGTACGGTAGAAAAAAAAGGTAAATCAACATTCTCCAGAAAACTATGGGTTTGTGAAAGAGGGTAACTGTTTGATTGCTATCTCTATATTAAATATTGTTAATAGGTGATTATTTATTGTTTATCAATAAATAATGATTGATATTTGTCTATCACTTAAAACGAATAATTTCTTATGGAGATTAAAATTAGCACTCAGCAGGTTTTAAACGTATTGAAGGTAATTGCCTGGATTATTTTTATCGGCTTGTGTATAGATGCAGGTGGACTAATAGTCAATTCATTTATTACCTTATTTGTCAATTCTCAGGCAGTAAATAATTTCTGGATAGATTCAGAATATTTTTCAGAGCTACTATCATTTGACCGCGGTAATTTCATTGTCATAGCCATACTTATGATTATTGTGGCAGTCTTGAAGTCATTCGTGTTTTACTTAATTGTAAAACTGTTTTCAGAAAATCAACTAAATTTCATGCAGCCTTTTAGTGTGCCACTTCGGCAATTCATTAAGAATCTGGTGTATTTGTCTTTAGCCATTGGTATTTTTTCCTTCTACGGAATGAGGTATACAATTTGGCTCTCTTCAAAAGGCATGTCAGAAGCTAATCTTCAAGAATTGAATATTGCAGGGGCAGATGTTTGGATATTTATGGCGGTCATACTTTTTGTAATTGTTCAGATAGTCAAACGGGGAATAGAAATTCAAACCGAAAACGAATTAACCGTTTAGTCATGCCTATTATAGTAAATTTAGATGTTATGATGGCTAAGCGAAAAATGTCACTCAATGAGCTATCTGAAAAAGTAGGGGTGACCGTATCTAATCTTTCCATCCTTAAAACAGGAAAGGCTAAGGCTGTACGTTTTAGTACACTTGAGGCTATTTGCGAGGTCCTTGACTGTCAGCCCGGGGATATTTTGGAATATGAGAATTAAAAAAAGGTAGTCCAGATGTTTTGACATAACATTTAGACTACCTTAAATTATGTCAGTTATTAATTGGAACAGCCACCAATTTTTGCTTCAAAATTTTCCATTGACCCGGCTTGAAAACCTGGGTTTAGTAATATATGTTCACCCGCAAAGTATTTTGTACCGGTTGCCACATTAGCTTCACTTGTAATCGTTTTTTCTGCCTGGTATTCATTGGCAGTGATATTCCCTGCATGGCTAATGTTAATAGGACAAATTTTCAGGCTGGTTTCCCAAATACCTCTTCCATAGGTAGCTACCCGTATTTTGCCTGCTTCTTTGGCTATGTCTATCTCACTTATTTGAACCTCAGGTAAACCTGTTCCAAATAATAGCCAGCTAGGATTACTCTGGTTTTTGTAATAAACCCCAATGGTCATACCTACCAGTACTTCTTCATTAGAATCATCATTTACAATTACGCTACTGGCTGAAAGGGAAGGCAGTCCCGTAGAAACATTGGTGTATGTAGCTCCATAATCTGTAGACATAACTAGTGGGGTAGAGGCAGAGCCCATTGCTACATAAATTTTCCCTGGTTCACTGGGCTTAACAGCAATATCATTAATATAACTAGGGTAATTAATGGTGGTCCAGCTAGTACCACCATTTTTTGTTACGTAAAGCCTATTATTAATGGAAGCATAGATTACGTCTGGGTTTGAGTACGAAATAGCCATGTCATTAAAATAGCCTACATACCCCAAAGGGGCAGAAATGTTAGTCCAGCTGGTCCCCATGTCAGTAGATTTAAAGATGTAATTATATCCACCATAAATTGTAGAACTATCTGTAGGATGCCATAAAAGGGGTGTAACCCAATTTCCAGGTCCCGGAGTAGTAATATTTACACTTGAATTGCCGCCATTAATTGTTTTATTCAAACCGCCATTTTGAATAGCTCCAATAATAATTTGATCATTTTTTGGGTTAATGATGTTCTCCATTCCATCTGCACCCAGCCAGTCAACAAATGTGCCACTGGCCTGTCGTACGATAGTTCCGTTGTCTTGTGACCCACCAGACATAATTAAAGCATTGGTGGGGCTGTTTGCTATTCTGTACAGCTGCTTAATACTTAGGCCTGCTGATAAGTCAGTCCAGTTAAAGCCATTATCAAATGATTTATAAATACCGCCATCGCTACCGGAGTATATGGTATTCCCTACCCATTCTAGGGCATGAACATCAGCATGGTTGTATCCTTTAGTGTTAGGGTAAAACCACTCTGTTAATTGTTCAAAGGCTAAACCGCCATCAGTAGATCTCCAACAAATAATTCCTGCAATTATGAGTTCGTTAGCGTTGGTTGGGTTTACAGTTATAGCCATATCATACCATGCTTGACCTCCATATTGAAATCCGGTGTAGCCAAAATAGTTTGTTCCTTGAGTATAGTCTCCAATGATTTGCGTAGAGAATGTTTGTCCTGAGTCTGTACTCTTCAAAAGTCTCCCAAAACCTGATCCCGCTGACTGTACCACATACAGAACAGACGGATTTTGAGGAGAAACACCTAACATAGTTCTTTCATCGGATAATACTGACCCGGCACCAACAGAAGACCAGTTATTACCACCGTCACTTGATTTTAGCACTCCGCCATAACCCGATGCGTAAACAATTGATGAATTTCCAGGCTTGAACTCAATATCATGAACATCATATGAAGAAGCGGTTTGCGTCCATGTGGTACCACCATTAGTTGAAAGATGAACGCCATAAAAGCCTGCGGCAAGAATCCGATTACTGTTAGAAGGATCCACAATGATCTTTTTTATATAATTAGGACCAATTCCGGTATTCTGCCATGTACTTCCAGCATTGATACTTTTTATTATACCCGCATTCTGAAGGGCTGCGTAAATAATGTTCGGATTATTTGGATCCATGCATAAATTATAAATATTCATTTTCTCATACTCATTAAAAAAGGGAACCCAATTTTGAGCATGGTCTGTGGTTTTCCATATTCCTCCACCCGGAGATGAGACATAGACGATATTGGTGTCTACTGGATTAACTAGTACACTTGTTACTCTTCCTACACCGGGGTTCCAGCTTGTGGTACGATTAAAGGTTTTTGGGCCCAGTTCCACCCAAGTGGTATTTCCGGTACTTTTAATCATTTTGCTTGTTGCTATCTGATAAGCTACCTTTTCTTCTTGTCTGGTTCTTAGATAACCTTTATGATTTAGGTGAAGACGGCTATCGAACTTCCATCTTTCAAAATGCTTTCTTTCTTTAACCGCCGTATCTCCTTTATTAATAAGGTAATTTTCGGCACTGTCTACTCTTACATCAAAGGTTAGATCATTATTATTTAAAATGTCAAACACATTTCTTTGGGCATTTGATAAATGGCAAAAAAGTAGAAGAGTAATGAGCTTAAGTATTCTTTTCATAGAAGCTGAAAGGAAGAGTTTTGAGGAGTTAATTGTGTTATGAATTCCTAAAGTAGCCCGACACTATCTGAAATCAATGAGATAATTGTTTTTATTATTATTCGGTAAATTCGAATACTTAATGGTCCTATTTTAAAAAAAGAAAAGGATAGTGGTTTAGCCTTAAACGGGCTAAAGGAGCTTTTCAAAAGTGTTTTATGTGGATGTTATTTTAATAATCGCAAACTTTAATTTCAGCTTTTATTGGTAAAGCCCCGTAAATTAATGTACCAGGCATGAATTCGATTCTTTTTTCGGAGAACAGGTCAGTTTGTGATTCAAGTTGTGTATTTACCAATATTTCAGAAGACG
>JANSYO010000122.1 GCA_024742395.1 Cytophagales bacterium
AAAGTCCTCGTTGGAGTGACAGGCCCTGATGATGGCCCTGTTGAAGGCGAGGGCACTGATTCCGTGGGCGTGGGCGTAGCAAGAACCGCCGGTGCCGCCAAACTCGCGCAGGACTGGAGGGTGTACTGCAGCGCCTCCGGTGTGATCGTGAGCTGCCTATCTGGGGTGCGCACTGCTGAGGCGGCCAGCCCTTGTAGCACCCCCATGAGCCCAGCCATCGTGTCCTGCGAAAAAGCTGGCGGCTGCTGCATCAATAGCAGAAAACTTTGCATCTACCCTATTGAGCAAATTGCCATTACGATCTAAAAAATCGAATTTCCCTCCCTTGCTTGCATAAATTACCTCTGGTTGAAGATAAAATGTACCTTTTTCAAAGCGAGCAAAAAAAGCGGCTTGAAAACCATTACCAAAAGCACTGTTGGATACTAATTCGTCCCGTACCACAGCACCGTTTTCTATCAGCGGTGTTCCATTTGTGCCTACTCTTACTACATCACCACTCGCCGTATTAATCTGTGTTTTACTTACTCCAAACCGAAGCCCAAACTTTGACTGAATCTTTCCCTGATCATTAATCTCTTCAAGATCAATAGGTATAGCCGGCATTCCAATATCTGTTGAATCGATAACAACGGTGGAGTCAGATATTACCTCCTGTCCTAAGGAATGTAAGGCCATAAAACAGAAAAACATGGAAAGAATTCTTCTCATAAGTAGAAATTTAGTCAAACAAAATAACGCAAAAATAACGCCATCTTATTCCATTCTATTCAAAATGCCCCTGCCATTAGTACAATTACCTGAAAGAATTGTCATTTATAATAAAGGTCTTATTTCTAATTTTAATCTGTTATTTTTGCGGCTTCATACAATAAAGTAAAATGAGCACAAAAACCATCTACTTGATTCGTCACGGTCAAACAGATTACAACTTAAGAGGTATAGTGCAAGGCAGTGGAATTGATGCAGATCTTAACGAACTTGGAAGAGCTCAAGCCAGTGCTTTTTACGAAATGTATAAAACGCTGCCTTTTGAAGCCATCTATACTTCTGCCTTAAAAAGAACTCACCAAAGTGTTGAGAAATTTCTTGAGTGGCCTATTCCGCACAACATTCTGCCAGGTCTGAATGAAATTTCATGGGGCCATAAAGAAGGTAAGGTGCCGAATAACGAAGATGATAAGCGATATTTTGATATCATTACAAGGTGGCGAAAAGGAGAGACGCATATTCCTGTTGAAGGAGGCGAAAGTCCGGAGCAAGTAGCCGCACGTCAAATGGAAGCCATGAAAGTAATACTTTCTAAAAAGGAGGAAAAGCTGGTACTCGTGGCAATGCACGGACGAGCTATGAGGATTCTTTTGGCACAGCTAAGTAACCTGCCGCTTTCTGAGATGGACTGTTTTATGCATCAAAACTTATGCCTGTACAAGCTTGAGTATTCATACACCAAAGAGAAGTTTAGTATCATTGAAACTAATAATGTAGACCATCTGGCTCAAATTATGGTCTAGCTAATTCTCCATTTATGAATTAATATTGCCAACGGTGTAATTTAGCATAAGCTAAATTACAATTAGCTTACCTTCGGTGAATAAATCGTTATGGGGTCAAAAAAGGCATATTGGTTTTATCAGATTGGTGGTTGGTCGCTCTATTTTTTTGCTGACCTATTAAATTACTTTGCCCTTTTAACATTTGATTTCGAGGAGTTCAATAGACTCATAGGCACCGGTGTGGTGAATATTGCCGCAGGAGTTTCCTTAACGCATATTTTCAGGATTATCTTTAAGAGATATCAATGGGTCAAACTTCCCATCCCTCAACTTATTTTGAGATGTATTGGGGTAGTTGGTGTAATAACATTCATTCTGGCTGCCATTAATATCCCGATTGATCGGGATATCATTGATACTCAAAAAATGAATGTAGCTATTCATGACATTACCTCTTTAATTAACCTGACCAAACCAGTCCTTATTTGGGTTTTGGTATATGTCTTTTATAGCTATGCCCTGGAAAGAAAAAATGCTGATGTAGAAAGAGTCAAACTGGAGGCTTCTATGAAGGAGACAGAAGCAAAAGTATTGAGATCTCAAATGAACCCTCATTTCGTTTTTAATGCCTTAAACAGTATCAGAGCCCTTGTATTGGAAGATCCCAAGAAAGCCATGACCAGTGTTACACAGTTATCGAATCTCTTAAGAAGTTCATTAATTACACACAGAAGAACTACCGTTAGCCTCAAAGAAGAGCTCAAAACCATCGAAGACTACCTGAGTTTAGAGAAAATCAGGTATGAAGAACGTCTTCAGGTAAAATGGAAAATTGACCCGGCAAGTATGACTATTCAAGTGCCACCAATGATGTTACAAACACTGGTAGAAAACGCCATTAAACACGGCGTTCAGAAAGCCCTGAGATGGGGATTTGTAGAAATTACCACCAGAGCCACACAAGAGTATCTGGCTATTGTGATACGCAATACTGGTGAGCTAGTGGATGGAAAATCAAAATCAAATTCCACCGGATTTGGCATTGAAAACACTAAGAGAAGACTGCATCTTTTATACGGAAACAGGTACTCCTTTAAAATTACTCAAGAAGATAAACTTACAGTAAGGGCAGAAATCAGACTGCCTCTAGATAAAAATTAAGACTATGAGAACATTAATAGTAGATGACGAAAGACTAGCCAGAAACGAGCTGAAGAGATTGCTGGAAGAGTTTCCAAGAATAGATATTATTGGGGAGGCAGCCAATGCTGAGGAAGCCATTCCTATGATAGAAGAAATGAAACCAGATCTTCTGTTTCTTGATATTCAAATGCCGGGCAAAAATGGTTTTGAGCTCTTAGAAGCACTGGAAGATACCGTTCCCGAGGTAATATTCACCACTGCTTATGATGAATATGCTCTTAAAGCCTTTGAATTCAACGCTCTTGATTACATCATGAAGCCTATTGACTCGGCAAGACTTGCTGAGGCAATTCAAAGGATTGAGGAAGAGCAACAATCAGAGATACCGAGTGCGAAAAAGGAAAAGAGTGAAAATGAACTCACCGTTTTCGATCAGGTTTTTGTGAAAGATGGTGAAAAATGCTGGTTTGTCCGGTTAGGAAAAGTGAGACTTTTTGAGTCTATGGGTAATTATGTACGATTGCATTTTGATGATCAGAAACCCATGATCTTAAAGTCATTAAACAGTCTTGAAGAAAGACTAGACCCAAAAATTTACTTTAGAGCAAATAGAAAACACATCATTAATCTAAACTGGATTGACAAAATAGAACCATGGTTTTCGGGTGGTTTGCTAGTCACCTTAAAGCCGGGAGATATTGGACCTGGAGGTGAAAAAATCGAGATTTCAAGAAGACAGGCTATTAAATTTAAAGACCTGATGAGTCTTTAATTAATCGGGGATAATGTTCCTTAACTTATAGATTTAGGAAATCTCTTGATTTACTTAATAATTAAATGTTTGCTACCGCTAACAGGGAAGTAGCATTTTGGACGAGCATTTCTATTTCCGAAACGAGAAAACACAAAGAAACCGAATCATTCCTGATTCAGTTTCTTTGAAAGTTCATTAAATATTTATTCTAATCTAGCTCAGTGGCTAACACCATGCGAATTCTCAATCGCCCACCTATACTCATAATATCTACAAGATCCTGGATAGTTAAACTTTGAGCCGCACGTAAAATCACCGTAGGTTCTTCCATACCAGCTGTAGCCTCTAAAAGAGTTTGTTCTAATTGCGGAAACGGTATGCTTTTTCGGTCAATATAATACACCTTATCTTCTGTAATAGAGAGTGTTATAGGCTGCTTACTTACTTCATGCGTGGCAGAGTCTGCCTTCGGAAGCATTAATTTTATAACGTTAGGGCTGCCCAATGTTGCCACAATTAGAAAGAATAGCAGCAAAAAGAACATGATGTCGTTCAGGGCTGAGGTTTGCACCTCCGCTTCGAATCTACGTTGTCTTTTTAACTTCATAATTAAGAGGCTGGTTCATTAAGCGTATCCAAGAAATCCATCACAGTAGCCTGAAGATTAATACTGAATTTATCAATCATCATGTTTATACCATGATAAGCTGCGTAAGCAATTAAACCTACTACCAGACCCGAGAAACTGGCAATCATTTTCTCATAAAGACCATTTGATATGGTTTCTATTGAAAATTCACCCGTAACCGATATTTCATAGAAAATTCTAATAATCCCAGATATGGTACCCACAAAACCTAGCGTAGGAGCCACACCGGCAATAAGCCCAAGGTAACCCATGTTCTTTTCCATTTTAGATAGTTCCAGGTTCGATTGAATCTCCATGGCACTTTCAATGTCTTTTACAGGTCTTCCTATTCTTGTTATTCCTTTTTCCAGAATTCTTGAAATCGGTAAGTTGGTGCTTTTGCACATGGCAATGGCAGAACGCATATCTCCTCTTAAAATATTGTCTTTAAGTGAGCGTAAAAAACTAAAATCAATCTGCGATGCTTTCTTTATGAACAGATACCTTTCTGCCATTAAGAAAAAGGTCATAAAAAGGAGAATTAAAATTGGGTAGACTACAAAACCACCCTTCAATAATAATTCGAAATAATTGATACTAACAGTAGGATCAGCAAGAGTAGAGTCTATTCCGGTCTGAGCCGGAATTTGAAGCAAAATGGTTTGCAACATGTGAAATAGGATTATTTTTTAGGAACTGATTTACTAACTCTTCTGAGTTAGACATTATTATGCAAATTACAAATTTTTACGGCTTGTAAACCCTTTTGACAACCTTTTCCAAAGTTAGTCCCTGAACGATAATTGAGAACAAAACGACAGAGTATGTTATAAAAACTATATAAGGTTTAGCCTCCCATTCTGAGGGCAAAGAAAGTGCCATGGCAATAGAAAGACCACCTCTAAGACCACCCCAGGTCATAAGTAATGGAGCTTCTTTATCTACTGCCACCCATTTCTTTGATATACGTACTAAAAAGTGGATCACTCCAAATCTGGCTAGCAGAACAATAACGATGGCACCAAAACCCGCTAGAAAGAAATATGGTCTGAACTCCAGAATAAGGATTTCCAGTCCAATAAGAACAAATAGAACAGCATTCATTAAAACATCTATAAGTTCCCAGAATTTATCTACATACAGTTCTGTGGTTTCGCTCATGGCATCTTGTTTTAGCCCACCGCTACCCATAAAAAGCCCTGCAACTACCATCGCTAACGGGCCCGAGGTGTGTAATTGCTGAGCAATCAAATAACCTCCCATTACCAAAGCTAAGGTAATCATCACCTCTACTTCATAATCATCAATTGACTTCAACAGTTTGAACATGATCCAACCTAAGCCCAGACCGAAAACAATACCTCCTACGGCCTCCTGAATAAATAAAGTAAAGACATCTCCTACAGTCACATTGGCTACACCAAGACGAGCAATCTCCAGAATTGTAAAGAAAATCACTACGCCAACTCCATCATTAAATAGCGATTCACCTACGATATTGATTTCAATTTTCTTCGGAATATTCGATTTAGTTAAAATACCCAAAACGGCAATTGGGTCTGTAGGCGAAATTAGCGAGCCAAAGAGCAGACAGTATACAAAATCAATTTGATGGTTAAGGAATTTCGACAAATAAAAGATCCCCGCTCCTATTACAAAAGTTGAAATCAAAACTCCAATAAGAGCAAAAAGACCGATACTCCTTTTTTCTTGTCGTATCATTCCTACATTGGTATGCAATGCCCCGGCAAAAAGCAGAAAGGATAACATTACATCCATTAACACACTGGTAAAGTCAATTTTAGTAATCAACTCCCTGGCTAAATGAGTTAAATCCGGGTTAATGAATTGTGCCAAAATCATAGCCAATGAGAAGACCAAAGCCATAATCATTAAGCCAATAGTTGTGGGCAATTTAAAAAACCTGACATTGATATAGCCAAACAAAGCAGAAATCACAATCAGTAATGTCAGTATTTGAAACAATTCCATTTAGTAAGCTTTAAGTTTAGAAACCATTTAACTCAATATTACTAAAAAGAGTCAGGAACTTTTAAAAAGTTAGCTAAAACCCTTCTTAATCACTCGGGAAATATTTTAAAGTACGCCTTTAGTGCTAGGCAATGAATCCATCGCATTAATATCACGGGTTATGGCCATTTTTATGGCTTTTGCCCATCCTTTAAAAATCGCTTCAATTTTATGATGTTCATTATCGCCTTCACACTTGATATTCAGGTTACATTTTGAAGCATCTGAGAAAGATTTAAAAAAGTGCATAAACATTTCGGTAGGCATCTCCCCTACCTTCTCTCTCTTAAAGTCAGCATCCCAGACTAACCATGGTCTTCCGGAGAAATCAATGGCTACCTGAGCCAGAGCTTCATCCATAGGCAGTAAGAAACCATAACGATTAGTCCCTTTTTTGTCTCCCAGAGCCATTAAGAAGGCCTCACCCAGAGCTAAAGCTGTATCCTCTATGGTATGATGCTCATCAATATGCAAATCACCTTTGACCTTAATAGAAATATCGGCACCTGAGTGTTTTGCCAGTTGATCTAACATATGATCAAAAAAGCCAAGGCCTGTATCCATGTTTGCTTGCCCGGTTCCGTCCAAATTAACTCTGACAGAAATTTGTGTCTCTTTCGTATCCCTTTGAATCTCACCGATTCTTTCCGGCAATTTTAAAAAACGATAGATTTCATCCCAATCATTACTTACAAGTGCAGTAGCTTCAGATTGCTCTTTAGTGGCCTCTGCCTTGGGTCCATCGGCAATCAAAATACCTTTGGCTCCAATGTTCGCCGCCAATTGTATATCTGTTAATCTATCACCGATAACATAGCTGTTAGCCAAATCATAGTCTTCTGAATGGAGGTATTGGGTCAGCAAACCTGTTCTTGGCTTCCTGGTCTCAGCATTTTCATACTCAAAAGTTCTATCAATTAATACATCTTTGAAAAAGATATTTTCTCCTTCAAGAGTATCCATCATTTTTTGATGAGCTGGCCAAAAAGTACTTTCCGGATAGGAATCAGTCCCTAAACCATCCTGATTTGTTACCATAACTAACTCATAATTGAGCTCTTCTGATATTTTCCTTAAAACAGAAATAGCTTTGGGAACAAAAGCCAATTTCTCTAATGAATCAACCTGAAAATCAACAGGGGGCTCTACGATTATAGTACCATCTCGGTCAATAAAAAGTACTTTCTGCATGTAATGTTTATAAGAATGATCAAAGGGCAAAAGTACTGATCTTCATGATAATTCCTTAGTTTTGAAAACTACCTTTTGTTAAATGCTCCAAAAACTCATTCTAGTTCTTACGTGTGTTATATTCAATGCCTGTTCCAGCCAGGAAACAGAAGCAGAGAAAAAGACAAAACTTGATCATCAATATCGTTTTACGACCTTCAATGTAGACGATTATTCTGCCATAAAGCTCTATTGTGATGTAGGAAGAGTGAAAGTGCGAATTCGCCAATATGAACATCCGAAAGTAGAGATTCATAAGACCTACCAAAAGTATGTACGTTTTGAACCTTCAGGTGACACATTGATGATTCACATTGAAAATACACCCAAAAATTCAAAAGAAGACGTAAAGAAGTATATAAATTTCTTTCTACCTAATCTTAGGTATTTAGAATCAGAGGTGGGTCAAATAGTGCTTGAGAATTTCATTGAAAGGAAAATGTTCATCTTAAACCATAGTAATTCCTTAAGATTACTCAATTGTAAAATTCAGGATTTAACTATTGAAAACGAAGGCATAAATAATATTCAACTGGATTCTGATAATTATTTCGATGACCTTTATGTAGGTCTAAATACCAAATCTTACTATAATAGTGACGCGATGGTACTGAAAAATTTCACGATAAAGGTACCTAACCTTGATCATGCTACTTTTCAAAATATACCGCCTCAAGGCTTTAAATGGCTGAAGAGGTAAGCTTTCTTAAAATAATACAACAATATTTAGCCAATACATTGATTATTCAAAAAATAATCGTACTTTTGCAGCCGATTTAACCCCGTTCGGGTTCTCTGACAGTGGCATTTGTCTATTAGGCGACAATCTTTTAAGTCCAAACACCTTTCAGAGCAGGCAACGGGAAACCGTGATGTTCACGAAAGGGCGTGTCGCAATCGCCCCAAAAAATTTCAAGTACAAGACTGCAAGCTGAGCAGTCTATCATATTATTATGCAAACTGTAAAGTTTAACGAACTTCCTGTGTCTGAGTATATCCTGAGAGCAGTAGAAGAAATGGGATGGCAAGATGCTTCTCCTATCCAGTCTCAGGCTATTCCGGTAGTATTGTCAGGACAAGATGTAATTGGTCAGGCACAAACAGGAACAGGTAAAACTGCTGCTTTTGGTATTCCAGCCATTGAAAAAATAGATGTAAACGATAAAAGCACTCAAGTATTAATCATGTGTCCTACCAGAGAGCTTGCTCTTCAGGTAAAGGAACAGATGCATCAGCTGTCTAAATATAAGAAAGGACTATTTGTCTCTTCAATTTATGGTGGCGAGTCTTATGAAAGACAATTCCGTGATTTAAAAAGAGGAGCCCATATTGTTGTAGGAACGCCTGGTCGTATCATGGATCATATGGAGCGTAAAACGCTGGATCTTTCCAATCTTCAGATGATGATTTTGGATGAAGCGGATGAAATGCTGAACATGGGATTCAGAGACGATATTGAGAAAATATTGAGTTTCGCTCCGGAAGAGCGTCAAACGATCTTATTTTCTGCCACCATGTCAAGAGATATTCTTAACATTACTAAGCGTTTTCAAAATAACCCTGAGCACATCAAAGTTACTCGTCAGGAGATTACAAATGACAATATAGAGCAGTTATTCTTTAATGTTAGACGTGATGCTAAAACAGAGGCTATGTGCCGTTTGATAGATGTCAATGATCTAAAATTGATGCTTGTATTCTGTAATACTAAGTCTAAAGTAGATGAAGTAACTATGGAATTACAGGAAAGAGGATATTCTGCAGAAGCTCTTCACGGCGATTTACGCCAGGGAGCTCGTAACCAGGTGATGAACAAGTTTCGTAATGGAAACTGCAGCATTTTGGTAGCTACTGATGTAGCAGCCAGAGGAATTGATGTAAACGACGTAGACGCCGTATTTAACTACGATGTGCCTTTAGATCTCGAATATTATGTGCACAGAATTGGTAGAACCGGCCGTGCAGGTAAAAAAGGACAAGCTTTTATGTTTGTATCTAACAGAGACAAAGGCAAACTACGTGACCTGGAGCGTTACACAAAGGTTAGAATTGACGAAGGGAAAATTCCAACCGTTGCTGATCTTAGAGAAATTAAAATACAGCAATTTAAGGAGCAGGTGGTTTCGAATATTGATCCTGATGCTATCTCTGCATACGAAGGAATTGTGAATGAACTGAAAGAAGACGGTCATCAAACTGAAGACATCGTAACTGCATTAATCAAAATGCAATTAGGCTCTTCTTTACAAATGAGAAGCGGTCAGGATGACCTTTCTGACGGCAGAAGAGGCGACAGAGATCGCGGACCACGTGGAGACAGAAGAGAAAGAGGTGGAGAAAGAAGAAGAGGAGAGAGAAGAGAAAGAGGCGAACGAAGCGAACGTAGAGGAAGCAGAAACAATGGTGGACAGGGAAGCGGTGAGCCAGGCATGGTTCGTTTATTCATAAGTCTGGGCAGAAAAGATTCTGTTTCTCCTAATCACATTGTTGGAGCAATAGCTGCTGAGTCTCGTATTCCTGGTCGAGTAATTGGTCAGATTGATATGTATGACAAATTTAGCTTTGTAGAAGTACCCGAGCGTGATGTTCACAAGGTAATAACTGGTATGAAGGGTAAAACCATTAATGCCAGAGAAGCTTCTATTGAAGTAGCAAAGTAGTATTTACTGCCTGTAAAGGCACATCAATATGAATCAGAAAAGCCGATCGAAATTCGATCGGCTTTTTCTTTTTTGGGAGATTGAAGAATTACCTCTTGGACTAGGTGGGTGAAACGTGTGATAACATTTCCCATATGACCCACCCCGTCAGCCGACTGCGTCAGTCTGCCACCCCTCCGTGGAGGGGATTTGCTTTTGCTTCGAATGCATTTAGTATGATCGATTAGCTTGTTTAATCGTAGAACCGGTAGAATCCCCGCCTGGGCGGGGTGGCTAACTTTGATAGTCGGGTGGGTTCCTCGGGCGTTAGCATTTTCCCATTTGACCCACCCCGTCAACCGACTGCGTCAGGCTGCCACCCCTCCGTGGAGGGGATTTGCTTTTGCTTCCAATCCTAAATG
>JANSYO010000098.1 GCA_024742395.1 Cytophagales bacterium
AATTGACCAAGATTAGGATGCATAACTCTCCCGAACAGAAAACGAGCCACACGGTTTTTAAATACTTTTTTAAGGAATTTATACCCATGATCTCCAGGCCCTAAGCCATCACCATGACCCAGAAAAAAGGCTTTTTCACCCATTTGGTATTGTACTGTATCAAAAAACACCTCTGCTCCCAGCTCCTTTTGAAAGTAGTCTGTCATCCACATATCGTGGTTTCCCGTGAAAATCTTGATCTCAATACCGGCGTCTGATAGCTCGGCTATTTTACCCAAAAAACGTACAAAACCTTTAGGTACCACTGACTTATACTCAAACCAGAAATCGAAGAGATCGCCCATGAGAAAGATAAGCTGGGCATCCTTCTTTATCTCATCGAGCCAGGCTATTATCTTCTTTTCTCTTGCCAAACTGCTGAGGTGATCAGGAGCACCCAGATGAAAATCTGAGGCGAAGTAAACCTTCTTTCCGTCCTTTAATTTGATACTCCTATTCATGTGCTGCAAAGATAGGATTTTAAGCCATTCGGGAAGTTTCAGTTTATAGATTCTTTAAATTCAGGTTTTGGTAAAAAGAATCCTTAAATTTTGGAAAACTTACATAGCCAATGCAAGCAGGAAGACGGTATCCTCTCTACCAAACTACCCGATGGACGTCAAAGTATATCCTCTTATTTATTATTTATGACAGCATTCCGGTATTTCTCTACCATTTTTTTGATTTTCACTCCCTTCATATACCCTGGCAACCTATCTCCTTGATTGGTATTGCCGTGGCTTTTTATTTAGGCTTTAAAAATAATTCATCTTATGAAAGGCTGTGGGAAGCCAGAAAAATTTGGGGTGGTATTGTTAATGCCTCCAGATCATTTACTGTAATGATTCGTGACTTCGTTATCAGCGATTCTGAAACATCTGAAGAACTGATGACAGTAAAAACCAAGATTATACACCGGCATATTGCCTGGTTAAAGGCTCTTTCCTTGGAACTTAGAAAGGTCAAAGATTGGGAACATACCAATAAGGGAGACAGCAATCTTAGAAAAAAGCTTGGGTCAGATTTTTCAGAGGATAAGTTTGATGAGCTCATTCCTTATCTGTCGGCAGAAGACTATAAATATATTATGTCTAAAGGAAACAGGTCTTCGCATCTATTGAGTATTCAGTCAAAACATCTGATAAATTTAAGACAAACCGGTAAACTGGATCATTTCAGACATCTGGCTATTCAGAATCTCATCACTGAATTCTTTGCCCTCCAAGGCAAATCTGAACGTATAAAAAACTTCCCATTCCCCAGACAATACGCCACAGTCAATTTCTTCTTCGTAGTTCTCTTTATTAACCTTTTGCCTTTTGGTATGTTGGATGTATTCACACATTTAGAAAATGAGCTTTTGGTATGGCTTTGCATTCCTTTTACGGTAGTGTGTTCCTGGGTATTCTGGACCATGGAAATGATCGGCGATTACAGTGAAAACCCTTTCGAAGGCTTGTACAATGACGTTCCTATTTCTCAAATGAGCCGTGGAATAGAAATTGATATCAGACAAATGCTGGATGAAGTAGACCTGCCGGAGCCATTAAAACCTGATCCTGATTTAAACATTTACATATGAAAAAAGTAATTACATTTCTTGTTTGTCTGGCTATTCCTCTGGCAGTAGGTGGTATAAGTGGTTTTGCCACATCTACTGGTTTAGATTCATGGTATAGCACCCTTAACAAACCCTCTTTTAATCCGCCCGGTTGGCTTTTTGCTCCGGTCTGGACCACGCTTTATGCTCTTATGGGTATAGGTCTATATATAATATACACTTCACCAAAATCAGAGGAAAGAAATAATGCCTTGCGTATTTTCAGTATTCAATTGGCACTAAATTTTATATGGAGTTTCCTATTTTTCTATTTTGAAAAACCAGGTTTGGCTCTCATAGAAATAGTGATGATGTGGGTTTCTATTTTAATGATGTTTTTCTATTTCAGAAAAGTAAATACGATAGCCGGAAACATTCAAATACCTTATCTCTTATGGGTTTCATTTGCCAGTGTGCTTAATGCATCCATTTGGTGGTTGAATTGATCAAAAAAGCTTTAAAAGCATTTTGAGTCCTCTTAACTTTAATTCCACAATCTTAATTCTGTCATGAAAAACAAGATTCTGCCGCCTTTTATAATTACACTACTTATTTCAGCATTATTCTCTTGTAAAGAAAGCCCTGTTCATTCTTTAACAAAGAATTCAGTTTAAGTACTGAGACTCGCTACGATGAATTTGGCCGGATTTCTTACTTAAACGGAGACAACTACTCATATTCAACCAAAGAAGCTTGTCAGTAGAGCCTTCTAAACATAGAAAAGTTGAAACTTTACTTTATAAAGTTATATCTACCTATTATGTCATTTTGACACTTAATAGATTACTCTATTAATAATTTCATTAAATTTAGATTCATTCAACCCTATTGAAAAATGAATCTACCTAAAAAAACAATTCTCCTGGCATTGCTATGCCTTGGAACAGTGCTTCCTGGCATTAGCCAGCAAATTTCTAAAGAATATTTACTGCATCTTACCAGAGAATGGGAAGGTGAACGTTTTCCAGACGGAAGGCCTAAAGTCTCTGATGAAATTCTAAACAGAATGAAGCTCGTCACTCTGGAAGAGGCCTGGGCTGTTCTTAAAAACAAAAATTATCGCTATCAATTTGAAGGTAACTGGCAACTCATTAACCCAGATTCCGTCTTAGTAGGAAGAGCTCTAACAGCCACTTTCACACCAGGAAGACCTGATATACAAAGAGCTATTGACGATAAAGGCCATGAGGAAGACGGGCGGATCAAGTCTCAAAATGCCTGGCCCATTGACCTTCTTCAGAAAAGAGATGTATATGTGGCAGATCAGTTTGGTGCTTACGAAGATGGACCTACCATTGGAGACAATCTAGGAAATTCAATCTATGCTAAAACCGGAAACGGCATTGTCTATGATGGAGCAGTAAGAGACATAAACGGGCTCAAAGAAATAGGCGGATTCTCCTCTTTCTTTAAAAGTTACCACCCATCTCATCACCTAAACAATGCTGATGGAGCTCTCAATACTACCCTGGTAGGTATAAACCATCCCACCAGAATAGGTCATGCCACCTGTATGCCCGGCGACGTAGTTCTGGGTCGCGATGGCGGAGTGGTTTTTATTCCACCACACCTGGCAGAACAAGTAGTTAAAGTCTCAGAAGTAGTGAGACTAAGAGATATGTTTGGGCACCAAAGACTCAGAGAACAGAAGTACACACCAGGCCAAATTGACACACGCTGGTCAGATGAAATTGAAAGAGACTTTTCAGGATGGCTAAACGATCATATCGATGATTTGCCGGTAGGCCGTGATCAAATACAGGAAATCCTTAAGGAAAGAACCTGGTAAAACATTACAATCTTCCAATAAAACACTCTACCTAACATTTAAACAATGAAAAATTCAAGAAGAGACTTTTTAACTAAAGCTGCATTAACCTCCGCATTTGCTACTGCTCCCCTACTAAACTTCGGGAAAGAATACACAAAGGCCATAGATAGAACGCCTAAAAGCTCTATGCCGACAGATTTAAAAATCACCGATGTTAAATGTGGGTATATCAGAGGTGGCCATAGCCTCTTTGTGAAAATATACAGTAATCAGGACATTGTAGGACATGGCGAAGGGGTAGATGCTACGCCAGGCACTTATCATCTGGTTAAAATGATGGGGCAGCGAATTAAAGGTCAAAATCCGTTAAACGTTCACCGTTTACATGAAACGATTAGAAAATCAGGATTCTTTGAAGGAGCACAGAGTGGTATGTTTGTCGCTGTTCTTACTGCCGTAGAAACCGCCTTGTGGGATTTAGCGGGAAAAGCCCTTGGGCTTCCGGTTTACCAGCTTCTGGGTGGTAAATTCAGAGATTCTGTACGTGTTTATATGGATACGGCTTTGTATCAAAGTAGCTTACCAAAACCTGAGGATTTTGCAAAAGCAGCCCGCGAAGCTGTAGACATGGGCTTCACTGCCGTAAAGTTTGATCTTGATCAGGCCAATGACCCGAATAAGTATGACCGATTCAACTGGACGGCTTCTCCGGCCGAAATGCAGCGTATGTACGATCAAATGGCTGCCACCAGAAAGGAGGTAGGTCCAAATATTGATATCTGTGCTGATATGCATGGCCGATACGATGCAATTACCGGTGAACGTGTAGCTAAAATGCTGGAACCCATCAATATGATGTGGCTTGAAGAACCCATAGCTGCAGAAAACTCAGATGCCTATAAAAAGATTACTGAGTCTACCTCTACACCTATTTGTGCCGGAGAAAACCATTATTTAGCTCATGGTTTCAGGCCACTGTTAGAGAGCGGTGCTGTAGATATTATCATGCCTGACCTTCAAAAAGCCGGTGGTCTAGGTGAAGGTCAGCGAATTGCCAATTTGGCGAATCTTTACTACGTACCCTTTGCACCACATATGGTAGCTTCCTATCTGGGAGCCATGGCTTGTGCACATGTATGTGCCTCAGTACCAAACTTCATGATCATGGAGTGGCAGATTTATTTTCATAAAGACCCTATGTTCAAAGAGATTGTCACTTTTGAGGGTGAAATGGTCGAAAATGGATTTGTAAAAGTTAGAGATGTTCCTGGTATTGGCGTTGAAATTAACGAAGAAGGGATGAGAAAGTATGCCCCAAAAGGTGTTCCATTCTTTGAATAAGCAGGTTTTCCAGTTTTTTTGAGAGCTATGTCCTATTTCACTATAGCGAAACGTCATTGCCACAGTATTTACCATTCATCAAGAAAAAAAGATTGCTTGGTAGATAAATCTTAAATTTGACTATAAACTAAACTCAAAAAAACATGAAAAAACTGCTTACACCTTTTAACGTTTTAATCGTTTTGTTCATCGCTTCTTTCTCTTCTGCCATGGCTATCACCGGCGTTCAGGCAGAAAAAGAGCAGCTGATTGCTGACTTTGAAAGAGCTAAAGCTTTTTCACTGGAATACATGGAGGCCATGCCTGCAGATAACTATTCATTTAAGCCTACTGAGGATATCAGATCTTTTGCCGAGCAATTTCTTCATTTGGCAGGAGCCAATTACGGTCTGACAGCCATGGTGGCGGGTGTAACAAACCCTATGGATGGCAAAAACCTGGAGAAACTAGATGAGTATAAAAGCAAAGAAGCTACAATGAAAGCCGTTAGAGAAAGTTATGACTTTGTTATTGCTACTTTACAGGATATGAGTGCAGAGCAACTGGCCGAAGAAGTGAAGCTTTTCAATGCATTTACTCTGAGTAAAGGGCAGGGCTTTGCTAAGATTTTTGAGCATGCTACTCACCACAGAGGGCAAAGCACCATTTATTTAAGGCTTAAAGGAGTTACCCCTCCGGCAGAAAAATTATTCTGATCAGCAAGCACAAGAACAAAAGGCTGCCTCAAACGAGGTGGCCTTTTTTATACAATTTCCAGCGTGTGTCCTTCTTTTTCAAAAAGTGATTGAGGTAAACTTTCTCTGATAGAAACTTCCAATGTTTCCTTCAGTTTTTTTCTGGGATAATACTGATGATGAACTAAACTCACTTCACGGGTTGGCACAGGTGCCTTGAAAACTCTCAGTTTCGCTTTAGCCTCTGCCCGCAAATCCAGAGTAGCCAGTTCAGGGAGAATAGTAATGCCTTGATATTTATCTACCAGCCTAATCAGCGTTTCAATACTCCCCGCCTGAAAATTAAAATTGTTCTCCGTCAGGGTTTGCTTTTTAAGCTCGCATAGCTTCAGCATCTGAGTTCGTAAGCAATGTCCCTCTTCCAGGAGCCATAGTTCCTTTGGATCAATTTCTCCTGCCAGTACATATTCTTTATTGTATAAGCTGGAGTCAGATCCTACATAGGCCAGCATTCTTTCATAAAAAATGGGTGTTTCTATGAGTTCTGAATGATATAGAGGAGTAGCCATTAGGGCCATATCCAGCTCATTATTCTCCAGTGCTTTTATAATTTCATCAGTGGTTAGTTCACGGACATTCAACTTAACCTTTGGATATTTTTGTGAATAATCTTTGATAAACAAAGGCAAAAGATAAGGTGCCAATGTGGGAATAATACCAAGACGAATTTCGCCTATACTTTCGTCCTCATCTTCTTTGCTAATGTCTTTTATCTTTTCAAGCTCATACAAAGCCACTTTGGCCTGAGCCAAAATTTTTTGACCAATAGAGGTAATAACCAAAGGGTTTCTGCTTCTGTCAAAAATGGTTACGCCCATTTCGTCCTCCAGCTGCTTGATTTGCATACTCAAAGCCGGCTGAGAAACATGACAATCCTTAGCCGCTTTTGAAAAATTTTTAAGCTTAGCTACTGCCAATAAGTAGTGTAATTGATTGATCGTCATGAGCTATAAGTTCTCCTTATACAATGATAAGTAAATAGTATTTGATACTTATAATCAAGACCGCCATTTTTGTGAAAAATTTAAATATTTCTATACACAAGATCGATTTTGCGACGTATAGAAATATAATTTTGGATTATTCAAATATAAAATTTACAAAAATCATGTTAGGTTTAGGACAAAAATTTCCCGACTTTAAAAAGACTTCAGTAGTATCACTAGAAAAAGGTAGTGAGTTTTACGACATCACTTCTCAGGATCACATCAATGGTGATAAGTGGATGGTGATGTTCTGGTGGCCTAAAGATTTCACTTTTGTTTGCCCTACAGAGATTGCAGCCTTCAATGACAGAGTAGAAGATTTCGCTGACAGAGATGCTATGCTTATTGGTGCCTCTACAGACTCTGAGTTTGTACACCTTGCCTGGAGACAAAACCATGAAGACTTAAAAGGTCTTAAATTCCCTATGTTGGCTGATACATCAAAGTCTCTTGCCGAAGAGTTAGGGATTCTTGAAGCTGAGGAGAAAATAGCTTACCGTGTTACCTATATCGTAGATCCTCAAGGAATTATTCGTTGGGTATCTGCTAATGATCTTTCTGTCGGACGTAACGTAGACGAAGTTTTAAGAGTTTTAGATGCTCTGCAAACTGATGAGCTATGCCCTTGTAACTGGAAAAAGGGAGAAGAAACAATTGCTGCTTAAGTGTAGCAACACAAATTATGATTAATTAAAAGGGGCAGTTTAGGCTGCCTCTTTACTTTAAAATATTATGATAGGACTAGCATCAAACACGAAAAAGGGGCTTTTAGAAGCCGTTAACTTGCCTGAAAGTCTGGAAAGTCTGTGGCTCGACAGACATAATGAAGCAGATACCCGCTTCATTAAAGACTTAAAAATAAATGTAACCAATGTTTTAAAGGCGGAGTCTTTCACTCAGAAAGAAGCCATTCTCCTGGCTTTGGCGGTTGCTATTAATGAAAAGTCTGAAGTACTGACTGATTCTCTGACAGAATTAGCCAGAACGCATGAAGCTTCAGAAGAAGAAATTAACGAAGTGGCAGCTTGCGTTTCTTTAATGAATGCCAACAATATTTTCTACAGATTCAGACATTTCATGCATAGCAATGAAAATTACCAAAACATGCCTGCCGGCATCAGAATGTCTGTCATGATGAAACCTGTTTTGGGTAAAGAATTCTTTGAACTGATGAGCCTTGCCGTTTCGGCAATTAACGGCTGCGAGCAATGTGTAACCTCACATGAGGCCTCTGTTAAAGCTCATGGCGGTACAGAGCAAAGAATCTTCGATTCAATCAGACTAACTGCAGTAATCAAAAGCCTTGTGGTATTAATTTAAAAGAAAGGCGAGCCCACCCTATGGGCTTGCCTTTTCTAATCATCCCCTTTTGACCTCAAGATAAAGGCAGAGGCTAAGGCAATGATTAGGCCTAAGGGTAAAATCTCCAGAAGAGTTATCCCAAACTTAAAGAAAGGGTTCTTATAATTCTCAAACATCTTATCAACATCAGCCAAAGCTTCTTGTTTTTCAAGTTCACTTAAAGCTTCTTTTTCTATATCCAGTCGGTACATATCGGCAATCCGCTCATTCACCTCAGGATAAATTCCTGAAATAATCATCCAGCTGACTACATAAATTAAAGAACTGATCACTGCAATTGTGGCTCCAACCTGAAGTCCTTCTTTAAAATCTATTTCTCCGTCCAGAGCTTTTATTTTATGCTCTCGGATACCAAAAAATATCAAAACCAAGGATAGAAACATACTGATGTAACCAAGTGTTTCTGAAACGCCTAAACTTGTACCTTCCTGAAGGGTAAAGGGAGTCGAAGCCGCCATAAGCACAGCTAGCATTGCACCCGAAATTAATCCATACTTAAGAGCTGCTTTTGACATAATTTGGAAGATTTAAAGAATATAGTCCCCGCTGAAAAACAATTAGATTGGTCTGACTACTAAAATATGATTTTTCTCGAGAAAATAATATTTGTAAAAAAATCATTCCTTTTCATCTCAAGAATAAATGCGGTAGAAGTACAAAGAAAACCCATCTCTTTCGAGATGGGTTTTACCTTAAACCATTTTGCTTAACAAAGCTTTTAAACTGTACATAGTCAATTTACCTCTAAAAGCCAGATAAAACCAAATTTCTCTCTCAAATCTTTGGCATATTTTATTATTCGGTAATTCATTTTTTATCAATGTATTAAACGGTGTTTTTCACTTCAATATTCAGGTGTTTTTACTCTATGCAGCTTCAATAATTCTTCTGAAATTTGAATCAGACATTACGAAAAAGCATATGGAACTTCTGGAAATAATCATCGCTTTGGCTCAAATTTTTGCAGCATTTATAGTGCCGGCGGCGGCATTTATACTGCTGATTTTTGTACTTAAAAGGGTACATAGAGGCAGTAAAAACGAACTAAATTATTATAAAAAATAGGTTTACTTCATATATAGGTTAGGGTTAAGGGAAACGTCCGGTCACAGATAGTCTGACCGGATTTTTTTTTGTCAAAAAGGATGACAATCAGTATTTTGTGGCACCTTTTAACAAAAAATTAATGATTAAATCCACACAATTAGTGCTTTGGCTGAGCTTGCTATGCTCTTTCGCCAAAGCCCAAACCCCCACCTTTTCAGTTCAGCCAAGTTTAAACAACGGATTCGTTTGCTACGGCAACAACGCCACCATTTCTGCCAGTGTACTTAATGCAGATGTTTATCAATTAGAAAGTCAAAACCCTGATAATTCCTGGTCAAACTACGTAGGTTACACCGGGAGTGCTACCGGCATTACTTTGAGCATATCCATCATCGCTCATACGCAAGATCTTAACTTTAGAATCAGGGCTACGAACAATACATCTGGCGATGTGGCCTACAGTAACGAATTCTTTATTGATGCTCAACGGCCTGAATTTAGTGTACAGCCAGTAAATCAAACAGCATGCTATAATGAGGACGTGACTTTCTATACTACAGCCAGCGGGACTGGTCTGAGTTATGAATGGGAATATTCAGAAACTATTGATGGTTCTTATGCTCCGCTAAGTGCAGACTCCAAATACAAAAATGTCAATACCGCCAATTTAACTTTAAAAGGCATTCGGCATACAGATGAAGATTTCTTTAGGGTAAAAGTTACTGATGCGAATGGTTGTTTTAATACTTCCAATTCAGCTGGCTTAAACGTAAACTACATGTTCATTGTTCAGCCTACCACATCTGCAGCCATTTGTGAAGGCTCTACGACGGACTTTTTTACTTATAATATTCAAGGAAGTCCGATTGAATATTCATGGAAGTATTCAACCGCCTCAGCAGAGATTGAAGTCGTTGAAAGTTCACAATTCCAAAACGTAAATTCTGAAAGATTAACAATTAATGGAGTACCGGGCGATTTAGAAGATGTAGCAGTAAAAATAGAATTCCCATATTCTTTAATGAATTCTGATGGATCTTCTACCACTGGAACTTGTTTTGTAGAAAGAGAACGAAAGGGCTACACCATAAACCCTCAGCCAGCTCAGCCTGCTTTCGTTTCTGCAGATAGCGTTTGTGGCTCTGGTACTGTTAATCTTGAAATTTCAAGTTCTGAATCTGTTGAATGGTATGCTAGCTCCACAGGAAGTCCCTCTCTAGCCACATCTGCCCGGTTTACCACTCCATCCATAAATGCTTCTACTTACTATTTCTACAGAGCAAAAGATACAAACGATTGCTTCAGCCAATATGATTCTACTCTTGCCAAGGTGAATCCTGTCCCTTCTATTTCACTTTCATCAGTTGCTTCTATTTGTCCGGCAGATGGTAGTTTCGACATTCCATATACCTCTTTACAAAATGGTGATCAGTTTGACCTCACACTCACCTCCGGCTCTATTCTAGGTTTCTCTGAGCTCACAGATGAACCTTTAAGTACTTCGCCACAGTCCATCTCTGTTCCAAGTACCATTATCTCCGGCAATTATACCTTCGGTTTTAAATTAGAAAATAGTATAACCAAATGTTTCGCAAGCAGCCAGGATGTAAACCTTTACGTTAAAAAACCAACTGAAATAACTTCGAACCCGGTCACACAAGAGATTTGCGAAGGTCAACCTGTAACTCTTTCAGCGGCAGGAACAGGAGAAGGACCCCTAACTTATCAATGGTATTTCAATGGAAGTGCTTTAGAAGATGAAAAGGAAAGCAGCTTAACATTTGACAAACTAAGTCTGACAAATGAGGGCAACTATTATTGTGCTATAACTGCCGAATGTGGAACAAAAAATTCAACTGCAGCAAACCTAACGGTAAAACCAATTACAAGAATCAATACCCAACCAACCAATACTGCAGTATGTCAAAACCAGACAGCCACTTTCTCTGTAGTCGCTACAGGTAGTGGTACATTGACTTATCAATGGAAAATGGATGGTAACAATATCGGGACCAACTCGAATAGCCTTTCATTGGAAAATGTAACATTAGACGATGATCAAGCAGAAATAACTTGCACAGTTACCGGAGAATGTGGTGACAGCACTTCTACCGCCGCCGTTTTAACAGTTTACCGTCTACCGGTGGCTCCTGTCGTGGCGGATACCGGATATTGCATCAATAGCTCTCCTGATCCACTGACTGCCAATGCCTTAACTTCGCATACGCTAAACTGGTACGGCACAAACGCCACAGGCGGAGCAGGTTCTAACACTGCAAGTACTGCCAGCACAACGGCATCTGGTGATTTCTCCTATTATGTTTCTCAAACAGACGCCAATAGCTGCGAAAGTGAAAGAGCTGAAATACATGTGACAATCACTCCTTTGCCCAACTCTAATTTATCAAGCTCCGCAAGCACAGTATGTCCATCAGGCTCTATAAATAGGACGGTTAGTTTTCTTGTTGCGAGTTCTGGCGGAAATGGCTCCTATACATATCAATGGGGTAAAAACGGCTCTGCTATAAATGGTGAAACAGGCACCTCATTTTCATCTACCGGAGGGGGCAATTATTATATAGTAACAACTTCCGGTTATTGCTCTATTACTTCCACAGTTAATATATCAGAAGCAGTAATGAATGCTACAAATCCTCCCACTGTTTCAATTAGCGGTGAAACAGCACCATACAATTTCTGTTCCGAAGAGGATATTACACTTACTGCAAGTTTATCTGTATCTGGAAACACTTTAAAATGGTACAATACCAATATTGCTACCGCCGTACTTTCCAGTAATACGGATTTTAATTTGACAAATATCTCAGTTGATGCTTCTTATTTTGCAGCTGAGGTTGAAACCATAGGTGCCTTAACCTGTGAAACTGATAGAAGCGAAATAGCATTCACCGTGGATGAAAGCCCAGATGCAAGCTATATAGTAGAAAACGAAACCTGCACAGAAAACAACGACGGAAAAATAACCTTAACACCCTTAACCTCTGATGTTCCTTATACTTATAAAATTGGCTCTCTAGCCTTTCAGAATTCCAACATTTTTACCGGACTCACCGAAGGCAATCATTCAGTGACATTAAAAAGTAATAATGGCTGTGAAACTGTTAAGTCTATCTCTATAGGTACAAATCCCAGACCTGTATTTACCACAGAGCCTTCTAATAAAAATGTATGTGAAGGAAGTACGGTTACCTTCGAAACTGCCACAGACATTACAGTAAACTATCAATGGCAAAAGAAATTACCATCAGGAAACTGGACTGATATTAGCTCAGAGAATTCTTCAGATTTAGTTCTAAACAATGTAGGAAACACCAATAATCCTGACGGGGCAACCTACAGACTAATTGCCGGAAGGGCTACCTGTTTTGAAACATCTGCTGAAGCAAGTCTAGCGGTAACAATTATTGATGAAACTTCACTGAGTGGTACCACAAGTATCTGTTTCGGAGGCAATGCCACCCTTACGGCTACAGGTTGCAACGGAACAGTTACCTGGTCTGATAATCAAACAGGAACATCCATTGCTGTATCTCCTTCTGCCAGTACAACTTACACAGCAAAATGTAAAGTGGGTCTATGTGAAGAAGATGCCATTAACTCTGTGATTGTAAGTGTTAAACCGCTTACTCCTCAACCCGGAATCACAGCCACTTTAAATGAGATTTGTTTTGGACAATCATCTGAACTAACAGCAACCGGTTGCTCGGGAGATTTGCTTTGGAGCACCTCTGAAACAACTACCTCAATTACTGTTAACCCCACTACATCAGTAGAATACTCCGTTACATGTACCATTGATGGTTGTCCCGGAGAAACATCTAAAGTTACAGTTACAGGACATCCTGAACTATTGGCTGGCAGTATTAATACAAACTCAGCTATTAATTGTGCAGGTTATAATCCGCCAAGTATTGGGAGTTCAGATGCTCCATCAGGAGGAAAAGGAGCTTTGAGCGTTTCATGGGAACTAAGCGAGAATTGTGATGCCCAAACTCCAAACTGGAACGTTATTTCTGGTGCTACTGGAAATACATACAACCCTAGTGCTCTTTATACAACCACCTGTTACAGAAGAAAAGTGGTAGATGAATGTGGAACTGAGGTATACTCCAATATCTCCACCATAAACATTGTTGACGATCCTCAAGTCATCGTTTCTTCTGATAAAAGCAGCATTTGCTCTGCAGAAAGTTTTGAACTGACTGCTGCCATTACGGGCGGTACAGGTACTTGCAGCATCACCTGGCAGAAAAACAGCCGATCTTCTGCCGCGGGTTCTTCATTCTGGGAAAACCTGGCCGGCTCTGCCATTACTCTTTCTGTTACTGATTTAGAGAATACTTCAACTGAAAACATCTCTGCCTATTTCAGAGCTATCTATGATTGTGATTTGACAAATTGCAATAAGGCTACGGCTGATGCTATTGAGGTAGTCGTGGCACCTGTGGTGGCCAATGTGGTCTCGGCTGATAAAAGCATCATCTGTGAAGGTGAAGAAGTAGTTTTGACTTCTACCGGCTGTTTGGGTACTATTTCATGGTCAAACGGTTCTGTGCTTGCTCAGCAAACTGTATCACCTAGTTCTACGCAGTATTTTGTGGCTACCTGTTCCGTTGCAGGCTGCTCGGAAATTGTGAAAGATTCTGTAGAGATTACCGTAAAACCAGGTGTGGCGGCTCCTACGTTAACTGCTACAACATCTGAAATTTGCTTTGGTCAATCTTCTGAAATTACTGCATCTGGTTGTACAGGTGATCTACTTTGGAGCACTTCGGAAACAACGACTTCCATAAACGTTAGCCCTACCTCTGCCGTGGAGTATTCTGTCACTTGTAGCCTCAACGGATGTACCAGTCCCGCCGCTAAAATTACGGTTACAGGCTACCCTGAATTAGTAGCCGGAAGTATATCCAGTTCTTATGATATCAATTGTGCAGGCTACAATCCACCTGAAATTAGTAGTACTGCTGCCGCATCTGGTGGAAAAGGCGTTTTGAGCGTCTCTTGGGAATCAAGCGAAAATTGTACGGCTGTTACACCTACATGGACGATCATTGAAAGTGCTACTGGAAATACCTTTAACCCGACTGCACTTTCTGTAACCACCTGTTACAGAAGAAAAGTGATAGATGAATGTGGAACGGAGCTGTACTCCAATA
>JANSYO010000412.1 GCA_024742395.1 Cytophagales bacterium
AATAAGGCTATTTTATGATTTCATGAATTCAATCCCACCAGAACTCTGGCTAAGTGTGTATTTGTTTATTTAATACATCCGGAAATAGTGTTTATTACCAAATCGAACATTATTATCCTTATTTGTAACTGACTAATTGGGTGATTTGAAGAGGCTTAATAATAACAACATTTTCCCTCCATGAGATCAAAATATCGATAAAATTTATGGATAAGGTTCTTTATGACGGACGGCGTAAGTGTTTCCTCCCTGGTTATCGATACTTATAATCATACCGGTTTGCAATCTAGAAAAACAGTTTGGGCGCCAAAACTGTTGGCAGTCTCGTCAATGAAAACTATAGTGCCTCCATGATTTGCTCTTGCGATATTGAACAAGATTCTTTGTTTTTGACATCAGGGAATCCTCAATATGACTTTGCAGTAACACGAAATTAGCTGGCCACAGGAGACATACTTATAATGGACAATGCGAGTGTAAGAGAGATAGAAACAATCTAATAATCTTAGGTGCACCAAGCTTCTGAAACCGGTCCCTTCATAATAGAGATGTTACAGAACATTGGGATTAAAGTAGTGTTGCTCCCCACTTACTCAGCTGAATTGTCACCTACCTAACTATAATTTGGGATACCTAAATGCTACATCTCTAAGTCCAGACAATTTGGGGAGTCTTTGTGGACAACAATATTGAAATCAATAGCATTAATTAGTCACGAAAACGTGGTTAACAGTTACCGCCATGTGCTAGAAGAGTTATATAGAAATCCTGTAGCAATACCTCCTTCGTTCGTTAAAATAATTCAAGATTAAATAAACAGTAAAACCATTTTATAATGATTAATCAGCTCGAGCGAGCAATTATGTCAGTTCCTTTTGATTATTCCTTTTGATTTTCTTCTCACCGTTGCAGTTGTAACTACACCGATACGACAAAGACGCTCAAACACAGTACACCAGTTTATAGCACGCCTGAATTATACAAACTGCTGGAACAATCGAACGAAATTAAACCCTGATAGTTTGATTGCTTGTG
>JANSYO010000124.1 GCA_024742395.1 Cytophagales bacterium
ATGGCACTCAAGTACCATTAAGTAGTGTTGCCGACATTGATTTGGTAGATGCACCCATGCAAGTTTCTAGAGAAAACACCAATCGTAGAATAGTCATTGGCGTAAATGTAGGGAATACGGATGTGGAAACTCTAGTGGAGCAAATTCAAGCCGAATTAGATGCCAACGTGAAATTACCAACTGGTTATTATTTCACTTATGGCGGGCAGTTTGAAAACCTAAAAGCAGCAAATGCAAGATTATCCGTAGCTCTTCCTATTGCTTTAGCTTTAATTTTCATTCTACTCTACTTTACCTTTGGCTCTATGTCTCAGGCTGCTTTGATTTTTACGGCCATACCATTATCGGCCATTGGTGGAGTTTGGGCTTTACAATTTAGAGGACTGCCTTTCAGTATATCGGCTGGTATTGGTTTCATAGCTCTTTTTGGTGTTGCAGTATTAAACGGAATTGTCCTTATCGGTTATTTCAATCAACTCAAAAAAGAAGGTATAACAGATATAAAAGATAGAATAATTACTGGTACAAGGGTACGATTAAGACCCGTAATAATGACAGCAGCAGTAGCTTCTTTCGGCTTTCTCCCAATGGCTATTTCTACCTCTGGTGGTGCAGAAGTACAAAGACCTTTGGCTACAGTAGTCATTGGTGGTTTGATAACGGCTACTTTTTTAACATTGGTCATATTGCCTATTCTATACTATTGGTTAGAAAAATGGAGCGATCAAAAGTCCAAAGGAATTAGCTTTTCTAAAGGCGGTGCTTTAGCCTTACTCTTGATATTTGGTTTCTCCTTCTCAACACAAGCCCAAAATAAACCAATCGATTTGGATAGTGCTATTTCAATAGCATTGACTAATCACCCCAATATAAAAGCTGCCACACTGAATGTAGAGAAAAATCAATTACTGCAAAACTTAAAATACAATTTAGGTTCAACGGATATTTCTTATCAAGGTAATGGCTTGTTTGATACGCAATTTGGTCAGCAAGTAAATCAAATAGGTATAATACAGAACTTTCCAAGTCCAAGTGTTACCAAGGCACAGAATAAATTGCAAGATGCCTATGCAAGCCAAAGCGATACACAAAAAGAGATTACTGTCAATGAACTCAAATGGAAGGTAAAGCAACTGTATTATGATATTCAGTATAAAAAAGAGCTGGTAAGTCTATATGATACGTTAGTTGCTACATACAAGGAGTACTATAGGAAAGCCATAGTAAGAGAGCAAGTTGGAGCTGCAAATCATATTGAAGTACTTACGCTTCAATCGAAATGGAAAGAATATGAGTTGCTTTCAAACCAAGTGAAAATTGAAATTGCGAACTTAAACAAACGTTTCCAAATATTATTAAATGCCGGCGAGCCTCTTACCACAGAAAATAGCCTTTCTGTGGCCATTTATACTTCTCAAACAGATTTTGAGTCTAATCCTCTTTTATTACAGAATAAGCAGGAAGTGGCTATTGAAGCTGCCAAGGTAGAGGTATTGAGGTCTGAATTAAAACCAAACTTTAATTTTGGCTATGCTCCACAATTATTTAATCAAGGAGGCTTTCTAAATGCCTTCCAGTTGGGTGTATCTATTCCTTTATTTAATCAACAGGCTAAGAAAAGAATTTATGCACAAAAAACGCAAGTGGAAATAGGCAACTATCAATACCAAAGTAAATTAATTTCTTTGAAAGGAAATCAATTAGAAATACAAAACTCTATAAGCCTTTACAAAGCGGGTGTAGATTTTTATAAGGAACAAATAGAGAGGATTAATCCTGAAATTGTGAGAATGAACCAGCTGAATTACCAAGCAGGTGAAATTTCTTATTTAGAACTCTTAAACACCCTACAATTAATGGCTTCCAATAATAAAAATTACTTGGAGCAAATAATAGCCTACAATAAGGCCGTAGCAGATTATCAATTTCTTACTAATCAATAAAGAATTTAAAAATGAAATATATAAAATTTATCATCACAGTTTTTATGCTTGCCATTAGTATGGTGCTTACTTCATGCGGAAGTAAGAAAAACCAAGACAGTGATACAAATCAAGAGGTAGGCAAAGCTACTCAAACAGAGGAAGAAGGCGACAATCACAGCTCTGGGGAAGGCATACACCTTACAAAAGAACAAGCCAATACCATTGGTTTAGAACTTGGAGATTTATCTACCATAAAAATAAACGATTTTGTAAATGCAACAGGTAGCTTGGGATTACCTCCAAATGCACTTTCTTCCGTTTCTGCCAAAACCAACGGCATAATCATAGGCACTAAAAAGTTTGTAGAAGGTGATTATATCAAAAAAGGAGCGATAATAGCCTATTTAGAGAACACAGAATTTATTATTACCCAACAAGATTACTTAGAAGCTAGGGCACAACTCAATTTAAAGCTTTTGGAAGCTGAACGCCAGAGATCATTAGTACAATCCAATGCGGGAGTTATCAAAAATCTACAAAATGCACAAGCAGAAGTGGCTGTATTGGAGGCAAAAACTCAAGGTCTTGCTAAGCAGCTTTCATTTTTAGGTATATCCACTTCTGACCTGACGCCAAATAAGATCAGACAACAGATAGCGATTGTAGCTCCTATGAGTGGCTATATTTCCAAAATCAATTTTCATAATGGAATGTATGCCCAGTCCTCCGTTTCATTGATGGATATTATTTCTTCGGAACATTTGCATTTAGAATTAGATGTATTTGAAAAAGATATTGCTAGTATAAAAAAAGGACAAAAAATCAGTTATACCGTTCCAGCCCTTGGTCAAACCATTTATTATGGAAGAGTTGATGTGATTGGTAAAGAGTTTAATTCCGACACTAAAACGGTTCGTGTTCATGGCCATTTAGATGGCATAAAGCCACTATTTTTAAAAGACCTATTTTTAAATGCAAAAATATTTCTGACGAATGTAGAATCTTCTGCTCTTCCTGAAAATGCGATTATCAAAGATGGAGCCAATAGCTTTATCTATGTAGCGAATGAAAAGGCAAATGATAACGAAATAGAATTTGTAAAAATCAATATAATTCAAGGCTCTACAGAAAATGGTTACACGGCAGTGAAATTGATAGACGATATTCCAGAAGGAATGAAAATAGTTATTAAGGGTGCCTATTATGTATATGCACAATCTAAAGCAGGAGAATTAGAACACGAACATTAAATCAAACATTATGTACTTATTTATATTTTTTATTATCTATTTTTTCTTGGTATTCGTAGTGAGGTCATTTTTACTTTGGAAGAAAACCAATGTAAACCCTCTCACTTTTAACAAGGGAGATGATGCACACGGCTACAATGGTAAAGTCTTTGGAGTTATTTCTATCATAGAACTAATTGTAGTTTCCATTTATGCCTTTGTTCCCAGCTGGCACGAGTTTCTTTTGCCCTTTTGGTATTTAGAAAATGAATACTTCGTTTATGTAGGTTGGGCTTTGCTTATAATCTCATTGCTATTTGTATGGTTTGCACAGGGAAATATGAGAGAATCTTGGCGTATTGGAATAGATGAAGAAAACAAGACAGCCTTAGTAACAGATGGCTTTTTCTCATTTTCACGTAATCCTATTTTCTTAGGTATTATGATTGCCAATATTGGACTATTCTTAGTGCTTCCTAATGCTTTTACATTATTAATCATAGCCCTTTCTACGGTTAGTATCAATACGCAAATCAGATTAGAAGAGGAATTTCTCAAAAAGGAATTTGGCAATCAATACACTGAGTATCTAACCAAGGTAAACAGATGGCTAACTTTAAAATAAACAACAATGTTAGATAAAAAACACAAACACCAATATGATAGTAACGGCAAACCAGTCTGCTGTTCATTAGAAGAAAAAATAGATGCAAAGTCGCCACCGCCATTATTAAAAGCCGAGCATAGCGAAGACGATGGTCACGATCATTCGCATGACCACACGCATAGCCATTCTCTTGATGGATGGAAAGCATATCTGCCTGCCATAATCAGTTTTATTTTGTTAATAGCTGGAATTATCCTTGACTATTTTGATGTAACTTTTTTCAAAGAATGGATTAGAGTAGTTTGGTATGTTGTCGCTTATATTCCGGTTGGCTTTCCTGTAATTAAAGAAGCTATTTCAGCACTTAGTAAGGGAGAGGTTTTTACTGAGTTTTTCCTAATGAGTATTGCTACAATAGGTGCTGTTGCTATTGGTGAATATCCCGAAGGAGTGGCAGTAATGTTATTTTATGCAGTTGGAGAATTATTTCAAAGTGCAGCAGTAAGAAGAGCTAAAGATAATATCAAAGCTCTTTTGGATGTTAGACCCAAAATCGCCAGTGTATTTAGAAATGACTCCCTCGTTGAAGTCAATCCAAATACTGTAAATGTTGGCGAATCAATACAAGTAAAAGTTGGGGAAAAAGTACCGTTAGACGGAGTATTGCTTTCAGAAAAGGCGAGCCTTAATACGGCAGCTCTAACTGGTGAAAGTAAACCACAAAGTATTTTACAGAATGAGAATGTCTTAGCGGGTTCTATTAATATGGAAGGTGTAATTGAAATCAAAACCACTAAACTTTTTAACGATAGTTCAGTAGCGAAAATATTAGAGCTGGTACAAAATGCCACTTCCAAAAAAGCAAAGACAGAATTGCTTATCAGAAGATTGGCAAAAGTATATACACCAATTGTATTCTATTTAGCTATTGCAGTCTGTTTTCTTCCGTACTTTTTTGTAGAAGATTATGTATTTCAAGATTGGTTATATAGAGCATTGATTTTCTTAGTTATTTCATGCCCTTGTGCTTTAGTTATTTCAATCCCGTTGGGTTATTTCGGTGGTCTTGGAGCAGCTTCTAAAAACGGAATACTCTTCAAAGGAGCAACCTACATGGATAAGCTAAAAGAAGTGAATACAATGGTAATGGATAAAACAGGTACCGTTACCAAAGGTGTTTTCAAAATCAGCCAGATCAAAACTTTTGGCAAATGGACTGAGGAATCTTTAGTGCCACTACTCTTAGCTATTGAGTCTAAATCTACTCACCCTATAGCGAAAGCAATTATGGAATATCAATCAGGCGTTCCAGTAAAAGAAGCTACTGAAATTAAAGAAATAGCAGGAAAGGGGTTGACGGGTTTAGTTGAAGGGAAAAACGTAGTAGTTGGCAATCACAAATTGATGCAGCAGTTCAATATTAATACTCCGTATGAAATTGAAGAAATAGTAGAATCAAATGTATTGATTGGAGTAGATGGAGAGTTTGCTGGTTTTGTAACCATTGCTGATGAAATAAAAGAAGATGCTAAAGAAACTATTGAAGCATTTAAAAGAGCTGGTATAAATTATATAATGATGTTATCTGGCGATAAGAATAGCATTACGCAAAAGGTAGCCACTGTACTTGGTATTTCAATAGCAAAAGGCGGTTTGCTACCAGAAGATAAATTGAATGAAGTAGAGCTACTCAAAGAAGACTCCAAAAAAACAGTAGCATTTATAGGGGATGGGATCAATGATGCTCCTGTATTAGCAGCAAGTGACGTAGGTATCGCTATGGGAGCAATGGGAAGTGATGTAGCCATTGAAACGGCAGATGTAATCATACAAACAGACCAACCTTCAAAAGTAGTAACAGGAATAAAAATTGCTAAATCTACTCAAAGAATCATTTGGCAAAATATTTTTTTCGCCTTCGGGATTAAGATTATTGTTCTCATTTTAGGTGCAGGCGGCTTAGCCACAATGTGGGAAGCAGTTTTTGCCGATGTGGGAGTAGCATTATTAGCAATACTTAATGCTGTTAGATTACAACGGATGGATTGGGAGTAGTTGTATTCGGCCACTTATTTACCGAAGGTCTTTACAATTACCTGGACATATTAAAAGTGATTAGTTGAACGCAACTGAAAATTGGGTAGGCTATTACAGGGCTGGGCTTTCAAGCCACTTTCTGTCATGTTGGATGAAGTGGGTGAATGAAAAGAGTGATGTACAGACGAATTCATTGAACCTACTGGAAGCACATGGGCGTGGTTGGGAATACAGTTTTATAATAGATTCAGTTAATTATATCTTCCTTTTCAAGACTTGTATTCATCCTGAAGAGTAAGATAAATGATGAAACTATAGTTAGAGAACCAATAAGACCTATTGAAGGTAAAATACCCCAAATGTCTGCTATAATACCCGTTATAATTGCTCCAATTGCATAGCCCAGATCACGCCATAATCTAAATACACCGATACTATTGGCACGTTGCTCAGGATGGGTGTAATCTGCAATGGCAGCAAGAAAAGTAGGATAGACCACTGCGGTACCTATCCCTAAAAGAATACTCAAAAGCATGAATTGTATAAATGAGGCTGCAAATATCATTGTGATAATGGCAAAACCCTGTAGTAGCATACCCCAAAAAAGCATTGATTTCTTTACCAATACATCTGCGAGCTTGCCAGTTACTAATTGACCCAACCCCCATACTATTGGATATATTGCTACTAAGGTCCCAATCTCGGAAAGACTAAAGTTTTTACTGGTCAAAAGAATGGGGAACAGTCCCCAAATCATCCCATCATTAAGGTTATTGACTAACCCTGCCTGAGTAATAGAACCGAGGTTTGGGTTTGACCAAGTGGTCTCACGAAAAACATTTTTTAGTTTCTTGATTTGGCTTGTATTGATTTCAGAGGTTACATGGTGAACAGTATCTTTTACAAGAAAATAACTTGACAAAAGACCTGTGATAGAAAAAGCGATTCCTAGATAAAAAGGATATGGACGAAGCCCATATTCTGAGGCTATCCAGCCGGTAAGAAAGGCTACGATACCAACCGCTAAATATCCGGCTGATTCATTGATGCCCATCGCAAGACCTCTATTTTTACTACCTACGAGATCAATTTTCATAACTACCGTACTAGACCACGTTAAGCCCTGATTGATACCCAATAGCATATTAGCGGCAATTATCCAGTTCCAGTCTGTAGCATAGATCAAAATAAGTGGAACAGGCAGCCCAATTAACCAACCAATGACTAATAAGTTTTTACGACCTATCCTATTGGCAAATGCTCCTGTGTAATAATTGGTAATCGCTTTGGAGATCCCAAAAACTACAATAAATGACAGGATGGCACTTTTTGCAGCTATACCGAAATCTACCTCCGCTATCTGTGGAAGAATGGTACGTTCCAAACCTACCATACCGCCCACAAAGGCATTGATAATGACTAATAATGTGAACTGCTTCCAATTCTCTCTCAAACCTAATTCAACCATAAAGACCTCTTATCAAAAAGGCAAAGTTCAGGTTTCTATTAGGCTATTCCTTTTACAAATGTTAAATAATCAGGTGATGGTTGCTCTTATTCTGCTCAGACTTACCTGTGTAATACCTAAATAGGAGGCAATGTGCTTTAAAGGTATTTCCCTAACTACCACCGGCGATTTGGTCATAAGTGTCTGGTATCGTTCTTCCGCTGTTTGAAACTGTAAACTTTCCAGCCTATTAATAGTCTCAACATAGGATTTTTCTAAAAGCTTTCTGAATAGACGTTCCAAGTCATGATATTGATCAAATAGTTCAAAGAGAGGGGGTGCAGGAATAGCAATAAAAGAGGTATCCTTCAATGTCTGAATTGCTTTATGACTTGGTTTACCTGTGAACAGGCTTTCGGCTCTAATGATCAAATCGTTTTCAAAAGCAAAGTATTCGGTCACGTCTTTGTCCTCTTTGTAATAGTAAATTCTGGCCGCTCCTTCGTTCACAAAATAAATAGTTCTGCAAGTTTGACCAATGGACTGAAGGTTTTGATGTTTCTTTACTTCAATTTTTTTACACAATTCGGCAAACTGGTACTCAACCTCCGGGCTTAAATTTTGTATATCATTGAAAGCTTTAAGTAAACGAGCAATCGGATCGTCAACAGGCATAAATAGCTATTTTTACAAGCAATGAAAGAATAGTTTGAATATTTATCTGAAGATTACAAAGACATAACTTTAGAAAGTGAAAATTTTTTATCAATTGGATTTTAAAATCTAATTGATAAACCCCCACCAGCACCAAAACGATTGTCGTAGCTAGCTGTTAAAGAAAAATTTCTTGACAACAGGTATTGAGCTCCTGTGTTCCAAACAATTTCCTGTGAATAAGTAATTTTATTTTCTGGATTGTTCTTCCGTTTAGCTTCAAATTGGTATTCGTAATAACCAAATATGGAGAACTTTGGAAAGAGCATTACTGATCTACCTATTCCTAACCTAGGTCTGAGCTCATTATCAATTCGAAAATCGACATCAAACATGTATGGAGAAAACCAACGAACCCCAACAATAGCAGTAGGATTAATATTGTCTAAACTGTTTCTTGTGCTATTTTCGATATTCACACCTCCAAATATTCTAAAGTAGTCATAGAGGTAGTACTCGTAGGTGAATTCCGCCTCCAAATTCTGATTCCATCCGTATTCAACTCCTAAATTGAATTGGTTTCTAATGTTGGAAGTAGTCAAGTTTAAGCCTCCCATGTGCGAACTTAAATCGAGTGTACCCCAAGAGTAAAACTTATTGGTCTCGTGAATTAGTTTAGAAACGGGATATGGTTTCATTCTTTTGTCAGGAAGAGTTCCATAACTCATTACTCTGGCCATGCCACCCATCATGTGATACAGGACGTGACAGTGAAAGATCCAATCACCATATTCATTGCCATAAAACTCAATTGTCACTTTTTGCATTGGAGGTACATTCACAGTATGCTTTAATGGAGAGTAGTCGCCATTTTTATTAATAACTCTGAAAAAGTGACCGTGCAAGTGCATTGGGTGGTGCATCATGGTGAGGTTATTAAAGGTGATTCTTGTTACTTCTCCTTCATTAATCTTGATATTATCTGTTTCTGAAAGAGGAATTCCATTCATACTCCAGATGTATCTATTCATATTTCCAGTTAGGTTTAATAAAATCTCTTTTACTGGAAGGTTCTTGTCGTAAGAAGACTTTTCAGGAGATTTTAAGTCATCATAATTATATTCTGCAAACATATTCATAGCTCCCATCTCCATATCGCCCATAGACTTTTCTCGTTTATCCATGAGCATAGAGTCCATACTTGTTGAATCTGGGGCCATGTTTTCCATTTGCATATGATCTCCATGACTAATTGATGGAGTTTTAGCCATTGAATGATCATCCATCTGCATATGATCTGCGTGACCGTTTGAGGAAGGGTTGGTCATTGAATGTTTTTCTTTGTCCATGTCCATCTGCATTCCCCAATTGTTCATCAGCTCATGAGGATTATCTTTTTTAGGTCTAAATTTTAATGCTGGTGCTCCCATACGCATGTCCATTGAAGCCATTTGTTTCATCATCCCGATTTTATCAGGTCTGGGAACTGAAGGAGCTGCTAGTACATCACCTGTACCTAAATAAGCTGAAGCAGTACCAGAACCGTCTTGGGCAGTTATGAGAAACTCGATTTTACCACTTTCGGGAATGGTTACTTCAAAGTCGTAAGTTTCTGCAATGGCAATAAAAGACTTGTTTTTCTTTACAGGTACTACATCTAATCCATCTGCTGAAATTAAGGTTGGATTTCCACCTCCAAAAGTCATCCAAAACTGGGTAGATGCTGCTCCATTAATTATTCTTAATCTTACTTTTTCGCCTGGTTTGTACTCGTTGTATTCATGGCTATTCTTTCCGTTAATTAGAAAAGCAGGATAGTAAACATCAGCGATATCCGCACTTTCCATTCTTTGTTTCCAAAAATTCATCTGTGCTCCAAGTGCACCTCTGGAAATTACTTGATTCAATGGGGTAGCAGTTCCTTTTTTTACGTTGTACCATTCATTTCCTCTCTTCAGGTTTCGCAAGACATTCATGGGTTTTTCATTAGTCCAATCTGAGAGAAGCATCACCAATTCATGATCATAGGATTTTTTCTTTTCTTTAGGCTGAATCACAATTGAACCATACACACCACTCTGTTCCTGAAGCATGGTATGTGAATGATACCAGTAGGTCCCAGACTGCTTAATGGGAAACTCGTATTTCTGAGTTTCTCCCGGAGCAATAGGAGGAGTGTTAAGATA
>JANSYO010000262.1 GCA_024742395.1 Cytophagales bacterium
CGAGATTGATTTAAGGCTTTCTTCTCCTGTTGTTTTCTTTCTTCCTCTTTTCTTTTCAACTCAAATGCACTTTGAAGTTCCAATACTTCAAATTTTGATTCACTTAGGATGCTATCTTTTAGATTCGCCCAAAAATCGAGTGTATTATAAGCCAATAAAGTATCTCCAGTGGCAAGATAGTATTTGGAGAGTGTATGTGTATTTTCTATAAACAATTTCTGTGTCCCCTCTGCTTGCGCATACTTACGAGCCTGAGTGATGTAAAAAAAAGCCTCTGATGGATCTAACATCTTAAGATACAGTAATCCTAACTCATTAGCAGTCTGAGCCAAGCCCAGTTGATCCGAAAGCTTTTCTCGCATATCATACGCTTGCAAAAAATACTGCTCAGCTGAATCCAAAGATGACAAACTTAAAAACAAGCAACCTAAATCATGAAGTGTATAGGCTATTGAGTTCGGTTTAGAATGCTCTTTTTTGACTGACAAAGCCTGATACAGATAGAAAAAAGCACTATCAGATATTCCCAATTCTATATAACTCTTTCCTAAATTGTTGAGCGCAATACCATATCCTTGTTGATTTCCATTCCTCTGGTATTCCCATTTAGCTTGATGGTAGTAATTTATTGCCTTATTAAATTCTTCCTGGTTTTCATATAAACTACCCAAGGCATTATTCACACCACCTAGTGAACTCCTGTGACCTGTCTTTAGAGCTATTTCCCGTGCCTCAAGTAGTATTTCACTAGCCTGTGTAAAATTTCCTCGATCCACATAAAGATTACTCAAATTCCGATATCTCGCAATTATTCTTGCTGAATCGAGCATAAGTAAATCCAATTCCAGTGCCAAATTGTAATAAGTCAAAGCACTATCAAATAAACCTAATTTCTTAAAGGATAAACCTATATCATTAAGCGTGTTGGATGTTTTAATTGTATCATTGGACAAGCGGTATTCTATCAATGCCAATAAATACTTATCAATGGCTCCATCATAGTCATTATCGAAATAACTGGAATCACCTAGAGCAAAAAGGCTGTCACCAGTTTCAATTTTTACCTGAGGACTATGCTGAGCTATTGACTGGAAAACAAATAACTGAACAAGAATCCATAGACCAATTGTTTGCCTATTTATCAGCAGTACATCAGAGCAAAGACTTGAAATATTCATTACACCCCTCCTAAACATTCTTTAAATATCGTTAAGGGATATAAAAAAAAGAAACCAGCTGCAATTACAGTTGGTTTCTTGGGCTGTTAACAACTACCGCTCTTACACTCATCTGGCTCCGAATTTAGAGTAGGTGAGGATTTGTCATCCAGAGGAACTATCTCTGCACCATCATCCACACAACTTGCTAGTGAGACCATCATAAAAGCTACCATTGAAATACGCACAAAAAACTTTCTCATTC
>JANSYO010000045.1 GCA_024742395.1 Cytophagales bacterium
CTTTATTCATGAAGCCATATTTGTTATTGATTTTAACCTTCGCTAAACCATCTTTAAAAGAATAGCCTGCACTAAATACAGAAGAAGGTAAAATGATCGGCTCGGCAGCAGAAACTGTCAAGGTTAAAAAAGCAAGTAAAACGACTGCTATAGAAGTTTTGATGCTGTTAAAACTTTTTGTGTTGTGATGTGATTTATTTCTCATAATTTTTTCCGTTGACAGTACTAATAGTTCAAACCTTATGCCACAGAGGGTCTAAAACGGCCTTCTGAATAGCATAAAAGGCGTTTTTAGGATGAACATACCTGAATGTCGGGATGAACTTTAAAGTGGGTTGTACAAGTTTTTTTTAGGAAATTTCAAAAAAGTGGAAAAAACGGAAAAATCTTCGGCACATCATCAATCGTGCCAAAAGTCTAGTATTACTCAAAAAAGCTCTGAATGCACTTCTGGGGCATGTTTTTAAATTCAATGCGATATCTTGACAAATGTCAAGAGTGCTGTTGCGACATCATTCCGGAAGAAAATTTGGTTCTGTTTTGGAAGTGAAACCCTATGAAATTTGCCCTTCTATATGGCCTTAAGATTTGCTATATTAGAAATCAAAAAAAAACGATATGAATGCTATCTACCACAGTTTTGTAGTGGAGGTTGATCCTCCAAAAGTGTTTGCCGCGATTACCGAACCCGAACATTTGATTCAATGGTGGCCTAAAAGATGCAGCGGCATTGCTGAAATAGGAGCAGAATATAACTTCTTTTTTGAAGAGCCTTATAATTGGTTTGCTAAAGTTTCTGAAATAAAGGTCAATGAAAGCATTGCATTCAAAATGACTAAATCTGACCCGGACTGGGATCCAACCACGTTTGGGTTTGATTTAAAAGATCACAAAAAAGGAACCTATGTTTCATTCTACCATAAAGATTGGCCAGATCAGAATGAACACATGAAATATTCTTCATTTTGTTGGGCAATGCTTCTGAATGGCTTGAAAGACTATTTAGAAAAAGGAAAAGTTATTCCTTTTGAGGAGAGGGCTTAATTAGTTTTTCAGCAAAAGTAAGGTAGGACTTTAGGAAGAACTCTAGCCTTACCTGAAAGGTATCTTCCATTACTTTACCGTTTTCATCAATCACTTTATCCATATGTCCTACAGTTAACATTTGAGGAATAGGATATCCAAAAATAGAAAGGATGGTTTGCTGCAATTGATATGCGGCTCTAATTCCACCTAAAGCTCCGGTAGAGCCCGTAGCTACTCCTATCGGTTTGCCCTCAAAAGGTTTTTTAGCAAATACATCGATAAAGTTTTTCAAACCAGAAGAGATGGCTCCATTGTATTCAGGAGTCAGGAAAATGAGGCCATCAGAAGAATCCAATAGACTAAAAGTCTTTTCCAGTTTTCCTTCAGGGTCTGATACGTGTCCATATCTTTCTTCAAAGGTGGGTATTGCTAGATCTTTCAAATCAATTATATGAACATCATGGGTAGTTTTCTCTATTTCTATTTTCAAGGCCAGTGCAATGCGATGTGAGATTCTGTTTAGCCTGGTACTACTTGAAACTATAGTTATCTTCATATAATTGGATTGTTTTGGTTTTCAAAATAATGGATTTGTTGTTATTCTAAAACTGCTTTGTACAATACATGTGACTCCAGGGCATGTCCTGAGGGTAATTTTGGATGTAAAAAACATCCCATGTGTTTCATCCCTATTTTTTGCATTACTCTTTGCGAAGGCAAATTGCTTTCAGAGGTAAAGCTGAATATCTCATTAAGTTTAGTCTCATTCTTCGCGTAGTGAAGACATGCCAGGGCTCCTTCTGTAGCAATGCCTTGGTTCCAGGAATCTTTCTTTAAACGCCAGCCAATTTCGACACAGGGCGTAAAGTAAGACTCAAAGGTGGTGTCGTAAAGTCCGATAAAGCCAAGGAACTCCTCCGTATCCAATAAGTCTACAGCGAAGAAAGTATAAGCTGTTCTCGAGAATTGCTTTTTAAAACGTTCGATAGTTTGTGCAGATTCGCTTTCTGTCAAGGTTTTAGGGAAATACTTCATGACTTCTTTATCCTGGTTCATTGCCGCAAAAGGAGCGTAGTCTTTATCAAGCCAGTCTCTGAAACCAAGTCTTTCAGAAGTAAAAAGGTATTTAGACATTGTAATAATTAGAAACGGGTTCATCTGAAAAAATAAGAAAGCTATCGATTGATAGCTTTCTTAAATATTTGACTCATCTTTTTTCTTACAAGTAGCTTTCTACCTTGGAATCTTCCAGGTTAAAAGGCTGGCTGTATAGCCTTTTACCCGTCGCGGCAGCAATGGCATTAGCAATGGCCCCGCCGGTAGGTGGTAGGGCAGGTTCACCAAGACCAGTTGGTGATTTTCCATTGTCAACAAAATAGGCTTCTACCTCAGGGACTTCATTCATTCTTATGAGTCTGTAAGAATCATAATTTTTTTGTTCAGGTTCCCCGGCCTTAAAGGTCAGTTTACCATACATAGCATGCCCTAGTCCGTCAGTGATAGCACCATAAATTTGATTCTGAGCACCACTTTGATTAATAACAATGCCACAGTCAGTAACCGCATAAACTTTCGTAAGAGTAGGGGTGCCTTTTATTTTCTTCATCTCAGCTACCTGAGCTACATATGAATTATGCGAGAAATAAACACTGAACCCTTGTGAAACTCCTTTCTTTTTGCCCCAGTTTGACTTCTCTGCGGCCATTTTTATGGCGGCAATAAATCGGTCAGGTTCATACGTTATTTTTCCTACCGGATTGGTGATAGCTTTATTAAACAGGCTTAATCTAAAAGCAACCGGATCTTTTCCTGCAGCCTGAGCTACCTCATCAAGGAAAGATTGCTCTGCATAAGCCAGGAAGTTTGTAATAGGTGCTCTCCATGGACCGGTAGTTATGGGTGACTTATAATTGACAGACTCTACCAATACATTTTCTACAGCTCCAGCCGGGAAATTGTCTTGTCTGGTGCAATTGCCGGTGTTTAAGCCTACGCCCTTCAGGTGATAGGCAGTCATGTTTCCGTCCTTATCCAGTGCTGCTTTGAATCTATACCTTACTGCTGGTCTGTAGTACCCTCCTGTAATATCATCTTCTTTTGTCCACGTTACTTTTACCGGTTTCTTAACTATACTTGATAGGTGTGCAGCTTCAATAGCATAGCCATCATCCAGCCTACGGCCAAAACCACCTCCCATTTTAGTAAGCTCTATGCTAATTTTATCTTCGGGAATGTCCAGAAGCTTCGAAACGGAGGATCTGGCTCTTCCGGGTGTTTGTGTAGGGCCAGCCATTTCTACCGTGCCGTCTGCCTTTACATGAGCAAAGAAATTCATTGGCTCCATAGGGCTATGTGGCAGGAACGGGCATTGGTAATCTGCCTCAATAACTTTTGCTGCATCAGCAAATGCCTTTTTTACATCGCCATCTGAACGCATAGTGTCACCGCTGTTAGGATCATCCAGATGACTTTTAAAGATTCGGTCGTGGTCTTCAGTGCTCTCCAGGTCTTCGTCTTTTTTCCACTCAATGGCTACTTTCTTACGTGCCTGCATGATTTCCCAAGTAGTTTTACCCACTATGGCTACCTTATTGTCAAAGGAAA
Organism: Cytophagales bacterium; assembly: GCA_024742395.1. Lineage (GTDB taxonomy): Bacteria > Bacteroidota > Bacteroidia > Cytophagales > Spirosomataceae > Jiulongibacter. The sequence goes on from JANSYO010000045.1 coordinate 3,631, forward strand.
CAACCTCAACGATACCCGGCATTTTTAGGGCTTCAGTGGCATCAAATGATTTTAACTTTAAACCAAAAGCTGGCGGACGCTGAATCTGAGCGTTAAACATACCCTCTTTTTGATAATCAATACCATAAAGAGGTTTTCCCACCAGCAGATTGGCATTGTCAACGCCTTTGTGCCAGCCACCTATTAATTTATAATCTTTCTGATCTCTCAGTTTTACATCGGTAGGTGCTGTGAGTTTTTTTGCATCTTCTACTAACTCACCATAGCTGATCGATTGACCATTGGCTCCTATTACTTTACCATCTTTTGTAGTTAAAGTACTTGCTGCTACATTCCATTTTTTTGCAGCAGCAGCTTTCATTAACTCTCTGGCCGTGGCTCCCGCATTTCTTAACCTATCCCATGAGTGTCTGATGGCACCACTTCCGCCAGTTAACTGTCGATCAAACTTATCAGACAAGTTAGCCTGCACTACATTGACTTTATTGAAGTCAACGTCTAGTTCTTCTGCTACTATCACCGGGAAGGCCGTTTTAATACCTTGCCCAATCTCAGGGTTAGGCGAATAAATGGTGATAGTATTGTCTGGAGAAATAGCTAAATAGGCATTAAATTCATGGGGAATTGCTGCAGTATCAACTACTTCGGCAGCAAAAGCTTTATTGCCCAGCCAACTAAAACCTATAACCAACCCGCCGGATAGAGCGGAGGCTGATTTAAGAAAATCTCTTCTTGAATGTGTATTGTTCATAGCATCTATGCTTTATATCGTTAGGAATTGAGAGTCAAAGAAGAATTAATTCATCTTTTCACCGGCTAGTTTCACCGCCTTTTTAATTCGGTGATAAGTACCACATCTGCATATATGCGGAGTCATAGTGGCTTCAATTTCTTCTTCGCTTGGTTTACTGTTCTCTTTTAAAAGAGCGGCTGCAGTCATCATTTGGCCAGCCTGGCAGTAGCCGCATTGCGGTACATCCAGTTCATCCCAGGCTTGCTGCACCGGGTGATCTCCGTTTTCTGAAAGCCCTTCAATTGTAGTGATTTCAGCACCCTCAAGTGAGGAGATGGGCATTACGCAAGATCTGATAGGACTCCCGTTCATGTGAACGGTACAGGCACCACATTGGGCTATGCCACAACCGTACTTTGTTCCTGGTAAACCCGCATGTTCTCTAAGATACCAAAGTAGCGGGGTATTGGGGTCAATGTCTGTTTGATGAGACTGACCGTTAATTTTTAGATTTATCTGTGCCATGTCAGGTTTTTATTGGTAGAATTTTATACAATTTAACCTGTTTTGCACGGAATACAAAAGTTGCTTTTAATGAGTAGATGTAAAGCAGTTAATCTCAGATCAAAAGCACAGAAATAATCAAAATTTACTCTTTAAAGAAAACGCGTTTTACACGAGTCCCTATTTTGGTCAATATCTCGTATGGAATAGTTTCTAAGGTTTTGGCCACATCAAAAATATTGATTTGCTTACCAAAAACTTCAACGGAATCTCCTTCTTCAGCATTCACTTTTGAGATGTCAACCATGCTCATATCCATGCAGACATTGCCTATGATGGGGCATAACTGGCCATTGATCCATACTTGTCCTTTGCCATTGCTGAGTTTTCTGTCAAAACCATCTGCATAACCTATTGCTATGGTGGCAATTCGCATATCTTCTTTTGCCAATCCCATTCTTGAATAACCCACGGTTTCGCCTTTTTTTACTTTTTTTATCTGAGAAATAGTGGTTTTAAGGCTAGCCACATTTTGTAGTTCTTCCTGATGAGAATCTGTAAAGTCTATACCATATAAACCTATACCTAAGCGTACCATGTCATAAGAAGCCTGCGGATAATTTGAAATGGCGGCAGTATTAGCAATATGTCTTAACGGTTTGTCTTTCAGTTGCCTGATCAAAGTGCCGGATAAGTGCTCAAAATTATTAATCTGTTCTAAAGTGAAATCTTTATGTTTCTTTGAGTCAGACGCGGCTAAATGGCTGAAAATGGAAGCTACTTCCAGACATGACTCTTGGTGAAGGATATTGAGAAGTTCTTCTACATCATCTTTGATGAAGCCAAGTCTTTTCATTCCGGTATCAAGCTTCAGATGTATTTTTAGAGGCTTTGTGGGCTCATCATTAAAATGAATAAACTTAATTAACGACTGCAAAAGTCCAAGGCTATAGATTTCAGGCTCCAGTTTATAATCAATTAACTTCTTAAAACTCTCGGGCTGCGGATTAAGCACCATTATTGGCAAGTCAATTCCATTTTCCCTGAGCTGAACTCCTTCGTCAGTATAGGCCACAGCCAGGTAGTCTACTCGATGATACTGTAATAAACTGGCTACCTCTGTACTTCCACTTCCGTATGCTGAGGCCTTCACCATGACCATCAGTTTTGTTTTCTCAGGCAAAAGGCTGCGGTAATAGTTTAAATTATGAGTTACAGCATCAAGATTCACCTCCAGCACAGTTCCATGCACTTTGTGAGTTAGTTCATTGACAATCTTCTCAAAAGTGAAATCACGAGCTCCTTTAACCAGAATAAGCTCGTTCTGAAAAGATTGAATTGGGTGTCTGCTTAGAAATTCTTCAACAGAACTATAAGCCCCAATATTATTGAAAAGATCCTTGTGATTGATGAAATCAGGACCGATACCAATTACTTTTTCGATCTCTGCTCCTTCCAGTAATTCACTTATTTTTCCATAAAGCTCTTTCTTTGGCTGACCAGACTGAAGAACATCACTCAGGATAATTGTTTTTTTTCGGTTTATGTGATGCTGATTCATGAAGTTAAGAGCCATTTGCAGGCCTCCAAAATCATTATTGTAGCTGTCATCAATTAGATAACAATTATTGATGGCTTCCTTAAGCTCTAAACGCATGGCAATGGGCTTGAGACTATCTAGACCCGTCTGAATCATCTTTAGTGCTTCTTCAGAACCATACTCTTTGCTGAGTAAAATGTAAGAGGCAAAAAAACAATGAATGGCATTTTCAATTGATGCATCATCTACAAAAGGAACCTTTAGGTTAAATTCTTCCCCGTTCCAATAAATATTTAGTTTACTGAATTTATCTTTTTTAGAAATATCTACCGTAGTGGTACCTTTTCCGTTCTTAGACCAGGAGAGAAGCTCAATTTTCGGATTTACGGCCTTCAGGAAAATTCTGATCTCTTCATCCAGTTCCGGATAGTCCTGAGAATAAATCAATGTTTTAGCTTTTCTGAAAAGTCTGAGTTTTTCAGTAACCTTTTGTTTTTGACTTCTGAACCCTTCGCTGTGTGCCGAGCCAATATTGGTAAAAATTCCAATCTCCGGATTTATGATTTCTTGCAGGCTTTGCATTTCGGCAGGTTGAGAAATGCCAGCCTCAAAAATGCCAACCTCATGTGTACTGTCCATTTGCCAAACAGAAAGTGGTACACCAATTTGAGAATTATAGCTTCTGGGGCTTTTAACAATTGTCTTAGACTTTTGAAGAATAGAGGAAAGCCATTCTTTAACGATGGTTTTACCGTTACTTCCGGTTATCCCGATAACGGGTATATCAAATTGATTTCTATGATTTACCGCAATTTCCTGAAGTGTTTTGACCGGATTAGCTGTCACCCAAAATCGAGCTTTGGTGAGTAAAACACCATTGTCTTTAGCCCATTCCTCTGATACGATGAAAGATTTTACGCCTTTCTCCATTAATTCTTTAATGAATAAATGCCCGTCATGTCGTTCTCCCTTAATGGCTATAAAGAGTGTTTTAGAGGGTTGTGATAAAAAACGGCTGTCTGTAAGGAGTAATGGATGGGTATCCAGAATGGGATTATTTGTCACTTCAATATTCATTAAAGGGCGAAGTTATAGAGGATTCTTAATTGACCCGAAACATGGACGAAATATATTGGTAATTTTGGCTCAGGAAAATGAAAGGAATGATAGAAACACATGCCCATATTTACGATGCGGCTTATGAAGAAGATAGAGAAGAGATGTTAAACAGAGCCCGTGAAGTGGGCGTGAGTGAAATTTGGATGCCAAATTGCAACTCTGGAACCATTTCAGGAATGATGGCTTTGGCTGAAGCCAATCCTGAATTTTGTATTCCGATGATGGGGCTTCACCCTTGTTATGTAAAAGAAGATTACCAACAAGAACTGGAAACCGTCAAGAAATGGCTAAGTCAAAAGTCTTTCAAAATGATAGGGGAGATAGGGCTTGATTTCTATTGGGATTTAAGTTTTGTCAAAGAGCAGGAAAGGTCATTCATTCGACAGCTGGAATTGGCTAAGGAGTATAATTTGCCTATTTGTATTCACTCTAGAAATTCGAAAAAGAACGAGCACAACGCTATTTTACGTTGCTGCGAATTAATTGAGGACTTTGGATGGAAAGACCTGAAAGGAATTTTTCACTGCTTTTCCGGTAATCTGGAAGAAGCCAAAAGAGTAATTGGGCTTAATTTCCTACTCGGTATTGGTGGAGTGTCAACATTTAAGAATGGGGGGCTTGATAAGGTATTGCCTTATATCTCTATTAATAGTTTAGTCTTAGAAACGGATGCTCCATATTTAGCACCCACACCACATAGAGGAAAAAGAAACGAAGTGGCATATATAGATCTGGTAGCAGACAGAGTCGCCTTGCTTATGGCAGTAACAAAAGAAGAAGTGGTTTTAAGAACAAAAGAAAATGCTTTAGCTTTAATGCCATGAAATTAAGCAGTGATTTCGTCAGACTTATATTCTTTAGTTTAATAACTAGCCTTAGCTGTGTTGCTCAAAATCTAGCACCTGATATTGCCAATTATGACATTTCGGTTATTCTGGATAATGAAAAGAAAATATTAAATGGCGAGCAGCAATTAACTTGGTTAAATACAAGTCCTACAGCAGTAAATGAACTTCAGTTTCATTTGTATTTAAATGCCTTTAAAGATAATAAGTCTACTTTCATGAAAGAGTCTGGCGGCAGACTACGGGGCGACAAAATGCCACCTGATGGTTATGGTAATATCTATGTAACTCGATTTTCGAGCGAGGATGGTCAAGAGCTTTTGGGGAAACTCAAATACATTCAGCCGGATGACGAAAACTTAGACGACAGAACCGTAATAAGTGTTGAGCTTGAAAAGCCCGTAGAGCCCGGGGAGAGCATTGTATTAAACATGGGTTTTAGAGCTAAACTGCCAAAGATATTTGCCCGAACAGGTTACGGTGAAAATGATTATTATTTGATAGGCCAATGGTTTCCCAAAATTGGGGTTTTTGAACCAAATGAAGATGGAGAATGGGGCTGGAATTGTCATCAGTTTCATGCTAACTCGGAGTTTTATGCTGATTTTGGAGAGTATAAGGTCAACATAACACTTGATCAAAAACTGAAAGTAGGAGCCAGCGGAGAGCTGATTTCAGAGCTAAAATTGAAAGACGGATTAAAATCAGTAAGCTATAAAGCTTCAGATGTGCACGATTTTGCCTGGACAGCCTCTCCTGATTTTGTTATTCATAAAACAGAATGGAAGGGAGTAAAAGTAAAGGCTATGATGCAGCCTGAACATGCTTCGCAATACAAACGATATTTTGATGGTGCCATTCGTTCATTAGAATACACCGAGAAGTTACTTGGGAAATATCCCCACAAAACCTTGACCTTGGTAGATCCTCCTATTAGTAGTGAAGGTAGTGCAGGTATGGAATACCCTACGTTTGTTACTGGCTTAAGTTATTGGGGAGTAGGGAAGTGGTTACGTCTGGCAGAGTTAGTTGTAGTACATGAGTTTGGTCATCAGTATTTTCAAGGCATTTTAGCAAACAATGAGTTTGAGCAAGCCTTTTTAGATGAGGGCTTTAACCAATATCTGGAAGGACGTATTATGGATGAGAGCTATGGAAAGGGTTCCCTTTTTAATCTTCTGGGTTTTACCATTCGCGATTCCGAAATTTCAAGATACAGCTATGTAACCATGAAGTTTCCTGAAATGGATAAAATCAACAGACCTGTTTGGAAATACCCCAAAGGTGTCTATTCCGATTTGACCTACACAAAAACTGCCACAGTGCTCATGACCCTGGAAAACTTGATTGGCAGGGAGCAAATGGACGCAGTACTGAAAAGTTACTATCAGCAGTATAAATTCAAGCATCCAAAACTTGCTGATTTTTCAAGGGTCTTAAACGAAACCACAGGTGCAAATTACCAATGGTTTGTAGATCAGGCTTTTAATAAGAACTATTCATGTGATTATCAGGTAGATACTTTAATAAATTCGGGTAAGCAATCTTCTTTTGTTTTGTCCAGAAAGGGTCAGTTTATCTTACCTCAGCAAGTATTGGTTAGATTCAATGATGGTAGTGAGGAGGTATTTGTATGGGATGCACAGCAGGTAAATAAAAAGTTCAGCTTTGATAAACTAATTAGCCAGGTAAGCATTGACCCCGGAAAAAGAAACTTAATGGATCTAAATAGAGTGAATAACTCATACACTGTATTAAAGCAAGATGATTTTTTCGCTAAATACACGGCGAAGGCCATTTTCTGGATTCAGCATATTGTGATCGGCTTTTTGTTTTGGATAGGGTAGGGCTCACCTCTTTATCAAAACCTTAGCTCTTTCGCAAATGCCCCCAATCGGTGGGTTATACTTTGAAACCCCTACAGTAACGGTTTTTACATTCGGGTAGGTGGTCTTTATTTGTTCTATGACATCATGTGCTACATGTTCCAGCAGTCTGTGCTTTTTTTGCATCACCTCAAGAACTAGCTGGTAGAGATGCTCGTAGTTTATTGTGTCGCTAAGTTTGTCAGATTCTGCGGCACTAGAAAGGTCAGTTTCAATGTTTAGGTCAATGGCATATTTATTTCCAATTTTTTGCTCTTCATCATAATAGCCATGATAGGCAAAGAACTCCATTCCTTCCAGTGAAATCTGACCCATAAACTTGTCTTAATTAAAGATTATCGAAAAAAGATCCGCCCTCTTTATTTTCAGCGGCAGCGTCATTGATGGTTTTAACTTTTGGAGCAGTACCTGCTTCCTTCTCCATCATAGCTTTCTTTAAAGCGGCTTTTACTTTATTAACACGGCTAAGCATCTCTTCCGTTACCTGTTCTGAACTCTCTACAGGTTCTTCTTCAACGACTTCTTCTTTTTGAGCCTTAGGTGCTTCAGGAGCAGTTTCAGGTTCTTTTCCACCTACTAAGTGTTCCTTTAAGCTAGCCAGTTCATCCCACTTTTCTGAACTAGCCAAAATGGCTTGCTCAGCCCAGCTGCTTGGATCATGCATAGCGTAGTTTGAACCTGCCGATTCCAGAATTTCCTTAATTTTATAGGCAGGGTGGGTAGCTAAATCTCTGTATGTTGAAATGCCATTAACCTTAAGAAGTTCTGATATTTTTGGGCCAATTCCTTCAATAATGGTTAAATCATCCTCTTTTATCTCTTCATCTATCTCTTCATCTATCTCTTCTTTCTCCTCTTCTAATACCAGAGTATTCGCTGATGAGGCAATACCTTTCACCTCTTCGTCTATCACTTCTTCAATCTCTGTTGTTGGTGCCACTTCTTTAACATCTTCTGATACAGGCTCAGGTTCTGCAGCAACAAATTTAGTAACCGCAGGCGTTGAAACAAGGTCAGAGTCTATGCCTCCTATCTTTTCTAAAGTCAGGTCGGTAAGTTGACGTAATTGCTTGACAATACTCAAACGATGATTTTCCAGATTTTCAATTTCTGACTTTAGATTCTCCTCTTTTGAAAGAAGGGCTTTTTGGTTTTCGGAAACGGTATTATTTGCTTCTGAAATTAAATTTTCCGCCTCAGATTTCGCATTTTTAATAATTTGATCGGCTTCAGTAGCGGCTGCTTTTTTCTTTGATTCAGCCTCTTCAATTAAGCGTAGAGCCTCCAGTTTTGCTTCCTCTATTTTGGCATCTGCCTCCATTTTAGCATGCTCTGTTATCTTAGAACTGGTGGTTTCAGCTGTCTGAAGTGTTTTTATCAATGACATTTCCACTTCACGAAGTTTGGCTGCTTCTTTTTCAGCTATCTCCAGCTGCATTCTAAGCATTTTTGCTTCGTTACTTGTCCGCTCCCATTCATTGGCAATATTATTTAAAAAGATGTCTACTTCTTCAATATTGTAACCTCTGAAGGACTTTTCAAATTCGTGCTGTTTTATCTCTAAGGCGGTAATTTTCATTCGGAACGTTTTAGGAAATGTTAATTACAAAAATACGTGCAGTTTTTCTAAAATAGGTCCTGCGACCTCTTTTTTTAATCAAAAACGACAATTTCGGCCTAATATTGGCCAATCTTCCATAAAGAAAGACTTCTGTCATCACTGGCCGAAACCAGCGATTCGTCTGAGAGCCAGTGCAGTCTATTCACAGAAGTGCCATGACCGGCATGTCTCGTTTGATCCAGTACTTTTAAAAGTTTCATTTGAGCACTGTCCCATATCTTAATGGACTTGTCCATGCTGCAGGTAGCAAAAAGTTTACCTGCCGGACTAAAAGAAATATGGTTAATAGTGTACATATGTCCTATGACCTGTTCTGACAGTTCATAGTTATTTTGAATGTTCCAATTTTTGATATGTGCATCACGGCTTCCACTATACAAAGATTCAAAGTTAGGACTGTAAGCTAAGGTAAAAACAGAATTTCTATGGGCATTTATCTGCTTCTTTAATTCAAAACTATTCAGGTCAAAAATGCGAATGGTATGATCTGAATAACCGGCAGCCAGTTCTCTTTCAACCGGATTTATAGCTAAAGCCCGAACACTCTTACTTGATGATTTCAAATGTTTTTTAAAGGCAAGAATCTCTTTATCTACCACGGTAATGACTCCGTCTCCTCCGGCTATAAAGACATTGGAATTATAAGTTTTGATATCAAAAATGGCTGCTTTGTTCAAAGCAAGAGAGCCTGTTTCTTTTCTGGATATTAAGTCAAAACTTCTTATGCCCTCAAAATTATCCCCTACCCAGAGAAGATTATCCTCTTTTTCAAGGTGCAAGGCATAAACAGAGTGTTGCATTTGAGCCAAGGGCTTCCCCAAGTCAGGAATTCTGCTGTCCCATTCAACAATGAGGCCGTCGCCGGCACTGGAAAAGAATTTATGACTGTCAGTAGATCCGCAAACATTATACACACAGTCTTTATGTCCGGTAAATGATTCTACTTTCTCTACTTCAAATTTCATAACAAGTTTTAAAATGGGATATTTGGAAAATCAAAGATAGATTATGCCTGTACGGTTTCAAAAGGAATGTGAAAGTGGTGCTCATGTACTGGTGTGGGAAGCCACCGAAAGTGAAACGGAATTGTTTACGTCTTTACCTTCATCTATTTTAACAGATGCTGAATATGAGGCCACTCATTTAGCACACAAAAGATTAGAGCTTTTGACTAGTCGGGTGGCCATCCGGTACCTGGCACAAAAAATAGGTTTTTCATTTGATGGTATAAAAAAGGATGAAAACGGGAAACCCTATTTAGTTAATACTCCTTGGCAAATGTCGATTACCCATTCTAAGCACTTCATGGGTGTAATAATGCATCCTGATTTGCCGGTTGGCGTTGATATTGAAAGGCCGCAAGAAAAAATGTGGCGTATAAAAACGCGATTGTATTCAGAACAAGAAATACATGATATAGGAGACGACCTGAACAGAATGTCAATCTATTGGTCTGCTAAAGAAGCTCTGTATAAACTTTATGGTAAAAGAGGTACCGACTTCAAAGAGAATCTACGATTGAGTTTAGAAGGAGATCAACTCTTTGGAGAAATCATCATGGAAGATCACCATCAAAAACACCAAATATTATCAGAACCAATTGATGACTACATTCTCGTTTGGGCAATCTAAAGAGCCGTTTTCAGGTCTTCAAATGAAATTCCAAAGTGAGATTCTGTATAAACACTTTGACCATTTTTAACTAGAATTACCTGTGGGGATTCATGTTCTACATTAAACGCCATTGCAACAGCGTTTGATAAACCTCTGTTGCTAAGTAAATCCAGATAATAGACTTTCAGATCGTTTACGTCTTCTTGTTTGTAGTTTCTTTCCATTCTGTTTAAAGCCGTGCTGCTGATAGGGCAGGTAGTGCTATGCTTAAAAATAAGCACCGGATGGTTTTCAGATTCTTTTTTGATCTCTTCAATTTGGCTCTCGGAGCTAAGTTGATTCCAATTCATCTTTTCCTTTTTTGACTTGAAGAATGAGAACATAAGTTAGGCTTTTAAAAGTTTCAGTTTAGAAAACAATATTATCAATCAGCCTTACGCCATCAAGATAGATTGCCGTACATATGGCAGTTTGACCTTCGTTATTCATTGCTGGGATGGGCTCCAGATTATCGAAGTCAGAGATTTCAAAGTATTCAGCCTTTAATTCAGGAAAGGAATGTAGATGTTCTTCAATGATCGTTTTTACTTCGGTACTGCTTTTACCTTGAATTAAGAGTTCTTTTGCTTTCTGTAAAGCAATATGAACTTGCGGAGCAATTTTTCTGGCGTCATCTGATAAACGTCTGTTGCGAGAAGACATGGCCAGTCCATCTTTTTCCCTAACAATAGGGCAAGGGATTAAATCTAAATCGAAACTTAGATCATTTACTAAACGTCTAAGCACAGCCACTTGCTGTAGGTCTTTCAATCCAAAATACGCTCTGTCAGGATTTACGATATGGAATAATTTGGCAACCACAGTGCCAACACCACTGAAATGTCCATTTCTGAATTTTCCCTCCATAACATGCTCAAGGTTCCCAAAATCAATGCTTAGTTTAGGAAGAGTAGGGTACATTTCTTCAGCTGTGGGTGCAAAAACATAATCACAGCCAGCTGCTTCCAGAAGCGTACAGTCTGTCTCAAGAGTTCTGGGGTATTTCTTTAAATCTTCGGGATTGTCAAATTGTGTAGGGTTGACGAATATACTGCAGACCACAAGGTCATTCTCTTCTCTTGCTCTGTTTATTAAAGAAATGTGACCCTGATGAAGGGCTCCCATAGTAGGAACAAAACCAATAGATTTTCCCTTTTTTTCCTGCTCCTTAATCGTCTTTCTTATCTGACTTATCGTATTTATTACCTCCATTTAACTCTGTTTGGCTCAAAGATAAACAAATCAATGCAACAGATTTTTACTCTTAAGAGAGACAATTGATTTCATGCGTTTGAGCATCCAATAAATAGGTTTATTTTTGCCAATTAGCCGGTAGAATTGAGTAGCCGGGAAAACAACGTTTCTGACAATTAATACATGCTCTTTACAAGTCCGGAGTTTTCTTCTGTTGCTTATAACTTTTGTTATTTATTATCTGGCCGGTAATCTCAGACTTCAAAAGCTCATTCTTATTGCCTCCAGCTTTGTTTTTTATGCTTGGCATTATCCGAAGTTGCTGGCTTTGCTTTGCTTCTCTATCCTAATAAATATTATAACAGTAAAGCTTATTAAGAACTCTGAAGGCCAGAGACGTTTCACTTATTCTACACTTGGTGTAGTAGCTAATTTACTCATTCTGGCTTTCTTCAAGTATAGTCCACTTATTGGAAAAACTTTTTTCTTTGAGGATTCATCCATCGGTTCTTTTCTGGTTTCTATTCCCTTACCAATTGGAATTTCTTTTTTTACTTTTCAAGGGTTAAGCTTAGTAATTGATACCTTTAGAAATGATAGTAAGACAGACAATTTGCCGGAAAGCAATACGTCGCTTGTGGAGTCGATAACCATGTATATTGCTTTTTTTCCTCAATTAATTGCAGGACCAATTGTTAAAGCATATGAGTTTCTGCCCCAGATTAATAAAAAGTATCTTAAGGATATTGACTGGGAATACTGTGTAAAGAAGCTGATTTTGGGTTATTTCCTGAAGATGGTGATTGCGGATAATCTTAAGGATCATACATTCTGGATGCAATATCCATATTTCATGGAGCTTTCAGGGCTCAATCTTATGGCTCTTCTGTTTGGCTATTCAATGCAAATTTTTGCCGATTTTGCAGGGTATTCCAGTATAGCTTTAGGTTTAGCGGGTCTGTTTGGTTATACTTTAAGGGAGAACTTTATGTTCCCTTATGTTTCAGCTTCCTTTTCAGAGTTTTGGAGGCGATGGCACATCTCTTTATCTACCTTTCTAAAGGAGTATTTATATATTCCTTTAGGAGGAAACAGGAAAAGTAAGGCAAGAACTTACCTAAACCTAATGATCACTATGGTGCTGGGAGGCTTCTGGCATGGAGCAGCCTGGAGTTATGCAGTTTGGGGAGCAGCTCATGGTATTGCTCTAGCAATAGAAAGGTGGGTGAACGATATAACAGGATTCAAATGGCCAAAATCACTTTTGCTGATAAAGATTCTATTTGTATTTGCTTCAGTGACACTCTGCTGGTTACTATTTAGATTGCCTCAGTTCAGTGAAGTTATACTTTACATTAAACAGATGGGCTCGGCGGTTTTCTTTAAAGGTATGCAGGATATGACCTCTGTGTTTTTTATCGGAATGTATTCTTTACCTGTACTGGTTTATCACTTGATTTATTACAGAAGGTTAAAGTTCGATCCGCTTTTTTTTAAAAAGTCAGAAGCTGTTGGTTACGGTGTTTTACTTTTTATGATTTTGGTAAACAGTGGTTCTGCCGGTAGTTTTATTTACTTTCAATTCTAAAGGATATGATAAAAAAAGTATTCATAACTGCGGTGGTATTGCTAGCTGTTTATTCAATTGTCCTCAAATTCCTTCCTGCGGGGCTTGATACAGATCAAAGCCAATACGGCGAAAATGTCATCAAAGCTCAAAATTTTATTTATAATAACAGACCAGAAGAAACTGAAAATGTGATTGTAGGGACCTCCTTGTCTACACGGATATTTACAGATTCACTAGGCCAGGGTTTCGTTAATTTGGCTTTTAGTGGCTCTACTATTTGGGATGGATTGCGACTTATTAAGGCTAAGGCTATTAAACCCAAAAGGGTGTTTATAGAAAATACTTTTCTATTCAAGAATACTGATTATAATTTGACAGATTATGTCACAAACGGAGTCCACTCGAAATTGAAGTCAGCTTTACCTGTTTTATTGGAGGAAAATCAGCCAGTAGGCGTTTTAAAAGCTGTGTTAGTGAATCAATTGCGTGGAAAGCAAAATGAATTGGTTATTGATAGTACAGCGGTAAATATTAATCCTGAAATACTTGAAATTCAATCAGAATATTTTGTTCATGATTATATTGAAGAAAACTACGAATACATTTTTACTCGAAGACTTAGAGCAGAATTAGATGAATTATTGAGCAATGGGATTGAAGTTATTCTTTACGAAATGCCTTTGCATCCTGACTTTTGCTCTTCAGAAGTAGTGAGACGAACCAGAGTTGAATGTCAAAAACTTGCAGATGAGGCAGGCATAAGATTTATCACTTTACAGAATTGTGAGTTCTACCAGACAAATGATGGAATTCATCTGGTAGAGCATTCCGGGCTTAAGTTTACCCGATATCTAAAATCTAAGATCTGATTTATTCTACAGTTACAGATTTAGCCAGGTTTCTTGGCTGATCTACATTTCTGCCTCTTAATACTGCAATATGATAAGAAAGTAATTGTAAAGGAATAGAAGTCAGCAATGGAGATACTAACTCATGGGAATGGGGTATTTCAATACAGAAATCCGCTATTTTCTTTACGTCCACATCGCCTTCATTTACAATAGCAATAACACGGCCTTTTCTGGCTTTTACCTCCTGAATATTGGAGACAACCTTTTCATAAGAGCTATCTTTTGTTGCAATGAATACCACCGGCATGTCTTCATCGATAAGAGCAATTGGTCCATGCTTCATTTCAGCAGCCGGATATCCTTCAGCATGTATGTAAGATATCTCCTTCAGTTTAAGTGCTCCTTCCAAAGCTGCAGGAAAGTTAAGCCCCCTGCCAAGGAAAATAAAGTTTTGAGCAAAAGTGAATAGTCTGGCAATATCTGTAATCTCCGCATCCTGAGCTAAAATCTGTTCTACTTTGCCCGGTATAGCAGCCATTTCAGACAACAATCGTCTATATTCTCCATCATCAATGGTTCCTTTTTGTTTTGCAACTGCAATAGCAATCATAGTAAGGACTGTAACCTGTGCAGTAAAGGCCTTTGTACTAGCCACTCCAATTTCTGGTCCTGCATGAGTATAAACACCTGCATGAGTCAATCTGGATATTGAAGAACCTACAACATTACATATACCTAAAATGGTGGCTCCTTTTTGTTTAGCTAATTCCAGTGCAGCCATAGTATCGGCTGTTTCACCAGATTGAGAAATGGCAATGACAAAATCCCCTTCTTTAATGATAGGGTTTCGGTATCTAAATTCAGAGGCATATTCTACCTCAACATTGATTCTTGCGAGTTCTTCAAAGAGATATTCACCTACTAAACCTGCATGCCAACTGGTACCACAAGCCACAAAGACAATTCGTTTTGCTGAGGCCAGTTTATCCATATAATTATGCAGTCCGCCGAGTTGTATATGAGCAGTTTCTGCATTCAACCTACCTCTCATACAGTCTGCAATTGATTTAGGCTGTTCAAATATTTCTTTGATCATAAAATGATCAAAGCCACCCTTTTCAATGCTTTCTAATTCAAGTTCTACAGTTTGAATAAAAGCTCCTCTTTGCTGGTTTTCGAGATTTTTAATATTGAGTTCGCCGTTGGAAATGACGGCCATTTCGTAGTCATCAAGATAAACCACTTCTTTAGTGTACTCAATGATAGGTGTAGCATCTGAGGCAAAGAAATATTCATCCGCACCTATACCAATGACTAATGGGCTCCCTTTTCTGGCAGCAATTAACTGACCAGGCTCATCCTTATCAATAACTACGATTGCGTAAGCACCTACAACCTCCAGTAAGGCTAGTCTTACAGCTTCCTCTGTGCTGCAAGCTTTGTGCTTCTGAATATCCTCAATGAAATTAATCAACACTTCCGTGTCTGTTTCGCTATCAAAAGAATATCCCTTGGCCAGAAGAGATTTTTTAATCGAAGAATAATTTTCGATGATTCCGTTATGAATGATGGCTAGTCTTTGGCCCTGGGAGTAATGCGGGTGAGCATTCACATCATTTGGCTCTCCATGAGTGGCCCATCTTGTATGCCCTATTCCTATTTTAGCGTGAAGTTCTTTGCCATTTAAAATAGACTCCAGATCGGCAACTTTACCTTTTTTCTTATAAACCTTGAGACCATCTCCATTTAGAAGTGCTATTCCTGCACTATCATATCCTCTATATTCGAGTCTTTTTAATCCTTTAAGAATCAGTGGAGCAGCCTCTCTTTGGCCAATGTATGCTACAATTCCGCACATAGTATGGTTGTTGGTTTAGAAATATTGTCGGTAAAATTATTGAACTAATTCAGAACCATCAATAAAGCATTGATTTATTGATGGTTTGATAGTTATAACTTATTGATTGTAATATAAGTTTAACTTGAAATTTCTTAGTACAATTCTATTTAAGCCAGAGTTGAAAACAAGAGCACTGGTACCGGTAGAAGCCGGAATAGCCACTACCAAAGCGATTCCATTATCTTCGGCTTTTTTTGTTGAAATATCCTGAAGGTAAGGAGTGATATTCGCCGTAAATACATTCAAAGAATCGTCGTATGAGCTTAAGATTCCGCTTAGTGCACCAGTGGTACTACTGATGTAGGAATAATTGCCGCTTGTTCTTTTGACGCTTCCATCTGCATTTAATCCGATGAAAGTAACAAATGGTGCGACTGGAATTTCGTCAGAAAAAGTAAGTGTATCAGCTGAGAAAGTGATTTCAGCTAATCCGATTTGTGAGCTTTTTAATTTATCTAAATCTGGGAATCTGATTTTTGTTCCTATTCCAGAACCTGCTTGTAAATAGGCACGGCCATTTGTCTCGGAGATTGGTATCGCACTTTTTAAGTTGGTTAATTTAGCCAGAGATGTATTGCTCCTGTCAAAAGTAACCTCGTTAAATCTTCCTACCGTATACTCAAATTCTTTTTCTTCTACGTCAGTAGAGCCTGAGTCATGGTAATAAAGTGTTAGTCTTGAATTAACCACTCCAAAGGTGTTCCCAAGGTTAAATACAGAAACCGTCTCGGCATCATTATTTGCTACAAATACAAAACCTCTGAAAGCTTTTGCGAACGCATCACGGTCTTTTGCCGCATCCGTTCCTGCCAAAGCAATCAGTTCTTCGCCTATGGATTTAGGTAATTTGATATTTAAATAGGTAATCAAGGAATCATTATCCATTGCATATCTATCAAAAGTAACTGAAGCTAAGGGGGTAGGATCGTAAGGCAATGACGAATTAAAATTATAGTTCTTCGTATTATCTATGTAACTATTCAGCCTGTGTACGTTGATAGTCATATTAGCCAGTGAATCCCCAAAAAAGATCAAGTTCTTATTCGCTAACCGAACAGAAACAGAATCTAATATCTGGCTGGAAGTAAATGTGAACTCGATAGGAGTAACCTGTCCAGTCAATCCATCAGTAACCTGCTGCAAAGTAGGTTGTAAATAGGCCTTTGCAGTAACCCTTCCTAAGGATGGATCGGTATAAGATCCTATAAGTGCAGCAGCCTGATTAGAAGTAATAGCAGAATCCATCTGGAAGGTTTCTACTTGCAGGCTAAGCGTATCAGTGAAGTAGCTATTCCCTTGGTTACCAGAACCCGGAAGGTCTATGTCTGTTGGGTTCTCACAGGACAAAAAGAAAGCGGAAATCAGTACGAGGACTGAATTCCGCATTAATTTAAAAGTATTAGGCATAAACTTATTCGGCCACTTCTTCTGCGACGTCGGCCAGTTCTGTGTAAAGATTGTAAAATGTGTCAGTAATATTCTCGTCCTCAATTTGAGCATCAATTTTATTGTCAGCCTCGGCCACGATATTCTGAATGTCTTCTCTTAAGTCTTCGTTTGCTTTCACTACCACATCAGCATACTCACAACCTATCTTAATTAATCCCTGGAAATCTCTAGATCTAAGATTAGCCAGATTCTCATCAGAGATATCCATCATCTTAGCCTTAGGAATCATATCCTGAGTAAACTTATGGTCGAATGCATTATTATAAACGGTGAAAACAGACTTCGTATTTTTGAAGATAGGATCGTTTTTGTAAGTAGTTTTCAAATACAAAGGAACAAGCGAAGTCATCCAATCTGTACAGTGTACTACATCTGGAGCCCAACCTAATTTCTTAACGGTTTCTAAAGCACCTTTACAGAAAAAGATAGTTCTCTCGTCATTGTCGTCATAAAAAGCTCCTTTCTTATCTGTGAAAACTCTTTTACGCTGGAAATAATCTTCATTGTCTAAGAAATAAACCTGAAGCTTAGCAGCCGGAATAGAAGCAACTTTAATAATTAAAGGCTTTTCTTCTTCTCCTACAGTAATATTTATACCAGACAACCTGACAACTTCATGTAGACGATTCTTTCTTTCATTTATAGTACCAAAACGAGGCATTAGAATTCTGATTTCCATTCCCCGCTCCTGCATATTCTGCGGCAACTTTCTTATTAAACTCGAAATTTTTGATAATTCTAAAAATGGATCGATCTCACTGGTTAAGTACAGGATGCGAAGTTTGCTCATATAGGAAGTTATTTGTGAAAAAATATTGGTACAGTATCCCAATCGAGGTGCAAAGATACTAAAAAAAAATCTATAAATACCCAAAGAATTCTAAATTCATTTAGGTGGGTGACTGTTCAATACTCTGTATATTAATGTTTTAGCTTTTTAATTGGGGTGCTAATCTGGCATAACCTTCACGTGATTTACTTAATTTAAAACCAATATGACTCAAAGCCGCTTGAGTTTCATCCCAAATTGATTCAGAACCAGCAATTATTTTTTCAAAATAATGGGAAAGGCCTACACCGGCAATATCCTCACAGATTTCAATGTAATCTTTCAATGAGTATCCGATAAAGGGTTTACCATGTTTATCCCAAAGGCTTTTCATTATATCATCAAGTCCTTTAGTGTTTTTAGTTGCCATTTGAATTTCATGATGGAGAATAAGGGCGGCAATGGCCCCTTTATGATAAACAGACACTTTTCTGTCAGGAATACCTTTCTTATAGCCATCTAGCCAAAGGTCATATGACGATTGTAATAATGACTCGCTGGCTGTATCTGCATTTTCAAAATGACGCCTTAAAGTGGCCTCAAATTCCTTAGTGAACTGATCTTGACTAAAAGCATTAGAGCGGAAGAGAATCCAGTCTCCGTAAAAAGTAGTAAGCCCTTCTGCTACAAAACATGTTTCAAAATAGTTTTCTCTGCTGTAATCATAGGGCATGAGTTCTATGGGCCTGATTCTTTTTACATTCCAAGTATGAAATAATTCATGCGAGGCCAGACTCAATATTTCAGTGTAAAACTCTTCAAAAGGTTGTGAGATTGGACCTAGTGTCATCATTGTAGAATTACGATGTTCTACACCATGATAAAATGCAGTAGGCATTAACCAAAGCATGAAATGATATTCCGGCTCAGGGAATTCACCAAAAATATTGATTTGCTCTTCGGTGAATTTCTTGAAGTCTTCAATAAGCTGCTCAAATTGAATCTCGGTATTGCCCTTTATCCAAATATGAAAAGTGCAACCAGAAGCCTCATAACTTTGGTGTTGAATTTTATCTGAAATCATTATCGGGCTATCCACCAGATCATGAAAGGAGGAAGCTTTAAAATGAGTAGAATTCTTGTTTTTTACATGTGTCAGTCCGCATGCCACATCTTTATTATGTTTAAATTCTATTTCGAGTTCACAGGCTTCATTTTGTTTTTCTTCAATGTAAACAAGGCAGTTAATAGGATTTAGGTAAAAGAATTTCTTATCTATATAACTTCCACCGGCATTCTGAATATCGGCATAAAACTCGTATTCGATTCTGATTTTTTCGTTTCCAGCGGTCTGGACTGACCAACTGTCTTTTGATACTTTTTTCATTTCTAAAGGGCTGCCTTCTGAAGAAAATGCTTGGACTTTCCTGATGAACTGAGCAAAATTTTGAATTTCGTATCGGCCGGGCCGCCATGCCGGAAGTTGTATCGTCTGACTGTTTTTGTTTACATTTTCAAACAAAGCACTTATTGACAGGTACTTTGAATCTATTTCTTCACAGATAATTTTATAATTCATTCTTCACTAGACTTTTTAAATAAAAAAGATTTTTCTATTTTTGCACTCCCAAATTTTAAGAACAGACAAATTTAATTGATATAGAATGAAACGTACATTTCAGCCATCAAACAGAAAGCGTAAAAATAAGCATGGTTTTCGTGAGCGTAGCAGTACACCAGGAGGAAAAAGAGTTTTAAAGGCTCGTCGTGCTAAAGGGAGATGGAAATTGTCTGTCTCTGACGAAAAGACGCATAAATAAGAAATAATTAATATTATTTTTAAAGCCACCTCTTGGGGTGGCTTTTCTGTTATAAACACATTTTTCTATGTCTCAAACTTTCAAGAAATACGAGCATCTGTGCCACAAAAAGGTAATTGAAAGTTTGTTTGACAGGTCTAACGTAAAAAATAAATCATTTTCAGTGTATCCTATTCGGGTAATCTATAATTCGTATAAATCCGAAGGGAATGATAAACTGGAGTTTCCTCAAGTCCTATTCTCTGTTTCTAAACGCTCTTTTAAAAGAGCAGTAGACAGGAATCTTATAAAGAGAAGACTAAGGGAGTCATATCGTCTGAACAAATCTTCTTTAAAGGGCCTGAGGCTAAATGTGGTTTTTCTGTTTACTTCAAGAGAAATATTGCCATACGATAAAATTGAAGGTAGTATGAAGGTCATCTTGCAGCGTCTTTCCGAAAATGACGGTCAATTAGTATAGTCTGGATTGGATTTTGCGTTAGTTTTACAGAAAGCTCATAAATCTACTTAAAATGAAGAAAATTTATAAATATCTGTTTGGACTCTTTCTGCTTTCTACTATCACATTGGTGGGCTTTAAGTATGAAGACAGATACTTCGAAATAGCCAAGAACTTAGACATTTTTGCCACCCTGTTTAAGGAGTTAAATGCTCTTTACGTTGATGAGATCAATCCTAATAAGGCCATGAGGACGAGTATTACGGCCATGCTTAAGGAGCTTGATCCATATACTAATTTTTATCCTGAGGACGATATCGAAGAGTACCGCACCATGAATGCCGGTAAATATAACGGGATTGGTGCTACGGTAAACTCAGAAAATGGTGAGCATACTATTGTCATGATCTATCAGTACTCGCCGGCAGATGAAGCAGGATTAAGGATAGGAGACGTATTGACCGAAATTAATGGTATCAGTTTGGCTAATAGAGATAGCGATGAGTTGGGCCGACTTTTAAAAGGGCAGACGGGTACCTCTGTAAATATCTCTGTAAAGAGGTACGGAGAGTCTAAACCCTTAACGCTGAGTGTAAAACGAGCAGTGGTGAAAACACCAAATGTTCCGCATTATGGTCTCATAAATGATGAGGTTGGCTATATTCAATTAAAGGACTTTAGTGCTACGGCAGCTACAGAAATAAAGACAGCCTATGATGAAATGAAAGGCTTGGGGATGACTAAACTGGTCTTAGACCTTAGAGGCAACCCTGGTGGACTTCTAAATCAAGCAATCGATATTTGTAATTTCTTTGTTGAAAAAGGTGAGTTAATTGTAGAAACAAAAGGGAAAGTAGGGCAGTGGAACAAAAAGTATTTAAGTACCAGGAATCCCTTAGATTTAAAGATCCCAATAGTGGTTCTGATTAATAGCAGTAGTGCCTCAGCTTCTGAGATTGTGAGTGGTACCTTACAAGATTATGACAGAGGAGTTATTATTGGTCAAAAATCATTTGGTAAAGGGCTTGTTCAGACAACCCGACCACTGAGCTTTAATACACAATTAAAGGTAACTACGGCTAAATATTATATCCCTTCTGGCCGATGTATTCAAGCAATTGATTACAGTCATAGAAATGAAGATGGTAGCGTAGGAAAAGTGCCTGATTCATTGAAATCAACTTTTTACACTAAAAACAGGAGGCCTGTTTATGATGGTGGTGGGGTAGATCCCGATATTCATCTGGAGCCAAAAGTACTTTCTGAACTAACAGAGCAATTAATTGAGGAAGGGGTGATTTTTGATTTTGCGACAAAATATCATGCGGAGAATATTTCTAAAAAGCCTCTGGATAACTTTACAATTTCTAATGACTTGTATAAATCGTTTATAGCTTTTGCAAAGTCAAATGGTTTTAGCTACCTCAATGAGGCAGAAGAGTCTTTAAGGAGTCTTGAGGCGATTGCTAAAAATGACAAAGGCTACCAGGAAATGAAACCTACTCTTAATGAATTGAGAGCTAAACTGAACTCAAAAAATGAGTCTGATTTTATGACATACAAAGAAGAGATTAGTGATGAATTAGCCTTGGAGATTCTAAGTCGTTATCATTACGATAAAGTGATGAAGTTTGTGTCTTTTGAGAAGGATCAGGAGATTCAGGAATCTTTAAAACTCTTCAAGAATATGGACAAATATCACTCAATTCTGAAAGGCAAATAAATGAGTTTGATTTTAAGTCTTGAAACAGCAGATAGAGGTTCCTCAGTAGCTTTACATGAAGCTGGCCATCTTCTTTGTACCATTGATTTAGTTATTGACAGATCGGCGGCAGAGATGCTTACTACGGCCATATCTCAATGTTTATTTCTTACAGGCAAATCATTCGAGGAATTATCGGCCATTGCTGTCTCAAAAGGGCCAGGTTCTTATACTGGCTTAAGAATTGGGATAAGTACAGCCAAGGGCCTCTGCTTCGGAAAAGATCTTCCCCTGGTATCTGTGAATACATTGGATATATTAGAGGCCGAAGTGCGAGCCTTTAACCGGCATGGGTTAATTTGCCCGATGCTCGATGCCAGAAGAAAGGAAGTCTATTGCAAAATTTTAGATGGAAATAACAGGGAGCTTCTTCCTACTTCGGCAGTAGTTTTAGAGGACAATTCCTTTGCTGAATTTCTGAATGCCGAGAAGGTGTTATTTTGTGGCCCAGGTGCTGAAAAGGCAAAAGAATTGATACTCCATGAAAATGCTGTTTTTCTCTCAGCTCAACTAAGACCGAAAGCTTCAATGATGGGTGCATTGGCTTTCAAGAAGTTTGAAAATGGTGAATTAGAAAATGTAGCTGATTTTGAACCGTTCTACTTAAAAGAATTTATGGGAACGGTTCCTACCAAAAACAAAAAAGTCGTAGCCCCTTAGGAACTACGACTTCGCAATTATCAAATGTTGTCTACTCTTCTGTAGTGTCTTCTGCAACTACTATTTCTGGTTTTTTATGACTCACGTCGTTAGCCTTTTGTTTAAATCTTTTGACCTGTCTGGTTAAAACACCTACGGCTAAATCTGTAGCTTCTTCAAAAGAATCACCTTTTTCTTTTACAAAAAGGGAGCTGCCCGGAACGTGAAGTTTGACTTCTATGAATTTTTTATGAATTTTTGATTTTTCTCCTTTTTCAAGTCTCAAATAAACCTCCCCTTCTGTTATTCGGTCATAGAAGGTATCTAATTTATTAAGTTTTCTTTGGATGAAATCTACCAAAGACTCGTCTGCATTGAAGTGCACGGCATTTACTGTTAACTTCATATTTCTTTTGGATTTATTAGGTTTGAAAATATGACAAATGTGTAGATAATGAAGCTGAAAAATCAGCAATTATCTTGCACCCTTAATGTAGATAAAATGTAGTCAGTCTCAAAGAGATTTCGGCTAAAAAAATAAAAAAAAGAGACTACTCGTTTTCTCCTGAAAAGTCTTTGAAAGTCTTTCTGATATTCGCCGGTGTCGCCGTTTTTTTAGACTCCCATGTAGCATCTAATTCTAATGCCACTAGACCTTTTAAATTCATTGTATTCATGAAAGTGTCCATTGATTTTTTGAAGCTATCTTCTCTTCTTGCAGATTTCAAAGAGTAGTCCCGGGCAAAAATGTCTCCTTTGGTTTGAACTTCGTTTTTCTTCTCGATTACATAGTTCAATCTATCAATGAGGTCTTTCATAGACTTACCAATAACCTCAGTGGCTTCTAAGGTACCAATGGTCAATACTGTAGTGCCGCCAACAGTTGAGATTGTTCGCTGCAGATTCTCTTTGTCTTTGGTAAAAATGGAGGAGAGACCCGTAGTTGCACCCAAAGAAGCATTTAAAACCGATCGGTGTTTTTTTCCTTTTTTCGCTTTATTATAAGCTTTTTTAAGCTCTTCTTCTTTTTCTTTAAGCTGCTCCATTAATTCCCAGCCTTTAGCTAATGTACCGCTGTATAAGGCATAGTTCTTTTTATCTATTTCAACTTCATTGATTGCATTGTCCACTCTGAAAGTAACTCTTTTCACTGCCCTCAATTGAGACTTGTCTATGACAAAGAAGTCTATGTGAAAGCGTACAGAATCAGCAGGATCCTGAACAAAATCATAATTGGGAGACCAAATGAATTCGTATTGATTAGGTGTATTCTTTATCAAGGATTGTTTTCTGATGTCAGGGTGATTACTCAAAAAATCAAAAGTTTCAATGTCTTCATCGCCATTTGGATCTGACAGGTAAAAACCGATGTTAATAGTCTCATTTTCTTTTAGAATGATTTTATCTACTTTAGGCACTACGGTGATGGCGGGTGGTAAGTCAAGCTGTGTTGGGAGAAGTTTTAACCTTCCAATGGTCTGACTTTTGGCAGGTTGATCCTCAACCGAGAAACTGACAAATATGGGGGCTTCCTGAAGTTTTTTAAATTGAGTATAAGATGGTGTCCAGGTTACTTCACCCCGGCTACTTATATTCATGCCTTCAGGCAATTCCTCAATTGAAGGAATAAAAACTAAAGGGTCATTATCCTCATCATAGACAAGAGATGATTCTATTCTATATGAATTATTACTGTTGTACTGTATGTAAAACGGTTTGAGTTCATTTACCGTGGGCGGCCGGTTAGTATGTGTAACTATTAGGTCCATGGTTCTTCGTACGTATTCTCCGGAATCAGATTTAGCTTCGATTCTTATTTGGAAAATGCGTTGTTTCTCTATTCTATCTACGAGGTTGTAGTCCGGTGTCCAGGAAAATTGTCCTGATGAATCGAGTTCCATTCCTATCTCTTTTCCTTGCGTAATAGCAAAGATGAAGTCTCTGTCGTCTTCAGGACCGCCTACAATTATTTTAAAGGATTTCTGTTTGCCTTCGTACAAATTATTCCATCCCCTTTCTGTAGGGAAAAGAATTTGATATTCGTTTTGTGCAATTGAGTAAAAGGGCGTCAGTAATAGGATAGCAATACTTATTCTTCTAAATAACATGTTATTTTTCTTCTGTTTTAGCTGGTAAAACCACACATGGAAAGCCAAAGAGGCATCTGTCTTTTATCATTTGAGCCACTTCTGCCGGCACGTGATCTTCCCAGCCTGTTTCTCCTTTCTTAATTAAATCCAGCATATTATCTGTTTGAACATCCAGATTTTTTGGATTATAATGATAAATGTCTTCTATCTTGTGATTAGCTATTAAATAGCGATAGAGATCCATTAGTTCCATTGGTGGATTAAACTTCATACAGGTTAATATGGCCTTGTCGTCACGCTGAGTTGGATATACGTAAAGTTTTACCTTACGACTAAATAACGTTGCAAACGACTCAAGTATTCCACCTGGAAGGTCTGTATAATTTTCTTCTTCAAAAATGTATTCAAGATTAGGATACCCAATAATTAAACCAATCTTATGCGAAGTGATTTTTGAAAGGAATGAGACCAATTTATAGTACTCATGATAATTTGAAATCATCACAGTTTCTCCTAATGAGCACAAAATGTCTACTCTATCTAAGAAGTCCTTTTCATCGATAATATCACCATCCTGATCTTCCTGCAGTGACCTTAAGGTGAGCTCACTAACCACGACCATATTTTCTTTATCTACGTCAGGTTCTCTAAGATATTGCTTCACTCCGTTCTTTAACATATCCAGATGGACATTGATAATGGGTCTGAATCGACCTCTTAAAACAACAATGTTCTTTTTGTATAGAGTGTCCGAAGGCTGTAGATTTTGGCCATCGGGTCCAAATAATGCGATATCAGAAAATCCGTGTTTTACTAAATGTAAACTCATTAGTCTGCTATCTACTTCTGCAAACTCAGGACCGTCAAAGTGAATCATATCAATTTGCATACGGTCTGTGGTCAGGTTGTCCATCAAAGAGAGTAGGAGAGTCTCCGGATTCTCATAATAGTAGAAACAACCATAGATTAAATTGACACCTATAACACCCAGTGCCTGTTGCTGAAGTAAATTGTCATTATCATGCATATTCACATGTATAATGATATTATGAAAATCTCCTTTAGGACTTAACTGAAACCTGCAGCCTATCCAGCCATGAGGACTGTTATTCTTGTGATAGTTTAATGCCACAACCGTATCTGCAAAAGAGAAAAACAAGGTGTTGTCACTTCTTTTTTCGCTCAGTCTTTCCTGTAAAAGATTGAACTCATGATCCAGCATACTATGTAGTCTTTCCTGACTGACATATCTTTTTGAGCTTACCTCACCATAAATGGCATCTGAGAAAGTCATGTCATAAGCAGACATGGTTTTTGCGACAGTTCCACTGGCTCCTCCTGCTTTAAAGAACTGAGCTGCAACTTCTTGTCCTGCCCCAATCTCTGCAAAAGAACCATAAATCCTTTTGTCAAGGTTTAGTCGAAGTGCTTTCTGTTTAGTGGATAGATTCTTTTCGTGAACTACTGCCATATTACTTAGTGATGAAGTGAAATCTGTAAGGAACTATTGAATAGTTCGATGATCTAAATTGTTAATGGCGAAATTACAAATTTTTGGACTTTTCAAAGTCAAATAACTCTAAAAGGGATAATTTATTGTGACAAAGACTGATTGAGATTTTGATATTCCAATATTTTGTTCTTTAAATCATTTTAGAGAATTCATGTATCTTTGAAAGGTATCGGGCGTCTCAAATCTGAAATGAATGGTAGTGTTTCATTAATTATTGAAAATATGAAAAGTATAATATATACAATATGTTTAGTATTTATTATAGTAAATGTAAATGGTCAAAAGAGTTTTGACTCAAAGTATAAAAGTCAAACAAAAAAGCCTGTTTTGACTGATGAATTTCAGTCAATAAACGGGGCTGCAAATCAAGGTTTTCAAGGAAGGATGCACTCTTTGGTAGATACCCCTATTCGTCAGAACTTAAAGTACAAAGTCATAAAAGATCCGGAATCAGAAGCCATCATTTATATAGAAAATCTTGAAAAAAGTTCTTCGGGTCAGAATTTAAGAAAATCTGCAAAGGCTCAGGCTTTCGAGTTTATGACTGCTCTAAAATTACAGACTAGACTAAAAAATGTAGAGAGTGAGCTGGAGATTCTGGATACGCAGTTTGATGAAAAGGGAAATAAACACTCGAAAATTCAACAAAAGTACAAGGGCATTCCCATTTATGGTGCTGAAATGATGCTTCATGCCACTGAAACCCAGGTAAAAACGGTGAATGGTAGAATTTGGCCAAGTCCGGAAGGTTTAGCCGTAAAGGCAAAAATAAGTGAGAAAAAAGCTATTGAAAAAGCACTGGAGTATTTGGGTGATAAGACCATTGTAAACGAAAGAGCACATAATGATTTAGGCATTGGGCACCTAGGTAATACTTCTGAACTCCTGATTTATCCTAAAGATGGGGCTTTCAAGCTTGCATACGAAATTGTGGCCAGGCCTAATACCTTGGAAAGATGGGTGATTTTTCTGGATGCCACCACAGCAGAGGTGATAGATTCTTATAACCACACCTGTACGTTTGATGGTTTTTTTAATACCAAGGCAAAAGATTTAAATGGCTTTACCAGAGATTTTAGCATAATCCAAAAGGGAACTTCCTATTTTATGGTGGATGCTTCAAAGGATATGTTTGATTCTCAAAGATCACAGTTGCCTAATTCGCCTGTCGGGGCAATCTGGACTTTGGATGCCCTTAATTCCAGAATTGATCAAGAAATTAGACCTTCTCATGTAATCTCTAACGATGGAATTACCTGGAGCCCCACTGCTGTATCTGCCCATTACAATGCCTCCATTTGTTATGATTATTATAAATCTAAGTTTGGGCGTACTTCTCTGAATGGCAAAGGAGGGACAATCGTCTCTGTCATAAACATTACCGATGAAGATGGTAAAGGCATGGACAATGCTTTCTGGAATGGGGAGTTTATGGGCTATGGTAATGGCAATCAAGGCTTTAAGCCTTTAGCCGGAGCTCTTGACGTGGCCGGCCATGAAATGACTCATGGGGTTATTGAGAATACCGCCAGACTTGAATACAGGAATCAATCCGGAGCTTTAAATGAGAGTTTTGCAGATATTTTTGCTACTCTAATCGATCGTGAAGACTGGACCCTGGGAGAAGATGTAGTGAAAAGCAATGTTTTTCCTTCAGGTGCCTTGAGAAGCTTGGAGAATCCTAATCAAGGTGGGCAAAGAGACCCCGGGTATCAACCCAAAAACATGAGCCAATATGTTTATTTGAGGGATGTTCCAAGTGAGGACAATGGTGGAGTTCACATTAATTCAGGAATACCAAATCATGCTTTTTATTTATTTGCCACAGGAGCTGGGATGAATAGAGATAAGGCTGAGAGAGTGTACTATCACGCCTTATCAAATTATATGACCCGAACCTCAAGATTTGTAGACTTGAGACTGGCTATCATACAGTCTACTAAAGATTTATATGGCAGTGGTCAAGAATTAAGTGCTGCCACCTCTGCATTTGATCAGGTAGGAATTCTAGATCCGGGCAGTGGTCAGCAAGTTCCGAATGAAACAGAACAGGTTATTGAGGTAAATCCAGGTGAGCAATTTGTGATAGTGTATGAGCCGGGCTCCGGTAATCTGTACCGGGTACAAATTGGTGGAGATGGGTTTGATGTCATCTCTGAAGGATTCGGTTGTAAAAAGAAACCAAGTATTACAGATGATGGTACTGAGTTATTCTTTGTTGGTGATAATAGCCGCATTTATTATGTTGATTTAACAGTTTCACCTACTACCCCTCAAGAAGTCTCTCAAGATGCTACCTGGGATAATGTAGCTATTTCAAAAGATGGAAAATTGCTGGCTGCTCTCACAACTTCTCAAGATGCCAGGATTTATGTGTTTAATTTAGAAAGTAACCAGCAGGCTAGTTTCGAACTGTACAATCCTACCTATACCGAGGGGGTGTCCACGGGCGAAGTCCTATTCGCTGATTCTTTTGAGTGGGACTACAGCGGTGAGTATTTGATTTATGATGCGTTTAACCGTGTACAAGGGATATTTGGCGACTTAGACTACTGGGATGTGGGTGTGTTAAGAGCTTGGGATGTTAGCTCAAATTCTTTTGGCGATGGGCAAATACAGAAGATATTTACAGATTTAGACGATGGGGATAACATTGGTAACCCAACGATCTCAAAGACAAATCCAAACATCTTGGCATTTGACTATTTAGATTCGAACTCAGATCAGTTTTACATTTTAGGTCTAAACTTGAATACAGGCGATTTAAATCTCATTACAGAGAATAATACAATTGGATTCCCTGACTATACTATCTCTGACAGCCATTTAGGTTACACGGCCGTAGGTTCAGTAGGAGAGGTGGTTGTAACTATTCCATTAAATGCAGATAAGATTTCTGCTGCGGGCAATAGTTCAAGGTTATTTGAAGGAGGAGAAGATAAACTTGCCGTTTTTTATGCACAGGGAGTAAGAAAACTCCCAACTAAAAAGAATCAGGAAATCCAGTTTTCATCAGTAGGGAGTCAAAATGCAGGAGCGGTAATCAATCTTTCGGCAACATCAAATTCGGGTCTGCCGGTACAGTTTAGCCTGCTTCAAGGAGATGCCACCTTGAATGGAACTAGAATCACTTTGGGGACTACCCCCGGTAAAATTGTGGTTCAGGCGTATCAAGTAGGAAATAGCGAATTTATATCGGCCAGTACAGAGCAATCTTTTTGTCTGAACCCCAGAGCTCCATCTATCAGCTCAAATGAGGATGTTCTAACTGTAAGTACCAGCGGTGTTTTTCAGTGGTTTGTAAACGGAAATGCCATAGGAGGGCAAACCACAAACAGACAAATAACGGCGAATAGAAATGGAGATTGGTCTGTTAAGGCGGTAACAGATGATGGTTGTTCCAGTGGTTTTTCTAATTCCATCAATATTTTGAAGGTTTTAAGTACGGAGCCGATTCAAGAATCGGGAATAAGTGTATATCCAAACCCTACACAAGAAGTGGTCAGGATTAAGATGTTGACTGGTCAGCAATTCCAATCTGCAGAATTGACAAGTTTAAGCGGTAAAGAAATACTCAAGTCTAATGTGCCTGAAATCAATATTTCAAGGCTTAGTAGCGGAACCTACTTGATTAAAGTTAAAACTGATAAAGGCGACGAAGTACAGAAGTTTGTTAAGAACTAATCAGAATTTGATGACTAATTTATGATGCGAATCTGAAAATTTGGAAGAGAGGTAGAATCTATAAGCTGCCTCTCTTTTTTTATTTGTAGATACTTCTAATTGATTAATTCCCCTGTTTTTACAAAAGGTTTTTAGCTCAGTGACTACTTTTTTACCCAGACCTTTGTTTTGCTGAGAAGGGTCAATAAAGAACTCTTCTAATTCAGCAATTTCAGATGAATGATGCAAAGAGTCTTTAAAATGCAGGCTGCAAAAGCCTATGACTTTGAAGTTTAAGACTATATTAAAATAAGCCCAGTCTGTTCTGACCAGGTTTTTTGTGAAAATCTCTTTGAATTGTTCAAAATCAAGTGTTTCATTCTCTAA
>JANSYO010000347.1 GCA_024742395.1 Cytophagales bacterium
AGGCTCCAAGGAAAAAAACCTCCGCTAAAAAGACTCCTGTAAAAACAGAACCGGTAAAAGAGGAAATTGAAGCTCAACCAAAATCCGAAGAGCAATCACCAATAAGTGAGGAGAAACCTATCAAAAAGAAGGAAATAAAAGCGGAAGAAGAAGATACTGGCACCTTGAAGGTAGTCCGACGTAGATCTGGAAAAGTGCAATCCACTACTTTTGAGACTCAGAGTAAGGAAAATACAGAGGAAGAAAGTAAAGAAAAGATCATCGACGAATTCATCAGTACCAGTCCTAAAATATCAAAAGCTGACAAGTCAAAACTGGCCTCAGAAGAAGACAAGGAAGATTTATCCGACAAAAGCAGTCGATTCCAGGCAGACATTGGCACGGAGTATCTGGCCGAAATATATGTCGAGCAAGGTAAAATAGAACGCGCAATTTCAATTTACGAAAAACTGAGCTTGAAATTCCCCGAAAAAAAGTCTTATTTTGTGGCGCGAATTGAAGAACTGAAGTCGAAGTAAGAAATTTAGTATGTACGTAATCATCGGACTGATTCTGGTCCTAGCCGTTTTTTTAATCTTAGTTGTCCTTGCTCAAAACCCTAAAGGAGGTGGACTCTCCAGCCAATTTGGTGGCAGTGGTGCCTCTCAATTGATGGGTGTAAAAAAGACTGGAGATTTTCTGGAAAAAGCGACCTGGGGAGCAGCGATCGCCATTCTGTTGCTTTCATTGAGCACTAACTTCTTCCTGGAGACTGAAAACACCCTGGAACCATCAAGCCCTAACCTTGAAAATACCCAGGCCCCTACTCCAGCATTGCCTACATTTGATGAAGGCTCCTCTTTAC
This sequence comes from Cytophagales bacterium, assembly GCA_024742395.1. Lineage (GTDB taxonomy): Bacteria > Bacteroidota > Bacteroidia > Cytophagales > Spirosomataceae > Jiulongibacter. The sequence continues at coordinate 845 of JANSYO010000347.1, forward strand.
CTGCCGATTTAGGAGAAGGTGACTCTACAGGCGGCAATTAAGCCGCCGCACTTAAGTGACGCATCAATAATCTTTTAGCTACCGGCAATACGGTAGGCTGTTCCGGGAATGCCAATTTGGTGACTAATGAAAAAGTCGCTGGATTGGGCAATTCGGAGTTTCCTTTGGCCAATTCTAGCTTAACACGTTCAAAGGATCGACTGAAATCAATAAAGTCTTTTGTTACGAACCGAAGGTTAATGCCACGGTATTTCTCCTCGGCACTTTCAAACACGCTGCTTTTGTACTGATAGA
>JANSYO010000261.1 GCA_024742395.1 Cytophagales bacterium
GCGGATGTTGGAATTAGTCTCTCTGAGGCTGAGGCTTCAATTGCAGCTCCATTTACAAGTGCTATACCTAATATTCATTGTGTACAGATGCTTCTTAGAGAAGGTAGATGTGCTATGGTGACATCATTTCAAGCGTTTAAGTACATGGCTTCGTACTCGTTAATTCAGTTCACTTCATCTATGATCCTTTATGCTATTGCTTCTTTATTCGCTGATATGCAATTTCTTTGGATTGACTTGTTTATTGTGATGCCCCTTGCATTTGTGAGTGAGTACACAGGTCCGTATCATAAATTATCAAAGAAACGGCCTGTAGCCTCCCTCATTGGTTGGAATGTTATCACATCTTTGCTAATTCAAAACATCATCAACATCTTTTTTCAAGTAGTAGCTTTCGCATTGCTGTATACTCAAGATTGGTTTACACCAAACGTCATCGATCCAGATTCGAATAATTCTGAGTGTGCTGAGGTTACGACAATCTTTGTGGTGGCAAACTTTCAATATATATTCGGTGTATTAGCTTTCAGTGTTGGAAAACCCTATCGACTGCCTATTATATCAAATTGTAAGTAAACCAGTTCGAAATTGAATCACGTCTAACACCACACAGTGGTTTATGTTGTTACAACTATTGTATTGATTGGATTGAACTTAATTCTTTTGTTGTTTCCTCCACCATTCATACTCACATGGTTTGAATTGGTCACATTACCGGCTCACTTCAAGTTTCTTTTGCTCCTCATTGTAATTGCCAATTCTATTACCATTTTGATAGCTGAACAGGTTCACCATTATGCATTTGTAAACAAAGATATCTGTAAAGATCAGGCGAAATCAACAAAGAAGTATGCAAAGTAATTGAAATACACTGATAATAACTCTCCTGTATTACCACAATGATGTATTACCGTTTTCTTTAACTTCATTAACAATTTCACAAGAACGAACTGGAAATCAGTCTCTAACTAGTCACTTCCCATAAGCTAGTGAAACAGTTCAAATTCTGGTATATATCTGAGGTCTTGCTATAATCATTGCCCTTGCGCTGGGTCAGCTACCGTAGTAAATGACCAAAGGGATTACACGGTATTGCTAGTTGAAAACTACATCCAATAGCCCACAATTCGACTTAACAAGTCGCGTTGTAATTTCTGAAACTTCACCTTCACGGTGTCACTCTTTTTGTGCGAAAACAACCAACATTCGGCACATAGAACTTCTAAAACGGCAGAAACAAACAGATGAGAAATTAGTAATGTCATGCTAGTGATTCGTCATGATTACTAAGGCCGGAGTTCCAGCCAATAGGAAAGAAGTTTCAAAGATATTTTCGCCGTTGTAGTTGCGTGATACGTATCATTTTGTGATCAATTTTTTGTTTGTATGTCCTCAGAAACCGACGTCCTTGTTGTAGGAGGGGGAGTA
>JANSYO010000078.1 GCA_024742395.1 Cytophagales bacterium
AGGACAATTGGGTAATTCAACTTTCAGGTGACTATCAGGGAAAAACCAACCTTCCTATTTCTCAAGGTAGAAGTTTTGGCCCACCAAGCACGGCTCAAAGCTCTTCACAGGGGTATATAGAACCTTTTTACGGTGTAGATATGGCGATAAAGAAAAGCTTTCTTAAAAACAATGCAGCTTCTTTAACTCTATCGGTGAATGATATTTTCAAAACCAGAGGAAATACTCAATTCTCCTATGGAGAAGGCTTTACTCAAACATATTACAGATTGAGTAATCCACAGATTATTAAATTGAATTTCTCTGTACGTTTTGGTCAAATGGATACAAAGCTTTTCAAAAGGAATACGAATCCTGCCAGCATGGAAGGAATGCAGATGCAATAGAGGTCGAAGAGTAATAGTGTAAGCTTAAAACCTGCTCCAATTGGGGTAGGTTTTTTATTGTTTGAGGGTGCTTCAAGATTTCTAAACAAATTACAATTGAATATCAAGTTTAGCAAAATGTTAGAATTCACCCACCCCGCCTTTCATGCACACCTCCAGAGAGGGAATTTAAGTATGTCAAAAAAGAGAATAAAAAAAAGCCCCTCCAAAATGGAGAGGCTTGTGGACCCACCTGGGCTCGAACCAGGGACCACCTGATTATGAGTCATATATTTTAGTTTCCTTTATTTTCTTATATTTTCCTTAAGTACTGATAATCAAATAAATATGAATTTTTATTTGCTCTTTTTGTCCAATATTTTCTTTATTTGTACAGAAATGTTTGCACATTGTTTGCACATTTTGGTCATATTAAAACAACCTCGATGTTAAAGAAAAACGTTACAACAGCCATCGTCCTTGATTCAAGAGTACAAAAAAAGGATTCAACCTATGCTATTAAGCTAAGAGTCACTTTTAAGAGAAAGTCAAAACTATATCCTTTAAATGTTTTCCTTACAAAGGATCAGTGGAGGAAGCTCGAAGGTCCAAAACCAAGAGGAGAACTAAAAGATCTAAAGATTTTCCTAAATGAAATTGAGTTAAAAGCCATTCAAGTTATTAATGACCTAAACTACTTTAGCTTTGAGTCCTTTAAGTTAAAGTTCAATGAAAACCATGAAGATGTTTCAAATGTCGCAAATGCTTTCAATCATCATATAGATAATGTAGCTGAAAGAAGTATCAATACAGCTGAGAGTTACCGTTGTGCTAAGGTTTCAATATTGAAATATGCAGAATCAAAGAAGATAGAAATACTTGGCTTTTCGGACATTACGCCTGATTGGTTAAAGGGATATGAAAAGTGGATGTTAGATCAAGGGAAGTCAATTAGCACAGTTGGTATTTATTTGAGAAGCTTGAGGACAATTTTTAACAATGCTATTGCAGAGGGAGTTGTAAAAAGGGAAATATATCCCTTTGAAAAAAGAAAGTATGTTATACCTAACTCAAAGAATACAAAGATTGCCTTAGATCATTCGGATATTGAAAAACTATGGAAATACAAACCAATAAATGCCGACGAAGCGAAAGCACTTGATTTATGGTTTTTTAGTTACTTATGTAGTGGAATTAACGTAAAGGATATAGTTGAACTGCAATATAAAAACATAGGAAAAGAAACAATTTCTTTTATTCGAGCGAAGACTCGAAATAGTAGCAGAAGTAGTATAAAACCAGTCATAGTCCCTTTGCTGCCTGAAGCTAGAGAAATTATTGAAAGAATGGGGGTGAAAAATGACGCTCCTGAAACTTTTGTATTTGGTTTAGCCAGCGATGATGATAGTACAAAGCTAAGGCGTGATAAAATAAAGCAGGTTAACAAAACAATCAATCTTCATACTAAACGCATAGCGGAAAAGTTGGGTATAGCGGTAAAGTTAACAACCTATGTTGCAAGACATTCGTATGCCACAAGAATGTTGAGGCAGGGTGCTCCAATGGAATTAATAAGTGAAAGCCTTGGCCATTCTAATATTAAAACTACAGAGAGTTATTTAAATGGTTTTGAAAACTCCACAAAAATGAAGTATCAAAGTAGTCTTTTGGACTTCAGAAATTCTTAAAATTGAAATCAAAAAAATAACAAATGGAAGAAGTCTTGACAATTATTCATACTAATCAGTGATAACTATTTCATCACAAACTTAGAAACGAGTTTAGATCAAATATAAAAGGTCACATCCATATATATATTAGTGTTTTTCGAAGAGAAGTGAGTTAGACAAAAAAAATATTTCAGCTATAGTAATATCATAAGATTTAATACTTCTTTTTCACAAATAGCTTGATAAGTTTAAAATAAATGAATTTCGCAGTCAGGAATATTTACAATCAAATTTTTACTGAATTGATTCTATTAGGTCATTTATTGATCTTTGAAATTTAGGCATTTATTAAGTATTGTGCTTCTTGATAGAAATAGAATAAGCTTGATAAATTAGGGGTGTAGCCCAATGAAACTATGTAGTTCTCGTCTTTGCTCATTTTGTCCGTGGCAATCAGGCTAATTTAAAGGACATTCTAGTTGGAAACCATTATTATTAATTTGAATTATTCGGCAATGGATTTGAATGTTATTAAACAATAATTCCAACAATTAATTATCTTCAACTATATTCAAGAAATCTATGATAATTAGACTATTAACTAAATCCAGATTTAAACTTGGCCTGGAGTGCCCAAATAAACTCTTTTACGCCAAAAAGCCTGAATATGCGAACCAAAAGCAGGAAAACCCTTTCCTTATGGCACTGGCAGAAGGTGGTTTTCAGGTGGAAGCATATTCCCGGATGAAATATCCCGATGGAATTATGATTCCATCAAACTATGACAACTATGACTATCAGGCTTATCATGATTTAACTCAAGAACATCTCAAAAATGAAAACGTTGTTCTTTTTGAAGCAGCCTTTCTATATGATGGACTTTTTGTGAGAACAGATATTCTGGAGAAAAAAGGCCACAAAATTTATCTTAAAGAAGTCAAAGCAAAATCTTGGGGTGAAGATGATAGTTTCCTAGGTAAAAAAGGTGGAATCAATTCAGGCTGGAAACCCTATTTATGGGACCTTGCTTTTCAGGCTTATGTCGTTCAAAAATGCTACCCAGACAATGAAATCATCCCTTCCATGATTTTAGCTGATAAAACTAAAAAAGCTTCAATAGATGGAATCAATCAACTTTTCAGAATTCAGAAAGGTAAAGACATGCGGGAGGACATTGTCAATCTGGCCGAAAGCTATGAAGACCTTGGGAATGAACTAATTATTGAAATAGATGCAACTACAATTGTATTTGATATAATTAATGGGAAACACAAAAATTTAGACGGTAAAACATTTCAGGAATGCCTTGATTTGATCAAGACCAATTATCTAAAAGACTCATTCTCTCACTGGCCTGTAGAATATTCCGCCTGTAAAAAGTGTGAGTTTAAAACAACTGATAAAGATGAAAACCTAAAGTCAGGTTTCGAGCACTGTTTCAAAACGATGCATGGATGGGGTGAAATAGAATTTCAAAGACCAAACATTTTTGATGTTTGGGACTGGCGGTATGACAAATTGATACCACAAGAAAAATTCTTCAAGGATCAGGTTACTGAGGAAGATGTGAAAGTTGAACCTGAGTCTCATAAGATCAGTCGTACAGAAAGGCAATGGATACAGATTACGAAAGATGCAGCTTCAGACTCAACACCAGAGGTAAGGATAAATGAGCTACAAGCAGAGATTTCAAAATTGAATTATCCTTTACACTTTATTGATTTTGAAACATCGACTGTGGCATTGCCTTTTTATGCCGGAAGAAAACCCTACGAAACCATTGCCTTTCAGTTTTCACATCACATCCTGTATGGAGATGGAAGCATAGAACATGCTAACGAATATCTTCATCCAGAAAAAGGGGATTTTACCAATTTCGAATTTGTAAGAGAACTAAAGAAAGTGCTGAGTAATGATAAAGGTTCAATTTTTCGATATGCCAGTCATGAGAATACTGTTTTGAATCATATCCGAAAACAGTTGGAAGAGTCAGAAGAAGCAGATCGAGAAGAATTAATACTGTTTATATTGTCTATTACCTATCAGAAAATTGGAAATAAGACTGTTCACAAGGGTGAAAGATCTATGATTGATTTATGCAGATGGATAAAAGATTATTACTACAATCCGTTAACCAATGGCTCCAATTCCATTAAAGCTTACCTTCCCGCATCCATTAATGGTAGTCCCTATCTCCAAAAGAAATACTCCCAACCCATGGGAGATATCAAGGTAAGTAGTAAAAACTTTGGAACGGAAAAAGTATGGTTAGTTAAAGATGAAGATCAATTTCTTGACCCGTATAAACAATTGGATCCGGTCCACCCTGAACTATCTGATATTGATCTTGATGAACTCATAACAGAAGAAATGGAGATCAAAGACGGTGGTGCAGCCATGATTGCCTTTGCTAAATTACAATACACCGATATGAGTAAGACAGAAGCAGAAAATATCAGAAATGCTTTATTCAAATATTGCGAGCTGGATACACTGGCAATGGTGATGATTTTTGAGCATTTAAAGGAGTTAAGCAAAAGAAAAATTTAGTTTAAAATGCCAACAGATTTATCAAAATACCTTGTCGTCGGTGTTTCCTCCAGAGCACTTTTTAACCTTGAAAAGGAAAACGAAATCTTCAATGATGAAGGAATAGATGCTTTTAGAGCCTTTCAAACTGGAAATGAAAACATTCCTTTAGAACCAGGCTCTGCCTTTTACTTAGTGCAGAGTTTACTAGAATTAAATAAGCAGGCAAATGAACGTATTGTTGAAGTCATAGTTATGTCTAGAAATAGCCCGGAAACTGGTGTTAGAATGTTGAATTCAATTAAGGGTCTGAATTTAGATATAACAAGAGTAGCATTGTCAGGTGGTGAGCCATTAGCCCCTTATATACAAGCCTTTTCAATCGATTTATTTTTATCCAAGGACGAACATGATGTACAAACCGTGATTGATAGTCAAAAATGTGCCGCTGCCTTACTTTATGCCCCTCCTGAAAGCTTTAACCCAACAGATAATCGAGTAAAAATTGCCTTTGATGCAGATGCAGTTCTATTTTCTGGAGAATCTGAAGAAAGATATAAATCAGAGGGAATGGAAGCTTTCCACAAATACGAGTCAGAGCACGAAGATGAGCCTCTCATTGAAGGACCGTTTGCTAATCTTTTAAAAAAGCTTAGTATGATTCAGCAACATTTTCCGCAAGGTATTGAGTATTCACCTTTGAGAATAGCCATTGTAACTGCACGAAACGCACCCTCTCATATGAGGGTTATTAAAACGCTTAGAAATTGGGGTGTTTATGTAGATGAAGCCTATTTTCTAGGTGGTATTTCTAAAGATAAAGTCTTACAAGCTTTTGGTGCTCATATTTTCTTTGATGATCAGGATGTTCATTTAGGTGCAGCTTCAAAAGTCGTTCCCTCTGGGAAAGTCCCCTATGTTTCTAACTCGCCATTGGCTAACTTTGATAAACTTAAAATTCAATCGTAGGTGCACTTCGGCTTAGACATTAAAGAAAATGAAATAATTGAGCAATACCCGGAAATACTGGGTAACCTGCTCAAAGATCACACAACTCAAAAACACATTTTTTGGGCAACAAACAACTATGAGCATTTAGGAGAGGCCTATCATTTTGACGCAGAGATACTTCCTGAACTTATCACTGGGGATCATGGCAATATAATAATGCCAAGAGTCCATAAGGACAAAATTCTTCAACAAGCGAGATCTAAAGAAATGGCTGAAGTCTTTACTCCATCATGGATTTGTAATGCCCAAAATAATCTAATTGATGATGCTTGGTTTGGCCGAAGTAATGTTTTTAATAAAGAAATTCAAATAGAAAATGGAATCAGAACATGGGAGCCGACAGAGGATAAAATAACGTTTCCAGAGGGTAAGAAATGGAAAGATTACGTGCGAGACACCAGACTAGAGATGGCTTGTGGTGAAGCTCCATACATCACTAGTCGGTATGATACAACCACAGGAGACTTCATTCCGATTGAAAACAGAATAGGTTTACTAGACAGAAAGCTTCGCGTAATTAATGAAAACGTTCATGAAAGTGGCGAATGGCTAAAAGCTGCTCAATTAGCCTACAAGAATACCTATGCTTTCGAATGGCAAGGTGATAGTTTACTGCTCGCAAGGGAAGCTATGCTTGTAACATTTATTGAAAACTACATGCTTAAGTTTGACAAAGAGCCACTTCTTAAGTCCTTGGATTATATTGCTTACATCATTTCATGGAATGTTTGGCAGATGGACGGTTTAAAAGGGGTTATTCCGCTGTCATGCGGTGAGCGTGAAACCAATGTGAGTGATTTATTCATGGGCCCAGAAATAAAAAAATGTGAAGGATGCGAAAAAAACAATATTCTCAAACACAACGGAATTTATTGTCTAATTAAGGATTGGGGCGTAAAAGATTTAATATCTGGTTTAACTGGAAGGAAAATCAGATTTATCGACCTATTAAATAAAAGATCAAAATGAAATTCACATCTTCTTTAAAACTCAAACTCATCTATGTGTTTCGCATCAATGATGCTGCTCATAGTGGTTGTTTAAAGATTGGAGAAGCTACTGCTGATAGTGATAATATACTCGGCCTAGAACCAAATAGCTCAAAACTCAATCAGGCAGCCAAAAAAAGAATTAATAGCTACACTCAAACGGCTGGTATTGCATATGATCTACTTTACACCGAGGTAACAGTTTATCCGAAAAATGGAGTTCTGCATTCATTTTCAGATCACGAGGTCAGAAATGTACTTTCTCGATCAGGTCTGAAAAAGAAAATCTTTGATATAGAAAACAATGCGAATGAATGGTACATTACTGATTTAGAAACTGTTAAAAGAGCTATTACCGCGGTAAAAGCAGGTAAAGACTCCTTGCAAGCGAGTGAAATAACTCAGGAACAAACTCCAATTGTTTTCAGACCTGAGCAAAAAGATGCTATCAAAAGAACAGAAAAGCAGTTCAAAAAAGGGAATGAAATGCTCTGGTTTGCAAAAATGCGGTTTGGTAAAACCCTTTCTGCCCTTCAGGTGGTAAAAGAGCATGAATTTAAACGTACACTTATTCTTACTCACCGCCCTGTAGTAGATAAAGGATGGTTTGAAGATTTCAATAAGATTTTCTACGATACTCCTGATTTTTCATACGGTTCTAAAAATAAGGGAAATCAATTTATTACGCTTGAGATAAGCTGCAAAAAAGGTGAATTGAAATATATCTATTTCGCTTCAATGCAAGATTTACGCGGCTCAGAATTAGTTGGAGGAAATTTTGATAAAAATAATGAGATTTTCTGTACTGAATGGGACTTTATCATCATTGATGAAGCACATGAAGGAACACAAACGGAATTAGGGAAAAACGTTCTAGATGCACTTAAAAATGAAGAGACAAAGGTTCTTCATTTATCTGGTACGCCTTTTAACCTTCTGGATAATTATAAAGAGGATGAAATCTTCACTTGGGACTATGTCATGGAGCAAAAGGCCAAGGCAGAATGGGATAGAATTCATTTCGGTGACCCAAACCCTTACGCTTCACTGCCTAAGCTTAATATCTTTACTTATGACTTAGGGAAGCTTTTGCATGGTTATATAGATGAAGAGGTCGCTTTCAATTTCCGTGAATTTTTCAGAGTTAATGAGTCTGGTCAATTTTTACATCAGAAAGATGTAAACTCCTTTCTGAATTTGATTTGTAAGTCTGATAGTGAGAGCAACTATCCTTATTCTACTGAGCAATATCGAGACAATTTCAGACACTCCCTTTGGATGGTTCCAGGTGTTAAAGAGGCTAAGGCCTTAAGTGCTTTGCTACATTCACATTCTGTGTTTGGACAATTTAAAATTGTCAATGTTGCTGGTGACGGAGATGAAGAAGAGATCAATGAAGAGGCATTAAAAAAAGTTGAAAAAGCCATAGGTGACCATCCAAATGAAACATACACCATCACTTTATCCTGTGGCCGGCTAACAACCGGAGTATCTGTAAAAGCATGGACCGCCGTTTTCATGCTTTCTGGGTCACATAATACTTCGGCCTCTTCTTACATGCAAACCATTTTTAGAGTTCAGACGCCGGCAACCATAAATGGTAAAGTAAAAGAGGAGTGTTATGTCTTTGACTTTGCACCTGATCGCACATTAAAGGTTATAGCAGAAACCGCCAAAGTTTCTGCAAAAGCTGGAAAGACAAAGGATACTGATCGTAACGTCATGGGCGAATTCTTAAATTTCTGTCCCATAATCGCTTATGATGGCTCTCAAATGAGAGAATATGATGTAAACGGAATGCTGGAACAGCTTAAAAAGGTTTACATCGAACGAGTAGTGAATAATGGCTTTGAGGATGTGCATTTATATAACCGTGACCAACTCATGCAATTAGATGATGTGGAAGTGGATGAGTTCAATGGACTTAAAAAAGTGATCGGAAGCACTAAAGCCATGCCCAAGAGCAAAGACATTGAAATCAATAAACAAGGTTTTACGCAAGAAGATTACGAAAAGATAGAACAAGCCCAAAAGAAGAAGAAAAACCAACTAAGCCCGGAAGAGCAATCTCTCCTTGACAAATACAAGGAAAGAAAGAAAATGCGGGATACAGCCATTTCTATCCTGCGAGGAATTTCCATTCGTATGCCTTTGCTGATTTACGGAGCTGATGTTTCAAATGAGGAGAAAGAACTCACTCTGGATAATTTCACCGACTTGGTGGATGACCAATCATGGGAAGAGTTCATGCCAAAAGGCGTAGATAAAGCAACTTTTAAGAAGTTTAAAAAATATTATGAAAGTGATGTCTTTAGGGCAGCAGGTAAACGAATTCGTGCATTAGCACGGGCAGCGGACCATCTAACCATTGAAGACCGAATTGAGCGTATAACCCATATTTTCAGCACCTTCAGAAACCCTGATAAAGAAACCGTTTTGACTCCCTGGCGTGTGGTGAATATGCATCTGGGTGATTGCCTTGGCGGCTATGTATTTTTAGATGAATTAAGAGAGAAAACCATATCATTACCAAAGTACATCAAGAGTAATGAGGTTACCGAAAAAGTCTTTTCTACGGATAGTAGAATTCTGGAAATTAATTCAAAATCTGGCTTATATCCCTTATATGTCAACTACAGTATTTATAGAAACCGAGTAAAGGAAATTCACGGTGACATTGCCCCTGATACTTTGCCTATTGAAGAACAGCTAAATCTGTGGGATAAAACCGTAGCCGAAAACGTCTTCGTGCTTTGTAAGACTCCAATGGCCAAAAGTATCACTAAACGTACTTTATTAGGCTTCAGAGAAGCAAAGGTTAATACACATTACTTTGAGGATATGGTACGCCAAATCACTCAAAAACCGGAAAAGTTTATTTCAAAAATTAAAAAAGGAGAGTCTTATTGGAAGGCTAATAAAGATAACGATATGAAATTCAATGCGATTGTGGGGAACCCTCCTTATCAGGAAATGGACGGTGGTGCTCAAGCTAGTGCGACACCGATTTACAACGAATTTGTTGATATAGCAAAAAGAATTGAGCCAAATTACATTTCAATGATTATGCCTACAAGATGGTACTCAGGAGGTAAAGGGTTAGATAGATTTAGAGAATCAATGATAAATGATAGAAGGCTTTCAGTTCTTCACGATTTTATTAATCCAGAGGAGGTATTTCCGAAAACAAATATTAGAGGTGGTATTTGTTACTTTTTATGGAATAAAGAGTTTGGTAAAGATGGTATCTTGACTGAAGTTATTACTCATCGTCAAGGTGAAAAACCATCTTCAGTTAGACGCTCATTGAAGAGTGGAGAAACGGAAATATTTATCCGTCATAAATCAGCTTTAGATATAATTGAAAAAATTATGTCAAAAGATAATTTTCAAAGCTTTGATAGTCATGTATCAACTTTACGACCTTTTGGTTTTAGGGGATATTTCATAAATGACCCAAGATTCAAAGAAGAGCCTACTAATCTTACTAAGCCAATTATATGTTACGGAAAAGGCCAAAAAAAAGGTTATGTTGAAGAAAGTGAAATTACCACGAGGAAAAAATGGATAAATCGTTTTAAAGTTTTTACACCAAGGGCAAATAACATAGGTACTGAGCTAAATGATGATAATTTAAACACTTTTATTGGAGAGCCAGGGACAATATGTACAGAATCATATATGGTACTAGGAGCGGAACTTAACCTTGACAAAAAATCTGTCAAAAATCTATCAAGATACTGCTTTACAAAGTTCATGAGATTCATGCATAGTCTTGCCAAAGCAAGTCAAGATGCCACCTCTAAAACTTATATGTTCGTCCCTCTCCAAGACTTCACCACTAACTCAGACATCGATTGGACAAAATCCATTCCTGAAATTGACCAGCAACTTTATAAAAAGTATGGTCTAACGGAAGATGAGATTACCTTCATTGAGGAAATGATTAAACCGATGGGGGAATAGTATTAATTCACAGAAAAAACAATAATTCAAGAATGTCATTTAATCCGAAACCTGAGTATACTATAGTCCCTACCGAATTTAGCATCAAGGATTTCCATGAATATAAGGAGGATTACATAACACGACCGCCTTATCAGCGTAAAGTGGTTTGGAAAAAAAAGAAAAAGCAAGACCTTATGGATAGTCTCTTCAGGAGGTATTACATTCCTAAACTAGTCATTCGTGAAGTAAGACTTTCAGATAACAGAACTGTCAATGAGATCATTGATGGTCAACAACGTATAACCACTGTTCAGGATTTCTTTTCGAACCAATTTCCATTGCCTAAATCCTTGAAGGACGTTTCTGAAGATTTACCAGGCAAGTATTACAAAGATTTAGATTCAGAAGTAAGGAAATTCATTGATAAATCTCTGAAATACCAAGCAGATGTTATAAAGGATATTTTGGAGCCGGATAATGTAAAGCATCAAATAATAGCCACAGAAATATTTTGGAGATTGCAACAAGGTGAAACCTTGAATTATATGGAAGTTGCTCATGCTCAGTTATCTAGTCTTACCAGAAACTTCATCGTAAAATATTCAGACGATCAAACTTTTAATTATGATTCTTATGAACCAATAGACAATAACCCCGACAAATTGCCTTTTTTCAATCTTCTAAGTGTTGATAACAACAGAATGAAACATTTACAATTTATGGCTCGTTTTGTTTTGATTGAGCATGGTAAAGGTTATGCCGACCTGAGTGATAAAAAAATTGAAGAGTTTATAAATTCCGCAAAAGAAGATAATGGAATTGGAGATTATACGTATGAAAATACTAATGAAGGAAAGGAGGTACTGAAAAACTTAAAGGCATTTTACGATATCTTTAAAGATGATTCCATGCTAGACGAAAACAATGGAATAAAAGAGTTTTCAGTAGAATACTTCATCATATCTGCTTATTTATTGATCCGTCATATCCGTAGGTATTATGTATTTGATGACAATTCCAAGTCAATTATTAAAGAGTTTATATTTTACTTTTATCAGAGATGGAGAACCTCAGATGAATCCGATAATGATTTACAATCCTTCAGTAATCATAGACAACAGGGTGAAAATGACCTTGAAGCTCGAGACCGAATTCTTCGTCAGATTTTCTTTCAGTACCTAAAAGAACAAAACAAGGAATTGATTGTCAAAGATGAAAATAGAGGATTTTCAGAATTAGAAAGGATTATTATTTACAGAAGAGATAAAGGTTTTTGTCAGCAATGTTTAAGAGAAGGCAAACAAGATAATGAAGCAAAAGTGAGTTGGTCTAATTATCAGGCTGATCATGTGTTACCTCATTCCAAAGGTGGAAAAACCGAAATTGAAAACTCTGAACTCCTTTGTTCTTATCATAATCAATCAAAAGGTGCGAAGCATTAAACCGAGTACCTTGGAATTGATTAATTGTTTTCCCATGCCCCAATCCTCACATCATTCAAAATGGCATAGATATGGGAAATATTGAAGGTGTTGTAGTCTTTTAATCTTGGCTTTCTTCCCTGAGGCAAAGCCTTTTCAAATAATTTAAAGGTTAATGGTAAGGAGATGACCGTATCAATATAAATATTACCGTCCCGATGTTGGGAGTATGTAAAAGGTATTCCACGCTTGGTATGAAACACCTCCCCACGGTGTTTTAGTATTCTTTGCCAGATTTCCTCCATATATGGCTTATTTTTTGTTTCCGGTTTTAATTTACATCCTTCTATTCAGAAAACAATAAGTATCTCCCCCAACCACTAAGCAGATTCAAGCCAAAAAACCATTGTATCAAGCTGGTGTGTCATGATGAAGCATGTATAGTGGAGGATACGTCTTAGTCTCTCAAATTTTGTAAAATAGAAATAGTAATTGAAAGTCTTCGGAGTGCGGAAAAGCCAATTGGAATAAAACATAGGCCCAAATATTTGATTTATTGTCCTAAGGATTTGGGGAAGAACTAATTAACCTTGTATGCTTCCTTTTGTTCAGAGCGAAACGTAGTATTAATTTGGGTTAATTTAGGGTTGACCTAGATTGCTATTAAACCTCTTATGGTCGCTCTTGAAGGGTTGGAAAAAGTACTTATTCCGCAGTTTTCATATTGACTAAATAATATCAATAAACACTTGACTTCTGAAATTTTCTTTTCTAGTTTCCTTAGAAATAGAATTAAATGAAGGAGTTTTTCAAAAGTCTTGGAGTAGCTATATTAGTTATCTGGTTGTACAGGATGGCTTATCGCGGCTTTCAAAAAATTGGAGGTTACGATATTGACTATGATGATAACGTTGACATGAATACCTCCTTAACAATTTTATTAAGCTTCATAGTCCTAGTTTTAATAGCTAATAGCGACTTAAGTAGTAAATCTAGCTTAATACTTTTTGTGCTTCTAGGTCATTTAATTTTCATTTTTCTTGGCGTAATTTTTTATTTTATCAAGTCATAAATGAAAGAAATAAAAGACATTAGAATTAGCAATGAAGTAGTTTCTGCTAATTTCCAAAATGTTCCTACAGATTTAAAATCTAAGGGGATTTACTTCTGGTTTGCAGACCACGAAGGTATAGAAACACTCCTAGAGCTTTTAGCCTGTAAAATCTTTGATAAGCATTATGTAGTACATGAAGGCAAGAAATTGTTTCTAATTTATATCGGCACTGCCGGTACTGGAAAGAAAGGGCTCAGTAACCTAAACGAAAGATTTAAATGGCATTTAACTCAAAAACATTCTTATTCGAGTATTAAGCATGGTTCGCTCTCTAACTTTCGCTTGGCTCTAAGCTTGCTGCTCAAAACTAAAGTTGAAGGGGAAACTGCTGCCCAAGCAGTTAATGATTTCATGTCCCAAAATTTATATATTTCTTGGATGCCTTTTGAAAACAAAACGCTCATTTCCACGGAAGAAAAAGACTTAATAAAGACTTACTTCCCTTTTATCAATGATAGTCATAACGACAAAGGATATAAACGTTCACAAGAAGAATATGCTACCAAATCATTTAAAGAGCTAAAAGTCAAATTTAGAGAACAACAGAAAGGCAACGGCAGCCCAAACCCAATAAATAATCAAACTAATATGCCCAAAGCATCAAAGAAAATGAAAGACATAAACACACCTCAAAGAAACCAAAGTCTAACGAAAGACGACGAAGGATGCTTTCTAATACCATTTACTGATCGGGATAATTTACATGAAAAGGTGAATCAATATCGGGGTTTAGAAGGGTCAAGAAAGATGTTTATATTTAGTGATGACAAAACAAAGACTGAAATCTATAAAATTAAAAAAGGAGATTACCGCAAAACCGGAGAGAAAGAAAGGGATATATATACCTATTTTGAGAGAACAGATAATGGTCGTAAAAGACACAAATTAATTAGTTTAGAAATGCAAGAAAAGGCCATTAAAAATGCTATACTCAAAGTCTGTCCTCAGGACTATTCGCCACAAAAACAATCCTCAAATAATTTAATGACTGAAAAATCCGTTTATCCCACACCTTCAAATAGATTCAAAACTCTTTCTGAAATTGATTTTAAAAGTATGGAAGGCAAGCCTAAGCTACTGATTTTGCCATGTTCTGACGACAAGTTAAAAGGAGGTACCTTGGAAAAGAGGCAAAACTATTTTCAAAGTGATTTAGCTGGTTTAAGAGAAAAAAGATTTTTAATGGCTAAAGAAAAATCTTTAGTTTATTTACCGGCAATTGAAAGATACTCAAAAGCACGATTGTACGGTGATTTAAAAGATTTAATTCTCAAAGTAATTGACCAAAACCATTTACATGTTTTATTTATTTCAGGTCTATACGGAGTTTTAAGGTTTGATGACCACATTATAAACTATAACTTACGTGTTGTTAATGGATTTGGGGAAGAAGGGAATGTTTTGATAACACAATCTATTTTAAGTTATTGTAAATCTGAAAACATTCCTGAAAGTAATATATTTTGCTTTCTTTCTCCTGATTACTTTAGAGTTATTGAGCAGAATCAATTTGGATTGCTCAACTCTTGGGAAAGTGGGGGGAGGGGCTATCAGACAGTTTGGCACAATAGAGAAAGATTAAAAGACTTCTTGAATCAACTTTAAAATGGCTCAATATTACTTAGACCCACGACCTTTTCTCTATGAGGCCCAAACAAACTGGGAGCAACTTTTAGAATTTATCAAATTATATGGTCAAGAGATTGACATTGTGCATGAAATATTTGCAGAAACTGACAAAGAAAGCAGAGAAACAATAATTGAGTTCCTACATTCAAAGCCAGAGGTTTTTCTTTTTGCGGAGCCAAAAGAAAAGACAATATCAATGTCTCCTTTCCTAACACGTTCGGCTCATCCAAGTGTAATTCATACGTATGATTTAACCCAAAAGATGATAGACGAAATCGATGAAGAATTCATTCAGGAACTGAATGAAACTTGTGTCACATCATCGTTTGTAATTAGGAGTGAGAATAGGCCGATTGTTCTTTTTGGTTTTCATGGTCTTATAGTACAAAGTGAACAACCTTTTATAGACGCTTTAAATGCTCAGGGTTTTGAATTGATGCCCTGGGAAATTCCTTTCAATGAAATTTCATATGGCATACAGTGATGATTAAGATTAAGGGCCCTTTAAGAACTGCACCTCTCAGTATTGTGAATATCCCGGTCAAAGGTGGCCACTAATTCCGGAGCAAAAGGGGCCAGTAGTAAAGCATTGTCTTAATATATTTGTGGCAGAACAATTATGAATATTCCTGTACCGGAAATAGGGCTGTACTCCATAGGTTTTGTATTTACAACTTTGAAAACTTCAGGATAGGTGTCACAGTTTTTATAATAGGTTGGCTGAAGTTGTGACACAAGGTTATAAGTATGTTTTACCTTTTAAGGAGTGTAGCTTATGGAATATTTCAAGAGCTCTGAAAATTGGACTGCGATCCTCACCCCATTCTTAATTATATCACACTTTGATAACTAATATTCATTTAAAGTGTGTCACAGTCTACAGGCATTCTAGGTGATAAGCGTGTTACAGCTTTTGTAATACGCCTTATAATCAATGTGTTATTGTATCGAATTGATAAAAGTTACATGGAATTACTACTCAATGGTATTGTCAATGGTGTGACACATATAAACAAATTAGCTGTTTAGTTTAGGTGTCACAATCGAAAAGGTTTGTGATACCCTTATTATCCATTAGTGCCACACTCCATCAGTAAATATCCACAGCAGATTTCAATACTTAGCCTACCCAGAATTCATTGAAGTCATTGAACTTTGGAAATAATTCTTCTGAGAAGTTTTTTACCCTAATTCCTTTTAATTCTAAGGTCTTCAAAACTCTTTTACCAGCCTCATCATTATCTAAGAAAGAGTGAACAACTGTGTCACGCTTAATTAAGTGTAATACGCTTTCGATATTGACCGTGCTGTTAAGTATGTACGTAGTATATGACGGTCTATCTGTTTCGTAGTACATCATTGCCGAAAGAAAATCGAAGAACCCTTCAAAAAGAGAAATGGTTGACGTGCCACGCTGAATCGTTGTGACTCCATTTCGTGTTTTCCCTTTAAATTTGGAGTTCCTAAGTTCAAATCCACCTGAGTCATTAAGAAATCCAAGAGCGTAATAACTTTTACCATTTAACCGGAAATGAATTTCCTTTAGCCAAAGTTGAGCTATTTCTAGGTCTATTCTCCTTTCGCTTAAGTACTGAATTAGTTTTACGCTCTCAATGCTTCTAACATCATCAATTTTTATTATCGATTCTTTTTTAGCAAGGCTCTTTGGCCTAAAGTTTTTGTCGGATAAGGGAGGAATATTACCCACCATATTAGCAATTAATTGCAAGGCACCTGAATAGGCAACTTTCTCCAATTCCATTACCAACTGAAACTTATTCCCTTTTAGCCCACTAGAGAAGTCGTAGAATACGTTCTTTTTTATATTGGCTGAGAATGAGGGTGTCTTTTCATTATTAAAAGGAGAGAAGAAAGTAAATTCTGCCCCACGCTGCCTTACTGGATGATGACCGTAAAAAGTAAGTATATCAAGAATGCTCACAGTGTGTATCTCAGTATTTATTGAATTTTTCATGGCTCTATTAAGATTTAATTACTCGCTTACTCGTTCAATTTTAGCTCTACGAGTAAGCGAGTAGGGTAACATTTAGTTTTCGCGGTGATATTTAATCCAATAACCATGAAGAGAATGCCCTATATTTTTAAAATATTTTGATCTTTTTACAAAGCCCTCAGATGTTAAGGCTTTACCAATAAAAATTTCGTTACTTCGAGTAAGGCCGTACCTTTGTAAGTACTCTAAAATCTCCAAAGCTGTTTTAAAATCAGAACCCGTTTCATGCTTGTCAGATTTTTGGATGAATTTTCTTATATATTCTACTTCGGGCGTGATTTTGGTGTACTTCAAGTTCTCCTTTTCTATAATTCTGATTTCTTCTTCTGAAAAATTGAAATCAAAGCCTGAGCTAAGCAAGAAGTACATTTGAGCCCAAAGACGATCTTTTGGAATATTACCGTAACCGTTGGGCCCGCCATGATCATGATTGATTTGTACTATTCTAAAAACCAACCACCGTACATTGCCAGTTTCGTCTGTGAGAAATACATCTTCATTAGTACTCGCAAAAAAGGAGGCTCTTCTGGGATGTGATTCCTCCATATTGGAATACAATGGACGAAACTTTACCGAACACTCTGAAAGTACCGATTTGAAGAGCTTATTGATATGTTTTTTATCAAAACTGGCTAACTCATCAAGGTTTATGAACATATTTTGAATCAAGGAAAATTTAGATTCCTTTGATCCGAAATCAAAACCTTTGCGAGAATATCTGGCCAATTCAGCGGGAATTAGCCATTCAATTAAAGAAGTTTTGCCATCGTGTTGAGAGCCGACTAATGTGAAACAAAACTTATTAAAAGGAATTTTACCTAGTGCCTGGGCAACTACTTGAATCAAAAACTTTTTGATTGCTACCTTAAACCATTCAGGATTATCGGTTATAACATATTTACTCAATTCAAGAATATAATCTGGCTCAGTTCTCGGCTCATATGGATCTAAAGTTTGGTAATAATATTCTAAAGGATCATATCTTTGGATTCTTGAAGAGGCAAGTAATATTTGGAAATCTTCTCGGAAACCTTTGAATCCGGCATGTAAAAGCTCATACATTAAATCGTTTATATTTAGTAATTTAAATTGGTCTGAGCCTTTATTCTTGTATTCTATTTCACGGCTTAGAATATTCATTCTTAAATCATATTTGGAGAATATGAAATTTTCAATAGAGGCTATTTTTATCTCTTTTTTGCTCATGGCTTTATTATTTAAGTTTAAGTTTATATGCAGTTTTAATGATGTCCTTTTTAGAATCAACATGGCCTTCAAGCAGAAACTGGTCTAGGTCATTTTTTCTAAAGTAGATTTTCTTACCACCGGGTTTGTGGTACGGAATAATTTTCCTGTGGGTGAGTTTGTAAATATAATTGGGCTTCAGATCTAGATAGACTGATGCCTCATCTACAGTAAGTACAGACTTACTGGCAATTGTTTGTCGAAGAATTAGTTCTTCGATCTCGTCAAAACGTTTAAAAATTTCCTTCATGGCAACAATAGTTTTTTGTTGCTAGCAAAGGAAGTAAAAGGAAGAAGCGGAAAGGTTGCTTGTTTGCTCTTGGATTGCTTAAAGCAATGTTTTTTTTATTAGAAAAACTCTTAAAGGATTTTATCTATTATTTTTTTAGCATAGTCGTCATCTAGTAACCTATTGCTTGAGCTTAGTGAACTGGCTTTAATTTGATTACCCCTCTTGGAAAAAAATAAACCAGAGTTTTCAATGGAGGCGTAGTTGATTCCATTGAAGATATTTGATAAACGCTTAACTAGGTAGGCAAAAACATTTGTTTTGATGTCTAAAGTAATCTTCTTATTTATTTTGGAGAAATCTTCGGAACCCAGCATTGAAATTATCTCATCAATGCTATCTTCTTCATCTTTGAAAAGGCATAATTCACTATGCAACAGTTTAATTATATCTGACAATTTTTCAAATTGATATTGGGTCAACTTGAAGGAATTAGATTTTTTTTTAGTTTTCTTCTTAGTAGGTTCTAAACCTTCTTTAAGCTTGTCAATAATTTGCTGTATTCCTTCATATTGTATATTAAAAAACTCTATCCCAATTGTATTTTGATTTCTTTTTGAACTTTCTTTAACACTATATTCATAAGTCTGAATAAGATTTTCAAATTCATGAATCCATTTTTTGGGATCTTCAACATTGCGAAGTTGGAATTCTAAGAATTTAGATTTGTCGTAAATATCAAACTCCGAAAGTTTCCTTAAAATGACATCTTCATAGCTTTCAGTTTTCGATATTCTATTATCGGGATCAATAGGATCATCTATTGTATTAGTAAGGAAGTCTTCCTCCGTTACCCCATATTTACAATTTTCAGCATTTAGCTGGACAATGATTTGCTCGCTTATAATAGGTAGTTTCATTTTTAACTTGAGAATATATTGGGGATCTACTGTATAGTTAAACAAATATATCTTCTACCTTGCTTTTTTCAAAATGTTCGCATATTGTTCGCACATAACAAAAAAAGAGTTACAACTTTCGTCGTAACTCTCTGATTATCAGTGGACCCACCTGGGCTCGAACCAGGGACCACC
>JANSYO010000395.1 GCA_024742395.1 Cytophagales bacterium
ACTTTTCCCAACTTCTCAATGGCTTCTGCGGATAATGCGGTGATTTGACTATAGTCAAAATTTGGATTGATCTTCTGATTTTCCAAAGTGATCATTTTAAGAGAATTCTCGTGCTCTCTTTGTATATAGGATTCGTATTTAATTCGGATCTCAGCCTGCTCTAAAACCTGTCTGTCGAAATGATCCAGATAATTGGAGAGGTCATCTGATAGAGTGGCTATGGCGTCTATATGGAGTTCTGGTCTTTTGATCAACTGCTTCAGTGTAGACTTCTCCTTGATAGGTGCTGTAGGAATAGATGCCAGAAAGTCATTTGCTTCTGTGGGACTGGTCTTGGCTTCTGTCAATTTCTCAATGACCGTCTGTGTTTCAGACTCCTTTTTAAGCATGGTCTCCAGTCTTTCTTCAGTAGCTAATCCAAGATCAAATCCCTTTTGAGTCAATCTTTGGTCGGCATTATCCTGACGAAGTAAGAGTCTGTATTCAGCTCTGGAAGTAAACATGCGGTAAGGCTCGTCTGTGCCTTTGTTGATCAGGTCATCAATGAGCACACCAATATATGCTTCGGATCTATTTAAGATGAAAGGATCTAATTCGTTATGTTTCTGATGGGCGTTGATTCCAGCGATCAATCCTTGGCATCCTGCCTCTTCATAGCCTGTGGTACCATTGATTTGCCCGGCGAAATAAAGGTTTTCTACTAGCTTGGTCTCAAGTGTAGGCTTTAATTGAGTGGGCTGAAAGAAGTCATATTCGATGGCATAACCGGGACGGAACATCTTAGCATTCTCAAATCCTGGTATATGTCGAATGGCTTCGTATTGTACATTCTCAGGTAGAGAAGTTGAAAAGCCGTTTACATAGACTTCAACTGTGTTCCATCCTTCAGGTTCTACGAAAATTTGATGTCTTTCTCTTTCGGCAAATCTTGTGATTTTGTCTTCTATTGATGGACAATACCTGGGCCCCAAGCCTTGAATTCTTCCATTGAACATAGGAGATTGAGAGAACCCAGTCTCCAAGGTCTCATGAACTACAGGATTCGTATAGGTGA
>JANSYO010000380.1 GCA_024742395.1 Cytophagales bacterium
GGTCCATGCCAGTGAGGAAGTTCTCAGGATGAATAACTTCGGCATCTGATAAATTTCGGTCCGCATCAGCTAGTAAACGATGTGGTAGTTGCTTAAACCAACGCTAATACATAAAATAAGAATATGAAAAGGTATATGGCAATGTAGCGACGAACCTTCATAAGAGTAGCGATAGAATGAGGGTTATAGGAGTGAAACGGTTCTCCGTTCGTTATCTTCTCTCGTAATATTGTCATTTCACTTTCTAAACCAGCTTTACGAAATATTCCTTCGGATTCAATGTCATCCATGACAATGAGAATGTCTTTCAGCATCACGAGGATTTCTGGCACTTCTATTCCATTTTCTATTGATTATTTGTTAACAAAAGATAAAAACGTTTCATAACGTAACGTACGAGGGTCTACAAGTAAGGGCAACGATGCAGGATCAACGCCAAACCATTCACGAGGTTCTCTATGCTTTTTACGTAGTTCTAGTCTTGCCTGAAGTTACGGTAAGTTGGATTTTATGATAGAAAGGCTGGCAGTGTACATACTGGTGTAGGGAGTGGAAAATCAGACAAACACCAATCATGTTCCATTTCGTGTTCTTCCCCAGCTACATCCAGATATAGAGCGTAAAACCACTTGCTCTCTTTAACGTTTGCTTTCTCTAAAAAATGTAGCACCACAGAAGCAAATGTGCAAGAGAGCGGAAACTTAAATGCCTGGAATTCTGCGGTAAGGTATTTTGTATGTTACTACATCCAGCCACATACTTTTTTGAGGTTAAAATCTTCAGAAGAGATGATAATGGGGATCTCTACACCACCAGTCATGTCAGTCCAAACTTTACTTTGCGATTTTGCTTTACTGAACAGAAGAACATCCTGTTTTGGTTAATCAGGGTGTTTTAGGAGATCTATATTATACATACGCCAGGTTTAAGGCGATAGGAAGCCAGGGTTCGGTCATAATCCATTCGAATTCCATTGGATGGTGCTAGTTCCAATGATGTGTTGGTGATTAAAAATACATCATGCTCTGGAGTCATATTATCATTTGGAGGTCTTGTTTGTACAGAGTATTGCGTAGGA
>JANSYO010000127.1 GCA_024742395.1 Cytophagales bacterium
GTTCTATGAGCCTTGCTCTAATTTAGAAATAGTAAGAAGGTCTTTATTGAACTTAATGTTTGCATTTAAAAGAAGTGCTGAAACAGCCAAAGTAGATGAGGTAAGATTTATCTATGAAAAACTCGGGCAATAAAAAACGGGAAACCTTTCGAATCCCCGCTTTTATTAAGTCTTCTATTTATGACTAATTACCTTCTGGCATTTCATATTTCTTAGGACTCCAAGAATTATTTTTTGAATTAGTATCCGGCAATTTATTGTCAGGGTCTATGGTTACTTTTTCAATGGGTGAGGTAGAAGCATAACGGAATTTCCATTCAGCTCCTCTTTGCCATATTTCTACTGGAAACTCTACTCTACCCGTTTTGCCATTCGCCTCTTTTATTTCTACCACTGCAGGCATAGGTAGTTTTTCCTTTGTGGAAATAGTGATAATACTTCCTTGATCAGGTAATTGATTAACATACAGTACATCATCTACGGCTAGATCGATCTTCCAATCGTTGTAAATCCAGCCCTTCCAGAACCATCCCAAATCTTCACCGGCAGCATCTTCCATAGATTCGAAGAAATCAAACGGAGTAGGATGCTTGAATGCCCATCTTTTTACATACTCTTTAAATGCATAGTCAAACCTGTCTTCACCCAAAACTTGTTCTCTCAGTAAGGTTAAGCCTAAACCTGGTTTAAAATAAGCCGCCAATCCAAAATTCTGGGTTTGGATAACTTCAGGTGTATTCATTATTGCATCTCTGCCATATAAATAAGGAGCATATTGACGCGGGTTAAATGGTCTGTAAAATTCTCCGTTATTGAATGCTTTTCCTGAAAGATCATTTATAAAAGTATTGAAACCTTCGTCCATCCAGGCATATTTACGTTCGTTGCTACCCACTATCATAGGGAACCAGTTATGGCCAAACTCATGATCAGTTACTCCCCAAAGAGAAGCACCTTTATCCTCTGCTCCGCAAAAAACAATTCCCGGATATTCCATTCCTGATACCACACCGGCCACATTGGTAGCCACAGGGTAGGTATACTCCATAATATAGTTTGAATAGAACTCAATACTTGCTTTCACATACTCAGTAGATCTGCCCCAAGCACTTTTACCCGCTGATTCTTTAGGATATACAGATTGTGCCAAAGCTTTTTTGCCACTAGGCAAATCTATTTTGGCTGCATCCCAAATAAACCCTGTAGAAGAAGCCCAGGCTACATCCCTGGTTTGGTCACATTTAAATTTCCAGGTTAACGTTCCATCTGTCTTAGGTCTGCTCTCTGGTTTGCCTACCTCTTCTTCTGTGATGATGAAAACAGTTTCATCTGACTCAGCAGCTTTCTTTAAACGCTTAATTTGCTCTGATGTCAATACTTCAGAAGGGTTCACTAATTCGCCAGAACCGACCACAATATGATTTGCAGGAACGGTAATATTGTACTGAAAATCCCCATACTCAAGGTAAAACTCACCTCCACCTACATAAGGAAGAACATTCCAGCCCTCTACATCATCATAAACAGCCATTCGTGGATACCACTGAGCCAATTCATAGATAGTCCCTTCAGAAGTTTCATACTTCCCCATTCTATCCGAACCATATCTTGGCATTGGAAAACTAAAATTCATTGCCAAATCAACTTTCTCTCCAGGGTTTAAAGGCTCACTAAACCTGATTTGCATTCTTGTATCAGAGATAATGTGATTTAAATAAACTGAAGAACTCACAGTCTTCCTTTTGCTCACCGGTACCATTTTCACGGCAGAAACTTCAGAGATGGCATATCCACCTGCAAAACCTGTATTCCCATGTCTGCCTCCCTCTAATGGTGTTGTTTTGCCACCTTTAGACTCATCATTAAACTGGTTTTGATCCAATTGAACCCATACGAATGGAAGCTGATCAGGGCTATTGTTTGTATAGGTAATTTTTACAGAACCTGAAACTTCGTTGGCTTCTGGGTTTAGCGTTACATCTATGATGTAATCAGCTGAATTCTGCCAATATTGTGGCCCGGGAGCCCCAGTGGCACTTCGATAAACTGTACCCTGTCTGTATGAAAACAGTGGATCAAAAGCATCTTTATGGTCATAGGTGGATTTTTCCTGTGTAAAGCCACTAAAAAAGGCCATCATGAAGGCCATAGAAAGGATTTTCTTCATTTATTATTTCTTTTCAGTTTGTTTGTAAGTTCTTAACACTATAGTCTTTAAAAATAATTCATTGTTGCATGAAAGTTTAGCCGGCTTTAGGATGTGCCTGAGCATGAATGGCCTTAAGCTTCTCAATGGAATTATGAGTGTAAATCTGGGTAGCAGACAAACTGGCATGCCCAAGAAGTTCTTTTATCGCATTTAAATCTGCCCCTTTATTCAATAAATGTGTTGCAAAAGTATGTCTTAAGACATGTGGACTTTTCTTAGACTTAGTAGAAACCAAAGAAAGATATTTCCTGACCAGCCTTTGAACAAAGATAGGATACAATTTCTCTCCTTTATCTGTAAGAAAAAGATGGGGCATATCTCCATGAAATTCATTAGCTCTTATCGCAAGATAATTTGAAATCATCAGTCGCACACTTCCGGTCATTGGAATTATCCTTTGCTTGTTTCTTTTTCCTAATACAGTCATTTTTGACCCAAACAAATCAATATCCAACACTTTAAGGTTAATAAGTTCTGCCAATCTTATACCCGAAGCATAGAAAAGCTCAAGAATTAATTGATCTCTACGATCTTTAAATGAATCGTTCCATTTTAGCTTATCCAGAAGAATTTCTGTGGCATTTTCTTCCAAATAAACGGGAAGTTTTTCAGGAGTTTTAAGCGAACTAATCTTCAGCATAGGATTTTGACTAATATGTCTCTTTCTTAGCAGAAAACCATAAAAAGCCTTTAAACAAGCTATTTTCCTATTAATACTGGTGTTGGATAAACCCTTTTTACTCAGTTCTGCCACCCAGCTTCTTATTTCTCTATAGGTAGCCTCCTTAATCTCTTTGGTTTCAAAGTGCTCAGCAATGAAAAGGCTGAATTGAGCAAGATCTGTCTCATAAGCAGAACAAGTATGTTCGCTAAGCCTTTTTTCGTATTTCAGATAGGATATAAAAGAATCGACCATTCCTGAGAAAGCACTGTAAGGTTACAAATGTAACTTTTTGACAGGTCAAAACTCAAAAATGGTCGAGAATATTAACAATCAGCTTGATCAATCATCAAGGTGACCATATGTTTTCTGTTTGTATTCTGCATTAAGAATCTCAAATCTACGAGTCACAGATTTCTTTGTGAACTGTTGACGAGATCTTAGCTGACGCAATACTCCAGTACGCTCAAACTTCTTTTTAAAGCGTTTTAGAGCTCTTTCTACTGATTCGTTTTCTTTAACTTTTACCTGGATCATGCTTTACACCTCCTCTTATTTTTCTTAATTGGGCTGCAAAGGTACTTATAATAAGAATAAAATCAAGCAATTCTTGGTAAATGAAATTATTTTTAAGATTAAAATCCTTTAAAGCGATCGCTGTTCTTAAATGCCCATAAACTTACCAGAAGAAATACTCCCATGAAGATATAATAGAATCCTGTTATTTTCACACCCTCTCCGAAAGCCCCAAGATCAATTAATAAAAAAAGCACCAATAAAACGGAGGTAAAAATCAACGTAAAACGAGAGGCTTTCCTAATAATATCTTCCATTGGGCTAAAAAAAGTAGTTCAAAAATCAAAACTACATCGTTTTACTTAAATTTGTTGACAATACTTTAAAGATAACCCCTAAACCAGCATGAGCAAAAGCGAACAATTCAAGGAATCCATCAACAAAGGATATACATTTAAAGGTGATAGTATTTTATTAGGTGCGGCAAAACTCGGAAATGAAGTAATTGAAGGAACCGGCGTAAGAATACCGTTAAAAACACTTAACCGTCATGGCCTGATAGCCGGAGCTACAGGTACAGGAAAAACCAAAAGTCTTCAGGTTTTGGCTGAAGGTCTGAGTGAAAACTCTATTCCTGTATTATTAATGGATATCAAAGGGGATCTTAGTGGTTTGGCTGCTTCAGGCGAAAGCAAAGATTTCATTCTGGCCAGAACCAATGCGGCCGGAATTGAATATAAACCCACCGGCTTTCCTGTAGAACTCCTTTCTCTTAGCGATGAAAAAGGGGTTAGGCTGAGAGCCACAGTTTCTGAATTTGGACCTATTCTCCTATCAAAAATCCTAGGATTAAATGACACTCAAGAGGGCATTGTCTCTGTCATATTTAAGTATTGTGACGATGAAGGACTGGCTTTACTAGACCTGAAAGACTTTATCAAAACGTTACAATACCTTTCTGAGGATGGTAAGGACGAATTTGAAGAGAATTACGGAAAACTTTCTTCTTCCTCTTTAGGAACAATTATGCGTAAAGTGATTGAGCTTCAGCATCAGGGTGCCGACCAATTTTTTGGTGAAACCAGTTTTGATGTGGATGACTTGATGAAAATAGATGAGAATGGAAGGGGCGTTATCAATATCCTTCGTCTTACAGATTTACTTGACAGGCCAAAACTCTTTTCTACATTCATGCTTAGCCTTTTGGCTGAACTTTATGCCGGCCTACCTGAAGCCGGAGATGAAGACAGGCCCAAACTCGTCATTTTTATTGACGAGGCTCATTTAGTATTTCAGGAAGCCTCTAAAGCTTTGCTTCAGCAAATAGAAACCGTAATTAAATTAATCAGATCTAAAGGCGTCGGCATCTATTTTTGTACACAGAATCCTCAAGATGTACCTGCTTCTGTCCTTAGTCAGTTAGGTTTAAAAATTCAGCATGCACTCAGAGCATTTACGGCTAGCGACAGAAGAAAAATTAAAGAAGCTGCTGACAATTATCCTTTAACAGACTTTTTTGATACTGAAACCACACTAACCTCAATGGGAATCGGTGAAGCTTTGGTAACAGCACTGAATGAAAAAGGGATACCTACACCATTGGCAGTCACATACATGTGTCCGCCACGAAGCCGTATGGATGTTTTGTCAGACAAGGAAATTGAGGAATTGGTAGACAATTCAAAATTGGTAAAGAAATACAATGAAAACATTGACAGAGAAAGTGCTTATGAAATCTTAGCTACTAAGATGGATAAAGCAGCAGAAGAGGAGGCAAAAAAAGAAGCGGCACCCAAAAGAGGACCCGGCAGACCTCGAAAAGAGAAGTCGACGATGGAGACAATCTTGGGAAGCTCTGCGGCAAGACAAGTGGGAAGAACGGCAGCCAACTTACTCACAAGAACACTCTTAGGAGCCTTGGGTGTCAGTACCAGAAAGAAAAAATGGTTCTAAAGTTCCTTTTACAGACTTAATACAGAAGATTTGAAAGATACTAAAGAAGGTATGCTGGTAGGTATTGGCGGAGTAAGCAGATCGGGTAAAAGCACCTTGGCAAACTTGCTCGTGACTTATTTCAGAAAGCATGGAAAAAAGGCAATTATTTTCCACCAGGACGACTTCGTTTTTCCGGAAACTGAGATCCCGAAAGTGAGGGATAAGACAGACTGGGAATCACCCTCTTCTATAGATCACGACTTGCTATATGAACTTGTAGCCGAGTTTAAAGACCGGTTTGATGTGGTAATTGTAGACGGGCTTTTTGCCTTTTATGATCCAAAATTAAATGCATTGTACGAGAAAAGGCTTTTCATTAAAGTTTCTAAACGTACCTTTTTGATACGAAAAGTCACCGATACACGCTGGGGTTATGTCCCCACTTGGTTTGTGGACCACATCTGGAAATCGTTTCTGAAATATGGTCATGAAAAGCATATCAAAGGCGACTATGTAACTATCTCTGGTGAAGATGAGTTTGACCTTGACAAAGTCAGGAAGTATCTTGCGAAGTAATTCTTCTGTTTTAAAAGTCAATATACTTCAGGCTTCTCACTTCAAATATTAATTTTACGCATTCAATAAACTCAACAGGATACTAATGAATCTGATCGACGGTAAACTAATCTCCAAGCAAGTAAAAGAAGAGCTCAAAATTGAGGTCGACAAAATCAAAGAAGAGGGTGGTAAAATTCCTCATTTAGCGGCCATTTTAGTTGGAGACAATGGAGCCAGCGAAACTTATGTAGCAAGTAAAATCAGATCATGCGAGCAAATTGGCTTCAAATCTACTTTGGTAAGAAGAGATATGAACGCTACCGAAGAAGAAGTGCTCGAGATTATTGATGAGCTCAATAACGATGATGACATAGACGGATTCATCGTTCAGTTGCCATTGCCAGATCATATCAATGTAGATAAAGTGATCGAGGCGATTGACCCTAAGAAAGACGTGGATGGCTTTCATCCCATTAACATCGGTCGTATGGCAAAAGGCTTACCTGCCTATGTATCTGCTACGCCATACGGAGTGCTTGAATTAATGAAAAGATACGACATTGAAACTTCCGGTAAACATTGTGTAGTGGTAGGAAGAAGCCAGATCGTGGGTTTACCAATGAGTATATTGATGCAAAGAAATGCCTATCCAGGAAATTGCACAGTAACACTAACCCATAGCAGAACCAAGAATTTAAAAGAAATAACCCTTCAGGCCGACATTTTAGTGGCTGCCTTAGGCAAACCCGAATTTGTTACTGCAGACATGGTCAAAGACGGTGCCGTAGTTATAGATGTAGGACTTACCAGAGTGGTGGATGAGTCAAAGAAAAGTGGTTTCGCACTTAAAGGTGATGTTAAATTTGACGAAGTAGCTGAGAAGGCATCTTATATTACACCCGTTCCTGGCGGAGTAGGATTAATGACTGTGGCCTCTTTAATGTACAATACATTGTTGGCCTCCAAGGGCGAAATATACGGATAAGATTGAAAGGTAATTTTCTTAAAATAAGCTCTGGTCCTTTATTTAAGACCGGAGCTTTTTTTTATAATACTTCAGAACTGTCTTCAGATAAATCCATTAAACCAATCTCTCCACTTCATCTTTTTGATAGCCATAGGCCAGTCTAAGTGAAGCTGTATGATTGTTATCTCCCATAGAGATATCTAAATCATCCATGTTAAATTCACAAGGATGATCATAACCGCAAGCATGCGTTATTTCCATGATTTCTTTCGTCAGATTTTTCATATAATTTGAAAATCTAACACTTTTAATCTTTGGATCTAAACCAGCCTCAAGCCATCTGTTGTTGGTAGCAATACCGGTAGGACAAGTATTATTGTGGCAAGATTGTGCCTGGATACAGCCAATTGATATCATAGCCTCTCTTGCCACGTTTATTAAATCTGCACCCATGGCCATGGCCATTATTGCACTGTCTGGCAAACCAAGCTTACCTGAACCGATGAAAGTTATTTTATTGCACAAACCTCTGGCCTGAAAGACTTTATAAACAGAAGAAAAAGCGTAAACCCAAGGCAATGCTACATGATCTGCAAAAGAAGGAGGAGCTGCTCCTGTGCCACCTTCACCACCATCTATGGTAATGAAATCAGGACCAAAGCCTGTGGACTTCATGAGATCCGCTAACTCTTCCCACAACTGCATTTTACCCACCGCAGCTTTTATACCCACGGGTAATCCCGTATGTTTGGCGATCGTCTCGATAAAATCAACCATTTCAGGAATGGTAGAAAAAGCGGAATGATATGAAGGCGAAATAACGTCTTCGCCTATTTTCACTCCTCTGATTTCTGCTAACTCTTTGGTTATTTTACTGCCTGGCAGTACACCGCCTTTTCCCGGTTTAGCACCTTGAGAAAGTTTCACTTCAATCATTTTTATTGAAGGGTTATTCCTTACGGTTTCCACCATTTTTTCAATGCTGAAATTGCCTTCATGATCCCTGACGCCAAAATACCCTGTACCAAAATGAAAGCAAACATCTGCCCCCTTTTTATGGTAGGGTGAAATTCCGCCTTCGCCAGTATTATGGTAACAGCCAAAGTTTGCGGCTCCTAAATTCAGTGCTTCAACCGCCGACGCAGACAAAGAACCATAGCTCATGGCCGAAATGTTTATTATTGAAGAAGGTCTGTAAGGTTTATCTCTATGAGCCCCTATGACCTTTGCCGATGGACATGGCTTGCCTAAATCAATTCCATGATCTACCTTTTTTGGCATTAATGCCGGTTTTATGAAGATATATCCTGTTTCATGGATATTCTGGTCAGTTCCAAAACCTTGATAATGATTCTCTTTTTTTGAAGAGGCGTACATCCAGCTCCGCTGGCGTCTGTTAAAGGGTAGCTCTTCTCTATTATTGGCGACAATATACTGTCTAAGTTCAGGACCAAAACTCTCCAGAATATAACGAATGTGGCCAATGACCGGAAAGTTATGCTTTATGGTATGCTTTTTTTGAAGGATATCTCGCAGGGCAATGACGCCAATAATTAGCAATATATAGCCCCACCACGGAATTGATGAAAGTATGCTCAAAAGGTTGATAGTTTGTTAATACAAAGCTATCAAAAAAGGCCATTTTCTTTACAAAAATGGCCTTTTCAATTTATTATTCCTGGATTTCTTAAACCAGTTCTTCCTGTTCAATAATTTGCGATAAATGATCCCAGAATTCGGGATATGATTTAACTACTACCTCCGGCTCCTCTATCGCTACATCCCTTTGTAAGGCCACAGGAGCAAAAGCCATGGCCATTCTGTGGTCTTCATAGGTATGTATTTTGGGCAGATCTAAAGGAATATCGGTAAGAACGATTTCATATTTATGGTCTTTCTCAACTTCTACTAAATCTCCACCTAATTTTTTCAACTCAGTTTGTAAAGCATAAACACGATCAGTTTCTTTTATTTTCAAACTCTCTATACCAGTATAATGAGCCGGTATTCTTTTCATTACATTAATTACAGCTACTGTCTGGCATAAATCAGGACAATTGGTAAAATCCCAATCTAAATGATCTTTGGCAGGGATTTTTGTTAATAAAACACCGTCTTGCGTAAAAGTGCTTTTTACTCCGAGAGATTGCATTATTTCTACAATAGCACTGTCTCCCTGGAGCGAATTTTCCTTCAATCCTAAAAGCTCAATTTCAGTATCTTCAAACTCTGAAAGAGCCACAATGCTGTACCAATAGCTAGCACCTGACCAGTCTGATTCTATCCTGTATTTGATTGGTTGGTATTTTTGTGGTTCTACTTTCAATATGTTCTTTTCCCAATCTGCAGCCACATTCACTCCAAAGGCATCCATTAACTGGGTGGTCATTGTAATGTATGGTACAGAACCTACTTCTCCTATCAAATTGATAGTTAAACCCTTAGGCAAAGTAGGGGCAATCATTAATAATGCTGAAATGTA
>JANSYO010000113.1 GCA_024742395.1 Cytophagales bacterium
CAACATAATTACTCGAACTTTTGAAATGGAGGACACACCTTTTCCGGTTCAGTTAGAATTTCTGGTGTTTAAAAAACTAACAGAAGAAAGCAGTAAGCTCGAAATTCATATTGTATTTAAATCGATTGAAGACCGGGACAAAATGCTTCAATTGCCTTTTGCCAAAGGGCTTAGCTTAGCACACAATCGCTTAGAAAAACTTCTAAAATCTTAAAGTACAAAAACATGTCAAAACGTCGCAAAATTATCTATTGGGTTGCCACGCTCTGGTTGGCACTTGGAATGACTTCTACTGGAATAGTGCAAATTATCAAAATGGATGAAGAGGCTCAAAATTTCGCCAATCTGGGATTTCCTGAATATTTAATGACCATCATTGGCGTTTGGAAAATACTCGGTGTTCTGGCCATTTTGATCCCAAAATTCCCTTTAGTAAAGGAATGGGCCTATGCCGGTTTCTTTTTTACTATGAGCGGAGCCATTGTCTCGCACCTTGCCGTTCATGATCCGCTTGTTGAAATTGCAGGTCCTTCCTTATTACTGATTTTGACCCTTATTTCATGGTATTTAAGACCAGAAAGTAGGACACTCTTATCCATTGCTTAAATTACATTCATGAACCCAAAAGTTGATTTCTTTTTCAATAAAACCTCGAAGTGGAATCAGGAGTATAATAAACTTCGGTCTATCCTACTGAATTGTGGACTTACAGAAGAACTAAAATGGGGTTGTCCTTGCTACACGTTTCAAAAAAACAATGTGGTTCTTATCCACGGTTTTAAAGAATATTGTGCCCTACTTTTTCATAAAGGTGTTTTGCTGAAAGACACAGAAAATATTCTTATTCAACAGACAAAAGACGTACAAGTAGCCAGGCAAATCCGGTTCACAAGTATAAGTGAAATTGAAAATCTGCAGCATACAATAAGAGCATACGTTTATGAGGCCATTGAGGTAGAAAAGGCCGGCATACAGCCACAATTAAAGGAAGTTGCTCAATTTGAAATGGCCGATGAGTTTAAATCGATATTAGATGAACAACCGGAATTAAAAAAAGCTTTTGAGGAACTCACTCCCGGAAGGCAAAGAGCCTATCTACTGCATTTTTCACAACCCAAACAGAGCAAAACAAGAACCTCAAGAGTGGAGAAAGCCATACCGAAAATTATGGACGGTAAAGGATTGAACGATTAAAAGAATTATTCTTCGTTGTTCTTGAGTTGCCCTTTTTGAACTTCAATATCTGTTATTCCTTCAAAGCGTTCTTTTAATGAAATATGCACATAAGCCTAAGCACACCTTAGTCTAAAAGAACATATTTATTAATTATCATTTTCACAGCCAAAAAGGTTTTTTGAAGGATCTACCTCTGCTGCTTGAAATAGTACTTGTACACTGGTCATTGTAGCCTCTGATGTAGGTGGAACAGATTGCAAAACCAAATTGCCATTTAATTGACCTTTAAGCGAATTCCCCTTTCTTGATAATTTAACATTTAAGGATGAAGGAGCAGGCTGTGGAACGTCTTTATGGTCTTCAGGAGAAGGGCCGGCAATAATCTTGTTTCCTTTCAGTGTATAAAAAAGCCAGGGGTCGTCATCTTTCTGATCTTGAGTTAAAGTAAACTCGGTAGTCTCTCCGTCTGCCGGCAGGTAATTATCATTAAAATAGATGGTTATCAGACTCGATATATCATCAAAATCTGATAATGATAAAGCAACTCGCCCCGGAATAGTTACTCTATCGAAATTGGCATTATTTCCAGCACTAAGTATACCACCTCCAGATAGTGACCATTGGCATGAGCAAGAACCCACTTCTACCACAAGAGTATCGGCCGCGGACTGATCGGCTACTGAAGTAGCAATTACAAGATAATTACCAGATGATAAAGGAGCTTTAAAATTTCCAGTACTGCTTATAGAAACTGCCTCGTTGGTCTCATTATATGCTGACCAGGTCACTTCTTTATTATCACCTGTGACATTCGCCTCAAATTGCCGTGTTTCGCCTCCCTCCAAACATCCGAAATCATAAGAAAAGACTTCAACAGAAATACCATCATCAATTCCCAGAACAGCAATTCTTGGTTCTGCATTGGGCTTACCTCTGAGACAGCGTTTCGATGTGTGCTCAGCCACGATAGTGTAAGGGTATTGATTTTCGGCAGAAGGCGTAAATATCTTGTAATTCCAAGCACCTGAATATTGCAGACCTAGATCTACAAAACCATTTTGCTGGGTAGCCCCTTTTTCTTCCGTTACCTTGATGTCTTTGTCAAGTGCATTATAAATTCTTAACTGTGCCTGGGTCTGTTCTCCGGGAGTAACCCTGATGGTAGATGGATCCCAAGATAATTGAATGGGCGTAATATCTAATTGTACGGTCTTGCTTATCGTATTGCCACCAAAAAAGAGTACCCGAGGACCTACTTCCAGATCAGCCGTCCCAGCTTTTTCAGGAATAACCCGCATGTTTTCCTGATCTACAGAAAAAGCATCTCCGGTAACCCCTGCATAAATGAATTTGTTGTCTGTAATATCAATATTTGAACATGCTTTTGCGTCAATATTGAATTTGTCATTATTCAAATATCCTTGAGATGCCAGATTGTCAATCTGTTTACTGGTAAATGCCATAGAGGCATCAAATGGTACTGACTGGAGTTTACTGGCCCAGTTTATTCGCGAAGCAGCAAAACCGACCAATTGTAAAAATGACTCCCAAATGGAGGTATCGACGCTCCAGTCATTGCTGCTGACAGACACCTTTGCTTCTGTGTAAGGCATTGGGTCGCAAGCAGTTTCCTCAAGCTGTTTGGTTGGTGTAATATTAAAATCAAATGCAGTAAACGTATTAAAATACGAATTATAAATACCCTCGTACATTTTTTTATAGATAAACAAGGCTCCACCAGCCATGGCAGAGGCCGTTCCCAGGCCAGGAACAATACCCGTGTATAAAGCACCATCTGAAGTTTGGGCGAGTTTTTTACCTTGTTCAGATGTAGGATCTAAATATTTGGCAGCATCGGCAGAGATCCTCATTTGTCTTCCTATTTCGTTACCATCTAGTCCTGCACAGTCAAAATCTAAGGGCTCAAGCGGTCTTTTACGCACTTGATTAAGTTCAAACTCTTCAATATCTCTGGCCAAAATCTCTTTAAAACCATACTTTTGAAGTATCCTACCTGCCAGTTCTATCTGACTTTTATTGTCTATTGAGCTGTCATAAAAGTTTGTTTCACTGCTCAATTGGCTTTTTAAAGAGAATTCCCCCTCAGTATTATTAAGTAATTTATAAGGTATCACAAATGGAGCCAGAGCACTTGGCAAATTTGCCAAATCTCCATCGAGGAGAGCAGTATCATATCCTAAAAAGGCGATTTTCTGTTCTATCAAAGTTTGAAGCAGATTGCTTATCTCTTCCATATAACCATTCGCCTTCGGCAGAGATTTTATTTCTAATGCAAAAAAAGAACAACTCGAATTATCGGTGATGTTTACAAATTTTGCATCCACAGTTCCTTGAGAAAGCGGATCAGCAGGATTTACCGGAGCCAGAAAAAAGGCCTTGTCTCCTACTCTTTCAAGAGACATTGAAGCTCCGGTATTCTGGTCATTTTGCCAGAATTCTACCGTAAGGTTTTGAGCCGCCTCAATAGGGTTTAGTTGTACAAAAACAGTATCAAAAGGAAATACTGAACTTTTTGATAAAGAAATTTCAAGGCAGTTGGTTTCTGGATTAGTGACAGGCTCCGGACTTTTGCTACATGAGAAAACAGTATAGAGTAAAACAAAGAAAACGCTACTTTTCCAGTAAATGGCACTTGTAAATTTCATGTTACAAAGTTACCAAATGATATCAGGTAGAATTTACCGTAATATAAAATTCAAGGGTTAATTGAAAGCTTTGAAAGGACCATTTAAAACAGGATCAGGTAAAACCGGCACTGACTGATTAAATTTTAAATTCCCATCAAAAGGCGAAATAAGCTATATTCGCCTCATAGATACCTCAAGAAATGTACTCCCAAGTAGACCATTATTTAGCTGAAGGTTGCGGAAGGTGCCCATTAGGCGGAACACCAGAATGCAAAGTACATAACTGGACAAAAGAATTGGTAAAGTTGCGGTCTATTGTACTGGAATGCAGCTTAACCGAAGAATTAAAATGGGGAGCTCCATGCTATACTTTTCAAAGTAAAAATGTAGCCATGATAGCGGCTTTTAAGGATTCTTGTGTTCTTAGTTTTTTTAAAGGATCCCTTTTGTCAGACAAAGAAGACATCCTTACTACGCCTGGTGAAAACACCCAATCAGCTCGTGTAGCTCGATTTACTGATCTTCTTCAAATCATAAAACACGAGCAATCTTTGAAGGCCTTGATCTATGAAGCTATTGAAGTAGAGAAGCTTGGTTTAGAAGTAAAATTTACCGCAAGCAAAGAACTGGAGTATCCGGAGGAGTTAGTTTTATATTTTAAATCAAATCCTGAATTAGAAGAGGCCTTTAAAGCTCTTACGCCCGGGAGAAAAAGAGGGTATATTCTTCACTTCTCACAAGCCAAACAGAGTACTACCCGCAGTTCTCGAATAGAGAAGTGCATTCCAAAAATCATGGCAGGAAAAGGCTTTCAGGATAGATAATTTTATAGTTTAATATGATTAAAACCTTGAGTAAAAAATTCACTTTTTCAATATTTGCGATATCGCAAAAAAATACGCCATTTCATGAGAACTATTCTTCTCTCTATCATCATACTCGTAAGTTCCTGTTCAAAAAGCTCCTATGAATGGATTGATTATTCAAAAACAGACGGTCTATTTAAAATAGATGCTTCAAAAAAGTTTGAAGTGTTTTCTACCAGTCCTACTCCCGCTTCTATAGAAAAAACAATAAAAAACCTTGAACAAGCCAAAGCCTTTTACGATGAAATTTTTAATGAGAATCTAGTATTTGTTGTGTTGTTTATAGACAACCAGAATTGGAACAAATATGCTTTTTCTCCTCCACCCGGAATGCCACAAGCTTATTATGAGGGTGTTGTGGTACTCGGACTAAACAATTCTGTTATGGCACTGCAAGGCAGGGAGATGTTCAATCACATGCCGGAAGAAGAAATGGAGGCTCTGAAAGAATCTTTCGGCCCAGAATTAAATCTCGACCTATTTTTTAGAGACGCACTATCGCTTCATGAATTAGGTCACCTTTATCAGTTTTACAAAACGGGTAAAGGCTCCCAAAGACGATGGTTAAGTGAATTGTTTGGCAATATGTGTCAAATAGCTGCCGCCGATAGCTTTGAGGACAAAAGCACTTTAAATCACATGGAAACATACCAAAATATGGTTTCAAAAATGTCCAAAGGTTACAAGCCTCCTTTTAATACTCTCAAGCAGTTTGAGTCAAACTATTTGGAAATTATACAAACCGGGTCAAATTATGGCTGGTATCAGATTCAATTTTACCAGACAGCAAAAAAGCTCTTAAGTTTAAAAGGAAAGAGCATTCTCCCAAAATTGAGAGAGTTCCTAATTGAAAGCGATGTTGATAACGTTGGCAGTTTGAATGATAACGAATTTGACCTTTTGCTTGAAGAAAACTTTGATGAGGAAACGTTAACCCTTCTGCATTCAATAGTTAAATAAATATTGAGTTTAAGCATACACTCAACTAGCTACCGGTCTGCTCTAATTTGATGTATAATTTGAGATTACTCTAAGGCTGTCATTAAAAAAAGGACTTAGAAAGTCTGATAATTGCTGATTGGAAACGGAGATGACAGTCATTTTAGAAGTAAAGCTATTTTCATTTCCTCCATTTTACACCACAAAATATTTCTACTTTTATACCTGACAAAACAACAATTTGTTTAGCCAAAACCTATTTATGAAACAGCCCGTAAAGTACCTCAGTTTATTTTTCGCAATTGTATTTTTCATTTTTTTCAGTACTGATTTTTCGTTTGCTCAGCCACATTGGGAAACCTTAAATGTGAAAGGTGAACCAACCGCTCGTCATGAAGCCGGGCTTGTGGCTTATAAAAACAAACTCTACTTATTAGGAGGCAGAAGAATTAACCCTACGTCCGTGTTTGATCCGGCCTCAAATAGCTGGACTGAAAAATCGAAAACCCCTATTGAGTTGCATCATTTTCAGCCAGTAGTTTATAAAGACGCCATTTATATGATTGGTGCAATGACTGGTCAATGGCCGAATGAAAAACCATTGGAAAGAATAATAATTTATTATCCAGAAAAGGATCAGTTTGTGTATGGGGACACAATTCCTGAGTATAGAAGAAGAGGTGGTGCAGGAGCAGTAGTATACAAAGATAAAATTTACCTGGTCGGCGGAATAACGAAAGGTCATATTAATGGCTATAAAGCTTGGTTTGATGTTTATGACCCTCGTACCGGAGAATGGCAAATTTTACCAGACGCACCCGATGCCCGAGACCATTTTCAGGCTGCCGTAGCTAAAGATAAACTTTATGCTTTTGCGGGCAGAACGAGTTCCAGGATTACAGGAGAAGATATGGCCCTTACTGTTAGCCATGGTAATATTTTTGATTTCAATTCCAGGAAATGGCTGCCTGTCATAAATCAAACCGCTATCCCTACGCCAAGAGCTGGCAATTTTGTTCTGGCTTGGAAAAACGCCTTAATTGTAGGTGGTGGTGAAAGTATGAAACAGGAAACTGCTCACAATGAAGTAGAGGTCTTCAATACTGAAAATCAGACCTGGAGTCGCTGGCCCTCTCTTAACCGCGGACGCCACGGTACTGGTTTTGCTATAATAGGCGACTATGTTTATACAGCTTCGGGCTGCGGAAAACGCGGTGGAGAGCCAGAATTAACATCCATAGAACGTTTAAAGCTCTCTGAAAACCTGAGCACTACACAAACGAAGGATATTGATGAAAGAAGAGTCTTTAAACTATGGCATACCGTCACCCTTGATTTTGAAGGCCCTCAGACTTCAGAAGTAGATGAGGTGAATCCATTTACAGATTATAAACTATTGGTAGAATTTAAGCATCGAGAAACCAGCAAAATCATAAGAGGTTTTTACGCTGCTGATGGCAAGGCCGCTTATACCAGTGCAAAAGCGGGCTCTATTTGGCAAGTACGATTCACTCCCGATAAAACAGGAGAATGGACCTACTCAGCAAAATTATATCAAGGCAAAAATATTGCACTTGCTGATGTATCTTCTCAGGATCAATCTTTTCCATTGCCCGAGGCAAAGGGAAGCTTTCTGGTGATTAGGTCTGATAAAGAAGAAGAGGACTTCAGGTCAAAAGGAAGACTTATTGCTTCTGATGGCTATTTCAAATTTCAGAACACCAACAATTATTGGTTAAAAGCCGGTACAAACAGCCCTGAAAATCTACTTGGTTATGTGGATTTTGATGACACTTATCGAATTAAAGCCGAAGCAAGAGAAGGTGAAGCAGCCGCTCCCACTGAGATTCATTCCTATATTCCCCATCTGAAAGATTGGAAACCCGGAGATCCGACATGGGGCAAAAATCAGGGTAAAGCGTTGATTGGTGGTATTAATTACCTGGCATCAAAAGGCATGAATTCTGCTTATTTTTTGACTCTCAATCTTCTTGGTGATGGAAAGGATGTTTGGCCCTACCTATCCCCTGAAGACTTTACGCGTTTTGATGTCAGTAAACTTGACCAATGGGAAATCCTTTTCAATCACATGCAGAGCAAAGGAATCTTGCTTCATTTGGTGATTCAGGAAACGGAGAACGAAACCCTTTTAGACAAAGGTGACACCGGGCCATTACGACAATTATACTTCAATGAGCTCATAGCCAGATTTGGCCATCATCTGGCACTGGTATGGAACTTAGGCGAAGAAAATGGACCCGCCTCCTGGACACCTGTAGGACAGAACGATACTCAAAGAAAAGCCATGGCCACTTATTTTAAGACGCATGACCCCTACAATCACCCTGTTCTGTTACATACACATTCTGAAGACCCTCTTCGAGCTGATATTCTAAACGATATCGTAGGATACAAGGATCTTGATGGACTCTCATTACAGCAAGCAGAGAGAGAAGATGCTCCTCATGTGGTAAAAACCTGGAGAAAAAAGGCAGCGGAGGCAGGTCACAATTGGCTCATTACTATGGATGAAATAGGGAAATGGCATACTGGGGCCTTACCAGACAGTATGGATGCCTCTCATTACACTCTTCGAAGGTATGCACTTTGGGGTACTCTTCTCTCTGGTGGAGCTGGAGTAGAATGGTATTTTGGGGCAAAGGCTCCGCAAAACGATTTGACCTCTGAAGACTGGCGTCAAAGAGACAGACTTTGGGAAATTACGAATCATGCCAAAACCTTCTTTACGGAATATCTTCCCTTTTGGGAGATGAAGCCATCACATGATTTAGTGGATAAAGAAAGCCAATATTGCTTTGCAAAAGAAGGACAAATCTATGCCCTTTATACTCCTGAGGGTTTAAACGTGCAATTGGATTTATCTGATATCAAAGGCAAGTTTACTGTACAATGGTTCAATCCACGAACAGGAGGGTCTTTGCAATTGGGTTCTGTTTCAGAAATTGAAGGCGGAAAAATCTCCAATTTAGGCCTAGCTCCAAAAGAACAGGTCACCAATGACAGCCAGGATTGGGTAATTTTAGTTACAAGACGATAAATAAAAAGAGGTGAGTGATTACAAAATCGCTCACCTCTTTATATGGTTAATCCAAAGGAGGTTTTGAGCCCTCTCCTACGGTAGCCGACTTAAACCATACCTCAGCATAGCATCCGTTTTCGTATTGCTTTGCGATGTCGCCGTCATACGTTTCAGAATTTGTATACCAAACCATATTCTCTTCAGGGCTTCTTCCATTGGTTTGATTGTAAGCTCCTTGTTTAAAATTCTGGTATTTGCCTGCATAGGCCTTGGCTTTCTCTGTTCCATCTCTACCAATAGAAGCATACAGGGTCAAAATTTGCTCTGGAATATCAGCATACTTTACGAAATCTGACTTTATCAAATTCTTAGTGAATTTCTTTGTCTCATGACCCTCACTCATGAAAGTGAGATACATTATACCATCATAAACATTAATCTCATAACTAAATTCTTCGCCAAGTTCTATTCCGTCTTCCGGCTCTTCAGGATAACTATCTAGTGTGGCACCCACTACAGAAAAGTCATTGCCCCATACGGCGGTGGAATAATCCCACCTTT
Organism: Cytophagales bacterium; assembly: GCA_024742395.1. Classification (GTDB taxonomy): domain Bacteria; phylum Bacteroidota; class Bacteroidia; order Cytophagales; family Spirosomataceae; genus Jiulongibacter. Next base: position 9,231 of record JANSYO010000113.1, read on the forward strand.
CAGAATTGTCTCCTTCTGTATTAATTTCATAATTCCAGAAAACAGATCCTTTCTTATGACCTGGAAACTTCTTATAAAAGATTTTCAGAGGTTCATTCTCATGACCTTCCTTCCCGTGAATTTGCCCTACCACAACAGAATAGGAAGCGGCTACTCTTGCATCGCCAGAAGTAGATACATGCATGACTTTTAAAGTTCCTGTGAGTTTTCCTCCTGTTTCAGTTTTCCATTTTTTCGTTTGACCCAGCTCAGTTCTTGTATTGCTTGAGGTTCTTGATGTAATACCTGAATTCGGTGTTTTATAAACTACCCAATCTGTTTTGCCGTCATTTGTGGTATAGAAGAAATCTTTATGTTCTACGTTTACCAAGTCTTCTATACTGGTTCCATCGCCGCAGAGGATATTCCATTCCTCCATAAAAGGAATCACATCACTGGGATATTTAACAACTGACTCTGCTTGATCCTCGGCTTCCTCATTAGTAGTGTTGCAGCCATTCAGACAAATAACAGCTGAAAATAAAAACAGTGGCTGAGTCAACAATCTCTTTTTCATATATTTTAATTAATAGGTTTTAAGTCTGTTATAACGTGACTTGTAAAAAAACGTATAGCTAAATAAGACAATTTCACTATCGCTCTGTTTTCCATTGTTCAAATTTCGTTTTAGTCTCTTCTGAGGTCATAGGATAGAGTCCAATGATTGAATCGCCAGCTAAAACCCTTTCCGTGACAAATTGCTCGTATAGTTCCATATTTTTAGCTTCGTCTGCTACCTTATCTGCCAGATGTGCCGGTATAACCATCACCCCATCACTATCGCCAACTATGATATCTCCCGGGAAAACGGCTACATCGCCACAACCAATTGGAACGTTAATGTCTAAGGCCTGATTTAAAGTTAAATTAGTAGGAGCCGACGGGGCTTTGTGATAGGAAGGAAAGTCTAAAGCTGCAATAATACCGGAATCCCTGAAGCCCCCATCCGTAACAACTCCTGCCGCACCTCTCACCATAAGACGGGTAATAAGTATAGAACCTGCCGAGGCTGCTCTTGCCGATTTTCTGCTATCCATTACCAATACAGCCCCTTCCGGGCAAGTTTCTACAGCCACCCTTTGCGGGTGATTAGGATCTCTAAAAACTTCCATCTGATTTAAATCCTCCCTGGCCGGAATATATCTGAGCGTAAAAGCTTCGCCAACCATATTCTCCTTTACCGAAGCCAAAGGTTTGACATCTTGTATAAACTGGAACTTTAAACCCATTTTAAACAAGATAGAAGCAATAGTAGGTGTACTTGTTTTTTTTAGTTGCTCCCTAGTAGATGCGTTCATATAAATTAGTTAGGTTCTCCTTTTTAATATTTTCTTATCAATACCACTCTCCAATACCTCACTTAAAACACTGATGATAAACGGATTATTTAAATTTCTTCTATACTGTATTATTCTTTCCGTCCCCATTATATTTAATTTAAAACCTCCTACGTGGATCCTTTCTAAATTACATATCAAACAGTTCGAAGACTTTAAGATCAAAAGCTTTCTGTCACTAATCTAGCAAAATAGCCCCAAAATCAAAGATTAAATTAATCAGGTAATCCTGTGGAAAATAGATAGCCTTACTCTCAAAACGATCTAATGATATTGGTTTAGATAAGCAAAGGCAATTAACTAGGTCTCTATTTTATTTTCTTCATCAATATTCTGCTTCCAATTCTTGTTGAAAATTACCAACTTGTACATACGTTTATTTTATCAACCCTGTCAAAAACAATTCTACATTGAAAAATCCTTTCTCTAAAATGATTTTGTCATTTTTATATTGCATACCGCTGTTTACAAGCATAGAAGTCAAAGCTCAAACTACTACTCAAAATCCTCCTCATGAAACCGTACATATCCTTGTAGAGGAAGGAAAAACTACGATTTCAACAAATGAAAAGGATGAGCTTATTCTTACTGTTCCACAAAATGTCATCGACTATTCAAAGAGTATCGGATATATTGACTATCAAGCTTTTGGTGCGAAAGGCGACGGCAAAACAGATGATATTGACGCCATTGCCGCCGCTCATGCTTTAGCAAATAGATTTAATCTTCCGGTTAAAATTGGGCAAAAGCCCACTTATTACATTAGTGGTAAGAAA
>JANSYO010000400.1 GCA_024742395.1 Cytophagales bacterium
CGAAAAGGACCCTTCGAATAGTGAAGAAGTAGATCGACTTAACAGTGATATCTGGAACAACACTTCTATGCGTTAATTCATGGAAATACGCTTGCGGAAAGACATGACACGGTTTAATTGTGGAATAGTACCTACAAACTAATCAATGGATTAGTTCATACCATCCAACAGTGAATGATGTTTTAGCGAAGCGCCACTAAATTGGATCTTCCATTCGTAAGCACTGTCAATGTTCTAAACAGCAAGTAGAACCCGCACTTTGATTAGGTAAAAGAATATTTTGCAGCTTGCTTTTGAAACGCCACCTCAAGAGATGAAATCATATCTCAAACTAGCTAAAAGTTAACTTCTCATGTCAAACAAACCCAAGGAAGTGACTCTAAAATCAAGAGTCAAAGACAAATCCGCGGGAATGATTCTAAAATCAAAACCTATCAACAACCAAACTAAAAGAATCAAAACCGTGGAAAGGATTCACCAATCCCACACAATCCTCAAAAACCCTGGGGAAATGATTCTAACTTTAAACGAAGAATCACCAGCAATCGAGAAGAAACCAAAAAGAGGTCATATTATAACTTCTGTAACATCTTAAACACGTCGTGTCAAGAAACTTCTGTGAAATTACCGTAAACCTGGTGCAGGATGCTACGAAACATTGTGAAACTCAAATTATGTGTTTGATTCAAACCGCTCCAGAACAGCTTCCGTTCACTACAACATACACTGATTCGCTTTAACAAGAACAGGTCGTACAAGATATTATAACTATATAATAATGTAAACAAGCAAAAAAATTTAAAAAACAGAAACACAAAAATCTTAAAGCTGGACAAAAACTGGTGACAGTATCTATCACGTTGGCAATACGATCTCTTTCTCTATGTAGTGGTGTGGAATATTTCAATAGTTCTCTATTTATCTTCAAGATAACTGTTAGGGTGCTTAGTGCGCCTGATTGCAGTATAATTTATGAATCCTGATGTGGCTTGGTGGTTTTAGGTTTTGGTGCGGAGGATTGGGGGCTAGTAAAGTAACGAATTATACATGA
>JANSYO010000292.1 GCA_024742395.1 Cytophagales bacterium
TGCCTATACATGTGCTGTTTGGTGTTTGTTTGAATGCATTTGCCATTTCATTTTGTATTATAATGGATAATATTCGTGAACAAGAGAGAGATTGGACGGATCATATCATCCATTGTGATATCATTTCAGATTGTGGATGTAATAACGGTATTTCTTTGCATTCTTTTTGTTTGTACACTGTTTTCCTTTGGGCATAATGGATTGTATTCATGCAACATGTATATATAAGTTCATAGCAAGTCCAAATAGATAAAATAGGATTTGGTTTTCATTCGCCAATTTACTGCTCTTTGTTCTTTGGTTCTTCTTTACTCTGTTTTTCGTAGCACATGGTAAAAATAGAGGAAAGTCGGCATTGTAAGCAGCAAAGAAACGAATCAGTTTTGGTGGTTGCCTCTTTGCTTTGCGTTATTACAGAACATTCTTGAGATATTCTATCCTATCGTTTTTCTCTGCAGTGTATTCTTTTTGGACAGTATATACTACTGGACATCAAACAAAATATCATTTAGGTCGGTGCAGTGCGTTTGTTTTTTCTGTTTGATTGTACCAGTGATTTTGTTGATATAAAGCTCATGCTTTGAAAAGAGTGTCTTCTAGTATATTGAGAAAATATATAGAAGTGTTGTTGGATGATCAGGAGAAACACAACAATGATTTTGTTGAGTAAGCACCCTGATGCTATGTTGCCGTAGGTAGTAGCTGACAGGCATAATGAGGTGAAAAAGAGTAAAACAATCAAGCATGTGTTGTTGTTTGATTGTTGGTACAACATAGGATGGTTTGTGGTAAAAGAACAGTTTGCTGTTGTTTGTGCTGTGATGCTAATAGGTGTTTGGGCATTGTAACATCTATGGATAGTGAGGTAATGAAAGAAAACGTAAATGCTTCAGACAGAGAAGCATGTGCATGGGCCGGACATAGAAAAAAATGAAACCTGAGCCAAACTAAGATTCTGTGAAAATGATTTCTTTCAAAGAGTAAATTGATCTCACTATGTAAAATGAAAGGTATTCCTCCCTCCAAATAAACAATGGAACTTTAATCAGGTTACGGAAAGAGAATTTGAGTATTGGTGTGTCACAATGAGATATCTGAATACCTTGTGATGCGAATAATAGTTGGTGATAAGAAGATATGTTGAAGCGTTGTTACAGCGGGGAAACTATGAAGTAAATGATGGTTGTTCATAGAATGGTTTATTGATGTACTTTTCATGCTATGAAGAGGTAATTGGTGAGGAAAGAGATGTACAGAAGGCAAAGCTAACGGCAAGGGAGACAACA
>JANSYO010000237.1 GCA_024742395.1 Cytophagales bacterium
ACTCCACCTATTGGAAGATGTCTTAGGCTGGATAGCAGTATTAATCGGCAGTATTATCATGATGTTTACAGATGCTCCGTTTATTGATCCGTTGCTTTCTGTACTAATCTCAATTTTCGTATTGTACAATGTCTATAAGAATCTACGTAAAAGTATGCTGGTGATATTGCAGGGCATTCCGGAAGATGTCTCTTTGGATGATATCAAAGAAAAACTAAAAGACATCTCTGAAATCACAGATATACATGACAATCATGTCTGGTCAATGGATGGTGAATACAACATACTTACTATTCACCTCCGGTTAGATAAGGATTACAAGCTTTCTGAGCAGGCCAAGCTAAAGGAAAAGGTGAGGTCTCAAATGAAAGATGAATCCATTAATCATATAACGATAGAGTTTGAAGGGCAGGGTGAAAATTGTAGGTTGGAGGATTGCTGAAATGATTGTTGATGCAACTTTTAATAATCTTGTGTTAATTGAGGGATGATTAGAAAAAGGACTTTTCGTGTTTTCTTTCAGAATGGCATTGGAGTATATGCTGGACAGGTAGCGGAAACAAAGCCTCACAACCACCATGCTATCGAGATCATCTTTGGATTGACGGGAAGATTCGCTCTCGCTGATTCAAAAAATCAACAGAAAGAGTATTATACCGCACTCATTCCTCACAACATCAAACACCAATTTATCAATGATTCGCAAATCATACCTGTATTTATCTACCTGGACCCATTCCATAACCTGGCACAGCAACTTAGCAAATCTTTCAACTTACAAAATGAAATTATTCATGTAGAAACTTTGCTATCACAAGAGATTAGGGACAGCTTTAGCCTATGGCTTAACGGAGAGCATATTGACATTTTAGAGTTAGTAAATCAGATCACGAACCAATTGACAGGTAACAGCTCACATGAAATTTATATTGAAAACAGAATAGTGGCAAGCCTTGATTATATCAGATCATCCTTGAGTACAGAACTTAGATTAGACGAGGTAGCTTCAAGTGTGCATTTATCTGGAAGTAGATACGCACATTTGTTCAAAGAGCATTTAGGGATTCCCTTCAGAAGATTCGTTTTATGGACAAGACTTCAGGTCACAATAGAGTCCATCCTTAAAGGTAATTCATTAACAACAGCATGTTATGACGGAGGATTTGCCGACCTCTCCCATTTCACCAAGACCTTTATAACCATGTTTGGAGTTACTCCATCAAGTGTATTGAAAGGTTAGCAAGTTTATACAAGCAATTCTTATCTGCATTTTAGACTTTTGAAATAACCTGTGATCGCAAATATGAAAAAAGTCTTCCAATATAGCATATACCCAATATTCATGATTTCAGCCTGGGTATTAATCCTTTGTATCATGCAAACCGGGATTAATCAATACCTGGCAACAGTACCAATTATCGCAATCTTCGGCCTGGTAGCACTCTTGCTTGAAAGAATCATGCCGTTTGAAAAGCAATGGCTCAATGGTTCAGACTGGAATCTCGATTTTGTCTATTACATCATTAATTATCTCATTAAAGTTTCTGCACAATTCGGTTTCATCTGGCTATCAACAAACTTTGTATTTCTTGGTTGGTTCCCTACAATGCTTCCATTTTGGATGCAAGTAATTTTAACACTAACCATCATTGACTTCTTTCTCTTTTTTGTGCAC
>JANSYO010000253.1 GCA_024742395.1 Cytophagales bacterium
CTACTCCTTTCTTATGAGCCATGGTTTATTAGTTTTTGATGTCTTCGATTAAAACCTTAGAGAACTGCTGACGGTGACCGTTTTTCACCTTATAGCCTTTTCTTCTCTTCTTCTTGAAAACGATGACTTTGTCACCTTTCACATGCTCCAGGACTTTACCAGAGACTTTGGCACCTTTCAAAGTGGGTGTACCTACCTTTACTTTGCCTTCATCATCCACAAGCAAAACATTGTCAAAGTCCACTGTGCTACCTTCTTCCTGATCTAACAGGGGAGCGTAAACGAACTTATCTTTCTCTACTTTGAATTGCTTCCCGGCGATATCTACAATTGCGTACATCGATTTCTATTTTTCAAAAAAGGACTGCAAAGATAGACTTTTGCACATTAAAGTCAAATGATATGCCCGTATTAAATTCAGATAACATGTGGATAATTTTTTTTGGCTTCATTTTTTGAAAGTCGCACCCTCAATTTTTGGCATATTTAATGAAGTCCAAATTGAAAAACATAACGTAACCTTTTGTATATCTGCACGTTATAGAGTTATCCACACCCTGTTGATAAATCAAAAGCCCCTTGAACCGGCCGTTTGATTTTTAAACCGGTTTTGAGGACATTTGTAAAAGTCTGCCGGAAAAAATTTAGACCACTTTTCTTGTAGGGGTGATTCCTCACCCAAAACACCAAACTGGCTTGTAAGCATTGAAAAATATGTTCTTATGATAGGAACATTATGCCTAGGCTATTTGTCATTGTGGTACAAGGTAGAATTATTTAATTATTAAAGGCTTACCATGAGCAGTGAGGTTAACGCACAGTTGGAGGAACCGATTCTGAAAGAGAATAGCAATCGCTTTGTTCTCTTCCCGATTCAACATGATGACATATGGCAGTTCTATAAAAAAGCAGAAGCAAGCTTTTGGACCGCTGAAGAAATCGACCTGGGACAGGATCTGAAAGATTGGAAGGGATTGACAGATGGAGAACGTCACTTTATTAGTCATGTATTAGCATTTTTCGCGGCAAGCGATGGTATCGTCAACGAAAACCTGGCAGAGAACTTCGTAGCAGAGGTACAATACACAGAAGCAAAATTCTTTTACGGATTCCAAATTGCTATTGAAAACATTCATTCAGAAACCTACTCCTTATTAATAGATACGTACGTCAAAGATCCTAAAGAGAAGGATCACCTCTTCAACGCCATCGATACCATGGATTGCGTGAAGAAGAAAGCAGATTGGGCGCTACGTTGGATCGATGAAGGAAGTTTTGCAGAAAGACTCATCGCGTTCGCAGCGGTTGAGGGTATCTTCTTTTCCGGTAGTTTCTGCTCTATCTTCTGGATGAAGAAAAGAGGCCTGATGCCAGGCCTGAGTTTTTCAAATGAATTGATCTCTCGTGATGAAGGCTTGCACTGCGATTTTGCATGCTTGCTGTACAACAATCACCTGATCAATAAGCTCGCCCCTGAAACCGTACAAAAGATTATCTCTGATGC
>JANSYO010000231.1 GCA_024742395.1 Cytophagales bacterium
AAGGTCAGCTTAAAACTTTGGAGTCACAGGCACGAAAGGCCAAGCGCTTTTACCAGCTTAAAGAAGAATATAAAGAACTGAGTCTGGAGTTGGCCAGGCACAGTTTGGCAGGTTACAAGGAAGCACTGGATAAAATTGAAGAACGCCGAAAAGTGCAGCACGACCGCCGCTTGGAAATTGAAGTGCGGGTAAGGCAACTGGAAGCTGAGCTGGAGAAAGAAAAATCGGCCATAATAGCTAAGGAGAAACATTTAAGTGGAAGGCAAAAGGAATTGAACGAGATCATGAATGCCATCCATCAAAATGAGAACATCAAAAACACTGCCACCCAGGAGCAGCAATTTTTAACAGAGCGACAGGAAAGCCTTACCAAAAGAATTGCAAACCATAAAGCTCAAACAGAACAATACGAAGCCAAACTAAATCAACTGGACGAGGACCAAAAAACGCAGTCCGCTAAAGTGGAGCAAATAAAACAGGAGCTTCAGGTAGCGGAAAAGAATTTGGGTGAAAGTAAAGAAGCCAACAAGATAGCTAAAGAAGAGCTGGATAGCTTAAACAACAAACGTCAGGATCTGGAACGGAAAATATACCAGTTGGAGAAAGACGCCGCTATACTACGAAGCCAAAAGGAAGACCAGGAAAAGGCTGTAGAACTCAACCAGGCAGAAAACCAGGATCGTGAGGCAGCATTGGTGAAGTTAAATGATGAACTGGCTGTTTTGGAAGAGGAAAAAAATAGCCTGGCAGATAAAACTGATAAACTCATTGGTGAAGAAGAACGTTTGCAACGGGAACTGGCGCAAACCAAACAAACCTTAGAAGAAACCCGAAACAAGGCAGCCCAGGAACAGCGTTTGCTGGATGCCAAACAAAACGAATACAACCTGAATAAGAGTCTGGTAGAGAACCTGGAAGGCTTTCCGGAATCAATTAAATTCTTAAAGAAGAAATCGGACAAGGTAGCCAACATGCCTTTGTTGTCCGATATCATTTATTGTAAAGAAGACTATCGGGTAACTATTGAAAGCTATTTAGAGCCATTTCTTAACTACCTGATCGCAGAAGATTATGACCAGGCAACCCAAGCGGTGAACTTGCTAAGTGACTCATCGAAAGGCCGTGCACACTTTTTTATTCTACCCGATCTGGCAGATTATAAACCTGCCGATTCTCTGATCATCGCCAATGCCATACCTGCTACAGAGGTAATAGAAACGGATGCCAAGTATCGTAAACTGGCCTCTTTTTTATTGGAGGATGTTTACATTGTACCCGAACAGGTTTTTCAGGATAAAGAAGCTATGGAAGCCCTTAGAATTCCGACCGGTAGGCATGTAAATATTCTTTCCAAGAGCAGTAAATATGTACTTAGTAAATATAGCCTCTCTGGTGGTTCGGTAGGGCTTTTTGAAGGGATGCGTATTGGTAGAAGCAAGACACTTGAAAAACTGAAAGAAGATATTGAGAAGCTTCAAAAAGAACGCAAACAAACTGACAGGTCCATCGATCAATTGAAGAATACGATAGAAAAACTTACCGAGGCCACAAAACAACCGGAAATTCAAAAGCTGAAACAACAGCAGAATCAGTTGGACAATCAGCAAGCTTCTTTAAAAACCAAGATCGAGAACTTCCGGAATTTTCTGGAACAATACCAGCGAAAGAATGAGGAGATCAATCAAAAAATAAAGGACACCGGCAGCAAACTAGCATTATTGGAAAAAGAAACTGGAACCCTGCTAAAGGAAAAACAGGGT
>JANSYO010000087.1 GCA_024742395.1 Cytophagales bacterium
ATGTAGATGATGAATCTGTTTTATACGTTATTGAAACCAAAAACGGAATCAAAGGTACCCTGGTAGATGCCTATGGTATACATGCAGATCCAGCTATTACCGATATTATCAAAGGGATGAAATTTGACAGATAAATAGAAGTATATCTTCTTGTTTTAAACCATCTTGATCTTTCGATTGAATTAAATATAGACCATTGACTTTAAAGCTAATGCAAGGCAGACTTTAATTCGTCCATGGTACCTTCATACTCCCAGTAAATAAGCCTGCCAAAAGCGTAAGAAGTAAGAATGTATTGCTCACTTATCGATTGAATTCTATCTATAGCCACGAGTTTGGTCACAAAACTGTCTGCTTCTACCTCTTCCAGAATTTCTTTGTTATTCTCGTCAAAACCATGAAGTATCACATGGTTCTTGACTTTGATCTCTAAAAATTTCGACATGTTCAGTTTTAATAATTAACCAAAGCCAATGCTTTATCAATTGCCCTTTTATTGGTCAAAAGAGCTTCATCGTTTTCCATCTCATTTAAAGTCTGATTAAACGGCTCCGTTCTTAATGGACCATCGTAGCCAATATCAACAATGCCTTGAAGAAAGTCCTTTAAATTTATAACTCCTGTTGCCAAAGGTAGTTCTCTTTTGCCGTCTCTTTGCTCTACCCGCTCAAAACCCGCACGAGCATCATTGATATCGCATGTAATTATATCTTTGGGTTTCAGGGTTCTGATATCATCCAGTGTATCGTTTGCACAGTACCAATGAAAGCTATCTAATACAAATCCCACATTGTCCTCTCCTATTTCACCAATAAGTTCTTTTCCTTCTTTCATTGAGCCAATAAAAGGATATCGTCCGCCGCTCATCATTGTTCTCATTCCCAGATATTCCAATCCTAATCTGATGCCGTGATCATTCATAACTTTAGCACATTCTCCTAATCTGTAGGCATGTTGCTTCATGTTTTCAATATATGTCAGCTCATTATGAGAAGAAATAATCCAGGTATTCATACGGCTTGCCCCTTGTTTCTCCATTGCCGCACAAAATGCTTTCAAATTTTGAAAATCATCTTTAAATCTTTCATTTGATTGTCTATACTCAACCGGAATATTAGTGGAGTCATAAGAAATATTATACTCCTTCATTTTTGCCAATATTTCATTTAACTGCACGGGGCTGTAAGATTTCATCACTTCCTGAGTAAAGGGACTAATGGCCTCATATCCATATTTAATAGCGTAATCAAGTGTTTCTGCGAAATTAGATTTAACACCAATAATGCCCGGATTTAGAGCAATCTTAAATTTTCTATCTTTTCTATCGCTTCCTAAAACCGATTGGAAAGGGAAACTACTCACGGCAGAAGCCATAGCTGCACTTTTGATAAATTGTCTTCTTCTCATTTCGTTCTCTTAATAATTTCATTAAAGTAGTAGTAAATAAGAGCAGATCAAGCTATAACAGAATTAAAGTAGACCAGATGTTAAATTATGACTAGATATGGTTCAAATTGCATTATCGTCTCAGATTAGAAATGAGTAATTTCGAATAAAATTAAACAACCCTTTAAAGCGTGTTATTCAATGCTTTCAAGCCTTGAATGCCTGCATTACTTTTGGACTGAACTCACCTATTGAAAAAACAGAATAATGAAAAAATCATTCTTAGTCATTCTCCTCTTTATATTTTCTATCTCTTTAGTATCTGCCCAAAAACTTAAAAAAGTTTTTAATGGTAAAAACCTTAGTGGATGGGTGGTGCCCAATCCAAACTATGAGAACTGGACCGTCTCAAATGGCATTCTACATGTAAAAAGTAGCGACGACAGAAAAGGAAGCATTTTATGGACTGAGAAAGAATACGAAGATTTCATTGTTGAAGCTGAATATAAAAACATTGATGGTATCGTTGATTCAGGAATATTTCTTCGATCAGAAAAAGATCAGATTCAAATTGGCATTTCGGGCTCATTAAAAAGAGATTTAACCGGTTCCCCTTATATACCTGGGAAATCATATCCGGTTGAGGCAAAAATTGATAACGTCTTAAAAAAAGATGACTGGAATACCTTGAAAGTAAAAGTTCAAGGTAAGTCATATACCGTTTGGCTTAATGGCAAGGAAGTGATGAATTATACTTCTGAAGACATGGTAGAAAAAGGCCCTATTGGTATTCAGCTGCATCCCGGGAACAACATGAGTATTGATTACAGAAGTATAAAAGTTGCTGAACTTTAAGGCTTTATCTGGTCGATAATTTCATTTATTATTTTCGACCTGAACATAATCCGTTCATAAAAAATCATTTACCTAGCCACTTGAAACATTTAAACGACCCTTATTTTCTATGAAATTCTTGAAAAACATATTTTTACCCTGTCTTAGCATTTTCATCCTAAGTTCATGTGGGAAAAAGAATTCCACAAATGAATCAACGGTGATTGAAACTCTTTTACCAAAATACTCACTGGCACAATGGTCCTTTAACAGAGATTTGTTTGCCGGCGAAATGAATACCATTGACTTCGTCAATGCCGCTGGTGAAATGGGTTTTGAGGGCGTGGAATATGTCAGTCAATTCTTTCAGGACAAAGCAGAAAACTTCGCTTTTTTAGATAGTCTTAATGAAGCTGCGAAGAATGCAGGTGTAAAAAACCTTATGATTCAGGTAGACAATATCGGTAATCTGTGTGCTTCTGACCCTATGGAAAGAGAAAAAGCTATTACCGAAGGAAAAAAATGGGTCAATGCTTCAAAGTATTTAGGATGCCCGATCATGCGAGTAAACGCTCATGGCGATGGTAGCCCTGAAAATATGAAAGAACAGTGTCTCGACGGTATTGGATTACTGGCTGACTATGCAAATAGTCAAGGTGTCAAGATAATTATTGAAAACCATGGTGGTATATCAAGTGATGGTGCCTGGCTAGCTGATCTGATAAAAAACTTAGAAGAGAAAAAGGTAGGAAGCCTTGCCGACTTTCATAACTGGTGCAGTGAAAGATCTACAGGAAATATGTGGAATGGGCCTTGTACTAAGGAATATGATTATTATAAGGGTTTAGCTGACCTTATGCCTACGGCCGAAGGCGTTAGTGTCAAAGCATTTAATTTTGACTCTTTTGGTAATGAAACGCAAATGGACTTCAAGAAATTCTTTCAAATCATTCATGACCATAATTACATAGGGTATCTGGGAATAGAATATGAAGGAAATACTCTTCCTTCAAAAGAGGGAATCTTAAAGACCAAGGCCTTGGCAGATCGTAGTTGGTAATAGTGTTGAAGGAGTGTTAAAAAATTTGTACATTCATTTATTAACCTAAATACTATGTATTACAAAGAAAAGATAGGTACTAAAGAGCATCCTCTGACCTTAAATACTCCCCCTCAAACTTCTGAATATACTATGCATGTAGAGGAGAAGGATGGAAAAGAAATTTTGGTTTGTACCGTAGGTAAAACTATTCTTCATTATGATATTCAATGTTTGAATGACCTACATGAAATGCTAAAAAAACACGGCGACTGGATGTTGCTTGGTAGTAAAGATGAAAAGGTTGCTACAGTAGAAGGTACGGTTGAACATTGGGGAAGAAATCCCGACAATCCTATTGGTGGATGGTACGGTTTGAAAAAGAACTTTCGGGGAAGATTCGGCATGTATATACCACCATTAATGGAGCACCTGGGTTTAGCAGAAGTAGAGCATGAAAAGAGAAACAATAGAATGAGGGCAATATAATGAGTAAGACATTATTCATATCATCCAAGACTTAATCCGCTTTAAGAATTAGGCTTTCTATGTTGAAAATTGTATATTTTGAAATAAAAGAAATAGCCTATGAAAAGTATTGATAATCTAGTTATTGCACAATGTTCAGAAAGTGAAAAAACTCAAAATCATAAATCGGTTGACCCTCTTGATGCAAAGGGCAGATGCCTGGTCACTTGGTGCAGCTGTGAAAGCTTTGTTGAAAACTCGGCGAGCTGGCCAAAATGTGCAACATGCGGTCATGATTATGCAGATCATGGGAAATAGCCAAGCTTCTTGAAGATAGTCTTCAGTAATTATGTTGTACTGAATTAATAAGCTTATCATACAATAATCTCTTAATGATTCAGAAAGAGTTTTGATAAATTGTAAATATTTAAATCATGCGGAAAAGACCTTACCACTCCTAAGTCTTGATTTTGAAACTCAATTCAATATTCATTTTCGAGAAAAAAACTGCTCTGAATACCTATAGACCAGGCTAACGTTTAATTATTGAATCTTCACAAACCGATTTCAAGTAACATGTTATCAGATTTCTATTTCAGTCTTGATTTCAATAGACTTACCAGTCTTTCATTATCTACATTAAGCATGACATTCACAGCTGGTCTTCCTTGCCAAGGTGTCAGTGCCGGCCTAGCCAACGCCTCCTGACTTCCTACAAATGGCCAGGTTTTACCTAAACTTAAACCATCCACTGTCTCTACACGTATTGGATAAAAACCACCACTGAAGATAGTTTTGTCTAATAGATAAGCGATAACTGACGAATCGTGTAAAAAAGATCCATCGATTTTGTTGTTCGATTTATAGAAGGCCTCATAAAAAACATAGGCATCAGAGACAAATTGATTTAAAGCTGAATCTGAGGCATTTCTAACTTCTATTATTTCCTCATGGCTCATGAAAGCTGATTCCGTAACATCTAAACCAATCATTGTTAATGGCCATTCCGCTCCTAAAACGAGATCGGCGGCTTCCGGGTCGTTCAATATATTGGCTTCTGCGGCTGGAGAAGCATTTCCTGAACAAAATGCATTTCCACCCATGATGACCACTTCCTTAACTAATTGCTGAATTTCAGGTGCTTTTTGCAGGGCGAGTGCTAAATTAGTCAGCGGGCCAATTGGAGCCAGAATTATTTCATTTGGATATTTCTTTACCTGCTCAATAATAAAATCTTCGGCAGAGATATCTATTTCTTTTAATTCACTCTTGGGCCTAAAAGTGTTCCCTTGGCCGTCTTCTCCATGAACAAATGGCACACCTCCATTAAATACTCTTTTTAGTGGCTTTGCAGCCCCTTTAGCCACCGGTATATCGGTTCTGTCTGCCAACTCAAGCAGCCGAAGTGCGTTTGTAGTACAAAGTTCTAAATCTACATTGCCGTATACAGTGGTCAGTCCAATCACATTTAATTCCGGAGAATTTAAGGCAAACTGAATGGCCATTGCATCATCAACGCCGGGATCGGTATCAATAATTATTTTTTGAGGCATACTTTCTTTCTTTAATTTATTCCGATGAAGTGTTTTTCTTCACCGAGTAAGAGAAAAGTTAGCTAAAACTTATCGTTACAAAAATAGAAGATAATCTAATGGAGAAAACCATAAAGTCTCAGTTAAAACGGCTGTTTAATTCTAAATGGTAAGACTCTGACTAGTGCATGTTCTAAGAAACTTAAATTAAAGAAGAACTCAAATTTTAGATTCAATAGATATCTATAAACAGGAAATCTAAGATTAAAAATACCCGCTATGCTCTATAAGCTTTTCACATTCTATTATTTTGTATTTATTCAAAAAGTTAGATCATTTCTAACGTATACTTGAATTATTCCAACAATTAAATTACAAACTCTTGCATTTACCAAAGCCAAATCTCTAGATTCAAAAAAGTAAAAATTCTAAATGAAGCTATTTAACGGTATTTTATTTGCGGGCTCTATTTGTTTGACCCTTACTTCTGGATTAAATGTCTTAGCTCAAAAAGGGCATCCTGAATTAAATTCGATAGATCCCAATAAGATAGAAGGCCATATGACTTTTCTTGCTGATGATCTACTTAAAGGAAGAGCAGTAGGTAGCGAAGAGTTTGAAATTGCCTCGGTATATGTTCAATCTCAATTACTGTCAATGGGCTTAAAACCGGCAAGCTCAAATGGAACTTTTAAGCAAGAAGTACCTTTCAAGCAAGCCACAGTAGATACTGAAAAGAGTTATTTTACGGTCAATAATCAACCTTTAGTGTGGGCAGAAGATTTCATTATTAGCCCTTATTTTGAAGCAGAGGTGTCAGAAATTGAGGCAGAAATGGTCTTTGTAGGTTTTGGCGTATCCGCACCAGATTTTAAGTATGATGATTACGCCGGAATTGATGTCAAAAATAAAATAGTCATATACATAAATGATGCTCCTGCATTTCTTCCGAGCAATGAAAAAGCTTACTTCACTACCGGCAATGTCAAATACGAAACGGCGATAGCCAAAGGTGCTATAGGTGTCATAAATTTTATGCATCCTGAAAATAACCGAAGACCATGGCTTGGAACCGTTTCAAGAACAAGAAATGGAAGATTTCTCTGGACAAACCCGGAAGGCAAGACACCTGCTTCTTTTCCAGAGATAAAAGCTGCGGTAACGTTAAACAACGAAAAACTAACTAAACTTTTCGGTGATAAACTGGACTCTTTTGAAAAGGCCTTAAAAAGTCTTGATGAGGGAAAATCATCATCTTTTGAATTGAATACCTCGGCTAAAATCCATGTAGAAACTAAAAGTAAAACGGTTATAAGTCATAACCTGCTGGCTGAAATTGAAGGCTCTGACCCAAAACTAAAAAATGAATACTTGGTTTACGCAGCACATTTAGATCATTTAGGATTTGGAAGAACAATTAATGGCGATTCAATCTATAACGGGGCCCATGACAATGCTTCGGGTGTAGCTATTCTACTCGAAATTGCTAGGACATTCAAAGAATCGAAAATTAATCATAAAAGATCAGTTCTATTCGCCATTGTCACAGGTGAAGAGTCTGGCCTTCTTGGATCAGATTACTTAGCAAATTATCCTCCTGAAGGAAAAGAGAACATGGTTGCAAATATCTCTATGGATATGCCTTTCTTCTTCCACCCTATTCTTGATATAGTTCCCTATGGAGCTGCACATTCAAGCCTGGGCAAAAAAACCGAAATGGCCACGAAAATACTGGGATTAGAGATAAGCCCTGATCCGTTCCCACAGCAGGTAATATTCATTAGAAGTGATCATTATAGTTTCGTAAGAAAAGGCATTCCGGCACTATTTATTAAAAGTGGGTTCAAAACCATACCAGAGGACACAGTAGACAGAAGTGTAAGTGATTTGAAATGGAGAAGCACTCATTATCATACTCCACAGGACGACATGAATCAGGATTTTGATTTTAATGCCGCAGCTACCCACGTAAAAATCAATTATTTAATTGGTAAAATGGTGCTTGATGATGCAACTAAACCCACCTGGAATTCCGGAGACTTTTTTGGTAATAGAGCCAAGCAATAGTCATTAAAAGCTATACAATAGATTTAAAACTGTTCTAAAATTTCTTGTGTAGGTATTTTCACTAAAATGGGTTGCTACGCTTTCTCAACATTAATGATTTTCCATCCGGTATATAGTGGATCTAAAATAGCCAGACTATTTTTAGTCGTTTTGACCTCGAATTTATCAAGGTCTTCAAGATAGCTAACATGCTCTTCACCAAATTCTTTGTTTAATGCAATGAGGATGAAAGCATTTCTGTCCAATTCAACATCATTCCGGTTTGTGGTGACTGACATCTTCTGGACATCGTTGTGGAGTAATTAATTCTGAAATACTTAACACCATTTAGCTCTTGCATAGATTTCACTTCTTCTATATGACTATCGTAAAGCTTCAATTCCATTTCATCAGAATTTAAGGCTTGCTCCATGGCTGTTTGAGTTACATCTCTTGGAATGATCTCGTAAAACTTTGGATACATCATGTCAAAAAGGTAATCATAATTGCCTTTATCAACTTCAATAAAAAGCCTACTGAATACTCTATGTACCACCGAAATATCAGATTGTGAAAAAGTAAGATTAGGTGTTAAGGTAAATAGGATCAGTTTGAGAATGTACTTCTAATTAATCATTACTTATTGGTCTTTCAACATAGGTTTTAAGCCATACTACTTTGAACAGCTTCTGGGTCAAGTAATATTATTTCAATGTCCTTTTTAACCTTCAGAAATATGACTTACATCAATAATTCGACTCTTTTAAATAATTTTTTAGGCTATTCTAAATTTTATAATTATTTTTGAATACGGAGTCATCAATCCGTCTACATAATTGACTAAAACACAGTCTAATGAACGAGTTAAATTATAGTCCGCTTACTGCCTTATTAACTTTTCTGGGAATAGTTCTTCTCTTGTTTCTTTTGTTTAGACCAGGGAAAGGTTGGTTTTGGCTTATACAGAAGAACAAAGAAAGTAGCAGGAAAGTAATCATAGAGGATATTTTAAAGCTTTTGTATCATAGTGAAAATGAAGAAAAATCTTTAAACCTGGTAGATATTACCCGAACACTTAAAGACCCTGATGATTTAATAATAGACTCTATCAATGAGATGGCTGAGCATGAATTAATTAATCTGGAAGGCGAGCATGTAAAATTAACCCAAGCAGGTAGCGAGTATGGTTTAAGAATTGTAAGAGCTCATAGATTGTGGGAGAAGTTCCTGGCGGAAAAAACAGGATTTGCAGAGGCTGACTGGCATAAAATTGCCGAGCAAAAAGAACATGAGCTCTCTGACGCAGATACTGACAAACTTTCGGCTCGTTTAGGGAATCCACAGTTTGATCCACACGGAGATCCTATTCCTACCAATACCGGGAAAATGGCTAATGTAACAGGTACTTTACTTTCGGAAATGGAAGTCAATAGTTTTGGTCGTATTATTCACATTAAGGACAAACCGGATATCGTCTATCGCCAAATTCTAGCTGAGAACATTCACATAGGTTCACACATAAGAATTGTTGAGAAGAATGCCAATAGAGTAGTTTTTCATTCTGAAGGCGAGGCCTTTGTATTGGCTCCCATTGTAGCAGGAAATATCACGGTAACAGAACTCAAAAAAGATGTAAAAGTGGAGGAGAACATTGCTCGCCTGAGCATGTTAACCGAAGGAGAAACTGCCGAGATTATTGGTATTTCTAAAGAAATGCGAGGAGAAAGTCGACGAAGACTGCTTGACCTGGGTTTTGTGAAAGGAGCCAAAGTCAGTATTGAACTACCTAATCCTTTAGGAGAGCCCAAAGCTTTCTTAATTAAAGGAACAAGTATTGCTCTCAGAAATAATCAGGCATCTAAAATATTAATATTAAAAGACTAAATCATGGAAGCAACACCTAAAAGTGCTTGTGAAGCCTGTCCTCAATTCAATGCCGCTGGTCTTAAAAAACTAGGGGTCAATACCACTGAATTTGATTTTGTTGTGGCATTGGCTGGTAATCCCAATACAGGTAAAAGCACCGTTTTTAACGCCATAACCGGTCTGAGGCAACATACAGGAAACTGGCCGGGCAAAACAGTTACAAGAGCTGAAGGGGCTTTTGAATACAATGAGCAGAAATACAAAATGGTGGATTTGCCTGGAACATATTCCCTCCTATCTACTTCTGAGGATGAAGAAGTGGCACGTAATTTCTTGTTATTTGGTCAGCCCTCTGTAACTATTATTGTGGTAGATGCCAGTAGATTAGAGCGAAATCTGAACCTGGTTTTGCAGGTTCTAGAAATCACTGACAGAGCTGTTCTGTGTCTTAATTTAATGGATGAGGCCAAAAGAAATAATTTAGAAATTGATACCAGAACACTAGCCAGAGATTTAGGGATACCAGTGGTACCAACCAGTGCCCGGTTTAATAAAGGCATTCCGGAATTGATACAAACGATCAGCGACCTGGCCAATGGCAGAATAGTCTGTAAACCACATAGAATCAAAAATATTCCTAAGAATATTGAGTCAGCTGTGCAAAAGCTGAGCACTGAAATAGAGAAAGAGTTTCCAAATATACCCAATAGCAGATGGTTGGCTTTCAGGTTATTAGAAGGAGACTCGCATGTGATAGAAATGCTTAGAAAAGGTGAGCTAATTGAAGAATTACAATGAACAACGTAGATAACTTAATCAATTTATCAAAAGACCTCAGATGGCAGATTGGCGACGACTTTCATGATAATCTGGCCGAGGGAATTTATGCCGATGCGGCAGAAATAGTCAAAGACTCGGTTCATAAAAAGGATGAAAATAAAAAGTTAAGGCTAGATGCTACCATTGACAGGATAGTAACCAGTAGAGTTTGGGGTTTCCCAATCATGTTTTTGATTTTAGCCGTGGTCCTATGGCTTACCATTGTAGGAGCCAATTACCCCTCTTCTATGCTGGCAACTTTACTTCTTGATACAGTACACCCTTTTTTAAGATCTATGGCAGTGGCCGCTTCTTTCCCTGCCTGGCTGAGCGGCTTTCTAATTGATGGTGTTTATCTGGCTGTTGCTTGGGTAATAGCCGTTATGCTTCCTCCAATGGCCATATTTTTCCCTTTGTTTACGCTTTTAGAGGACTTCGGATATTTGCCACGAGTGGCTTTTAATCTTGATTATCTTTTCAAAAAATCAGGTGCTCATGGCAAGCAGGCCTTAACAATGAGCATGGGGTTTGGCTGCAATGCCGCCGGAGTGGTAGCCACCCGAATAATTGACAGCCCGAGAGAAAGGCTCATTGCCATTATCACTAATAATTTTTCACTATGCAATGGTCGTTGGCCTACACAAATCTTAATTGCTACTATTTTCGTTGGTGCTGTGGTTCCTAAAGCCTTCTCTGGAATCGCTTCTCTTGGAGCCGTAATAGGTATTGCTGTCTTAGGAATGGCATTTATGTTTTTTGTTTCCTGGGGGCTTTCTAAGACGGTCTTAAAAGGTGAGGTATCTACATTTAATCTGGAGCTTCCTCCATATAGACCGCCACGTTTTTGGAAGACTATATATACTTCTTTAATTGACAGAACATTGATTGTTCTTTGGAGAGCTATTGTTTTTGCAGCTCCGGCAGGTGCTGTCATTTGGCTTATTTCTAATATACATATCGGCGACTTAAGTATTGCAGCCTGGTCTATTGATTTCTTAGATCCGTTTGGATTTTTACTAGGCCTCAACGGAGTTATTCTATTGGCTTATGTGGTGGCTATTCCAGCCAATGAAATCGTGATTCCTACCATTCTGATGCTGACCGTAATGGTAACAGGTATTTCCGGCGGCGAAGGGGCCGGTGTTATGTTTGAATTGGATTCTGTCACCGCTACCGGAGATATTCTTAAGGCCGGTGGCTGGACCCTCCTAACGGCTATTAACTTAATGTTATTCAGCCTATTACATAACCCTTGCAGCACCACTATTTACACGATATACAAAGAAACCAAGTCTGTAAAATGGACCACCATTGCTTCTATCCTACCTGTCATACTAGGTTTTATTGTGACATTTTTGGTGGCTCAAATCTGGAGGTTGTTCTAAAAAGAAGTCTGTGAGCTAAACTTTTTAAGTTTAACTCACAGACCATACTGTAAAGTTTGGTAAATCAAAGATTCACCACCTCAAATCCTTCTTTATTTACTTTCACTTCTTTCAACTCAGAACCAATTCCCACTCTGAAAGAATATGACTCCCAGCCTTCCGGTAAGACCGGATCAAAACTAATTTCACCTTTATTTACACGCATACCTCCAAAACCTTTAACCACTGCCATCCAGGTACCAGCCATTGAGGTAATATGTAAACCATCCTCTGTGTCGTTGTTGTAGTCATCCAGATCAAGACGGGCAGTACGAACATACATTTCATAAGCTTTCTCTATTCTCCCAAGTTTGCAAGCTAATATAGTATGCACGCAAGGTGACAGTGAACTCTCATGCACCGTCATTGGTTCATAGAAATCAAAATTGGCTTCTAATTGTTCTAAACTGAACTTCTCTTCCAGGAAGTACATCCCCTGTAAAACATCAGCTTGTTTAATAAAGCAGCTTCTTAAAATCCTATCCCAGCTCCATTTTTGATTAATTGGACGATGCTCTGTAATCTCGTCCACTTCCATTAACTCTTTATCAAGAAATCCATCTTGCTGTAGAAAAACTCCCCTTTCCTTATCCTCTGGCAGATAAATCTCTTCTATAATATGTTCCCATTTGTCTTCTTCCAGGTCTGCGTTGAAGTTTAATTTCGCACTTAATTCTTTCCAACGTTCAGGAAATTCTGCTTTAACATATTCTATTGACTCCAAAGTATATTTCAAGGTCCACTGAGCCATTAAATTGGTATACCAATTGTTATTGACATTGTTTTCGTACTCATTAGGTCCGGTAACACCAAGCATAACATATTTACATTTGGCTTCAGACCAGTTTACTCGCTGTGCCCAGAATCTGGAAATGGCAATTAGTACTTCCAATCCATATTCACTTAAATATTTCTTATCCCCGGTGTAATTTATATAATCATGAATAGCATAAGCAATGGCCCCATTTCGGTGAATTTCCTCAAAAGTTATCTCCCACTCATTATGGCACTCTTCCCCATTCATAGTTACCATTGGGTACAATGCCGCCCCGTTTGAAAAGCCTAGTATTTCGGCGTTCTCTATGGCTTTTTGCAAATGATTGTGTCTGTAAATCAGGAGGTTGCGAGCCACCTTGCTATCTGCGGTAGCTAAATAAAAGGGTAAGCAATAAGCCTCTGTATCCCAATAAGTTACACCTCCATATTTCTCTCCGGTAAACCCTTTAGGTCCAATATTTAGTCGTGCATCTTCACCTGTATAAGTTTGCTGTAAGTGAAAAATATTGAATCTGATCCCTTGTTGAGCAGCAATATCGCCTTTGATTTCAATATCATTTCTTTCCCACTTCTTTTCCCATTCTTTGGTGTGCTCACCCAGCAATACCTCAAAACCCAAATGGTAGATTTCGTTAAGGTATTTTTTTGCCGTTTCTACCTGTTTTTCAGGGGCATGGTTATCTGAAGATAAATTACAAGTGTACTTTTGAATGATGGTCTGCTCACCCGTTATCAATGGAAGTTCGTAACTGAACCCAATGTATTTTTCTTTCTTTACCGGCAGCGAAACAGGATCAATCTCTTTAGTTTTTTGATAGAACTTCATTCGCATTCCTGAGGTCACTGTAAACTGAGGAACGTTTTCCCAAGCAGACTTTTTGGTTTTCATTGTCAGGTAGGCCTCAGATCCTTTTACTTCTTTTCCTACCTCTTCCCAGAACTTCTCACCATGATTAGAATCTCTATTGCTAACATCGCCATCCAGATAAGGTGTTACTTTCGCTTTTCCCGCAAAATTCAATGGTTTTATAGCATAATTAATCATGCCGGCCTCATCGTGAGCCAAACTGCAAAAACGTTCAGAAACTATTTCGACTTCATGACCATTGGATAGCCTAAGAGTACAAATTCTCCTAAGCGTACCATTTTTCATATTAAGTTCTCGTCTGAAACTTAGAATTTCACATGTTGCCAAGTCCAGTTCTACGCCGTCTATTTCTACGTCTATCCCAATCCAATTGGTGGCATTTATTACTTTGGCAAAGTAGTTTGGATAGCCATTTTTCCACCATCCCACACGGGTTTTATCAGGAAACCAAACACCTGCAACATAATTACCCTGTAAGGACTTACCTGAATACTTTTCTTCAAAATTTCCACGCTGACCCATGCGGCCATTTCCAAGACTCATTAGAGACTCGGTAATTACATTGTGCTCAGGATGAAAACCATCCTCAATAATGCACCATTCATCGTGAGTTATATAATTTTTCATTGTCTTCTCTTTTTAAAGTTCTTTAAACAGATCTTCTAATTTTACCTCTTCAAAGGATGCCAGAATAAGGTCGGCATTTGGCAGATTTTCTTTGGTCCCAATCCCAATCGCCTTCATGCCGGCTGCATGTGCCGCTTCTATTCCCGCAAAAGCATCTTCTATAACCAGGCATTCTTCATTTTTTAAGTTTAAAGCTTCGGCACCTTTAATAAAAACCTCCGGATCTGGTTTTGACTTCTTAACTGAATTACCATCTACTATGGCATCAAACTCCGGAGCTAAGCCTATTCTTTCCAGGATTTTCGGTGCGTTTTTGCTGGCAGAGCCTAAAGATATTTTATATCCACCGGCCTTCAATTGACTGATCAGCTCCTGAATACCCGGGAGTACATTTGCCGAAGTCATTTTCTCCACTTCTTCCAGATACCATTCATTTTTTAGCTTTGCCAATTCCAGAATCCGTTCCTCAGGTAAGGATACCTTACCATGTTCTAAGATTCTGGCTATTGAGTCCATCCTACTAATCCCCTTTAAGGTCTCGTTAAATTCTTCACTGATATCAAAACCGAGCTCATTAGCCATTCTACGCCATGCCTGATAGTGATACACTGCGGTATCTACAATGACCCCATCGAGGTCAAATAAAAATCCTTTAATCATGTATTTTTAATATAAGTGCCTGAAACGGCTGTATTTGAAGTGTTGTAATATTTTCGATTTCATTACCACTCAATGCATTTGTGGCTTTTATTCTACCTTTTAGTATTTCGGTGAATCTTTGGGTATTCACTTCTTTTTTTGCCTCTGAAACATTAGAGACTACCAAAATAGTTTCATCCCGGGTATATCTGAAGTATGCATATATACCATTATCAAAAGGCTGAAACTGCAAGAATTTGCCCTCTCCTATTGCTTTGCTTTCTTTTCGTAAGTTGATAAGTGCTTTCGTAAACTCAAAGGTTTCGTTCTCAATCTCAGATCTACCATTAGCTGAGAATTTATCGACCTTATCCTCTGTCCATCCTCCGGGAAAGTCCTTTCTAACTTCTGCATCCGTAGGATTTTTGAAGTTTTTGGTCAAAATCTCAGTACCATAATAAATCTCGGGGATTCCTCTTAAAGTCATCAACCAGATTAATCCCATTTTGAATTTACGATAATCTTCACCCACCACAGAGAAAAACCTATCTTCATCATGATTATCTAAATACGTTACTAGTTTTTCTGGGTTTTGATATAAATAGTCCTGAACTAAGGTTTGATATAGACGATTCACGCCTTCATTCCATCCAAAATTTTCGTTTAAGGATGTTAACATGGCTTTATGGCTTTGATAATCTACGGTTGACTCTAAATTACATGCAAAAGGGAGTTCCATATTATTCTTCACAAAAGCTGCAACATTAGGTACTGGATTTGCCAATGATTCACCAAATAGATATATTTCAGGGAATTCAGTTTTCAGAGCCTGATTACAATTATTCATGAACTCCATGTCATTGTACATATAAGTATCAATTCTGTACGCATCAATCCCGAAATTCTGCACGGTCCAAAGGGCATGTTGAATCAAATAATTTGCCACCAATCGGTTTCTTTGATTTAAATCAGGAAGAAAAGGCATAAACCAGCCGTCTGTTACCCTACTCTTGTCATACTCAGATGCATTAGGGTCCAATACAGCTTGCTCTTTATAAGAAGTATTGGTATAAGTATCCCATTGGTTTAACCACGATGCCATAGGTAAATCCTTAATAAAGTAATGATTTATCCCCACGTGATTGTAGACTGCATCCTGCACTACTTTGAGACCCTTGGAATGTGCTATATCTACAAACTCCTTGTATTTTGCATTCCCTCCCAAT
>JANSYO010000329.1 GCA_024742395.1 Cytophagales bacterium
AATGACCAGGGTTATGCATACAATGTGACTGCCAGCTTGACTAAGCCTATGGAAAATGGATTGGCAGCTAACTTCTCATATTCTTATGGCGATGCTTTCTCTGTCTATGATGGAACATCTTCTCAGAACTCTTCTCAGTGGAGAGGTATCTACACAGTAGACGGAAGAAATACCTTCAACGAAGCATGGAGATCTGACTTTTCTCAAGCACATAGAGTACTTGCTTCTGTGACTTACAGAAAGGAATATGCTGGATTCCTGGGCTCACAAATCACTTTGTTCTACGAAGGCCGATCTGGAAACACATATAGCTATATCTATGGCGGTGGACAGAACATCCAGAACGAAGATTCTCGAAGCAGAGCTTTGGTTTACATTCCTGCTAACGAAAGTGAAATTGTTTTGGTGGATGGTGCTAACGGATTGTCTTCTGCTGAGCAATGGACTGCCTTGAATAGCTTCATTGAGAATGATCCTTATTTGAGTGAAAACAGAGGACAGTACGCAGAGAGAAACACAAACAGAACTCCTTTTGAGAATGTCATTGACTTGAAATTCTTGCAGGATTTCTACCTGGAGACTGGAAACGGTAAGAGAAACACCATTCAGCTTTCTTTGGATATCTTCAACTTCACTAACTTCATCAGTAGCAGCTGGGGTAAGAGATACAGAGTTCAAAGAGGTGTTGAATTGTTGGAGTTCGAAGGATTCCAGGATGGAACAAACATCCCTACATACTCATTTCAGCCTTTCAACGATTTTGAGCCTAACGAAGCGAATTTCGGAAACTTCGATGACGCTGGATTATTCAGCGCTCGATGGAGAATGCAATTTGGTATCAGATACATCTTCAACTAAGATCATTTGATCAAAATATAGAGGAGAGGCTGCCCGAAAAGGCAGTCTCTTTTTTTATGCCCTTTTTGGTATCTAATATTTTTGGCTGTCAAGATTTTCAAGGCTGTGATATTTTTCAGCTGGCCATCACTAGCTTTGCGAGCTGTTATGGCTAAACAGCGCATAGGTCTTATATTTCTGATCATGGTCTTCGGCATGCTGGCCGATCTGCTGTTGATTGAACATTTTGAAAGCTTCTGGCAGTTTGTGCCAGTCATTTTTCTGGTGGTTACAGGAATAGGTTACTTCATGATCTTGAAAGGAACCGGA
>JANSYO010000399.1 GCA_024742395.1 Cytophagales bacterium
AGGATTAAGAGTTCGTAGGTATTTATGAATATAATAATAACGATAGATATATAGTGGCTACTCTGCCATACCAAAAATGACTTCAAAGTCTTGAAGCAGTATTTGAATAACATTAACAGAGCATTTCAAAGTGGGACTGAAAATCAGGGCTAAGTTCTCCACACCCATAAAATTGGTTTCTTTGTTTGCGATTATATCCCACAACAATGATAGCAACCAGTACAAGGCACAATAGTTTACTTCTGGTAGTTGCTCTACTAAACTCTTAATATACATGACTTGAACGTGAGGATTGTCAATTCGTTTCACTGCTTCAAAATTTGGTGCTAACTTTGCTGTGAGTAGATATTCTGGCAATTCTCTCAGGTATAACTTTAAGAGTCCGGTTATCACATGTATATCCACTTCTTCTTGCAAATTAGGATCCTCTCCAAGATCAAATTGTCGTTTCCAGTATTGAATCTTATCATGTCCTCCGCTAAGCCTAAAGATTCCTTCGTCTCCAGCGTGTTCTCTAATGATTGGTTCCGCTTTCATCATTAGTAAAGGTATTCTGCTTTCTCTACTCTCAGGAGTGCCACGGTCCACAGCAACTTCAATGGGAGCTCCAAATATCTGCGTGCTGGTAACTTCTGATTCCTTTTCAATACTTTCACGAGGCGAAGTTGGTGCTGAACTTTCACGTGGTGAGGTCGGTGCAGAAGTTTTACGAGGTGAAGTAGGTACAGGAGGCTCTGTTTGTTCTGGAAGGTTTGCAGGTGCCGATTCTCGCAATTTCCCTGGAGATAGGTCTGCTTTCTTCTTTCTATGGAGTCCTTTCGCAAAAATAGATGTTCTTTTCTTCTCAGCAGCTGGTTTGCGGGGACTAATTTCGGCACCAGGCAAGGAACCCGATTTTGAGTTGTTGCGCGATGCTCTGTTCTTCCACGGCATTCCTAACTTTTTAGATAATATATTGGAGCTTTTTCCTTGCTTCGCAGGAGGCACAATGCTGCGTACCATTTCATCTACGGTGTCAGAATTATGAGGACTCAACAGCGCCAATAACAATG
>JANSYO010000224.1 GCA_024742395.1 Cytophagales bacterium
AATAACAGACATCGTAGAAGCTCAAGGCGAAGCTGAAGTAGCAAATGGAAATACTGTGATTTCTTCCATCGGACTACCGCCAAAAATTTATCGGATCACCAAAATTTTCGCCATTTTCTCCCTTCTCCCCTAATTGTAGGGCACTAATTTTTAATAAAGCGTACATTAGTTAACCAGTTATTTATTCCAGCAATTTCTCTGCCGAAGCTGCTCGATAGCCAGAGTAGGAGTAAAAAATCAGTGTTTGAGTGCGAACCCAACAATTTACGATTGCGGTTCTCAAAATGTTCAGAAAGTACTTTGTTCGCCAATTATTTACTCCATGACCATTTTTGAACTGGGCACAGTATCGGTCAATCAAATCTACAAGGTTAAAATGCTTGCGATAGAGTTTGTTCGGAAAGTGCATATTCTTGAAATTTGAGCCATCAAGAGATTGCAGAACTCCTGCAGCCATATCAATATCACTGTTCATCAGTTTGGATCTATTAACAATGTTATCAATAAATCCTTGCTTGCGAGAAGCGTATGGGACGTTATGATCCTTGCAAATTTTCTTTAACCCCGGAATTTTCAAGGATTGGAGCTCTTCCGCAACGTAAACTGGCATGCTACTAGTATTTGTAATGCCAGAGCTTGCTACGGTAGGAATTTCTACATCTGAACAATCATAAGCCGTTGATGCCACTCTCATAAATGAGACCTCATTAGAATCTTTAACCGATGCGAATGTCGAGTATACGACAGATTCTATACGAGCTGTACGCGAGTAACCACCTGGAAGATTAAAGGTAAGCAAATCAAACACGTCAGTACCTCGAGAAGACGGGCAAGCAATTGTGGCAAGGAACTCCGATTCTTGCAGTTTCTCCAAGTTTGCCGCAGAAAAGAAGGCACTATCTGCCACATAATGTATCCCAGCCGTAGGAAATTCTAACCGGTCTACAGATGAGGCAACAAGCTCAGACAATTCTGCATCCCCAACACTCAAATGAGGGAAAAAGTCCAAAACGAAGGGCAGCTTCTCCTGATGGCCATTTGAATCCACATAAGTTGACAACAAATATAATAAAAGACCATTCGGGTCAGGTTTGCGCGGAATGTATTGGACTGGGATCGGATCCCCCGCTTCTCTTGCTTTTTCCTTCACAGCTTTTGATGGATGATATCCAGTGAGTTGTTCATCGAAAGTGACCAAAAATAACTACCCAGGAATGAGTAAAACCAAAGAAATTCAAATCATTTACGTACTTCAGCGATTGCGTTACTGCAAGTCTCTCTTAAGATATCACAGTTTGTGCATCTCTGTTTTTTGATATCTCTAGTATCATTTCCGTATGAATTTTCCATCTTCATCTCAACGGCATAGAATTGTTTCACCTCTCTTATGGTAGTTAGACGAGGTCTTCGTTTTGTACCTTGATTAATGTTGCGAACGATGTTTCTATTGATGATGAGAGCCATCATCTCCCAAACTCGAGTATCGAATATTGTTTCCATGATGCTGAGAAGGTCAGAATCTCGTCGCAGAAGCTTAAACTATGATTCGTTAGATACTAGAATTTCGAAGAGAAATAGGTACTTACAGTTGCTGGCTGGGGTTCTGATTTAAGAGCAAGGCCCTCTGCTAGTTTTGCACCAGGATTGATAAACTTAAACACCGCTTGTTGGGCCATACAAAATATCGTAGTCCGATAAAATAATTCTGCCGATCGTAATCCGATAAAAATAAATCTCAGATCGTAGTCCCATAAATTTATTTGCGTATTCCGACCCAAAGAATTGGCCTCCAAATACAGTTTCTTTCACTTTTTGGTTTGTTTTACGCTTTTACCTTATATTTGTTATTAGTTATCTAAAAAGCATTTGTAACTTGAATATTCCGCCGCAATTTTGAGATATAAAATTTACTGTGATCTCTTTCCAGACTTATTTC
>JANSYO010000408.1 GCA_024742395.1 Cytophagales bacterium
GTTTTGATAACGGTAGGTGTAGGAGATTCTATAGCCTCATCAAGTTCCTCCATCTCTACAGTAGCCAAATTCGAGCATTCTGAAACAGAAAGTTCCTGGTCTCCCATTTCCAATGGTTCTTCCTTGATTGGTAGTCCTCCAAAATCGTCATCTATAAGAGTATCCTCTCTAACATCAGATTCCTTGCGCAATCTTTCAATCTTTTCAGCTGTAGTCAGAGGAGAAGAAAAATTCGATTGTTGGGTCCTCTGTGGGCGCTTCTTTCTCAACTGGCTCGATCTTATTAGATAAAAAGCACTAGCTAACAGAAGGAAAATCCATTGTATAATGAAGAAGAGAACCAAAAAGACGAAACTGGTGAATATAAAATAATGGTGCAACGCGTACGGTATCCCAAAGAGCTCTGTTCCTATATATAACGTAGCTTTGTACAACTGTACATCAGGATGGGACAAGGAAATTTGAACAGTTCTAAGAGGGTCCGAGGAATCATCCCAAAAATAACTGATACATGGAATTGTCGTCTCATACGTCTCCTCATAGACTCCTAACAGGGATGGAATTAAGAGAATAATACCTTTAACCATTCTTTGTAGAGTAGTACGATAAGGAACAATAGTAGGCCGACTAACAGTGGATAAAATGCTTCCTTCCTTATTTTTCAAGTTCATACGCATCATAAACATTCCGATCTGCCTATTGATAGGCGAATCTGCAAACGTAAAATGAACTGTAAAGGAATACGCAGAATTAGAGGATAGCAGGTTCGGAGGAAGGAGAAACGTTGCCATTGGTAGCGTTGACTTTGTGTGTGAGAGGCTTGGTATATTGAACTCTGCATTATCTACATGATAGTGTATATGTACGTTTTCATGCGGTTCTTCAATTTGATGAGCAGGATGTTGATAATCAAAGTACAAAGGCTGCGCGATAGTAAAAATAGCGGGCATTGTCCACTGGTAATACACAAAGAACCAGAATACAGATCCGATAGCGAATAGCACTGATATAAAACCAATAATAAGGAGCCATTTGGTAACA
>JANSYO010000410.1 GCA_024742395.1 Cytophagales bacterium
CAGAAACGTGGGATGAAATTTCCGACGCAGCACAGGATTTTATTGACGATACTTTGATAAATGATCCACATGACAGACTATCCTTGGAGCAGATTTTGCATCACCCTTGGCTTCAAGTAAGACACACTACAGTAATAGAAACAACACTAACAAATGCCAGCACTCCAGGCAAAAAAGTGCCAGAGCCAATGTTAGCAATAACTTGCTGCCTGTTTAATTCGAACAATAAATAGCTTCAACTTTCTTTGTTTGACATTGCGACGGCCCAATCACGCTACATATACTGGCCATTATTGCTAAACATGACCTCATCAGTGCACACTTCAGATAGGCAGATATCTTCCAATATTGGATTAAGACAGCTGGCTCACATACAATAAGACGTATATATAATTGTTTGTGAGCTAGCCAGCTTTGGGTAAACAGACCATAGAGTATATCACCCGTTTTAGCTTTATTTCCGCCCAAGAGTCACTATCCAATCAGAAGCCCTCCTTTAAATATATTTCCGTGAATAACACGTAAATTTGGAAAGTGTGAGATAAATAGGAGTACATAGCTCTCTGGTAGGAGGGGGGAGAGACAAGTATTTATTATAATAAATCAAATTATTGGGCAAAGTTTTGAAAATATTTGAATGGCGAGCGGTGGACGAAACGATTTGCATCGATTGATTAACTGCGAGTACGATCCTCACGTGTCTGCTTCGCCTCAAAGTGATGAGTCAAGTATTGAGTTTGAAGGGTTTACCATTCACCCAGTCAAACAAATTTGTTATTGGGTTTTGGTTTTTCTTTCTTTTGGGTTTCTGTGGCTCCTAGCTCGTTGGATTCCTTCTCTCTACATCACGTTAAATTGTACACCTAGTAGGTTGGACGTTGCAACGAGAATATGCGCCAAGGTTTGTTCCTCAGAAGCAAGAGAATGTAAACTTATGTTTTCTCTATTAGGGCCACTACAAAGAGTTGACACCTGTTCTTCAAGAGACCAATGAATTTTTATCAGTACAAGGGTCGACCAAATACTTCGTGTGGCGC
>JANSYO010000415.1 GCA_024742395.1 Cytophagales bacterium
AGAACGGTAATAAGTAATCCCATAGGCTTATTGCTGGTAACAGGAGTATTTATCGCTGAAGCACTGCTACTTCAACCTGATATCTACGAAATGTATGCGATGACGTGGCATGGTTTTTTTCTGGGTCTGATCGCATTCATGTTTGGGTTTTGCTTTGTCTTAACTGGTCATCCATTTTGGAAAATGATCTACAAATGGAAGTGGCTGTTTTTAGTATCAGCCATTTCCTTGTATCTAAATCGGTTGTTTCAAAATCAAATTCAAGGATATACGATGCTTATGGTCGTTGAATCAACCCTTTGGGTCTATTCTATTTTAGCCTTCGGTTTTAAGTATCTGAATTATTCCAATCGAGCATTGAGGTATTTAAACCAGGCGGCATATCCGGTCTATGTCGTTCACATGATTTTCTTATTTCTGGCCTCCTTAGTCATCTTCCCTTTAGCATTAAATCCGTATTTGAAATTCACTTTGGTTCTCTTGGCAACATGCCTTGGAAGTCTCGCTTCTTATGAATTTGTGATTAAAAGAGTAAAAGTGCTAAGGCCTTTATTTGGTTTGAAAACCAATCTTTAGCAGGAAAGGAAAGTGGCACTTAAAGTCAATTAAAAACTCAAAATCTTTTACTAAAACATGAACATTACAGTAAGAAATACTTGTCTTTTTCTCGTATTTATCACTTCCTTTTTTGCCTGCGATAAGCAAAAAGAATCCAACCAAGAAGAATCACCAAAGACCTCAAAAATTAATTTGGTTGATTCTATAACCAAACCATTGGACGGCTTCATTCTCCAGGTAATGGAAAAGCAACAAATAGTCGGCTTAGGGGCTGCAATTATTGTCGACAAAGAATTGGTTTGGATCAAAGGTTTTGGTTTTGCTGATAAAGAGAAGCAAATAGCTTTCACGCCAAATACGGTAATGTGTATCGCATCCATAAGCAAAACATTTACGGGAGCTACGCTGATGAAAGCTGTAGAAGACGGATTGGTGTCTTTAGACGAGGATATTAATAACTACCTGCCCTTTAAAG
>JANSYO010000440.1 GCA_024742395.1 Cytophagales bacterium
TAGTACAGTTCCTGTATATAAAAAGCCCAGGACCCAGAAATAACTGCATTTTATCACTCAAATAGAGGTTTCATAAAAAGTTGATAAAAGTTTAAAGATAGGTTTGTTTGTTTGAAAAATGTGTTGTTATCTTTGCGTCCGCTTTCGGAGAGAGGCACACAAAAATGTCAATTTCCAAAGGTGCAAGGGCGTTAAATCGTCAAAAATAATGAGCGTTAGAAGAACGCTTTGAAAAGCTTGAATTCTTGTTGATCTGGATTTTTTTAAAAGAAAAAATAAAAACTCACTTTAGAGTTTGCAATTAAAAAAATCTTCTTATCTTTGCATCCGCTTTCGGGCAGAGGGATAGGAAACAGAGAGAAACGGGAGCGAAAAATGGCAGTAAGATGTCGAAAAAGTTGAGGTGCTGGAAGGGCATTTCAGTTCAAATCTTGAGGTTTTGTTGAGTAGAATTTAGGGCTAAGAATCGAGAAGTATCATTCTTGATTGATCTTTTAAATAAGAATTAGTTGCTAAAGGGAGCTCACAAGAAGGCTGTAGAGATAAAAGTTCTTTGAATGAATGTTAAGGTAGCAAATGATTCCACCGGAGTTGACTAAGTTTTAGTTAGACTCTGTTTAATTCTTTTAATGAGTAAATAGTAAAGCGAGGATTCAAACAATATCTAAGTAATAATACAATGGAGAGTTTGATCCTGGCTCAGGATGAACGCTAGCGGCAGGCCTAATACATGCAAGTCGAACGGTAACAGTTCTTTCGAGAAGCTGACGAGTGGCGCACGGGTGCGTAACGCGTATGCAACCTACCCTATACAGGGGGATAGCCCAGAGAAATTTGGATTAATACCCCATAGTACTATAAGATGGCATCTGATTATAGTTAAAGATTTATTGGTATAGGATGGGCATGCGTTAGATTAGTTAGTTGGTGAGGTAATGGCTCACCAAGGCGACGATCTATAGGGGTTCTGAGAGGATGATCCCCCACACTGGCACTGAGA
>JANSYO010000083.1 GCA_024742395.1 Cytophagales bacterium
CCCAAAATTAGACATTAAAATTTCGAAACAGAACAATTTAATAAATATGTAATCAGGGCATCATTGAGTGGCTCTGTTTTCTTATTTTTGGCCACTATTTCTAAATAACTATGACAAAAAGGGTCTTTTCCCTTGTTCTTATTTCATTATTTTCGGCACATTGCATGGCTCAGAAATCATCATTCGAAATTCAAGGACACAGAGGTTGCAGAGGTTTACTGCCTGAAAACACAATAGAGGCTTTTTATAAAGCTATCGACTTAGGTGTTCAAACTTTAGAACTGGATGTTGTTATAAGTAAAGATAAACAAGTGGTGGTATCACATGATCCCTTTTTTAATCCGGATATAACCACAGCACCTGATGGAAGTTACCTTACTGAAGAAACTAAAAACAACCTGTATCATCTTGACTATAAAAGCATAAAAAAATTTGATGTAGGCCTAAGAGGTAACCCTAACTACCCGCAGCAGGTAAAGCAAAAAGCTATTAAACCGCTTTTATCTAAAATGCTGAAAGCCACAGAAAAGTATGCCAAGAGTAAAGGAGTAAATCCTTTAAAATATAATATTGAAATAAAAAGCCTACCTGAAGAATATAATATTTCACAACCAGAAGTTGGTGAATTTTCAGATTTGGTTCATGACGCTATTTTCTCGGTAGTTCCGGTAGAAAGAGTTACTATTCAGAGCTTTGACTTCAATGTATTAAAATATTGGTATACCAGAATAAACGCCGGAGAATATCAGGAAGCTGCACTTGTAGCCTTAATTGAGCCTTTTGATAATAACGATATAGACTACAATCTGAAGAAATTAGGTTTCAAACCTGCCATTTGGAGTCCTTTTTTTGCCAAGCTCACTAAAGAAGATGTCGCTAAATTGCATAATTTAGGCATTAAAGTTATTCCATGGACGGTGAATGAAGTAGCAGATATGGAAGCAGTTAAAGAAATGGGCTGTGATGGTTTAATTACAGATTACCCAGACAGAGCTATTGAATTATTCAATTAAAGCTGTAGCCCTTAATTTATCACAAAAAGTCAATACCACGTGAGTATTCTGAACGACATCCTTGGATTCTTTATCAAAAGAAGAATTGAGCGTATCAATGAATTTAAAATCAATCCCCATGATACTCAGGAACAGCAGTTTAAAAGCTTAATATTCAAAGCTCGTAAAACTGAGTACGGTAAGAGGTACGGCTATGGAGAAATCACAAATTACGAGCAATTCAGAGAGAGGGTCCCAATCGTAGCCTATGAAGATTTATATCCTGAAATTGAAAGGGTTCTTAAAGGAGAAAACAATATTCTTTGGCCATCGCCAATAAAACTATTCTCTAAGTCTTCAGGGACAACAAATGCTAAAAGTAAGTATCTGCCGGTTTCTGAAGAGTCGCTTGAAAGTTGCCACTATAAAGGAGGCAAAGACATGTTAACTGTCTATTTGGCAGAGCGGCCAGAATCCGGACTTTTTGATGGTAAAGGATTATCAATAGGTGGATCGCTGCAAGAGAACCCATTTAATTCTAAAACACAGGTGGGTGATATTTCTGCCCTAATGATGCAGAACTTGCCTTCTTGGGCAGAATACCTCAGGACTCCTCCGCTAGAGGTGGCACTGCTTGATAATTGGGAAGAAAAAATGTCAAAAATGATTGACATCTGCTCCAGAGAAAAGTTGACCAGTATTTTGGGAGTGCCTACCTGGACTGTAGTACTTTTGGAAAATATCTTGGCCCAAACCGGCAAAAAACATCTGCTGGAAGTTTGGCCAGACTTTGAACTTTTTGTTCATGGTGCAGTTAATTTTCAACCGTATAGAGAAATGTTTCAGACTAAATTTTTTCCGTCTGATCAGGTAAAATATATGGAAATTTATAACGCATCTGAAGGGTATTTTGGAGTTCAGGATGATCTGAGTTTATTAGGAGAAATGCTTCTGATGCTTGATTACGGTGTGTTTTATGAGTTTGTACCTATGGATGAACTAGACAAAGAACATCCTAAAGCATTGTCTCTGGACCAGGTAGAACTGGATGTTAATTATGCCTTGCTCATTTCAACAAATTCCGGACTTTGGAGATATAAAATTGGCGATACCATAAAATTCACCTCAAAATACCCTTACAGAATCAAGATATCGGGACGAACCAAGCATTTCATTAATGCATTTGGAGAGGAGCTCATTATTGAAAATGCAGAAATAGGCATTACCGAGGCTTGTGAAGCCACAGGGCTTGTGTTTCGAGATTTCACCGCTGGCCCAAGGTATATGGAAGGCAACAACAAAGGTGGACACGAATGGGTAATTGAATGTGCTTCAAACGCCGTCGACCCTATTTTATTTGCTAATAAACTGGATGAGTCTCTTCGAAAAATCAACTCAGATTACGACGCCAAAAGGCAAAAAGATCTTGCCTTACAATTGCCAATTGTTCATTTTGTAGAAGAAGGTACTTTTTACAAATGGATGGATAAACGTGGTAAGCTCGGAGGGCAAAATAAAGTGCCTCGTCTGAGTAATAATAGAGAATTTATTGATGACTTATTACAGTTTACAGGTATTAACCCTGTTTAACACGTTTCCTATGTTTTCCGATATCACTATTATCAGCAGAGCCCAATAAGAAACCCCAGGGTCTTAACTTTTCAATAGAGTCAAATAATACTTTCGTAATGGCTGTAAGGGGTAATGCCAATACAAGTCCCGAAATTCCCCAAAGACTACCAAAAAGCAACAAGGATACGATAGCAACCAGACTGTTGATACTCACTTTTGATCCAACAATAAAAGGAGTAATGAAGTTACCTTCTAAAAACTGAACAGCCGCAAAGCTGGCCGCTACCCCAACGGCATACCAGGCAGAATCTTTGGTAATGA
Organism: Cytophagales bacterium; assembly: GCA_024742395.1. GTDB lineage: Bacteria > Bacteroidota > Bacteroidia > Cytophagales > Spirosomataceae > Jiulongibacter. Next base: position 2,886 of record JANSYO010000083.1, read on the forward strand.
GTGCTACGACAATAGGCAAGAGAGAGCCAATGGCAATGCCAATGTAAGGTACCAAGACAAGCACCGCAGCAAAAAAACCAAAGAAAAAGGCATTTGGAATTCCAAGGAGCAGAAGTGAAGCGGTATTTAATATCCCTATAATTAGTATCACAAGTAAAAGCCCTGACATATAATTTTGTACTACACTCTTAATTTTACCCAGCACTACATTAATTCTATGATTACTTATTCCTCTGAAAAGCTTATACAAGAATTCGTTGAAGAAGTCTCTGTAGAGAAGCATCAAGAACATATATAGCGGAATAAGTGATAGGTTTGCCAAAAAACCTGTGGTATTAGATAGGGCACCAGAAATGAAAGAACCGCTGTTTTTCAATAAGTCAGTCAGGTATTTTTTTGCTTCAGACAGTTGCGTGTTCTCAGTCATATTTAATTTATCTGCCAGAAAAGCCTGACCCAAATTAAGCCATTCTTCGCCTTTATCAATCATCTGAGGCCACAGAGCATCCAAAGATTTAATCTGGCCCACCATAAGCCAAACCAACAGCCCTATAAGTACACCAGCCAATAAGATAACCATTACTATAGCCAAAGCTCTTGGGAAATGCCATTTCTCAAATAAGTTGCAAACCGGTAACAGAAGGAAAGCCAGAATACCCGCAAAAATGAGTGGAATGATTATTTCCTGTAATTGCCAAAGAGCAAACACAATGATGACTATTGTGAGTAAATTTGCCGCAATTTTGACAGACTCTGTTCCTTTCTGTTTTAACATATGTGAGGTATTTTTTCAAAAATAAGATAGATTCATGAACTGCCCTATTCCAATTCAGTTTAAAAATTAACATGCTAAAACTAAAATTACTTTCTCTCTATTACGCCCTGAAAATTGCTACATGTTCCTGTCAGGGAGAAGAATCACGGGGTTTTCAAAATATCAGGTCAGACTCTGATATTCAGTCTATTGCATTAATAGATACTACCGTAAATGAGAGTAGTGGATTAATAAAGGCAAGAGAAGGCGGATATTGGACCAATAATGATAGTGGCGGTAAGCCAGAACTCTACAGAATTTCAGAAAAAGGAGAATTATTAGAAACCAGGAAAATCACGGGTACATCAAATATAGATTGGGAGGAGCTTGCCTTAGATAAAGAAGGAAATATTTACATAGGTGATTTTGGAAACAACAGAATGAACCGGAAGGACTTAAAAGTTTATAAAATTGGCAGAGACAAAACTGAAATAATTAATTTTAGTTACGCTGATCAAGCCGAATTCCCATCTTCAGATAAGAATTTCGATTGTGAAGCCTTTTTTTGGTTTCAGGGCAATCTTCATTTGTTTACAAAAAGCTGGTCAAAAGATAATTTGATAACTAAACATTACATTCTATCTGATCAGGCAGGCACATATGTCATAAAGCCTCTTGAAAAACTGGAGGTTAAAGAGACCGTAACTGCCGCAGATGTGAGTCCGGATGGCAACACTTTCGCCTTACTCACTTATGGAAAGATACTTATCTTTAAAATAAATAACGAAACGATTTCGCTACAAGAGCCTTTAGCTTGCATAAAAACAAGAAGAAAGCAGACTGAGGCGATTGTTTTCAAAAGTGAAAATGAATTGCTATTTTCAAATGAGCAAGGGAGCCTTTACTCTATTGATTTCCATCTCCCATGATTATCTTAACATATACTTAATATTAGGCCCGTATCTTTGGCCTTTTAAACCTTAGAAAAGGAAATATGGCAGGTAAAATACTGTTAGTTGATGACGAGGAAGACATAGTAGAATTATTAAAATATAACCTGACGAAAGAAGGGTATAAAGTAGATTCTGCCCCGAACGGTCTTGAAGGGATAGAGAAAGCTAAAGAATTCAAGCCAGATTTAATTCTGATGGACATCATGATGCCCGTCATGGATGGAATAGAAGCCGGGCGTTCTATTAAAAATAATGAAAAACTAAAGCAGATTCATGTTATCTACTTAACGGCCAGGGCTGAAGAGTTCTCAGAAATAGCGGCTTTTGATGCAGGAGCTGATGATTACATCACAAAACCTATTAAGCCCAGAGCACTAATGAGCCGAATTAATGCTTTTTTCAGAAAAGAAAACCTGAAAAATGTAGATGAGGCGGTCTTAGAAATAGGTGGCTTAAGTATTAATAGGGATAACTATTCCGTAATAAAGCCAGATGGTGAGGAAGTGGTGCTACCCAAAAAAGAGTTTGAGTTACTCTATCACTTAGCCAAAAAGCCTAACAAAGTACAATCTAGAACTGAACTACTCCAAAAAATATGGGGAGCAGATGTTTATGTGGTAGAAAGAACGGTAGATGTACATATTCGTAAAGTCAGAGAAAAGTTAGGTGAAGATGTAATTAAAACCCTTAAAGGTTTAGGATACATGTTTAATGATAAGAATTGATCCTGCTTTTTAAAGACAATTAAAATACTCATTTTTGGCATTATAAACGCCAAGGTTATTTTATGAATCTTTCTGCCAGATGGATTGCCTTTTTCCTATCGTCATTCATAACGGTACTTACAGTGGCGTTCTTGAATTTTGTCCCGGGTACTTCTGCAGAAATGCTTGTTGTAGCTGGTATAAGCTGTTTTCTAAGTACGTATCTCGCAAGTTTCTATGCTGTAGATGTTCTTATATTTCAAGAGGTTGACAAAATTTACAAAACGGTCAAAAAGCTAAAAATAAAGGATTTCAACATCAAGAAGAAGTCACTTTTCAAAAGTGAGAATCCGTTAAAACTTCTTAATTCAGAAATCTCCGATTACGTTACAGAAAAACAAAAAGAGATAGACGAGCTAAAGCGAATGGAAAGTTTCAGGAGGGAGTTCCTGGCTGATGTATCTCATGAATTAAAAACCCCGATTTTTGCCGCTCAGGGCTTTGTTCATACTCTTCTTGATGGTGCCATGGAAGAACCTGAAGTGGCTACAAGGTTCCTGCAAAAGGCGGCAAAAAGCCTCGATGGTCTTGATGCTTTAGTCAGAGACCTCGTGGTTTTATCTCAAGTTGAGACCGGTGAGCTGAAAATGCAATTTGAGATTGTAGACTTAGTACAAATCACCAATGAAATTTTTGACCAACTTGAAGACAAAGCAAAAAAAAGAAAGACCACCTTACGTATCAAGCCCGATAAACTAAAAGATTGTTTGGTAGTGGCAGACCCACAAAGAATTTATCAGGTACTCACTAACTTCATTGATAATGCGATTAAATATGGCAAACAATCTGGAAAAGTGACTGTAGCCTTTGAAGAAACCAAGAAACACTTTACAATAGCCGTAGAAGATGACGGACCTGGAATCCCCAAAGAGGATCTTGGAAGAATTTTTGAGCGGTTTTACAGAGTAGACAAAAGCAGAAGTAGAGAAACAGGTGGAACTGGCTTAGGCCTTGCTATTGTTAAGCACATATTAAGTGCTCATAACAGTAGCGTTACCGTGAGCAGCAAACCGAACAAAGGAACTCGTTTTTCTTTCACTTTATTAAAAGCCAATTAAGTATTGCTTAATTTAGATAAATTTAAAAAGGTACCAAAAGACCTCGCTTTCAAAGATCTGATCATTTTTGAAGACGAAAACTATGTGGTGATCAATAAGCCACCGTTCATCTCATCTTTACCTGAAAGAACTGCAGATAAGGCCAATAGCATCCAGAAAATGGCCAGAGAAGAATATGATGATATTCAATTGTGTCATAGACTGGATAAAGAAACTTCAGGAGCTTTGGTTTTGGCAAAGAATTCAGAAGCCTACCGAAATATGGCTATTCAGTTTGAAGATCGATTAATTAGAAAAGAATATCACGCTGTAGCCAATGGCGTTCATCACCTTGATAGTATTTCTGTTTTTCTTCCTATTTCTATTCTCAAAAACGGTACAGCCGTAAGAATTGACAGAAATAAAGGGAAAGTTGCCGAGACAATCTTCTTTACAGAGAAAAACTATGATAAGCATACGCTGATAAAATGTTTTCCTGTTTCGGGCAGAATGCATCAAATCAGAGTTCATCTTCAGTGCCTTAACGCTCCAATTGTTTGTGACCCTACCTATGGTGGAGACTACATTTACTTGTCGCAGATTAAAAGAAAATTTAATTTGAAAATGGAAACTGAGGAGCTGCCATTAATAAAAAGAGTGGCTTTGCATGCTTACAAAATCAGTTTCACTAACTTAAATGGTGAACTTATTGACATTGTAGCTCCTTATCCCAAAGACTTTGAGGTTTTAATTAAGCAATTGGATAAATTTAGCTGCTAGGAGATAAGCCGCTTTTGATTATTCAACATTAAGCTTGACTTTTGTATTTAAATCATTCATCTCAAATTGAGAATTCATGGCAAATAAAACAATTCAGGAAGGCCAGTATACGTATGTGGAAGAGGGAAATGGCCCAACTTTGCTGATTTTACACGGCCTTTTTGGTGCTTTAAGTAATTTCCATGACGTGGTTAACGGCTTCAAAGATAATTACCGTGTGGTAATTCCAGTGATGCCTATCTACGACATGCCTATGCGACAGGCCAGCCTAGAAGGCCTTCTTTCCTTTATTGAAGGTTTCGTGGAATTTAAAAAATTGGATGATCTCATAGTCTTGGGGAACTCTTTAGGCGGTCATGTGGGGCTATTATATACTTTGGCTCATCCAGAAAAGGTCAAGGCTTTGGTATTAACGGGCAGCAGTGGTTTGTTCGAAAATACAATGGGTGGATCTTACCCTAAAAGAGGAAGCTATGATTATATTAAAGAAAGAGTAGAATATACATTCTATGACCCAAAAACAGCCTCAAAAGAATTAGTAGATGAATGCTTTGAGATCACAAGTAGTATTCCAAAATGCATGAACATTGTACAGATCGCAAAATCTGCTCAAAGAAACAACATGGCCAGCGAGATTGTCAAAATTAAGGCCCCTACTTGTTTAATCTGGGGATTAAATGATACTATTACTCCTCCCCATGTAGGTCATGAGTTTAACAGACTTATCCCTAATTCAGAATTACATTTTATTGATAAATGTTGTCACGCTCCAATGATGGAACGTCCTGAACCGTTTAACAAAATACTGGCTACTTTTCTTGCTAAAATTAATGAAGAAGTAACCGCCTGATATATGTTTATAAAAGACCTGATTGAAGATAATCTTCCTTTCCTGAAACCAAGCGATACTGCTGACATGGCTTTACAGTTCATGAGTGAAGAGCATTTGCCACAACTTGTCATGAATGATGGAAATGAAGTACATATTTTCGAAGAAGAGGCTCTTTTAAGTTTTGGCGGAGACATATCACTTTCAAACATTCCCCCAAAATTCTCAGGTGTGTTTCTCAGAGATTCTACTCATATTTTTCAAGCAGTAGATTTCCTATTGAAAATGGACCTATCTGTATGTCCTATTTTGGATGAAGAGAATAAGTATATAGGCTGCATAAAGTCTAATGATCTGTATAAAGAAGTTCTCAAAGGACAATTCACAGGAGAAGGAGCGGTAATTGCCTTGAAAATTGACCACAACGATTACAGTCTGTCTGACATAAGCAGAATAGTCGAAGCTGAAGGAGTAAGAATAGAACGATTGTACCTAGCAGAGAAAGACGACTTCCAATACCAATTCATTGTCAAATTCAATAAGAAAGACATCATTGGTGCTATCAAAGGCTTAAAACGTTTTGGTTATCATGTAGAGCGTATTAGTGGTGTAGATTCGGATTCTACTCTTGACAAAGACAGATTTGGTCTCTTAATGAAATACCTAGAAATTTAAGCATGTTTATAGCCCTACACGGTAGAGAATTTAAAGCCGATGATAAACCATTGGTTCAGGCGGTATTTGACGAGCTTTCTATCCAAGATATTGACTTTCAAATATCTAAATCTTTTTATTCGATTTTGAAAGAATCGGAAGTCAATGTATATACCGAAAAGACTTTTGATGCCAAAGAAGAACTGACTGACTCTGAGATGGTTTTGAGTCTGGGTGGAGACGGCACATTTCTGGAAACTATAGGAAAAGTTGGTTCTTCAGAAAAACCAATTTTAGGAGTAAATTTTGGCCGATTAGGCTTTCTGACTTCAATCCAGCCTTCTGATATAAAATCTGCTGTTCAGAAAATTCTTAAAAAGCAATACAAACTTGAAGAGCGTACAATGGTTCACGCTGATTCTGAAATAGAACTTTTTGAATCAGGCACGAACTTTGCCTTAAATGAAATAGCAATCTCGAAGACAGACACCTCTTCGATGATCATTATTCATGCTTACATTAATGGAGAATTTTTAAATTCTTATTGGGCAGATGGTTTAATGGTGGCTACAGCTACAGGCTCTACCGGTTACTCTTTGAGTTGCGGCGGGCCTTTGGTAATGCCTCATTCTAATAATTTTATTATTACACCCATTTGCCCTCATAATTTATTTGTAAGACCAATAATTGTATCTGACCAGAGTGTTATTTCTTTAAAAGTAGAAAGCCGGAGCAATAATTATCTGGTGTCCATGGATTCAAGAGCAAAAGTTATCGGCGACGTTGATTCTGAGATTACCATTCGAAAAGAATCATTCAAAGCCAAAATGGTCACTCTGGATGGAATGGACTTTTTAGATACTTTAAGGGCTAAGTTGGGCTGGGGTAAAGATGTAAGAAATAGAATTTCCAGTCCAGAACTTGATGAGACTTCTTGATTGCCCGGCAATAAAAAAAGAACTAATTGCGTTTTCATACCGAATTTAGTCAAAGCATGGCAAAGTCAAAAAACTGTATTACAATCGCTTTCCTTTTCATTGGGATACTCGTTTCATTAGAGTCATCTTCACAAGGGCTTTTTTCAAAGAAAAATGTCATAAATCAGTATACTACTGTGGGTATTGGTGGTGGTTCTTCACATTATTTCGGTGAATTAAGTAGACCTCGGTATTTCTATTATGGTCTTTATACAAACGTTAGATGGAATATTAATGCCAACTATACCAGATACCTTACACCCAATGCAGCTGCCAGATTGCAACTTTCCTGGATTCGTATTCTAGGTGATGACTATAATTATTCTCAAAGAAATCTGGAAATCTTATATCAAAACCTGATTCGAAATCTTCATTTCAGAAACGATATCAAAGAAGTAACACTAAGTGGTATTTTTAATTTAATACCTGCCTACAACGGCGGTGCAAGAGACAGATTAAAATTTACTCCTTATTTGACAGTAGGAATTGGTCTGGCTGCTCATTCTCCTGAAGGTGAGGTGCCTCTAGGCTTACCTGACGCGGGTACATGGACTCCTTTACGGGATAAAAGAACTGCTGGTCAGGATACACCTGCCAGTACTTTAAAGGCCTACTCTTTAGTGACTCCGGTAGTACCTCTTGGTCTAGGTTTAAGGTTCAAGGTTAACAATAAAATTGATATAACTTTTGAAGGAAATGTACGCCTGACTAATTCAGATTATCTGGACGATATTGGTAATGACCCGTATCCAAACCAAGCTCAGTTAAGAAGCTATATAGGTGAAGATGTGGCTTATTCTTACAGAGCTGAAGAAATTTTTTCAAGAACTGATGTTAATAGAATTCCTCTTCTGATCCAGGCTTTTTCGAATATACCAGGATATAGTGGCTCGTTTGATCCTGCACAAATTCCTCAATATTACGGACCTGAGGCACAGTATGGAACAATGAGAGGAAATACCCCAAGAAAAGACATTTACGCTACTACACAAGTAACTATAAGTTATATAATCAGTGACAAAATCAAATGTCCGGTACTGAAATAGAAAATTTAACTAGATTTGCGATTCGAAAAGACTCTACAAATTTAAAGCTCAAGTGTGCGTAGATATTCTTTTATTATCATTTCCTTGCTATTAAGCAATCATTTTTCCTATTCTCAAACCTTAGAAGGAGGTATTGGTCTTGGTCTTTCTCAATATAAAGGAGACCTAAATCCTAATTTCAATCCTTTACTTTCAAGGCCGGGGGGGCATGCTATGATCAGGTATAATATTAATTATGCTTTCTCACTTAGAGCAGATGCCTCAGCTATGATGCTTTCAGGCAGTGATAAATTATCACGTAACCCTCTTAATAAATCTCGTGAATGGAAATTTGACAGTTTCCTCAATGATTGGGGGCTTGCTCTAGAGTATAATTTCTTGAATTTCAGATCGTACGGTACAATTTATAAATCGAGTTGGACACCACTTCTTTTTCTAGGTGTTAGTCAATATAGAATTCCAGCACGAACGTATGAGAGTCAGTCTGGATCTGCTTCCGGCTATATTTCAGATTCACCTAATACCTCCATGACCTATGGTTTCGGTTTTAAAAAGCAATTAGGTCAAAACTGGAACCTCAGCTGTACGTTTACAACTCATCACTTGTTTAATAAAGAATATAATGATGACTTGGATGGCACAGGGTTCAATAAACTAGATCAACCTTTTTCTAATTACCTTGACGCCTCTTCCCTGCCGGCTAACATCAATTCACCGAATACAAAAACCAAAGACAAATACTTTTATACAGGTATTACTTTGAGTTATGTGCTTTATGGTGTTAAGTGTCCTAATCCCAAGCGGTAACTTTCTTTTTATTTGGCTCTTAATTTCCCTACCTTTGCATTCCTTTTTGGGAAGGTTCCCAATTAAAATTCGCCTAGATTAGTGAGTTTAGAAAAGATAGATAAGAGCAATTTGCCCAGACATGTGGCCGTTATTATGGATGGTAACGGAAGGTGGGCAAAAAAACAGGGTGCGATGCGGATTTTCGGGCATCACCATGGTATTAAAGCAGTTCGTGAAACTGTGGAGGCCTGTGGTGAACTTGGAATTCAGTATCTGACTCTCTACACATTCTCAACTGAAAACTGGAATAGACCTAAACTTGAAGTGGATGGTATCATGCAGCTGCTGGTATCTACTATTGCAAAGGAAGTTCCGGAACTACATAAGAGTAACGTAAGATTAAAAACTATTGGCGATACAGCCAGCCTACCTGCGAAAGCCAGACGAGAACTAGATAACGGTATGGCTTTGACTAAAGACAATACTGGCCTAACACTTACCTTAGCGTTAAGCTACAGTGGGAAATGGGATATTATTCAGGCGACCAAACACATAGCGGAGAAAGTTAAAAAAAGTGAAATCTCTATTGACGACATAGATGAGGAGCTATTTAGCCGTTATTTAGCAACTGAAGAGTCTCCGGATGTTGATCTGATGATCAGAACTGGCGGCGACCACAGAATAAGTAACTACCTTTTATGGCAGTCTGCTTACTCTGAATTACTATTTATTGATGATATTTTCTGGCCCGAATTCAGAAAAGAGCATCTATTTGATTCGGTTTATACGTATCAATTAAGAGAAAGAAGATTCGGTAAGACAGGAGACCAAGTAAAAAAAGAAACCAAATAGCATTTATGCTTAAAAAATATTCATCGCATTCACTGGCTTTAATTCTATTGTTTTTTGCCAGCATTTCTTACGGACAATTTAATATTGGGGTGGGAAACAAAGCAAAACCAGTAGATCCAATCAGTGCTATTTCTTATGAAGACCCAAAAAGCTATGTTATTGGGGGCATTGAAGTCACCGGTGTTAAATTCTTAGACCCTAATACCTTGATCTCCGTATCAGGTTTAAGTGTTAACAGTCAAATTACTATTCCCGGAGATGCCATAAGCTCTGCCATCAGAAGATTAATGGATCAAGGGATTATTGAAGAGGTTGCCATCAATGTCAAGAAAATTGAAGCAAATAAGGCTTTCTTAGAAATTGATCTTAAAGAAAGACCTCGACTTAATAAAATCACTATTGCAGGTACTAAGAAATCTGAGGTTGAAACCATTGAGGAATTGATCAGTGAAAACAGAGGAAAGGTAATCACCGAAGCCTTGGTGAAAAATATCCAACTGACTATTAAAAAGCATTACATAGAAAAAGGCTTTTTAAATACTGCGGTTAAGGTGAAACAAGTAGATGACACCATTCGTGTCAATAACGCTACTTTGATCTTTGACATAGATAAAAAAGACAAGGTCAAAATCGATAACATAGTTGTTACAGGTATAGAACAAGTTCCTGAATGGAAGCTTTTGGCCAAACTAAAGAAGACAAAAGAAAGAGCTCCACTTAGAATTTTTACGCCTTCTAAGTATGTCCCAAAGACCTATAAAGAAGACAAAAAAGCCATGGTAGACTGGCTTAATAAAAGAGGATACAGAAATGCTCAGGTAATTGAAGATTCTGTGGTTTCTAATGCCAATGGCAACGTAGATTTATACTTACACCTGAATGAAGGTAATCGATTTTTCTATCGTGACATTACCTGGACAGGAAACTACTTACATAGTTCAGATACCCTGGCCATGATACTTGGTATTAAAAAGGGTGACTTATATAACCCTGAAGAGCTTGAAAAGAAAATTAATGGTATTCCTCAAAATGATGTAAGTTCATTTTATATGGACGATGGTTACCTATATTTTAACTGTACGCCTATTGAGGTAGCCGTAGAAGGTGACTCCATTGACATAGAAATGCGAATTTTTGAAGGTAAGCAAGCCATGATTAATCGTATCATTCTAAATGGAAATACCAAGACCTCTGATCATGTAGTGATGCGAGAACTATTGACCAAGCCCGGTCAAAAGTTTAGTAAAACGGATTTAATTGAAACAACTCAAATGTTGTCGAAACTTGGCTACTTTGATCCTCAAACTATTGATCCAAGGCCTATTCCTCAAGCAGACGGTACAGTAGATATAGAGTACAATGTAGACGAGAAATCTAATGACCAGATTGAGCTATCCGGTGGCTGGGGAGGTATCCAGGGATTTGTCGGTACGTTTGGTATTGTCTTTAACAACTTTGCAATTAAGGACATAACCAAGCTTAAGAAATATAAACCCTTACCAAAAGGTGATGGTCAGCGTTTCTCCATTCGTTTTCAGGCCAATGGTGGTTTCCAGAATTACTCCGTCTCTTTCACAGAACCGTGGTTAGGAGGCAAAAAACCAAACTCTTTCTCTGTTAGTCTTTTCCACTCGGTTCAAGATTATGCCAAGCTTCAAAACCGAATTGAAAAGTTATATGGTAATGGCGGATACAATCCCTATTTCGGGTATGGTGGCTTAACCAGTTCATATTACCAAGGATACTTTAAAAATACGGGTGGGTCTATTACCTATGGTAAAAGGCTAAACTGGCCAGATAGAAACTTTAGCTTAAGCAGTACATTATCTTACCAATATTATGATGTAGAGAACAGCTTCTTACTAGCCAACTTCAGAAATGGTCAGGCTCATGATGTTTCTCTAAACGCAAATATTTCAAGATACAGTTTGGATAATCCTCAGTTTACCAGATCGGGGTCTTCCATTGTCATGACAGCTACTTTTAACCCTCCTTACTCTCTATTTGGAGGCAATAAGAGCGATGATCAAATAAAATGGATAGAAGGCCACAAATGGATGTTTGATGCTGACTGGTACTCACCTGTAGTAGGGAAGCTGGTATTCCATGCTAAAGCCAATATGGGTTTCTTGGGTAAATATACTGATGAGGTAGGATACAGTCCGTTTGGCCGATTTGTAGTTGGTGGTGCTGGTATGGGACTTCAAAATGCTTACAATATTGGTGTAGAACTGATTGGTCTTAGAGGGTACGATGAAGGGGTAGTTCATGAAAAAACGTTGGCTGAGCAATCTGCTGAGGCTACTGGTGAAAACTCTTCTAATGGTCAGCTTAGTCGTCAGGGAGGGATTATTTATAACAAGTTCTCTGCTGAATTACGCTACCCAATCTCTTTAAATCCTCAAGCTACCATTTACGCACTTTCGTTTTTGGAAGCGGGTAATAGCTGGGGAAGCTATAAAGATTATAACCCGTTCAGGCTTAGAAGATCTGCAGGTGTGGGTGTGAGAGTATTTATGGCAGCGTTTGGTTTACTTGGCTTTGACTATGGTTATGGTTTTGATCCAATACCTGGAATTCAAAATAAAGGCTTAAAGAAATTCACTTTCAGTATTGGTCAACAAATTCGTTAATCTGTTAAACAACTGTTAATCGAACCGAACGTTATAGCTATTGTATCAAATTAAACGTCAAAGAAGTAAATGACGGAAACCATTTGATAAATTAGTTTTTTTCGATAAATCAATCAAAGATGAAGAAGTCATTATTTTTTCTATTTTTGTCGCTCATTTCATTGGTAGGCTACGGTCAAAAATTCGGATACATTGATTCTGAATTTATAACCAGTAAAATGCCGGAGTATGCAGAAGCAATGAAAGCAATGAATGCCTACTCGGAACAATGGGTCAAAGATATTCAGACAAAGTATCAGGAGGTAGAAGACATGAAACTTGAATATCAGGAAGAAGAAATTCTTTTGACTGAAGAAATGAAAAAAGAAAGGCTGAAGGCTATTGAACAAAAAGAACAAGAAGTTAAGCAGCTAAACAATACAATATTTGGTCTGAATGGACAGCTTTTTCAAAAGAAAAAGGAAATCATGAGACCTATTATAGACGCCATTAACACTTCATGCGAGAAGGTGGCCAGACAGAAGAAACTGATGTTCATTTTTGACAAAGCATCAGATCTTAGCATGATATATACAGATCCGCGGCATGATTACACGGATTATGTACTGGAAGAACTAGGGATAGTTGAAAAAAAATAAATTGTTATTAGATTATTAAACAAATAGAAACAAAAATGAAGATTAAATTATTTGCAACCCTTTTTGCTGTAATGCTTCTTGCTGGCTTTGGTGCTGATGCTCAGGTAAAAATTGGTTACACAAACATTGACTTTATCCTGGGTAATATCCCTGATTCAAAGGATATTCAAACTAAACTAGCTACAGAAAAAGCTCAGTACGATAAATTATTACAGGAGAAAATTGCAGATTTTCAGAAGTCATATGAAGATTATCAAAAAAATGCTTCAACAATGACACCGGTAATTCGTCAGGATAAAGAGAAGAGTCTTCAGACTGCACAGGAAGGTATTCAGGAGTTTCAGCAAAACTCAGAAAATGCTCTTCAAAGAAAGCAGCAAGAGCTATTAGCTCCGGTTATGGATAAAATCCAGAAGGCTATTGACGAAGTTGCTGCAGCAAATGGTTATACTTATGTATTAAACTCTGATGCAGGTTATGGTACTACTCCAGTGGTATTGGTAGCACCAGATGGTGATAACATTACTAATCTTGTTTTTGCTCAATTAGGAGTTAAAGCTCCGGCAGAAGAAGCAGGTAATTAAGAATACAGATATTTTTAGAAAGCCTCTTTGCTATAAACAAAGGGGCTTTTTTTATAGGTTCGGCTTCCGGAAAATTTACTTTAGACCAGCATTTAATGAATTTCTTAATTGTAGACTTGAATATCACCCTGAACGGCCATAAACATGGTTTTGTACAGGAGATGGTTAATTATCTGGTACTACACCACGCAGAAAGCGAACATCAATTCCACTTTTTAGTGAATGAGCAGGTAGAAGTAGCTAAATCTAATTGCATACACATTCATTTGGCTGAATACTCTTACTCCGAAAAATTTAAAACCCTGAAAGGTTTAAAGAAGTACAGCGAACAGTGGAAGTATATCAAGCTTAAGTCAGTTCAGAATGATATTGAAAAAGTGGTATTAATGGAATTTGATCTCTATCAAGCCGCAATAGGGCAAGATAAGGCCACCGATTTTGATATTTCGGGCATTTGGTTCAGACCTTATTTCAGACAAACCTCTGTGGGTCTTTCTTTTATCAATAAATTACTTTTTAGTTTTAAAAAGCTTCAGAAAAAAATCCTTTTGAAAACCGCCTTAAGAAACAAACAACTTAAGAGGATTATGATACTGAATGATCAGCTAACGGTAGACGCTATGAACGAAGCTACTGAAAGTAAAAGATTTGATTATCTGGCTGATCCCGTCTTTGATTACCCTTGTTATAAACTTGAGAATATTCGAGAAAAATATGAAATAGAAGAGGATAAAATCATCTTTCTGATTTTTGGATACATAGACGACCGAAAAAATGTCACCAATATTCTGAAGGCCATTGAATTGTTACCCAAAAATATTCAAAAGCAAATAAGTCTTCTTGTCATAGGCAAAACAGCCGAGAGTTATACCGAAACTTTAAAGAAAGCGATCATACATTATACTTCTGAGAGCCAGTTGATAGTTCGGGATGATTTCGTTGATAATTGTGAAATGGAAGCACTTTTTGCACAGACAGACCTGGTACTCCGCATGAATGTCAATTACTTTGCGAGCAGTGGTATTATTGGCCTATCAGCCAAACATAACAAGCCATCTATAGTATCAGACTATGGGATCCTGGCTGACCTTACAGAACAGTATGAACTTGGAAAACTCGCTGACCCTTTAAACCCAACTCGAATAAGTGAACTGATGGTAGATTTTGTCAAAAACAGAAGTAACTGGAAAATTGATGGTTCAGCCTATTATAAAGAACACAATACCGAAGCTTATGTTGAAGGTTTATTGAAACTCTGAGGTAGAAGAAGAGTTCAGGATTATCTTATTCAATTTTTCGAGCCAGATAGTTTGTCCAGAGCAGCTCCAATGAGTGTCTCCTTTAGCATAAGCTTGACTCCCCATTTTGTTAA
>JANSYO010000099.1 GCA_024742395.1 Cytophagales bacterium
TTATTTTGGGAGACCAGGCAAGTACAGTATCCCACAGTGCACTAAGATTAATGTTTTGTAAATCCATGTTGTTTGAGTTTTAGTTATACTTTTTTGACCCATTCATGGATTTTGGTCACAATATTTTTTCGAAAAAATAAATCACAATTTAGTTAAACACCTCAAAATAAACATGATACAAATTCGACAAGGCATTTAAAGGATTGAGTTTGTTTCGATCTCTTGATTCGAACTTTTATAAAAAAGGCAACTGATTATCCTCTTTGCCCATCAACCCACCAAGCTAATCCGGCAAAAATAAAATAAGATGCTATCGCAGAAATAGTAAGATTGATTAAATCGCTATCCTGAGGCAAAACATAAAAATTTAAATAGTTCGCTAAGATTAAAATGCTCGCGAAACCACTTGCAGCATAATTGCCATACTTCTTCTTCGTCTTGGTTTTCCTCTGATAATACCACACACTAAAAATAAGGAGAAAGGCCTCTGTTATAAAAGTCAAATCTTTATTTCTCCAAAGTCCAAAGCCTAGTTTAGGTTCGCCATAGATAATTGGTAAATCTGGAGTATGAGCTATTAAGTCTGCGAACCAATGTGACAATACCCCTAAAGCCATTACAATAGCCACGCTTTTTCTATCAGCTTCATTTTTTGAAATATATTTATAATAGATAAAATAGAAAAAAGCGGCCCATAAACAGGATGCTAATAGACCATGAGTGTAAGGCATAAATGCCAAATCAAAGTTGTTTACTGCTGTGAATTCAGGCACAAAATTAAGCTGTTCTATTCCTATTACAGCAAATGGGAAAAACAGAATATCCACAAACTGAGTAGCAATAAAAAGCATTCCCAGAGACGCCCTTTTTTCTTTGCCTTTCAATGCAAAAGCAGCTGCATAATGTCCAACAAACATTTAATGGTAATTTTAATCCCGTAGCAGACTATTTGAGCTTAATCTCAACATAAGTTTATTCTTATATTTCGGCTATGCTACTAAACGTTTTTCATTATAAAGTCTTAGTTCGAAATCAGCTAAAGTAGTCTCCCCTTTCATAGCTTTTGCCCTGTTAATGATATACATATATTTCTCTGGCGTATCTATTTGGGTCCATGACAAAATATCTTGCGAAGCTATTCCAAGGAAACGCTGCAAACTTCTATCAATCGGAAAATGAGGTGGTTCGGCTATCTCTCCCAGACACCAAAGGTTTTTCAAGAAAAGGTTTAAGAATTTTTGGGCGAAAGCAAAAGCAGGAACTTTTTCATGAAGCATTTCAGATTCCTGAAAATATGAAGCCAATAACTGAATATTCTCTAAATGGTCTTCAGAAGAAACCGTTACTTTATATTGATCTTCTGCCAGCGATAAAACCTCAAGTCTTAGTGCATCCTCAAAAACCTTAATTACTCCGGCTGAATGCTCATCTTTGAAGATTTTAACTCTCTGATATGCACCATGAATGGTTAATTGCCAGATTTCGCTTTTTATAAAAAGATTGTCCATGATCCGAAGGCTTTATTATGCCTTTTCCTGGAACCGAATATATCATTTTTGTACCTGAAATTCTATTCCTTCATAAGAAAACAGCTCAATACGAAATTATATTTAACTATTTCTTGCCAAAATGAAATTATCAATAAGCTAATTACCCAAAATTCTAACTCTTTTTATTCATTAACCACCCAATACCAAATATTATCAAAGTGCCAATGATGATTACAAAATTTGGGTGCAGACCAAAACGTAAGGCATTGTCTTCTGGCAAAAATGAACTTACACTTGTCCAGACAATAAATATAACCCCTACTATGACCGCAACTTTACTTGCCGTTTTTTTGATGTTTTTAATGAGAAGACCTAACAGGAACAAACCAAGAATACCACCACTAAAAATAGAAGCAAGAGCCCACCAGGCATCTAAAGCACTGGCCACTCCATTGAAAGCTAAGCCCACCAGAATGCTCAATAAACCCATAATGATAGATGAGAGACGAAGAAAACTCATAGACTCCTCTTCCGTACGTTCTGTCCTCTTGAATTTTCTGTAATAGTCTGAAAGTAAAACGGTAGCAGAGCTATTAATACTTGTAGATACACTACTCATGCCAGCTGAAAGAATAGCCGCTATCAGCAAACCAGTAATGCCAACTGGCAATTCATTTACTATAAAATATGGGAAAACTCCATCTGCGGCTATTTCCTCAGGTAAAACACCAGATTTTTGAGAATAGAAAACCCAAAGGGCTGTTCCAATGATAAAAAACAGTAAAGAAACAGGTACATATAGTAAACTTCCCATCCAGACTGATCTGGCCGCATCTTTTTCATCTTTGGCCCCTATATAACGTTGAATATAATTCTGGTCAGCACCAAAGTTTTGCAGATTAATAAAAAAGCCATAAAGCAAGATTAACCAAAAAGAACTTTCCGTAAGGCTAAAATCAGTGCTCCCAAGTCCTGTTTTTTCGTTTTCTTTCGCAAGTTCTATAAAGCCAAGTATTCCACCTTCTATATCAAAAAGCAATAAACCCAGACATAACATTGCTCCTGAAATCAATAGTATCCCTTGAATTGCATCAGTCCACACTACGGCTTCTAAGCCCCCCATTGTAGAATACACCATTACTAACAATCCAATGACTATAATAATCATCGGGATACTGAAACCAAGAAGTGACTGCATTGGCAGTGCCAATAAATAAAGGATAGCTCCCATTCTGGCTAACTGAGTCAATAAATAACAGCCAGATGCATAAACTCTAGCCCAAGGGCCGAATCGTTGTTCCATGAAATAATAGGCAGATTCACTCCCCAGCTTCCTGTAAAGCGGAACAAAATATTTCACTGAGATCCAGGCAGCTAAAGGAATGCTTAAACTAAAAACGAATCCACTCCAATCCTTGGCGAAAGCATTGCCTGGCAAAGCCAGAAAGCTTATACTGCTAACGTAGGTGGCAAAGACTGACATGCCTAAAGCCCAGGCCGGAAGCCTACCCTCTCCGGTAGTAAATCCTTTTGCTCCTCTTTTCTTTCTGTAAAAAGAATAGCCAAATATCATGACGAGAGCCAGGTAGACCACTACAACCAATAAATCAATTGGCGATGCTTTCATACAAATTCTTTCAGTCTTTCTTCTAAACCTGCTTTGAATTCATTAGGAAGAGCCGCCATAGGTGGGGCCAGAATGTTCTGACAAAAATTCTGATGAGTCATGGCTGCCTTTAGACCTTGTAAGTATCCCGTAGGACTATCACTTAAATGGTATACTTTTTCACTGAGTTTGTGAATCTTATTTTGTAATTCACGCACAGTTCCAAAATCATTCACTTGAAAAGCCTCAAATAATTTGACATACCATTCAGGGAATATATTAGAACCACCATTAACTCCTCCATTTGCCCCTAATTGTAGTGCCTCCTGAAGATGCTCTTCCGGCCCTACGAAAAGTTGAAAATTAGTATTTTCGAAAAGTCTGCCGAGTTCTTCAAAATAATTCATATCACCAGAACTATCCTTTAATCCAATAATATTTGCATGATTGGATAATATCTTAGCCGTATTCGGTTCAATTCTGGTTTTTGTTAAACTTGGAATATTGTATAAATAAACTGGGATGGATGATTTATTGGCAATCTGAAGGTAATATTCTATTAATTCATTCTGACTCATCCAAAAATAAAATGGAGGTGAGGCCACTACAGCGTCTGCTTTTACCTTTTTCGCTTCCTGAATTAACTCTTCTGTTTCTGTAAAACTACAAGAACTCACTCCAATTAAAACAGGTACTCTGGCCTCAACGATACGGCAAACTTCTCGGATAATTTGCCTTCTAAAATCTATCGAAAAACTACTGAATTCTCCAGTTGTACCCAGAACGAATATCCCTTTAACTCCCCCATCAATAATATGATCTAGAATTTTTTGAAGACTTGTAATGTCTAAACTAAAGTCGTTATTCAAAGGTGTTATAAGCGGAGTGATAATGCCATTAATACTTAGATTCTTATTCATTATTACAGTTTATCAGGGTTTATCTCTAGGTATTTAATACGGGTTCTGTTGTGTGTGTACGTAATATGAACCATTCCATCTTCCGTCTGAATAATAGCAGGATAGGAGTATTCCCCTTTCTCATTTTCCAGAGTTAGAACCGGCTTCCAGTTCTTTCCATCTTTAGATATTGCCAAACTTAAAGGAGTTCTGGGACCACCCCATTTGCCATCGTATTTCTCTGTAGGATTGTATATTAAGAGCTGTCTGCCATCCTTCAAAGATACTGCATCTGTTCCTGAATTTGGATTTGGAATGTCTGTCAATTGAATATCAGACCATGTTTGACCATTATCATCAGACCAAAAACTCATAAGTCTGTTCTCTCTGCTTCTGCAAAGCATTTGTAGTTTACCATCAGGGTAGGTTAGAATACTTGGCTGAATGGCATTTGTACTCACACCGTCATTCAATGCCTTGGTAATTTTCCATGTTTTGCCCCAGTCTGAAGTTTCTTCCACAAAAACCTGCCAATGATCTTCATTGCCGATTTCTGTTTCCTTACTTGAGGGACAAAGAAGACGACCGTCACTCAGAAGAACAGGCTTATTTTTTATTGGGCCGAATATGTCTTCGGGCAATCTTCTGCTTTCAGACCAGGTAAGACCTCCATCAAAACTCTCTTTCATTTCTCCCCACCAATGTGAAGGGTCAGGGCCAACCTTAAAAAATAAAATCAATTGACCATCTGGCACTTGAAACAGTACAGGATTCCAGCAAGGATATCGTTTGGTACTATGCTGAATGCCATTTGCCACTGAAACGGGGGTTGTCCATTTACTGTTAACCAAACGGCTGAAATAGATCTCAACATCAGGATTTTTCTCATGAGAAC
Organism: Cytophagales bacterium; assembly: GCA_024742395.1. Taxonomy (GTDB): domain Bacteria; phylum Bacteroidota; class Bacteroidia; order Cytophagales; family Spirosomataceae; genus Jiulongibacter. The sequence goes on from JANSYO010000099.1 coordinate 4,891, forward strand.
CGCCAAACCATGCAGCAACAATACCTTGAGATGTTTCTGCTAAAGTAGAGGCATGGCAGCTTTTAAATGGAGCGTTTTCATAGATAAAGCCACTATTCTTAATACTTGAAGACTGGGCAATCAAATTGAAGCTACTGCCCCAAAGGAGCAATAATACAAGAGTTTTCGTTTTCATTTTTTTCAATAGGTTCTTGCGACTAAGATAGGAAAAATGGCGGACTGGAAAATTATTTCTTTGTGTCTGATTAAAATATATACGCTTATCTCATTTATCAATCTGAAAAAAAAACTCTTCGCATAGTGTAAAAAATGTGAAATCTTAACAAATTGGAAGTACTCTAAACACTTGATATGCTCAACAAATACCTTCTCCTTTTGTTTCTTTTGCCTGTTTTTGCCTTTAGCCAATCTACTCAAAACATTCGTGGAAAGGTGATTGACAAACAAAGTAAAGCTCCTGTAATAGGTGCCAATGTTAGCCTTAAAACAGCCGATAAAACGCTGGGGACACAAACTGATGAAGAAGGTGTATTTATTTTACCATCAGTTCCTGTAGGAAGACACCAGATACAAGTAAGCTTTATAGGTTATGAGCCATTAATGACCGAAAGTTTCCTGCTGCAGTCATCGCACGAAACTTATTTAGAAATCGCTTTAACAGAAGGGGCTATTACTGGTGAAGAAGTGATTGTTACAGCCAATAAAAATGCTTTTGAACCCTTGAATGAGCTATCAGTAGTAAGTACGAGGTCTTTTACTTCAGAAGAAACGGAACGAATTCCAGCCGGAGTCAACGATCCGGGCAGGGTGGTTCTTTCTTATCCCGGAGTTCAGATTGGAGCCGATGATAATGAAAATCAAATTGTGGTTCGTGGAAATTCTCCTGTTGGAATTCTATGGCGTTTAGAAGGCATTGACATTCCCAATCCAAACCATTTTGCTGTAATAGGTTCATCTGGGGGCGGGGTCACCGTTTTTTCTGCACAGCTTTTAGCAAAATCAGATTTTAACACCGGTGGCTTTGCTGCTGAATACGGCAATGCTTTGTCGGGTGCATTTGATATACATTTCAGACCTGGTAATTTTTACAAAAAAGCATATCGGGTAAAAGTTGGCTTACTAGGCCTTGATTTCGCCACTGAAGGACCTTTTAATAAAAATGGAAGATCCTCTTATTTGATTAATTACAGATATTCAACTTTAGGCCTTCTCTCTGCCATGGGCTTTAATTTTGTAGGTGAGCGAGTAACAAATAAATTTCAGGATTTGAGTTTTAATCTCACTTTTAATTCAAAAAATCAGAAGTCTGTCACCACGGTCTTTGGTATGGGCGGTTTAAGTGAAGAAAACTATCAACCAGTTAAGAATCCAGATGAAAGAGATTTATCAATAGCAAATAATTCGGAAGATCGCGTACGCCCTGCCAATATGACTGCCATTGGTGTAACCAATACCTATAGAGTCAATAACCGGGGATATTTAAAAACAGTAGCCGCGATAATGGCTAGTGATATACAAGTTATGAATGATACTTTAAGTTTAACAAATGAACGGTATCGCTACGAAACGCAAAAATTCATTGATAAAAGACTGGCGGTTTCAATGACCTATAATCAGAAAATTTCTGATAATCTTGTTTTCAAGACAGGATTGATTGGCAATTTCATTGACTTCGATTTTTTTAAGGCCACCAGATTGAGAACCAATATTTCTGACATTTCACAAATACAAACCAATACCACGGTAAACGGTACAGGAAAAACTCAGACATATCAGCATTATTCTCAATTCAGCTTAATACAAAACAAATGGCGGTTAAATGCAGGATATCACTATTTAAGATTAGCAGTTAATGGTAAACAATCGCTTGAACCCAGAGCCTCAGTTCAATTTGTACCACAGGCCAATCAAAGAATCAGATTCTCTTATGGAATTCATAGTCAGATACCTCCGTTGATGAATTATTTTTCACAAAATGAAGATAACGAATATATCAATCGTGACCTTGATCTGATGAAGTCTCAACATCTCATTTTAGCCTATCACCTTTATACACAAAATAAAATGCGTTTCACCTTAGAAACGTACTATCAAAATTTGTGGAATATTCCTGCTTCACCTGATCCAGAATCTATTTGGTGGTTATTAAATGGACAGGGGAATTTTCCGGAATTTGAAGTAGTAAGTCAAGGAACTGGAATAAACAAAGGGATAGACATAGCTCTGGAAAAAACTTTCAGTAACTCGTACTTTATGCTCCTAAATGCTTCATTATTAGACGCTAAATATTCTATGCCTGATGGAAGGACATACAATGCTCGTTTTAATTCGAGATATAGTAGCAGTGTCACAATGGGTAAAGAGTTTTATTTCAAAAGCAAAGGATCTATTCTACAGCTAGGTGGTAGATTTCTTTATAAAGGTGGCTTAAGATATACTCCCCTGGACCCCGTGGCTTCTGCTGAAGCCGGCAGATATATTGAGTTAGAGGGCCAAACGTATTCAGAACAAGTACCCTCTTATAACAGACTTGATGCAAGAATATCCTATTCATATAACAAACCAAAGCTTGCCGGAAAAATAAATATTGATGTTCAAAACGTATTAAACCGAAAGAATCCAACCTCAGTATCGTATATCGCAAGTACCAATACAACCCGATTTAATTATCGGGGAAGTGGCCTCACTCCTGTCTTAAGCTTTCAGTGGGACTTTTGATTTGCCTGTTGTCAGTTTTTTGAATAAAATTCAATAAAAAAAAGAGTGGAGGAGTGTGGAATATATATCTAATTGCTATTACTTCGCAGCTTAAATAGAAAATACTAATTGGCAATAAAAGCTCGTTTCAATCTGTTTTTTCAGTAATGATTTGAAGTAATGTGAAATGAGTATTATATTAAAAAATCAAAGGTAAAGAAGAGTATATGGCTCAAATGACAAACAAACCACGTGTAATCAAGGATTTCGATAAGCTTGAAGAAAATATTCAGGAACAAATTAAGCTTTCTTACCCTTATGGCTTTGCAGACCATCTTATCAGGTTTACAAATAAAGACGGACTTTATGTTTCAGCCTTACCTTTCGAGACTGACGAGAAATACTATCTGGTAAGAATGACTGTTGCCAAGGCAGAAGAAATTATCGAAGACGATGATGATTTTGATGATGATGGAAACCTTAAAGCTGCAGTAAAAGAAGAATATTCAGATAAGTATTCAGACCTTGATTACATCAATACAGATGAAGACGAAGAAGAGGTAGATCCCTACGCAAAGGATAAGCCTGAAAATGATGACGATGATGAAGACTAAGTAATTGTTTGGCAGAGTCTTTGTTAGTTTAAATACCAATAGGCGTTTTGCAACGTTTGGTAAAACGAAAAGACCTTTGTTTACGTTTCTTATTCAAAAATGATCACATCAATGACAAAAAAAATAACATTTGCCTTCCTTTTTTCATTCATTAGCTTGGCAGGCTTCTCTCAGGGAATCTCTTTTCAAGAAGATAGTTGGGATAAAGTGGTAGCTAAGGCAAAAGCTCAAGACAAACTTATTTTCATGGATGCATACACCTCTTGGTGTGGACCATGTAAATTGCTGCAAGCGAGAGTATTTCCTGATGCTGAATTAGGAAAATATTTTAATGGTAATTTTATTAGTGCCAAATATGATATGGAAAAAGGACAAGGACCTTCTCTTGCTGCTAAATTTGCTGTAAGAGCCTATCCTACTTTATATTTTATAGATCCAAACACTCAGGAGATTGTCCAGAAAGTAATTGGATACAGAAATCCGGAACAATTATTGGCAGTGGCGAAAACAGCTGCAGAGAAAAAAACGAAGAACTCTGCATTCTAAGTAATTGTGCAAGATATTTAAAGGCGAATCGAAAGGTTCGCCTTTTTTATTGGCCTAACCATAAAAGAAATTCAGGTATTACCTTTTTCCAGGTTTCATGATTGTGCTTACCATTAACTACTTCTCTATACACTACATTTTCTACGCCTTTCTTTTTTAATATAGAGATTATATCCATTGTATCATCAATAGAATCAATGATTCCGTTTTTGTTCCTATCTGTTTTTTCATCTAATGTACCACATTGAAACCAACAGCCTAATTCACTTTTGATAGAAGATCTTTTTAATTTTTGATGCATAATTCTGTCGTGTTCATCAGAATATGCCGGTCCTAAATCGCGGCTTCTCCACCAAAATGCCCCGCTAAAAACTCCTACTTTCGTAAAAACATTTTGATGCTCGATGGTCAAATCAAAGGCAGACAATCCTCCAAGCGAAAAGCCAAAAATGGAATGACCATTATTTTTGATCGGAAAATGTAACTTTAAATAAGGAATTAACTCTTTCAGAATAAAATTCGAATAATTACTTGCCTTGCTTCCTCTATTGGCATAATCCGGATAACCCGCTACTCCATATTCCTGAAGCCTTTCCTGAGATGAATGGATAGCTACGAAAAGAAAGCTACTTTCATTTTTTAAAGAAAAGTCATTTAAAGATTTCGATAAACCTAAGGCCTCGATATCCTGACCATCATTCATGAATATCACTGGAAGCTCGCTATATCTATTGTCTGCCGTAGATAAAACTGCATCTAGCACTACTTCTCTCTTTAAATAGAAAGACACTACTCTAAACTGTCTATTCAAAATACTTACTTCTCTTTGCGGCAAAATGGCTTTAACTGTTTGTTTATTGATTCAATTCTTATAATTTGATCAAAATTACAACAAGACATCTTGAAATCGTGCAAAAAAACGAAGTATCCTTTTATTCACACTTACTTGGAAGAAACCTTCAAGTGAAGGTCTACGGTCACTGGGGTTTCCCGGTCCTTCTCTTCCCCACATCTATGGGTAATATTAACCAGCTTGAAGACCAAGGTTTTATAGATTCGGTAAGCGATAAAATAAGTCATGGTTTAACTAAGCTTTATGTGGTGGAAAGCATTGATTTTGATTCGTTTTACTCAGAGCATTTAAGTTCAAAAATTAAAATCTCAAACTATCAGCTTTACACTAAATTTTTAAAAGAAGAGCTAATCCCCATGGTTCAAAGAGAATCCAATGTGCATAGAATTGGTATTGGTGGGTGTAGTTTTGGAGGATATCATGCGGCTAACTTTGCCTTTAAATATCCTGATCTTATTCAATTTCTGATATCATTGAGCGGGACTTTCAGCATAAAGAATTTTCTGCATGGTTATTATGACGAAAACGTATACTTTAACAGCCCTTTTGATTATCTACCAGATGCAGAAAGCTGGACGTTTAATCATTTGAAAATAGCTCTTGGCACCTCTGATTGGGATATTTGCAGGCAAGATAACCTGGCTCTTTCCAGACTTTTGGGGCAAAAGCAGATAGATCATTGGTACGATGAAAAAAAGTGGATAACACATGATTGGCCTTTATGGAAAATGCAATTTCCTGAGTACCTTGATGCGTTTTTATAAGGTTATACCTAATCTAGCAATCACATTAAAATGAAGAAAATAGGAATTCTTTTTGGCATGGAAAATACTTTCCCATATGCCTTTGTAGATAGAGTTAATGAGCTCAAAGGAAGTGATGATATCATTGCAGAACCTGTATTGATCGGAAAAGTAGAACAAGCTGTAGATAGTGGGTATGATGTGATAATAGATAGAATTTCACAAGATGTCCCTTTTTACAGGGCCTTTCTTAAAAACGCAGCCCTCTGTGGTACCGCTGTTATAAACAATCCTTTTTGGTGGAGTGCAGACGAGAAATTCTTCAATAATTGTCTGGCAGTGAAATTAGGAATACCCGTGCCTAAAACCGTTTTGCTGCCATCAAAAGAAAGACCTGACGATACTTCAGAAACCAGTTTTAGAAATTTAAAATTTCCTATGGAATGGAATGAGATGTTTTCAAGGATTGGTTTCCCGGCTTATATGAAACCCCACTCGGGTGGTGGCTGGAAGAGCGTTTATAAAGTTACTGGTCAGGATGATTTGTGGGCAAAACATGAAGAAACGGGACAATTAGTGATGATGCTTCAGGAAGAAATTGTATTTACAGACTATTATCGCTGCTATTGTCTTAATGGGAAAAATGTTCGCATAATGCCCTACGAACCTCGAAATCCCGCACATTTGCGATACGCAGCACAGCCAAACACCACTGGTCCCGCCTATGCCAAATTGTTAAAACAAATGGTAGACTATACCATAAAATTAAATAAGGCTTTGGGGTACGATTTTAATACGGTTGAGTTTGCTGTCAGAGATGGTATTCCATATGCTATTGATTTTTGTAATCCTGCTCCTGATGCTGATGCCTATTCTGTGGGAAGTGAGAATTTTGAATGGGTGGTAGATCAGGCCGCAAAAATGGCTTTGGAAAGACTAAAAAAACTAAAACAGGGTCAAAACAACTGTACCTGGGGAACCTATATGCAATCTTCAGTAACTAAAACTGAACTGGATATTTTAGCCGGCAAAAAGCCTGCAACCAAAAGAAAAACACCTGTAAAAAAATAAGATGTCTACGTTTACAATCGGCATTGAAGAAGAATTTCAGACCATTGACCCTGAAACGCGTGAATTAAAATCTCATATGTCTCAATTGGTGGAGCAAGGGAAGGTGGTTCTGCAAGAGAGAATTAAACAAGAGATGCACCAAGCCGTAGTAGAAACAGGAACAGGCATCTGCCAAAATATTTCAGAGGCACGTGATGAGGTACATTTCATTCGTCAAAAACTTATTTCTCTAGCAGACGAAAAAGGGCTCAAAGTAGCAGCAGCCGGAACACACCCATTTTCAGATTGGGTAAATCAGTTGATCACACCAGATGAACATTATGACAGCATTATTAATGAAATGCGTGATGTGGCCAGAGGCAATCTTATTTTCGGTTTACATGTTCATGTAGGTATAGACAACAGAGAGGAAGCCATTCGAATCATGAATGAAGCACGATATTTCCTTCCTCATATTCATGCATTATCTACTAATTCTCCCTTCTGGTGTGGAAGAAATACAGGGTTTAAATCCTACCGATCCAAAGTTTTTGACAAGTTTCCCAGAACAGGAATTCCAGATAAGTTTAATAGTATTGAAGAATATGATGAGTATATAAAGTTATTGCTAAAGACTAAAACCATCGATAACCCCAAGAAAATCTGGTGGGACGTTCGTATTCATCCTATTTACCCCACTATAGAATATCGTATTTGCGATATACCAATGAGAGCAGAAGAGACTATCTGTCTCGCTGCAATTTGTCAGGCATTAACAGCCAAACTATATAAATTAAGAACGGAAAAACTTAATTATAGCTCATACAGACGTTTATTGATTGCCGAAAATAAATGGCGTGCTGCACGCGATGGCATACAGGCCAATCTAATTGATTTTGGCAAAGAAGAAGAAATCCCTTATACTATTTTGGCTTATGAGCTGCTGGACTTTATAGATGATGTAGTAGACGAACTGGGCTGCAGAATTGAAGTAGAACATCTAAAGACAATTCTCAGTCATGGAACTGGTGCAGACAGGCAACTTGCTGTCTATGAACAAACAAATGATTTAAAAAGTGTAGTTGATTACATCATTCAGGAGACAAAATTCGGACTTTGATTTAAAAAGTACGAAATTTGAAGCATCATCAATAAGAACTAATGAATCAAACTTACAATATTGCTATTTTGGATTTCTACAACGGATATCCAAATGAAGGTATGCGTTGTATTAAAAGCTTAATCAATTCTTCGTTTTCTGAGTTAGGAATTAACGGTCAATATGAAGTATTCGACATTAGAGGAAATGCTGAAATACCTAAAATTGAGAAATTCGACGCTTTTATTAGTACAGGTGGGCCTGGTAGTCCAGTTTTAGAAAATGCAGAATGGGAGAAATCTTTTGGTCAGTTTCTTGATGATTTAATTGCGTATAACAAGGAGAATGACCTTAAAAAGCACTTGCTACTTATTTGTCATTCATACCAATTTATGGTTCAATACTTCCATCTGGGAGTAGTTTGTAAAAGAATGTCAACCTCGTTTGGTGTTATGACTGTACATAAAACTGAAGCTGGTTCAAAAGATCCGCTATTTGATAAATTAGAAGATCCTTTCTGGGCAGTAGATTCAAGAGATTATCAGGTAATACAGCCAAACGAGGACTATTTAAATAAACTGGGAGCCAAAGTTTTATTTCTGGAAAAAATCAGACCTCATATACCCCTTGAAAGAGCAGTTATGGGAATCAGACTCACTGATGAAATTTTAGGCCTGCAGTTTCATCCGGAAGCAGACAGCGAAGGCATGAGCAGATACTTTCTTCAAGAAGATAAACGTATGGCCGTAATAGCAGAACATGGTGAAGAAAAGTTAGAAACCATGTTGGAACAATTAGAAGACGAAGATAAAATCAAATTGACTGAATCAGTAATAATTCCAGGCTTTCTAAAAAATGCCATTCAAAGTGTTCAAAGTGCTGCAATATGTTAAAAACTGCCCGAGAACTCTACAACTCAACATTCTCAGAAGAGAATTATCAAAAGTTAAAGAGCGAAATTGAAGCGGAATTTCCAGGGGAGTTAGATTTTAGAGTGGCTGAGTCGCCTGTATTTGTTTCTAAAGAATTTAAAACTAAATTATTGATTGCCGCCAACACGGTTATTGACTTAATTAAAAAGGACAATTTCAAAGAGTTAACAGACGCAGCTATACCTTTAAAATATCGTTTTAAAGATGAATCTGAGCATCCCCAATTTCTTTGTATCGATTTTGGCGTTTGTGCCAACGAAAATGGAGAACTGATTCCAGAACTCATTGAGCTACAAGGATTCCCAACCTTGTTTGCTTTCCAGCATTATTTAATAGGGAAATATAAAAAACATGGATCTATTGACTCAAAACTTTCTCCATTTTTCAATAGACTCAATGGATTCAATTATCTCCATGAAATAGAAAAAGTCATAAAGGGAGAAACCTCAAAAAATACAATTCTTCTTGAAGCGTATCCTGAAAAACAGCGAACCAGAATTGATTTTAAA
>JANSYO010000054.1 GCA_024742395.1 Cytophagales bacterium
AGAAAAATCGGCTGCCTTCTTTTATGCAAGTAACTACAGTATTGGTGTTAATTTATTTTTCAAGCTCAATAAGCAATTGGCTCAGCTTATGAAAGGGCAAAACCAATACGAGGTAAGTACTACTGAAATTCATCATACTGAGAAATTAGACTCCCCGAGTGGAACAGCCATTACCCTTGCAGAAGGAATAATGGATGGATTGGGAAACAAAGATTCTTGGGTTAATCAAAAGATTGCTGAAAGCAATGAGGTACCTATTTGGAGCAGTCGGGAGGGTAAAGTGCCGGGTACACATGTAATAAAGTATATTTCAGATGTAGATGAGATCGAAATAAAACATGAGGCCAAAAGCAGACAGGGTTTTGCTTTGGGAGCTGTTATAGCTGCTGAATGGATAAAAGACAAAACGGGTGTTTTAGGAATGGAGCAGATGTTAGGCTTTTAATCCTTGAAATGTGCCCTTCTTCCATTTTTTAAGAGAATATTGAATAATTTAATTTAGTTTCGCCAAAAAAATTCTGAATGCCAATGGCTCAAGATAAAGTAGAGAAAAAGAAAAAAGGTCCGGTTAGAGAATGGTTTGACTCGGTATTGTTTGCAGTAGTGGCTGCTACACTTATCAGATGGATGTTTTTAGAAGCCTATACCATCCCTACGGGTTCAATGGAGAAAAGCTTGCTAATCAATGATTTCCTTTTTGTAAGTAAAGTTCATTATGGTACCAGAACACCCAAAACTATTTTACAGGTACCACTAACGCATCAAAAAATCTGGTTTACAGATCTTCCTTCTTATTCTGATGCAATTCAATTGCCGAATTTCAGATTACCAGGCTTCACCTCAGTCAAAAATGGGGATGTGGTAGTATTCAATTATCCGGGTTGTCCTGAAAGACCTGACCAATTTGGTGGTTTTGATAAGTATCCGGTAGATTTAAGAACCAATTATATCAAAAGATGTATAGGGATTCCAGGTGATGTACTTAGTATTAAAGATGCACAGGTTTATGTAAATGATAAGGCTTTTGAGAACCCTGAAGGAATGCAAAAGTGGTATACATTAGAAAGTAGTACATCCATCAATCCTAATTTATGGAAGAAATATGATGTTACTGAAAGAGGATCAGGAACGCAGGATGGAAATTACTATTACGCCATAAATGCAACGCAAAGTGCGGTTGATAATCTTCAAAGTCTCGATTTTGTCACGAATATCTATCCAGATATTATTCCGGCAGAAGACGAAGCCACACCGTACAAAACCTTTCCTTACAGACCTGATTTGGTGAAGTGGAATCGTGACAATTTTGGTCCGATTACGGTACCTAAGAAAGGCATGACTGTCGATCTGACGAATGAATTGAATTTTGCTCTTTACAAAGGCATAATCACGACTTTTGATCACAATGATAATGCAGAAGTAAAAGATGGTAAAGTGTATGTTGATGGCAAAGAGATTTCAGAGTACACTTTTAATCAGGATTACTATTTTATGATGGGAGATAACCGTTATGAATCAGACGATAGCAGATACTGGGGCTTTGTTGGCGAAGATCACATAGTTGGTAAAGCCGTATTTATCTGGATGTCAATTGATGCTGACGGAAACCTTTTGAATAAAATAAGATGGAGACGTCTCTTTAGTTTGATTAAATAATTTAAAGCCGCTCAATGAGCGGCTTTTTTTATGAGTTATTTGTTAAACCTAAGGCCGGCATTTTATCGGTAATTACTTTCTTTGTGTTCTTAACACACTACTCACCTAATATAACTCTATGAAATACTTAAAAATTAACCCAAAGGGGTGGGCTATCCTTTTAGGTTTTGTCGGTGTCACTTTTATATTTTCCTGTCAATCTGAAAAGAAAAACGAAAGACCGAATATTGTCTTTATCATGTCAGATGACCATGCCTATCAGGCTATCTCGGCTTATGATAACAGCCTGATTGAAACACCAAACATTGACAGAATAGCTAAAAAGGGAATGCTTTTTACGAATGCCAGCGTTACTAATTCTATTTGTGCTCCTTCCAGAGCGACAATTTTAACCGGAAAGCATTCGCATATAAATGGTAAAGTGGATAATGTTAATCCGTTTGATACCACAAATGTTACTTTCCCTCAATTACTGCAGGAAGCGGGCTATCAGACAGCTATGTTTGGTAAACTTCATTTCGGAAACAATCCGAAAGGGTTTGATCAATTTAAGATTCTTCCCGGACAGGGCTCTTATTATAACCCGGAATTCATTACTAAGAATGAAGGAGAAATAAAGGTGAATGGCTATGTGACAGACATCATAACAGATATGACACTAGAATGGCTTAGCAAAGAGAGAGAGGCTGAGAAACCATTCATGTTAATGTACTTGCATAAAGCTCCGCACAGATCATGGGAGATGGCAGAGAGACATATGGAAGAATACACCAATAAGTCTTTTCCTGAACCCAAAACACTTTTTGATACACATGAGGGTATGCCGGCTGCCAAAGTAGCAGAAATGAACATCAGTGGTAATTTGGGTTGGGCGAGAGATCTGAAGATCTATCCTGAAACCATGGATGAATTACAATTGGATGAGATAGGTTTTGACAAAATAGGTTTTGAGTACTCATATAAAAGACTGGACTCTTCTCAAAAAGCGAACTTTGATTCATTTTACAAAAAAAGAAGCGAAGATTTAAAAAAGAGATACCCTTCCATGACAGCTGAAGATTTGACCAAATGGCGTTATCAGTGCTATATGCAGGATTATCTGGGGACAATTAAATCAGTAGATGAAAATGTAGGAAGAGTATTGGATTACCTGGAAGAAAATGATTTGATGGAGAATACCATCATTGTGTATACTTCTGATCAGGGGTTCTATTTAGGTGAGCATGGCTGGTTTGATAAGAGGTTTGTCTATGATGAAAGCTTTAAAACACCTCTCTTGGTTTCCTGGCCAAACAGAATTAAAGAGGGAAGTGTGTCTGATGAACTAGTGCAGAACCTGGACTTTGCTCAGACATTTCTTGAGGTTGCTGAAGCCGATCAACCGTCAGATATGCAAGGCAAAAGTATGCTGCCTGTATTAACTGGAGACTCTAAAAACTGGAACAGAGACGCTGTTTATTATCATTATTATGAACATCCATCAGAGCATAACGTTAATCGTCACTATGCTGCTGTTACAAAAGAGTATAAACTTATTCACTACTATTTTGATCAGGATTATTGGGAACTGATAGATAGGAAAAAGGATCCGTTAGAGCAGCTTAATTTCTATGATGATCCTGCTTATGCTGAGGTTAAGAAAGAAATGCATAACAAACTAAATGCATTAAGAGAGCAATACGGAGACAATGAAGCTTTAAGCCAGAAATACATTGATGAATTTATGCCTTTGGCTGTAGAAGGTAAAGTCTGGGGTGTTAAAGATGAGATTTTACAAGGAATTGTAAACAACTGGAAACAATCCAAAGCTAAATAAATCTCAGCAAAAAATTATTTTTTCGAAAAGCACGAATTACTTCATGAGGTTCGTGCTTTTTTTATTTTTCTGTTTTAAATCTGTAAAGATAGGGAGCCTTATTAGCGGCACCGGTATATTGCTTTTCCAGACGCTCTAAAACACCTAAACTCAACATCTTTTTCTGGAAATTATTTCTGGCAAATGGTTTTTCATAAACCGCTTCATATAATTCCTGAAGGTTCCGCATGGTAAAGGTTTCTGGTAATAAATTGAAACCAATTAGTTTTTCGTCTAAGTTTCTTCTGAGTGCAATTAGTGCTTCTGTAACAATCTCTTTGTGATCCATAATTAATTCAGGCAGCTTATCAATAGGAAACCAACTTTTAGGATTAGCCTGACTGGAATTAATATCTACCAAAGCATAGTAGCCAATCGATATGAAACGCTGTGAAAGCCATACTTTATTTATTGCTAATGATTTGGCTATCTCAGAAGAGTTTATTGTTGAGAAAATTTCAGAAATCTCATAGTTCTTTCTATCAGAAGAACCAAAAACCTTAAACTGTTCTAGGAAAATATCTTTGACGCCTGTTCTCTCATTCAGGATAGTTAAGGCAGCTTCATCAATGCTTTGATTCTGTTTGATAAACCCTCCAGGTAGAGTATAAACATGCTTTCCAAAATCCAATTCGGATATCAAAACATGAAGTTTTTTCTGTTTATAACCAAAAATTACACTGTCTATGGATAATTGTGGAATGAAGTCTTGAGGATTAAACTGAATCATGAATGAATTAACTCTGCTCGGTTGAGATCTTTTGTTTAAAGATGAGAATAAAGTAAATGTAAAAATCGGGATACTTAAGTCTTTATCTTAATCCCTCTCTAATAGTTGAATTATATAAAGATAAAATTAGATAAATTTTTATTGTCTAAAAAGTAGACAATAAAATGTTTTCACTTACTTTTGTTTCATTGTTTTACGATGACCCATACCTGGACTATGAAAAAAAATAGATTAATACCATTAATACTGGCATGTATGCTGGTGTTTCAAATGGCTTACGCCCAAAAGAAACTGAATGTGCTGGTGTTTAGCAAAACTGCTGCATTCAGACATGCTTCCATTGAAAAAGGGCAGGAAGCAATTAAGAAAATGGCAATAAACAGAGGATTCTCGGTGAGCTTTACAGAGGATGCCAGTTTGTTTACCGAAACAAATCTGAAGAAGTATAACGTAGTGATATTTCTTAGCACTACGGGCGATGTTCTAAATGACAAGCAGCAAAGTACTTTTGAACGCTATATTCAAGCTGGTGGTGGTTTTGTAGGGATTCATGCTGCCACGGATACAGAGTATGATTGGCCTTGGTACAATAAATTGGCAGGAGCCTGGTTTCAGGATCATCCTATGACACCCAGTAATGTTCAAAGTGGCCGTTTTTATGTAACAGAGAAAAATGATTTGACAGCTGGAATGCCTGACACATTTGAAAGATCAGATGAGTTTTATAGCTTCAAAAATATCTCTAACAATATTCATGTAGTGCTAAAAATTGATGAAAAAAGCTATGTGGGAGGTACAAATGGCGATGATCATCCAATGAGCTGGTATCAGGAGTTTGATGGAGGCCGGTCTTTCTATACAGCGATGGGGCATACCGACGAAACTTTTTTGGAGCCCCTTTTTCTCAACCATTTATGGGCGGGAATAAAATATGCCGCAGGAGGAGAAAATCCTAAACCTGTAGATTTTTCAAAGTCAAGACCGGAAGAAAACCGCTTTACCAAAGTGGTATTAAAAGACAAGTTAGATGAACCTGTAGAGCTAACAGTACTTGATAAAGACAGGGTTCTTTTCATTCAAAGAAAAGGAGAAGTAAGATTATATAAGAACTCAACAAAGGAGTTAAAGACCATAGCGAATATACCTGTAAGTTTAAAATACATAAATGCTGATGGCAAAGAAGGAGTAGCAGAAGATGGATTGTTAGGCCTGAGTAAGGATCCTGATTTTGAAAAGAATCAATGGATATATATGTATTATTCTTCTACAAAGGGATCTTACAATGTACTTTCCAGATTTACTTTGAAAGGAGATGAGCTTCTTTTAGACTCTGAAATTCCTATGTTGAAAGTAGAGACACAAAGGGAGGAATGCTGTCATACCGGAGGCTCTATTGACTGGGATTCAAAGGGTAATTTATTTCTTTCAACAGGTGATAATACCAATCCACATGCCTCAGATGGTTTTAGTCCAAGTGACGAAAGACCGGGCCGCTCTCCATGGGATGCTCAAAAATCATCTGCTAATACGAACGACCTGAGAGGGAAAATTTTAAGAATTACTCCTCAGCCCGATGGTACTTATACTATTCCCGAAGGAAATTTATTTACCAAAGGATCAGACAAAACCCGACCTGAAATTTATACGATGGGGCATCGAAATCCTTACAGAATTGCGGTTGACAAAAAAACAGGAACACTTTATTGGGGTGATGTAGGGCCAGATGCTTCTAAAGCTGATGCTAAACGTGGTCCGGCTGGTACATGCGAATTTGGTCAGGCACCATCTGCTGGCAATTACGGCTGGCCACATTTTGTAGGCAACAATGAAGCTTATTCTAAGTTTGATTTTGAAACAAAAGAGATTGGAGGGAAGTGGAATTACCTGTCTCCCATGAATACCTCACCCAATAATACGGGTTTAATCAAATTGCCGGAGGCCAAAGGAGCCATGATATGGTATACTTACGGTGAAAGTGAGAAATTTCCCTTAGTAGGCAGCGGAGGATGTAACCCGATGGCGGGGCCGGTTTATTATAATGATATGTTCAAAACAGCTCAGCGGGCGTTTCCTTCATATTACAATGGAAAACACTTCATTTATGAATGGATGAGAGGTTGGATTATGGCTGTGAGTTTTGATGAAAACGGCAATTACTCTTCAATGGAGCCATTTATGCCAAGTCATAAATTCAGTAATCCTATGGATATGGATTTTGCTCCCGATGGTGATCTTTACATGCTCGAGTATGGTTCGGGTTGGTTTACTGCCAATGATGATGCCCGTTTGATAAGAATAGAATACAATGGTGGAAATAGAAAGCCGCAGATTGTTATGACCACAAATCAAAAAGGGGGAGCGGCTCCTTTTAACCTCGAGTTATCAGCAGAAGGAACTGTGGATGCTGATGAAGATCCATTGACTTATGAATGGAAAATTACCTCAGGTAAGCGTTTTGCCTCTAGTATGAAAACTAAGAATGCCAAAATTACACTAAAGGATATTGGTATCTATCAAGTTGAATTAACTGTAAATGATGGAAAAGGCGGCGTAAGCAGCCAAACCACGGAAGTTACAGTAGGAAATGAACCGCCGGTGCTAAGCCTTGAAATGCCAAATAGCAATAAAAGCTTCTTTGTGGCAAACAGAACTTTTGATTACGATATAAAAGTAACTGATAAAGAAGATGGTAGTCTGAATAATGGAATTTCGCCAGATCAGGTGGCGGTAACCATTGATTACTTGCCTGAAGGTTATGATAAAGTACAAATAGCTATGGGGCACAGGTCTGCCGATGCCAGTGCGGCCTTTGTAAAAGGGCGTAAACTGATTGAGGGCAGTGATTGTATGGCGTGCCACGCCAAAGACAAAAAGTCTATTGGTCCTTCATATACAGATGTGGCCAATAAATATAAAGAAGACGATTCTGCTCTTGAAAACCTTACGAAAAAAGTAATCTCAGGGGGAAGCGGTGTATGGGGTGAAACTTCCATGGCAGGGCATCCCCAACTCTCTACTGAAGATGCTTCAGAAATGGTAAAGTATATCTTAAGTATTGCCAATGAGAAACCCAAAGCTAAAAGCTTGCCTGTCAAAGGAACATTTGCCGCAAAAGTACCTGCCTCTGATAAAGGCGAAGGTGTTTATATTGTTAGAGCGGCTTACGAAGATCAGGGAGCAATGGGTATGCCATCCTTGCGTTCTGAGCAGTCTTTTGTACTAAAAAATTCTAAAATTGGACCACATGATTTTGATGTTTATGAAGACATCAATAAAATGGCTTTTGCAGGAAATAAACTCGCCATTCCATCCAAGAATGGCTCATACATGGTTTTAAAACAAGTAGATATTTCAGGAGTAAAAGCCGTAGAAATAGCTGCTACCGCTCCAAAACCTCAATTAAATGCTGCCGGAGGGAAAGTTCAGGTGAGATTAGGAAGCCCGAATGGCAAACTTATTGGCCAATCAGAATTCTTAGAGCCATCTGATCAAATGAGCTTTGCACCTAAAACAATAACAGCCTTATTAAATGTGCCAAAAGATCTTGCGGACAAACTGCAAGATGTGTATTTAGTTTTCGTAAATCCAGATGCAGGATCACAATCAATGATGGTTTGTATGGGCGTAGAATTAAAAATGCTTGAAGAAGGAGAAGAAATACAGGCTGCGGTGTCAAGTTTTGACGATTACTACGTGGGTGAGTGGGACATGATGATTCTTGGAACACCACAGGGTGATGCAAAAATGAAGCTTAGTTTTAAAAGAGAAAACGGAGCGTTGGTAGGTGAAATAGTTCCTGAAATAGAAGGTGCCGGCACTATCAAATTAGATAAAATCGAAGAAACAGATGATGCTGTGACCATTTATTTCAATATGATGAATTATGATCTGAATGTGAAGCTTGAAAAAGAGGGCGACATGAATCTGAAAGGTAAACTAATGGGCATGTTTGATGTTACTGCATACCGAGTGCCCGAGGAGGTTGATTTTTTTGCAGGCCGCTGGCTAACCACTTTTATTGGGACTCCGCAAGGCGATGCGAAACTTGTGCTTAAATTAGAAAGGAAAAGTGGTGAGTTAACAGGTACCATTACTCCTGAAATGGATGGAGCGGAGGCTATAGCCCTTGACAAAGTAGAAGAAACAGAAGAGTCTGTTACAGTATACTTCCATATGATGAACTACGATTTAAATGTGACTCTAAAGAAAGAGGATGTTGATAATTTAAGTGGTTCTTTAATGGGGATGTTTAAGACTACAGCCCAAAGAATTAAATAAGAAATCCTTTAACTCTAATAGAAGATGAAAAAAGTAAGTTTGATTTTTGTAACTCTGATTTTTACCGTTGTTCGGGCTGTCTATGCCCAGGAAGATGCAGACTTCTTTGTAGGAAACTGGGATGTTGTTTTTATTGGTACACCTCAGGGTGATGCTCAAATGGTTGCGGAAATTAGCAGGGATAACGGAGACTTACAAGGGGTTTTAGTCTTTGAGGAGAATGCAGAACCCATACCGATTACTGAGATTATTGAGGATGGAGATCAATTAACTCTATATTTTAGTGCACAAGGGTATGATGTAAACGTTGTCCTAAAAAAGGTAGATGACAACAATCTGAAAGGTTCTCTTATGAACATGTTTGATGCTACTGCAAGCAGGGTCTTAGAGCAAGATTATTATACTGGTATGTGGGAATTAATGTTTATGGGTACTCCTAATGGTGATGCCAAATTGATGGCTGACCTTTCAAGAAAAGAAGGTGTTTTAGTAGGAAGTATTACAACTGAAGGAGGGGCTGAAGTTATTCCTATTACGGAGGTGGTAGAAGAAGAGGAGTCTATCACTCTATACTTCACTATTCAGGGTTATGATGTTAATGTGCTATATAATAAAGTAGATGCTAATAACATGAAAGGTTCATTAATGAGCATGTTTGATGCCACCGCCGTCCGCTTATAATATGGGGTTTAGTTCAAAACAAGGCGACCCGTTTTGGGTCGCTTTTTTTGTTTGATTTGCGTAAGTATTGGTTTGAAACATTTAAGCGTCAGGCTAAGGATTCGCAGTATTTTTGTACTAAATCAATTTGAAATGAAAGAAACCCTTGCCTTAATTATAATTTGTTTGTCTGTTTTACTATCAAATGCACAGGAAATAAAAAATCCTCTGAAAGCTTCAGCAAACTTGCAAATCACAAATAATGGCGTCTCTTTGTTTCCAAACCTCTCGCTTGGCAAACCTGCGGCAATCATTAATGCAACTATTGCTAAAAAGAATTTTTCATTCGAACCTGAATTCAGATGGGCTTTGAACGGGAAACCATGGTCATACATTTTTTGGCTTAGATATCGTTATAATACTGAAAAGTTCTCATTTAGAGTGGGAGCTCATCCTGCCTATATTTTTGGCGAGCAAAGTGTTATAATAGATGGGAAAGAGGAGAATAGGTTTGTGACTACACGTTATGCAGCCGCAGAGATTTCGCCATCATTGAATATATCGGAAAAGTTTAAGTTAAGTGTCCATTATTTGAGAGGTACTCGTTTAGATAATTATGGAGTCAAAACAAGTAATTTCCTTTCTTTGCAGCCAAGTTTTACCAATTTGTCTGTAGGTAAAGAATACTATATCAACTTCTTTCCTCAGTTTTTCTATCTTCAGCTTGATAATAAAAACGGAACTTATCTGAGTGAAACAATTACTTTTAACAAAACTGATTTTCCGGTTTATCTGTCAAATATGATGACCTATAAAATTAAATCTACGGTGGCTGGTGATAATTTTGTTTGGAGTTTGGGATTGAATGTAAAGCTTTAAAAATGGATAAATCAGAATCACTTGAAGACTTCTACAAAAGGAAATTTGACTGGATACCGGAAAATCTAAGAAATGAGATTGGCCATTTTAATGTTTTTGAACATGAGCCTTATGAGCCGGGAAAAGTAAAACCTATTCCATACAAAAGAAGAGATTTTTATAAGGTGATGCTGGTCATTGGCAATGTAGATATGCAATATGCCGATCAAGTTATAACGGTTAAAAAACAAGCTCTGTTTTTTTCTAATCCCATGATTCCGTACAAGTGTGCAGATTTAGAGAAAATAGAAGAGGGTTATTATTGCATTTTTAACGACCACTTCTTCAGTCGATTTGGGGATTTAAATGATTACGCAGTTTTTCAACCATCGGGTAAGCATGTTTTCGAACTAACCGATGGGCAAGTGGAGGAATTGAGGCCACTGTTTAAAGAAATGTTTACTGAGATAACTTCAGAATATCAGCATAAGTATGATGTTTTAAGAAATAAAGTATTCAATTTGATTCATTTTGCTTTAAAAATGGAACCGGCCACTTTTTATGAAAAGAAACAAATTAACGCTTCGCAACGTATCTCAACTCTGTTTTTAGAGTTGCTGGAAAGACAGTTCCCAATAGAAGAGAATCATCCAAGAGTACGACTCCGCTCTGCCACAGATTATGCCAATCAATTAAATGTACATGTAAACCATTTGAATAGGTCAGTAAAAGAAGTATGTGGTAAAACTACATCTCAGCTCATAGCAATTAGGTTTCTCCAAGAGGCAAAAATCATGTTAAAACATAGTAATTGGAATATCTCAGAAATCGCTTTTGCCTTGGGATACAATGAAGTCACTCATTTTAATAACTTTTTTAAGAAACAAACGGGGCTTAGTCCATCAAAGTTTAGAAGTTTATAACCTGTAATGAAAGTTCTTGTTTGAATTTTGTAACTTATTGTTTGAAAGACGTTAACAGTATCTGGTTAAAACTTTTGATCTTTGGTCAGACCCAAAATATAAGAATACAACATGGCTAAATACAATCTTAATATAAACGGAGTTAAACGTTCAGTTGAGCTTGACCCTACAACCCCGATTCTTTGGGTACTAAGAGATCATCTTAATATGCCAGGGACAAAGTTTGGATGTGGAATAGCTCAATGCGGTGCATGTACAATTCACCTCAATGGTATGGCTATCCGCTCTTGTCAACTTCCTGTATCTGCGGTAGGAAATCAGGAAATTACCACAATTGAAGGGCTTTCTGAAAATGGTGATCATCCTGTTCAGGAAGCTTGGATAGAGCATGATGTAGCACAATGTGGATATTGTCAAACAGGTCAAATTATGACTGCTGCTGCTTTATTAAAAAATAATCCTAAGCCAAGTGATGAAGATATTCAAGCTACCATGAGTGGGAATATTTGCAGGTGCGGTACCTACCTCAGAATTAAAGAAGCTATCAAGACTGCTGCCGCTAAATAATCACCAACCCAAACAATTTAAGATTAAAGACATGGAAAAAGTTACCAATAAATATGACAGGCGTTCATTTTTAAAATCATCTGCCCTGGCTGGTGGTGGATTGATGTTAAGTTTTAGTTTCCTTACCGGCTTCAAAAGATCTGATGGAAGTTCTGATGCATCTGGACTAAATGAAGGCTGGAAAGAGTTGGTAGGATATATACAAATTAGCTCTGATAATGTAATCAAACTGATATGTCCCAATCCGGAGTTTGGCCAAAACGTCATGACATCGTTACCTATGATTTTGGCTGAAGAGCTTGATGTTAATTGGGAAGATGTTCTTGTAGAGATGGGACCGCATGACAATGTGAAATTAGGGCCACAATTTACCGGTGGCTCTAACTCGGTAAGAATGTACTGGCGGCCATTAAGAAATGCCGGTGCCTCTGCCAGACAAATGCTTATTAAGGCTGCTGCCCAAACTTGGGGTGTAGCGGCAAGTGAAATCAAAACGAATCAAGGAATCCTATCGCATGGAAGTGGGAAAGAGGCAAACTATGGAGAAATGGCAGCCTTGGCTGCTAAGCTTCCTGTGCCAAAAGATGTAAAAAATAAAGACGTACAAAACTTTAGTATTGTAGGGAATTCAAAAAAGAATGTAGAAGGGCTAAAAGTGGTAACAGGAAAGCCGCTTTTTGGAATGGATTATAGAGTAGAAGGCATGAAGATAGCCATGATTCAGCATCCTCCGGCTTTTGGAATGAAGCTAAAATCTTTTGACGCCAGCCAAACATTAAAAATGTCTGGTATACAGGAAGTATTTAGTTTCAAACTTTACGAAGATGATTTTGAGCAAGGTGGTTTTGATACCCGGACTTTCAATGAGCTAATAGCCATAGTAGGAAACTCTACTTGGGAGGTTATGAATGCACGTAAAAAACTAAAAGTGCAGTGGGAAGCGGCTGGGGAGTTAAAGCAGACAATTAATGGCAGGGGCGGTAAAACCGAAATGATCATTCCGGGTAGATTAGAAACTACAGCGAACCAGTATGAAATGATGGCCGAACAGGCCAAAAAACCTGCCCGACAATTAAGAAAAGATGGCGATCCTGAAACTGCCTTTAAAAATGCTGCTCAAATTTTAGAACGCACTTATAACGCACCTTTTCTTGCACATAACTGTATGGAACCGATGAACTTTTTTGCTCATGTAGAAGCAGACAAGGCATTGGTAGCTGGGCCAATACAAGCTCCCGGGTGGATGGAGCCAACACTTTCAAAGCTTTTGAACCTGCCTCCTGAGAAAATTGAGATTCAAATGACCCGTATGGGTGGTGGATTTGGCCGAAGAGCTTATGCACAGTACGCTTATGAGGCTGCTTTAATCTCTCAAAAAGTCAAAGCACCGGTTAAATTAATTTATACCCGAGAAGACGATATGACGTATGGAATCTATCGTCCAATGTACACCGCTACTTACAGAGCGGCTTTAGATGAGAACAAAAACTTGATTGGATTCCATGTAAAAGGCGGAGGAATACCAGAATCGCCTATTCATGAAAATCGTTTTCCCGCGGGAGCCATTGACAATTACCTGGCAGAGAGTTTTGAGATTCCATCAAACATTACCATTGGAGCATTTAGAGCTCCAAGGTCCAATTTTAACGCCGCAGCAGAACAATCATTCCTTGACGAATTAGCCGAAATGATGGGGAAGGACCCAATAGAGATGCGTCTTGAACTACTGGATCGTGCAAGTAAAAATCCGGTAGGAGAGAGAAACGATTATGACCCAAAGAGATACGCAGGCGTTCTGCAATTATTGAAAGAAAAAGCTAACTGGAAAGGTCCGAAAGAAGGTAATGTAAGTAGGGGAGTAGCAGCATATTTTTGTCATAATTCCTATGCCGGACATGTAGTGGATATGATTAACAAAGATGGAGAACCTTACGTAGAGAAGGTGACCTCTGCGGTAGATTGTGGAGTTGTAGTGAACCCGGATGCAGCAGCTAATATGGTACAGGGTGCCGTGGTAGATGGTATTGGAAATGCCTTTTATGGTGGACTACGGCATCAAAATGGCGTTTCTGAACAAAGTAATTTTGATAAATATAGAATGATTCGGCATCATGAGGCTCCTCAGAATATAGACGTTCATTTTGTGAAAAGTGAGGTAGATCCAACTGGCCTAGGAGAACCTCCATTTCCTCCGGTTTTTGCGGCAGTAGCGAATGCACTTTATCAGAATACTGGCCGACGACATTACAATCAGCCCTTCATGACTGAGCCATCAAGTATTTAATAGAACTTGGTCGTATTTACTTTTGATATTGAAAAGTAAATTTTTACTTATCAATGAAACAATAGACAAAAACTTTTGATGTAGGAAAATTTGCAGTTAGGTAATTTTGAGTAGATCACCATCCGCGAACTCTGCAGAATAAAAATGACACTTGGCAATCATTCTATTTCTCGGCTATTATGGTGACCACTGAATTTTCAGGAATTGTAAAAGATTTATCATTAGTGTTAATGTGTAACAATTGAAGGTCGCTTTCTTCTGATGTTAGGTAAGCCTTTAGACTATTAAAACCCAGCTCATTTTGAACTAAAGAAATCTCTTGTGCAAAATTTTGAGAGTTTACTACTACATAAACCAATTGATTTGAGTCCTTGCTATAAAATGCAGAAACTAAGAAATCCTTATTTTGAGGTAATTTGTTTTGAATAGTGACTTCTACCCGTTTAAAGCCTGGCCTGATAAAACGGCTGTAATTTCCCAAAGTCCACAGGATTTTTGAGGGATAAAACTGACCATCCGTTTTATTTTTATCTATATAAATGAGGCCATCTTTGTAATTATACGGAGAAATGGCGATCCACCAATTCCAGGCAGCGGCATTGGCAAAAGTCAGATCGTTATGGATAGTACGAGCCACATAGAGTGCGGGCGGCATACTTAAATCACGCTTGTTACCATTGATGTCTCCATTATTACCTCCGAGTATACAATACTCACTCATCCAAAAACTTAATCCAGGCACTTCATTAATTCTATTTGCTAAACTTCGTCTTAGAGACTGGGCCTCATCAAAAGGAGAGGTCGTAAAATAGGAATGGCCGGAAATATTATTTTCTACATGCTTTAGGTTGCCCAGGTAATTCTCGGAATCTTTACTAAAGAATTCGTTGATTTGATTGCCACGAGCAGGTTTGTCTGCATCTTCAATAAGATAGTTGATTTTACCCGCTTCTGCTACATCTAAGGTAGTGCTTAGCTTTTCTTTCTCCAAAGCCTTATCAAGTTCTCTGACTATCTCAGCAATCTCTGAATTAGAGAAAGGTGTTCCTTCCTGACCCGCATTTGACCAGTCCCATTGAGGTTCATTTACTGGACTGATAAAGCCTGGTTTCAAACCTTTTTGTTCCAGATTTTTTAAAGATTTTGCGAGGTATTGAGCAAAAGCCGCATAATTCTCCCTGGCCAAATTATTCTCCCCTTTATTGGCATATGCCTTACCATTTTTTGTCAGAGCTACTGGTGGACTATTAGAGAAAACTAACAAATTCTCAACTTCTTCATCCTTTGCTTTTTCTGCAAACCATATTTGCCCTTTTTGTTTATTCCAGTTGTAGGAGCCATCAGCATTCAGAAAGGATTCAGCTCTACGCCATTCATCTTTTATATCAGATGCATCTCCTTGTTCTGCACTTCCGGCACCCAAATTAAATCTCCACATTGAAAGGCCTATTCCTTTTGGGCTACCATTCTCATCAAATTTTTTACTAAAAAGAAGTTCAGCTATTTTTTCTTTTTTGCCGGCAGGCCAATTACCAACAAATTGACATGACCAGGCATCTGAAGCTCCAAAATGATGGATGGTTTGGTACTTTATTGATAGGTCAGTCTCAATATGAAGTACTTCTTTCTTCTTATCTCCTTGACTATTGCCCTGACCAAAAGTAGAATGAGTTAGAAGAGAAATCAGTAGAGTAAAAAGTGATAGTTTTTTTATTTGTTTCAATGTGTTCAATGGGTCTTTAGTGTAATTATATACAATGGTAGCTATGATACACTTTTCTTTCAAAATTATTCTTTAAATTAGATGGAAGAGTATGTGTTTCTGTCAAAGTAAGTATAAGTAGTTCTTAATAATTCGATAATATGTATTCCTGAAATTACTTTTCTAATTAACGGAAATTTGTATTCGCTATTAAAGTTCTTTTCATGGAGAAAGAGGTACAAATACTGTTCGCCGAATTAACTCAGGGGTCGTCCGAAGCCTTCGAAGAAATTTACGTTCTTTTCTATGAAGCTTCGGTAAGGTTTTGCTTCTCTTTAGTTAAAGACCAGGCAGAGGCAGAGGGTTTGGTTCAAGATGTCTTCATACAATTATGGGAACGAAGAAATCGCCTTGATAGCGAAATTGAGTTTAAGTCTTATTTGTTCGCTTGTTTAAAAAACAGGGCTTTTGATAAATTAAGAGCCATTAGGAAAAGTCAGGAGGCTATTGAGAATCAATGGAAAAGGATTGAGCAACTTCAATCAGAGGTTAATGATGAGCTCAATGAACAAAAAATTGATTCAATTCTTATGGCAATAGAAGACCTTCCTCCGGGAAGAAAGCAAATTATTCAATTAAGATATTTGAAAGGCAAGTCATATAAGGAAATTGCTGAACAACTTAATATTTCGAGCCACACGGTTAAGAATCAACTGATTAAAGCCAAACAACATTTAAAATCAGCAGTGGAGTTTCAAATAAGCTGGTTTTTAGTGGTTGTTCCCTACTGCTTTTTTTAAGGCTTAACATTTAATTCATATTACAGAATAGTCCATTTTGTTTCATTTCAAGTTATCACTATGAAATGAATAAAGAAACTCTACATCAATTAATCAAGGATTATATTCAGAATCGGATATCACAGGAGAAATATCTCGAATTAATCCATGGATTTGATCAGGAATATATTGAGCAAGAATATGAGATTGTTCTAAGAACAATGTTTGATGATATATTGTCAAACGAATCAAAGAAAGAAACAAGTTCTTCCGCGTATCGACAACAGGCAAAAAAAATTATAAAAGAGAACAAGGAGAAAGGTGTTTTTACAAGGATTTATGTATCGTATATCTATAAGCTTGTTGCCTCAATAGCCATCTTCGCAACACTCTTTCTAGCCTACAAATATTGGTTAAGTGATCGGGGTAAAATACCTCTTCAGTATGAACTCTCAGAAAGAAATATATTAAAGGGTGAGAGGGCTGAACTTACGCTGACTGACGGCACATTAGTTAAGCTTAATGCTGGAAGTAAATTATCCTATCCAAACTCCTTTCAGAAAAATACCAGAGAAGTAAACCTGAGTG
Source organism: Cytophagales bacterium (assembly GCA_024742395.1). Taxonomy (GTDB): domain Bacteria; phylum Bacteroidota; class Bacteroidia; order Cytophagales; family Spirosomataceae; genus Jiulongibacter. The sequence continues at coordinate 16,881 of JANSYO010000054.1, forward strand.
GTGAGGCCTATTTTGACGTAGAACGTAATGAAAGAAAAACCTTTATAATTCACACTAATGATCTCGATATTAGTGTATTAGGAACTTCCTTCAACGTAAAGGCTTATGAAAATGACGAATATTGCTCAGTGACAGTGGAAAGTGGTAAAGTAAGAGTAACATTAAAAGAAGATGATTATTATGATCTTCTTCCTGGTCAGGAGCTCAGGCTTTATTATAAGAGCAATAAGGTTAATTTATTTGAGGTGAAATCCACCGTGGCTACGAGCTGGACAACCGGCATACTTTATTTTGATAAAACTCCTTTTTACGAAATAGAACTAACCTTGGAAAGGTGGTATGATGTAAACATTACCATTGAGGATAAGTCTTTGAAATACAAGCTTCTGAACGGGCAGCATGATAATCAAACACTTCATGAAGTCTTGGCTTCGCTCAGCTATTTACTGGATTTTGAATATGAAATAAAAGGTAAAGATGTAATCATAAAATAGTAAAGTATATGAAAAATAACTATCAGAAAAATCTGACATAAACCAGGGGGCTAATTATGTCCTAAGAACCATGAAACAAACAAATTACATACATTAAACGTATTGGTTATGAAACGAACATTACATAAAACTATAGTTAAAATTGTGCTGCTCGCTTTATTTATTCCTTTTAGCCTTGTATCCGTTAAGGCAGGAGAAATAAACGCGAATCTGAAAACTACTAAAATACATTTGGCCTATGAAAAAGCAACTGTGGCCCGAATTGTCAATGATATTACGAACAAAACCGATTTTCATTTTATCTATGAAGAAGCAATAAGAAAGAGCTTAAATAAAACGGTAACTTTTTCCAGAATTACTAATTTGTATGATTTACTAAATACGGTTGCCTTTCAGGCAGATTTAGAATTCAAGGAGTTAAATAAGACCATTGTAATAAAGAAATCTCAAAGGGAAAGTCCTGTTGTACTAAAGCCTCTTGATATCAGAGTTTCTGGCAGAGTAACTGATGAAAATAACGAGGCCTTAGTAGGTGCAAATGTTACAATAAAAGGAACCACCAAAGGTACAGTTACTAATGTCAATGGAGAGTTCTCTTTGGATGTACCTGATAAGGAATCAGTGCTTACTTTCTCCTTTATAGGTTTCGAAGTTCAGGAAGTACTTGTTGGTAACAAAACCACAATAAACGTTTCTTTGAGCTTATCAGAAAACGCCTTTCAGGATGTTGTTGTTACGGCACTTGGCCTGGAGAGAAATGAGCGAAGTCTTGGTTATGCAGTAGCCAAAATTGAGGCAGATGAGGTTACAAGAGTAGCTCAGGAAAATGTACTAAACTCAATGGCGGGTAAAGTACCAGGGGTAACTATTAACTCTACGGGCGGAACAGGTTCTTCAGTAAGTATGATTATTAGAGGAGCAACTTCATTAAACAGTGACAATCAACCACTCTTTGTTGTTGATGGTATTCCAATTTCGAATTCGCTGAATAATATTTCCCAGATAGGAAGTGATAATAAAGTCGATTATGGAAATGCCATTTCAGATTTAAATCCGGATGATATAGAGAATGTATCGATTCTGAAAGGTCCAAGTGCCGCAGCACTTTATGGCTCCAGAGCGGCAAACGGAGTAGTTTTAATAACAACGAAATCAGGAAAAAATGTCAGGAAAACTACGATCTCTATTTCTTCAAATACGGTTTTTGACAATCCGTACAAATACCTTGATTTTCATACTTCTAATGCTACAGGCGTAAGACCTTATACGCCGGATAATAATCCTTATCCGGGAGGGGTGTTACAGATTGAAGAAGGATCGGCTGCAGGAATAGGTCCCGAACTTGATAAAGGCTATAAGGCTATCCAGTGGAATAGTCCTGTGGATGCCAATGGTAATAGAATTCCGACAGAACTGATTTCATACAAAGACAACGTTGCCAATTTTGTAAAAACAGGGATTACCACAACAAACACAGTTTCTATTGCGAATAATACTGAGCTAATGAATTACCGTGTTGGTTTTACCAATATGCTGAATAATGGCATGGTGCCAAATTCTGATTTATTCAGAAATAACCTGTCCGTCAGTTCTGACTTGAATGCCGCAAAAAATCTTGTTTTCAGTACCAATGTAAATGTTACAAGATCATGGGCAAACAACAGACCTTCAGGCAATAGAGGAACTAACCCTCTTGAGGCGGCATATAAGGTTTCACCCCATATTAATATTCTGGATCTGCAAAGATATTGGATTCCAGGCCAGGAGGGTTTAAGACAGCTTTCACAGGCAGAAGGAGAGTATAATAACCCATATTTTTTGGCAAACGAAGTGAACAATGGATTTACAAGAGATAGAGTATACGGGAACTTGAAAGCAGACTGGAAGATACTTCCTTCCTTAAATCTTATGGTTCGGTATGGCATAGATCAATACTCTGAACTTAGAGAAACCAAAATAGCCAACAGTTACACGAATGAACCCTACGGAGCATATGGTTTGATAAATCTGGATAGGTACGAAAGTAATGCAGATTTTCTGGCAACGTACACAAAAGATATCTCCGATCTTAATATGTCATTTTCTGTAGGTGGTAATACTCGGTACGAGAAAGGTAATAACACCAAAAACGCCACTAAAAACGGCGGTTCTGGTTTAATTGTGCCAGGTGTCTTTACCTTAAGTAATACCTCTTCAGATAATCTCGATTATGCAAGCTATAAATACGAGAAAGGAGTTAATAGTTTGTATGCCATGGCAACTTTCGGATATAAAAGAAAACTATATTTAGACTTAACAGCACGAAATGACTGGTCTAGTACATTGCCAAAAAGTGAAGCTTCTTATTTCTACCCATCCGCCTCTGTTAGTGCAATTGTTAACGAAATGATTTCACTTAGTCCATCTATTAATTTATTTAAATTAAGAGGGGGATGGGCACAAGTAGGTAATGATACTAGTCCTTATCAGCTAGTTTCAACTTTAACAAATGTTGGAGAATGGGATGGTATTCCTCGCCTCTCCATACCGAGTAACCTACTTACTCCTGATTTGAAACCAGAGATTGCGACATCTTGGGAGGTAGGTACAGATATTTCTGCTTTTAATGACAGATTTTTTCTGCAAGCCACATATTATCAGGTGAAAAATAGAAACCAGATTTTTGAGGCCTCATTAGCTCCATCTACAGGATATTCGACGAAGAAGGTCAATGCAGGTTTAATTGAGAATAAAGGTTGGGAACTACAGTTAGGGGGTACGGCTATTCAAAGAAAAGATTTACAATGGAATATTAGTGCGAACATAACTCGTTCAAGAACTAGAATTCTGGAGCTGGCAGAGGGCATGGATTTATTTCAATTATGGTCAGATTCCCGAGGAGGAGCGTGGACCTATTTGGGTGAAGAAGTAGGAGATATATACGACCGGAAAATGGTCATAGTGGAAGATAAAGAATCACCTTATTATGGTTATCCTTTGCTCGATGAAGATGGCTCATGGCAAGCTATAAATCAAAATAGTGCAAAAAACAAGATTGGAAATTTCAATCCTGACTTTATCGCTGGTATGCAAACAAGCCTTTCGTATAAAGGATTTGGACTTAATATGTCCTTTGACTGGAGACATGGGGGAGATTTTGTTTCTCAAACATACAGGTATAGTGAATCGGATCTGAAAACTCAAAGATGGCTTGATCAATTAATAAATCCGGGTGATTTACAAGGTGACGAATTGAGAGATTTTTTAGTGGCAAATGCTGATAAATATATAACGGATGGTATAAATGTGGTAGGCGGACCAGGAGATGCCTATGGTGGATTTCCATTCTCCTATGGTGTTACTCTAAACGATGGCGTTTTTAATCCTGGTGTGATTGGTATTTATGAAAACGGCGAAATAGTCGGGTATCAGGAAAACCTTGGTGGTGAGGGCACAAAGATAATTCCGTATGCAGATAATTATCCATGGTCGTTCTTTCAGCCAGCTATGTTTGATGCTTCGTATTTAAAGTTAAGGGAAATCTCCTTTTCTTATCAACTGCCTAAAGCCTTTATAAACAAGGCTGGGATAGAAAACGCCTCGGTAGCTATATATAGTAGAAATATCATTCTATGGACTAAGGCGAAAGTGGGCATTGACCCTGAAAATGCTTTCCAGCAGGAAGATGGTTATTTTAAGCAGGGCATAGAACGCTATAATGTAAACCCGTGGGTTATGCCGGTAGGTGTCAAACTTAACCTTAGTTTCTAAAGATAAAACTCCTAAGAAAATGAAAACATTAAGAATAAAAACAGTTCTAACAGTAAGTGTGATGCTCTTTGCTACATTATCGTGTAGAGATTTGGAAGAGCTAAATGTAAATCCAAATGGTATTAACCCTGATGGTATTGTTCCTGCTCAAATAATGGCAACCGTTCTTACAGAAGCTTCAATGGGGACTGTAAACCTTGGATTTCAGAATATCGCAGGCGTGGTTCAGCATACACAGCTTGATGCCTGGTTCTCTAGCCATAATGATTACGATTGGTCAGACCAAAGCTGGGCTGGTTGGTATAAAATACTTAGAAATAACAGGCATTTATACGAAAGAGCTGTAGCCCAGGATTTGCCTTTTTATGAAGGAGTTTCTGTAATTATGAAATCATACATTTTTGGAATGATAACCGATTTATGGGGAGATGCTCCTTATACAGAAGCTGTTAGTGGAGATTTAGGCGAAATTCTCCCGGCTTTTGATAATCAGGGAGATATATACAAAGGAATTCTTGCTGATTTAGAAAAGGCAAACGAGATTCTTATTACCTACCAAAGTTTAAACCAAATTGAGAATTTTGGAGATGATGTTATTTTCGATGGAGATGCCATGAAATGGAGGAGGTTTGCAAACTCCCTACAGTTAAGGTATTTAATGAGAATTTCAGATAAAGAACCAGATTTGGCTAAAGCTGGTATTGAAAAGTTGATGTCTGACCCTTCTAAATATCCTTTAATTCTTACTGCTGATAATGACGCCACCATGGATTATGCAGGAACAGGGGATGCAAATAGCTGGCCGTCAAACTCTGTGTTTGATTCAAGTTCAGGAAGTAATTACAGAAGGATAAAAATGTGTTCTACATTTATAGAAGCACTTCAGAAACTAAGTGATCCCAGAATTGCTGTTTGGGCTCAAAAAGTGGAGGTGCCAATTGTAGTTGATGAAAATTTACCTGCTGGTACTGATGAAGTTATTGAAGGGGTAAGATATTTATCCCCTGATCGTGTTGGAGATAATGAAATTGATACTGACCCTGAATACGTTGGTTTACCACCTTCAGTCTCATCCTTACCATCAAGTTATAATTTAAACCCAACTCCTGGTCAGCTTTCATATAACCCTCATGTCTCATTTTTAAGCCCTTTATATGCCAAAGCAAGCGATCCTTTGCTTAAAGCCAGATTATGTTCTGCTGCGGAAGTGAATTTTATATTGGCTGAGGCTGCCTTAAAAGGATGGAATGTGTCTGGAGAAGCGGCGGAATACTATAAGAATGGGATCAAAGAGTCATTCGCTGCCTGGAATGTAACAGAAAGTTATAATGCCTATATATCTGGAGAAGCTGCATTTAAAATATCTGCAAGTACTGAAATTAAAAGAGAACAAATAATTACACAAAAGTGGATAGCTAGCTGGACTGCAGCTACAGAAGCTTGGTTTGATTATAGAAGAACAGGATTTCCTAAATTAACTCCTGGTCCGGCGGCAAAGAGAGAAGTTTTACCACTGCGGTTCTATTACATGCAATCAGAACTTATGTTAAACGAAACGAACGCAAATAATGCGGTAGATAAACTGGAACAAACCAGTTACACTCAGGCCGATGGTAAAAATAGTGCATGGTCTAAGTTCTGGTTACTTCAAGGAACAGGAAAGCCATGGTAAAGAAATAGTTCTGGAGGATTTTATAGTGTGAATCTTAATTATGGTTGCTTTCTGGCGGCCATAATTTTTATTTGAAAGGGGGCAAATTCTAGATTTGCCCCTTTCTCTATTTAGCTAATATTATGTGCTTGGTCAGGTTAAATAAATCTCATTGAAACCAGTTAGCGTTTTATGTCCAAAGCTTTTAATCATCCAACACAGCAAGAAGGTGTTCAATGTATTCCGTTTAAAAGGTTAAGAGCAGTTAATTGAATCCAAAAGCCGCCGTAATAGTACCGCGGCTTTTGGAATTGAGGTTATTTATAAAACTTGAGTTGAGTCGATAACATATATTCTGGTACTCTCTGTATATGTTCCACCGTTTGGATGTTCATATTCCAAATCTAAATACATTGCCCTATATCCGGATTTAGGGAATTTATTGATATACTTAATATTTGAATTACCTTCCTTTTTTAACTTCATTGAAGTCCAATTGTCGTTTCTGAAATCTCTATCTTCAGAACTGGCTGTCCAAACCAATGCATCTATTAATTTATTTTCAGATGAGGCAACCTCAATTTTTAATGCCTCTTTGTCTGATTCTACAGACCATTCACACTTAGGATACTCATTTCTTTGCAAGGTGTTTGCCCAAAATGCACTCAGAGCATTTAAGGCTTGCTCTCCACCAGCTAAGTCATGGCCAGCATTTGGAACATAATGTATATGATTTTGACCTGGAATACTGTCGTAATAATTCTTAATGGCATCGACGGGCCAATAAGGATCATTTGTACCCATAAAAATCATTTTAGGCATTGTGAGTTTTTCACGGTATGAATATGGGTCAATCATGTTGACGAGAAAAGTCCCTGTATCTGAAGCCATTTGTTGGGGAATTTCCAAACTAACATAATCTTGGATTTCAATGCTGTAGTCTTGCCAGGTTGAAATTTGATACTGCAAACTTACTGGCATATTTAAAACATCTATTACCATTGGAGCAATAGCCTCGACTCTGGAATCCTGTGAACCTGTTAGCCAGGTTGTCCAACCTCTCTTAGAAAGTCCGGATATAGTAAATGTTTTTATGTCATGTTGAAGTTCTGTTTTAGCGAACTCCTGCACACTATCCATTCCTTTAACGGCACTTTTAACCATGGGGAAAAGCAAGGGCCAGTTATAGTCACCGTCTTTCTTGAAGTTATGAAGTGTATAGGAAATCAAGGCGTCTTCTGTGAGGTCACCAAAAAGTGGTTGATTCGGGGTTTGCCTTAAAAGAGCCACAATGCCTCTATTTTTTTGAGCCATTGCTGCGAGTCCTGAAGCTAAGTCATCTGTATTGCTCCTTAGATTTGGTTGACTATCCTTATTACTTCCACCTGAAATAAATAATAATGCACCGCTATAATCTACCTGGCTGGGTACAAATACCGTTAATTGATGTTTCCATGTTATTCCTTGCCATATTTGAGAAGTTAAAATTAATTGATAGCACATTACAGAATCGAGGTCTAAGCTGTCTGTTACATCCCAGTGATAAACAGAATCTTCCTTTGCTAAATAAGTTTCCAGGGCGTTGGTTGAATTGACTTCTTTAACAGGGGTCTGTTTGCATGACAGCATAGTGCCTATCGCGAAAACGGCAACCAATGATACAAAATTAATTTTCATGTTATGAATTGTGTTAAATACGTTTGGTATCAGACCAATCGAATTGATTAAAATGAAGAAATAAATAATTGTAAATAGTCTAAAACACAATAGTCCATTTTAGGATGGAGTCAGTCTTAGAGGTGAATATGAGGAAATATTCAATTCGAATAAGAGTAACAAATATAATTGGTTTAAACGCATTTTTACAAACAAAAATGAAATTAAATATTGGTTTAAGTTATTGTAATACAGTGATTTATATTGTATTATCCTTGGCTACTTTTCAATTGAGTTATGCCCAAAAACTAGAGCATTCACATGATGGAAATATACATAGCCATGAGTATGCGGATCTAGATTCTCTAATGAACCGTTTTGCGGAGCACAAATTACTTTTCCCTAGCAATGTGCCGGATAGGATTATTTTAAATCTAACGGAAGATCCTACTACCTCTGTGGCTGTTAACTGGCGTACCTCCTTGAATGTACGTGAAGGAATTATTGAATACGCTGAGGCAAGTCATGGTCCTGAATTTAGAAGCGAACCTTTTAAAATTATGGCCAAAATGGAGACTCTATCTGTTAGCCGAGAGAATGAGCCCATTGTAAAGGCAAATTATCATTCAGGAATTATAAAAAATCTAACACCGGGTAAAAAGTATGTTTACAGAGTAGGAGATGGAGTAAACTGGAGTGAATGGTTTCAGATAACTATGCCGGGAAAAGACGCACCAATTTCATTTGTTTATTTTGGAGATGCACAGAATGATGTGAAATCTATGTGGTCAAGAATTATAAGAGAAGCTTATCACACCATGCCTGATATAGATTTCCTGTTACATGCCGGAGACTTAATTAACAGGCATGACAGAGACATTGAATGGGGTGAGTGGTTTCATGCGGGTGGTTTTATTCATGCTCAGGTGCCTAGTATTATGACACCTGGTAACCATGAGTATTCTAACGTGAAGCTATCTCCACAGTGGAGACCACAGTTTAATCTGCCCACCAATGGAGTAAAAGGTTTAGAAGAGACATGTTATGAAATTAACTATCCTGACTTAAAAGTGGTATCTCTTGATGCAGAGCAAATAGATGAGTCGCCAATCTTTAGAGAGACCCAGGCAAAGTGGTTAGATTCATTATTAACATACAATCCAAAAAAATGGACAGTGATTACCTTCCATTATCCTATTTACTCCACAAAACCAAACAGAGATAATGTAAAGCTAAGAGAGACTTTCAAGCCTATATTTGACAAGCATAAAGTTGATTTAGTCTTGCAAGGTCACGATCATGCCTATGGCAGAGGAACGGCAGATAATGTGGCTACAGGTTCTTCTGTAAAATCAAAGGAGGCGGGTACATTATATGTGGTTTCTGTAAGTGGCCCTAAAATGTATGACATGACTTATGAAGATAGTTGGATGGAAAGAAAAGCTGAAAATACACAGCTTTTTCAAGTCATCACAGTAGCCGAAGACCTGGTCCATTATAAGGCCTTCACAGGGACTGGCGATTTGTATGATTCTTTCATTCTTAAGAAGAACGGTAAAAAACCGAATATTCTAATTAATCAAATTCCGGATACACCCGAAAGAAGGCACCCCAAAAAATAGTCATGAGAACTAAATTCTCAACCTAATAGCCATGAAAACAAAAAAACTTAATGCCCTCTTTTTAATCATTCTTCTTTTTCCGTCCCTTTCTTTCAGTCAGGAAACTAAAGATTATTTACAAGAAGTATTTTTTGGGAAAAACTCATCTAAAATTTTAGTAGCTGCTCATAGAGCCGCTCATAATCTGGCTCCTGAAAATTCATTGCTGTCTGTGCAGAATGCCATTTCAGAAGGAATTGATATTATTGAAATTGACATTAGAACATCCAAAGATGGAGTTCCAATGCTTATGCATGATGGAACTATTGATAGAACGACAAACGGTACAGGGAAGTTAGAAGACTATACATTTGAAGAACTTATAGCTCTAAGACTGAAAAATAATGACGGCAGTTTAAGCGATTCAAAAATTCCAACTTTAAGGGAAGTTCTAGCCATTTGTAAGGGAAAAATTTTAATAGATCTAGATTTGAAATTGACGAATATTGAACCGGTAATTGACGAAGTGCAAAAGGCAGGAATGCAAACGCAAGCCTTCTTTTTTGACAGTGATTATCGTGTTTTAAAGAAAATCAAGAAAATTGACCCAGCACTCTATTTAATGCCAAGAACCTACTCAGAAAGGCATGTGAAAAAAGCCATTCGACTTTTTGACCCCCAAATTATCCATATTGATCCAAGCTTCTATTCTGCAGCACTTATGAGTGATTTACAGGCAAGGAAAATAAGAGTTTGGATTAATGCCTTTGGCGAAGTGGATAAATCGCTTTCGTCTGGTGAAAGTGAAGTTCTTTTAGATTTCCTTGAAAAGGGAGCGAATGTTTTACAAACAGATCAGCCTGAATTCATGCTCAAAGAACTAAAAGCAGTTGGTTTACATAATTGAACTTGAGTTTTAAAATCATCATACTATGAAAAGTCTATCTCTATTTTTTGTTTGCAGCTTAGTAGCCATTTTTAGTTATGGTCAGCAAAAAGACACCCCCTTTGATCAGTATGTATCAGTGAAATACAAGCCGTCTGAAGAGTTCCTTAACGCTAAGCCTCTTAAACTTCTTATAGACTACAATGATGCAGTTTATATCTTGACAGATAAAGGTGTTTTTAGGGAATTTCCCGAAAATATTGTGGCCAAAGACAATAGTTATTGGTCAATTGCTGACAAAATACCCGTGGATATGTGTATTCAAGAGGAAAAGAGTGTTCTTTTTTATTTGTTTAGTAATGGTTTTCTTTCAAATGGTTATGCGGGTAGAATAGGGGTGAAGTTCACTGAAGGAGAAAATTATGGGTTGATGGCGGTGGATAGAAATGACCAAATTTTGCTGGTAGGAGATGAGTTCAGTGCTATCTATAAGGGTAATCAAAAATTAACTGAATGGAAGTCGCCTTCTGATAAAATCAAAAAATTGTATGCCATAGATCACTCTTTTTACGCCCTCTCGGAGAATAATATTTATGCATTAACAGATGGGAAATGGAAAACGATTTATGTGGGTTCCGGACTGAATGCACTGGTTTTTGAGGAGGATAAAATCGTTGTTGGTTCTGGGAAGGGATATTTTTCTATCTATAATACGGGTAGAATAGTAGAGACTTTGGAGACTGCTTTGCCTGTCACCGAAATCAGTCAGATGATTAAGGGTAAATCAGGTTTATGGTTTGCTTCTCCTGATGGAGCATTTGTAAAAGAAGGTGATCGGTATAGATATTTTGCATCTAAAAGATGGTTGACTAGAGATGAGGTAATTGATATGGCATTGGATAGCAAAGGAAACGTATACTTACTCAATATCGATGGTTTCAATAAGATTGAACTACGGGAAATGACTTTGGCAAAAAAGGCTGAGTTTTTTCAGGACAGAATTAGGAAATACTTCTTAAGGTATGGATTCGTATGTGCACCAAAACTGCGGGAGCCTTTTGACTTTAGTTCAGAACACATCATAGATCATGACAATGATGGTCTATGGACCTCCTTTTATTTGGGAAGTCAGGCCTTCAGATATGCTACAACAGGTGAGGAAAAAGCAAAAAGGTATGTGTGGGAGTCTTTCGCACCTTTTGAAAGAATTATTGATATCAATCCAATAGAAGGTTTTCCTGCCAGAACGTTTGAGCGTAAGGGATTCAAAGTTAGTGATCACGACCGATGGAGGGATTCAGAAGAAGAAGGCTGGGAATGGAAAGGTACAACCAGTTCAGATGAATACATTGCTTATCTCTTTGCGGCCTCGGTGATAGACCAGCTTGTGGCTGAAACTCCTAAAGAGAAGAAACGGGTAGCTAATTTTATAGATGCCATTATGACTCATATAATTACCAATGATTACAAGTTTATTGATCATGATGGAAAGCCAACTACCTGGGGTAGATGGGATCCGGAATACGTGAATACGTACCCAAAGCATGTTTATGACAGGAAACTGAATAGTACTCATTTAATTGCCGGGCTGCAGTTAGCCTTTAAATTAACCGGTAAAGAAGTTTACAAGTCAGAAATGACAAAAATGATTAAGGAATATGGCTATCTGGACAATATGATGAGCAGTATGTATGAAATGAGAGCTGATACCGTGCATTATATAGGACATATCATGGGTGATACATGGAATCATTCTGATGACGAAATGGCCTTCTTTACCTACTGGCCGTTATATCATTATGCAATAAACGATAGTTTGAAGTCTAACTATTCAAAAATTATTGCAGAGCATTGGGAAATTGAATTGCCTGAGAGAAATGCGGCTTGGAATCTACTGACCTATGGTACCGTGGGTCAAATAAATGAAGAAGATGTATTCTGGCACTTACGAGAATTCAATCTGGATCAAACCGACTACCTAATTAAGAATTCGCACAGAAAAGATTTGCACTATTTGGAGCCTAATTTCAGAGATCAGAAAACGGAAGTTTTATTAACTCCGGGTGAGAGACCTACGCACAGACACAATGCAAATCCATTCAGACTAGATGGTGGTAGAAATGGAAC
>JANSYO010000225.1 GCA_024742395.1 Cytophagales bacterium
GCCACTCTGGTGCTTGTCACTATCAACAAGGAAGTACTCAATAGCCGCAAAAGGAATACGCTGGTAGAGGATATCATCTTTGCCTGTACTGCTTTTGAGGAAAACACGGGAATCACCCTGCACTATGCCGGTCTGCCTTACACACGCTCTATCACTACTACCAAAGTAAAGAATGAGCTCAACCTCTTCCTGATACTTTCGGTGGTTGTTACGGGTATCATCCTGTTTATCTTCTTTAGGGCCTTTAATGCCGTGCTCGTTCCTATGATCATCATTGGTGTGATTGTCGTGTGGGTAATGGGATCGCTGGCATTATTTGAGTTTAAAATCACCATACTTACCGGCCTTATCCCACCAATCATAGTGGTCATCGGTATTCCCAATAGTGTGTATATGCTCAATAAGTATCACCAGGAATACCAGAGCAATCGGGATCAGCTACAGGCATTGCGGCGTATCATCAGAAAGATTGGCATTGTCACTTTTATAACCAACTTTACCACAGCTGTTGGCTTTTTGGTACTGGCAAGTACCAATATTACCATTCTGAAGGAATTTGGTATAGTGGCCGGTCTCAATATTCTGGCTACATTCTTCGTAAGTATAATTTTAATACCATCTTTTTATTCCTTTTTAGCACCGCCAAAGGCAAGGCATCTCAAGCACCTTGATTTTATGCCCCTGGACAAAGTCTTGACTTATCTTGACATTATTGTCCATAAGCATCCATACTACATTTTTTCTACCACGATAGTCATTGTAGTTGTAGCGGCTTTTGGCCTCAGCAAAATGAAAGCGGTTTCCTACATGGTGGATGATCTGCCTGAGAATAGCCCTGTAATCAAAGACCTGAAATTTTTCGAAAGAAACTTTGCCGGTATTATGCCATTGGAGGTGGTTATCGACACCAATACAAAAAAAGGTGTTCAGAATCTGCGGAACCTCAGGAAGATCAATGAATTTGAAATGTTTTTGGATTCGTTGAGTAATATTTCACAGCCTGTGTCCGTGGTAAGCTTCATCAAAGCGGCGAGGCAGGCATTCTACAATCAGAACCCTGCTTATTACCAATTGCCGAATAGTCGAGATCAGGCCTTCATTCTAAGGTACCTCTCCGAAGAGACCGACCAGGAAAATATTGCTACCTCATTTGTGGATAGCACCGGCCAAAAGCTACGAATGAGCTTGAAAATTGCAGACATAGGCTCCAATAAAATGGATTCCCTGGTCAATCAGGTGATCAAGCCCCGTATGGAGGAGATTTTTGCCGAAGATAAGATGGATGTGACCCTCACCGGCACCACACTCATGTTTATTAAAGGCAATAAATTCCTGATCAGAAACCTGATCCAAAGTATGATCATTGCCTTTGTGATCATTGCCATCATCATGGCCATTTTGTTTGGCAACTTCAAGATGATCGTAATTTCATTGATCCCAAATATGATTCCACTGCTGATCACGGCTGGATTGATGGGCTATTTTGGGATTCCACTCAAACCCAGTACAGCACTTGTCTTTAGCATCACCTTTGGTATATCAGTAGATGATTCCATTCACTTCTTAGCCAAGTACCGACAGGAGCTATTTGCCAACAAGTTTTTCGTACCGCTAGCCATCAGCAAGAGTTTACGAGAAACCGGTGCCAGTATGATTTACACATCTATCATATTGTTTTTTGGCTTTGTTATTTTTGCGGCCTCAGATTTTGGAGGCACAGTAGCTTTGGGGACTTTAACCTCAGTAACCTTATTGGTGGCAATGATCACCAACCTGGTCTTGTTGCCTGCTATGCTCATAAAATTTGACAGTGGTAAAAGAAATGTAAAACGACATCCTCTCATCGAGCAGTATTCTGAAGATGACTATGATGAAGATGAAGACGAGGAAATCGACATTGAAAAAATTAAGGTGTCAAAAGACTCCAAAAAATA
>JANSYO010000227.1 GCA_024742395.1 Cytophagales bacterium
GGTTGCAGCTGAAATATCAACACAATTGCCTACAAAAGTAGGCCTCGAAACCACTAATTCCTAGTGAATTATATAATTGTGTGACCAACCTGCAGTAATCTTTATTTGGATTGCACTTAAGCGGTTGAAACATGCGATTAATAAAGCTTCAGTATCCTTTTATCGAAAAGATACCTCTTTGTAGATAAAGAAAATCTCTGCAGAATAAGAGCATACTGAATTATAGAGGTGCTGAATCTCTTCATGAGCTCTTTGTAGAATTGCAACTTGCAAACGTTGGCTGATATTTGAACAGCTATTTAATTGACCTATAGGAACTCGTAGACCAGAAATAGAACTTGCTGTTATTAGCTAAAGGATTATTAGTTAGATTTGTGTATTGTAAATGAAAGGTGAAAAGAATTCCGAAAAGTAGGTGAAAAAGAACTAGGAACCAAACGTGTGCTTCTGTGCCACAAAGATAACTGCTTGTAGAAGAAAGAATTATCGAATTTACCATTCCAGCGATCAGACCTCTTCATAACCATCGACACACAGCAATAATTAAAGCCCGAATGCTAGCGATCTAACTTGAGTCTAGGAACCATTAGAGAAAGTTGAGTCTATTAAAGATTAAAATGCTCAGAGATACACACCTGCCATCCAAGCAATAGTTAGCAGTTAAATGTTATACGAGCCAATGTTAATATCTGGATCTGTTCAAAAGAAATAATGCTGTCTAATAAACATCGAAACGAAAAGAAACTGACACAACAAAAGGCCTTACTTGTAAAATGATCAGCTCATTATCAATCCATGGAAATAAGATTCATTGACGTATAGGATCCATCATTCGCAATCTCGTTAAGATGGGTATTCACTTGTGTAACAAATGGGAAAAGCCCAAATAAATAGCCAAAGTTCTGTCTTAAATCAAATACTTTCGGTAAGCTTACAGCAACCTCTTTAAGAGAGGTAAGCTTACAGCAACCTCTGCAAATACTCAAAAGTAGGATTAATAGGATCCATCTTTTCAAAAGTGTGTAGCATCTTATGAGCTAAATTATCCATCGAGTCCACCAGGTATCCCAAATAAAGCCTTTACTGAAGCTCTAAATGTCGAGATAGAATAAGACGCGTAACCTTAGCTAAAGACTTGCAAGTCAAAATGGCAATTTAAGTAATTTTAATTTGAACTCTAAAACCTAATTGTATATCCAGCAAGATGTTCCCTCCTCTGTCAATCACATTACACAAGAGACAAGCCCTCAAGCAAGATCCTTCCGTGATATAGCTGAAGGCTCACAAGAGTTTCATTAAGAAACCTTTCGTTTTGAACCAAGAGTTTCATTAAGAAACCTTTCGTTTTGCAACACACTTGTACACATTAAAACAGCTTGGCAATAGTATACCTGCAGCATGTCCATAATAAGCCAACTCCAAGAACTCGACCAATAACTTGTCTAACTTAGGGATAACAATAATATTTATCAAGCGACTGTATAGCAAATACACAAGTTTTAGTTAAAGATGTCTAGATTTTAGAACTGATATGTGACCAGCATACGATACATTGCATTTTACACAAACGTTGGCCGTAACTATAACGGTCCTAAGGTAGCAAATTTCCTTGTCGTCCTAATAACGACCTGCATGAAACATAGAACGATTCGATAGCTGTCTTGCACACACATCATGGTAAAATATTCATCAGTACAAATAATATGCTGCCGAAGATCAAGCACACTAAAGGACAAAAAGACCCTCTGAAGCTTTATAGGGATAAAACTTTGGCACCAAACCTTTATAAAATTGCTATCACCTGCACAAATACCTCTTAAAGAGGCTTGCTTGAGCCTAGGTGTCAGTTGGGATTTAAGATCAAGACCACTGTTTAATTGGGGCGATAACCTTATCTAAGCCACCTAAGGTGAA
>JANSYO010000397.1 GCA_024742395.1 Cytophagales bacterium
GGACGGACCCGGGAGAATTTCTACCTCAGCTTTACAAAAATCATTGGAGGAAGGATCGGCTGTGCTTCAATATGACTTTACCAGGGATACGCTGGTATCAATTCTGATCACCAAAAAAAACGTAAAAGTTAGTTATCACAACTATGATGAAAACACTTTCTCAAAGAGCCTGTTAGCACTCAATAACTCCGTGTTATTTAAAATAAGCGCTGCCTTAGATGCCGCTGGTAAGAGAATTTATGGATCGCTTCTTGATCCAATTGTAGGATATCTGGAAGGCGAATCCATTTCGAATTTGATTATCATTCCCTCAGGGCCTTTGAATACCTTACCTTTTGAATTACTCAGGAAGTCGGAGGACCATCCCTTTTTGATAGAAACTTATCAAATCACCTACCACAATTCTCTTTCACTAAGAGAAGCCCTAGCAGCTAGAGAAGTAAAGGAAAAGCCTAATGAAATGATCGCCTTTGCTCCGGTTTTTGATCAAAACAATAAACTGAATCTGGATGCAAGCCGTTTTGTTAGAGAGGCCATGGCTCCATCGTTAGGCACTACAAGATCTTTCTCATTCGATCAGGAGCTTCAGCCGCTTCCGGGTACAAAATCTGAGGTAGAACAATTGAATAACCTTTTTGAAGGAGCCACGATCAATGCCCAATACTTCCTTCAATCCGAGGCTAGCGAGGATCGAGTGAAAGCTTTGAATTATAACAAAGTAAAGTACCTGCATTTTGCTACGCATGGGTTTGTTAATGAGCTAAATCCTAACAAGTCAGGTCTTTTCCTTGATCCTAGTTCTAACAATGCCGAGGATGGAATTTTATTCGCCAATGAGATTGAATTGCTTCAACTCAATGCTGAGTTGGTTTCCCTTTCAGCTTGCGAAACAGGCCTCGGCACCTATTTCATGGGAGAAGGTGTCGTTGGGCTTTCCCGAAGTTTCTTTTTAGCCGGAGCCCGCAGGGTACTGGTCTCTCTAATTGTTCCTACGTGCCAACCGTGTGTCTTACGAGCTATGCCATGCCCGGCCACTCGTCAAGTGTTACCCAC
>JANSYO010000029.1 GCA_024742395.1 Cytophagales bacterium
CTAACGATGGAGGGAGAAGTGATAGTTGGCTAGGATTGTAATCCTTAAAAACTGCCTTCTTATTTGCTCCTTCTTTCATGCTAGAAGTTACAAAATTTTAAGCATAAAAAAGAGACTGCCCTTTTGAGACAGCCTCTTTTAGTAATAAGAAAAGTTAGGTTTGTTAATCAGGAAAGGTGAATAGGGAATCATCTATAGGTACGTTAATTTCTACAGAATCCATTATTACTGAACTGACAACATTCCCTCCAATTTTAGTTTCCATCTTGAATGGATACATGATACCTTCAATATTTCTGTAATCACTCAATAGTGTTTCTAAACTACCCATAGGTGAATTTTGAGTTTTACTAACAATAAAGTAAGTCTTAGGATCGAGCAAGAATTCAGTCTTTTCACTAACCTCTTGACCCATAATTGTCTGGTCAGGCTTAATTAAGTTTAACTTGATATAGCTTACGCCATCAATCTCCTTTTCCCCTTCCAATTCAATTTCGTATCCGTTTTCAGAATAAGTTAGAAATGGATCAGGAAAGTCTAAGGCCTCTCTTTTAATGCTTTCGGCAGCTTCACCTTCAAGCATTTCATTTTTCATGGTCAGAACGTTAGTATTCCATACTTCGTTACCATCATATGATGCTGGTTGAACGATGTCCATTCCCTGGAATGTCACAAAAGACTTAAATTTAGACTTCCCTTTCATAAGGATTGTCATTGGAAATTCCATTCCGTTTGAGTTTGCCAGCCCTGTCATTTTAACTGTTTTAAGCTTTTCCATGTTCTCCTTTCCACCGTTCTTAGCTATGTATTTAGCTACAATTTCTTCGGCAGATTGAGAGAAAGCTGAAATGGAAGATAGACCAGCTAGAAGAATAAGTGCGATTTTTTTCATTTAAATGTTGCTTTGTACATTGCCAATTTGATCAATAATTGCATAAATTATTATCATATATATATGAACGGTGAAACGATACTTTGAAACCCTATTTTTTCATTTTGAAAATTATACCTCCAAGAGGAGGCAGATTCATCGAGATTGAATAGTCCATTCCATGCATCGGTTCTTTTTTAGCTTTTAGGTCTTCATTCTTCACATTGGTCCCACCATATTCTGAGTTGTCGGTATTTACTAATTCAGCATATGTGCCTGACTTTGGAACCCCGAGTTTATAATTTGGTCTGGGTACGGGAGTCATATTTAGTACAATATATATTTGTTCTTTTTCCGAAATTCTGCGGTAGTAAAGAACGGAATTCTCGTGATCTAAGGTATCTAACCATCCAAAACCTTTTTCTTCAAACTGGTATTGGGTTAAGGCGTCTTCCGTTCGATATACACTGTTAAGTGCTTTAATTAAAGAACTTACCCCTTTATTTAAAGGGTTATTTGTTTCGTGCCAATCCAAACTGTACTTAAAGTTCCATTCTGCCCTTTGACCGAACTCTCCACCCATAAAAATTAATTTAGCACCTGGATGAGTAAACATATAAATATACAACAGCCTCAAGTTGGCAAATTGTTGCCACTCATCACCTGGCATTTTGCTGAGTAAAGAACCTTTTCCGTACACCACTTCGTCATGAGATAGAGGTAGCATGAAATTTTCTGAGAAACCATAAACAGTACTGAATGTAATGTCGTTCTGATGGTGCTTCCTAAAGGCTGGGTCCCGCTCAAAATACGCCAGTGTATCGTTCATCCATCCCATCATCCATTTCATCCCGAAACCAAGTCCGCCATTAAAGGTGGGTCTTGAAACACCTGGGAAAGCTGTTGATTCTTCTGCGATAGTTTGAGTGTCTGGAAATTGCTTATAAACTTCCTCGTTTAATTCTTTGAGTAAAGAAATAACCTCCAGATTTTCTCTCCCTCCGTATTGATTTGGAATCCACTCGCCTTCCTTTCTGGAATAGTCTCTGTACAGCATTGAAGCTACAGCGTCTACTCTCAATCCATCAACATGGTATCTGTCTAGCCAAAACAAGGCATTGCTAATCAGAAAAGAACGGATTTCAAATCTGCCATAATTGAAAATATAACTCTTCCAGTCTGGATGATAACCTTCAAATGGATTTTCATGCTCATAAAGTGCTGTCCCATCAAATCGGAAGATACCATGGGCGTCTCCCGGGAAATGTGATGGTACCCAGTCTAAAATTACTCCAATATCATTTTTGTGAAGCTCTTCTATTAGGTACATTAAGTCCTGAGGCGAACCAAATTGTCTTGTTGCTGCATAAAAACCTGTTATTTGATATCCCCAACTAGGTTCGTATGGGTGCTGCATGACTGGCATAAACTCTACATGCGTGAACCCTAATTCTTTTACATATGGTACAAGATCTCTGGCTATTTCCCTGTACGTAAGCCTTCTGTCATTATCACTTGGGTCTCTTTTCCATGATCCCAAATGAACTTCATAGACTGAGAAAGCGGAGTCCAGAGCATTGTGTTTACCTCTTTTAGTAAGCCACTCTTTATCTTCCCATTCATAGTAAGTGTCCCAAATAACGCTACCTGTTCGAGGGGGATGTTCCCACATAAGAGCATAAGGGTCTGCCTTTTCTAACCATTCGCCACTCTTTGTTTTTATGGCATATTTATAAATTTCTCCATTCTGTAGATCAGGAATCCAGCCTTCCCATATTCCTGAATGATCCCAGCGTGGCATTAAATGATGTGAAAGTTTGTCCCATCCATTAAAGTCACCAATCACGGTTAATTCTTCAGCATTGGGTGCCCAAACAGCAAAGTGTGTTCCTTTCTTTCCTTCATTCTCAACTACATGCGAGCCTAATTTTTCATATAGTTTAAAGTGTTTTCCTGCTTTAAACAAATGAACATCAAAGTCTGTTAACAAACTAAAAGGGTAAACCTTAGGGTTCTCAGAATTGGAATTTGTCATATCAATAGGTTATATCTGTATTTTCGACTTTAATTTAAGAACATTTTTCTCAACCACTCTCCATGATAATAAGGATACCATTATTATGGATAAGCAAATTACAATAAAGGTGGGAATATCAATGCTTGGATGCTGATGATAGAAGTAATTGAAAATGGGCATGTGATATATATATATGCCATAAGAAAGGTCATTTCCGTTTAATATCTTGGCACTTAACCATGGAGCACTATAGGCTGCTGAAATAGTGGCTAATGAAAGAATAATTTCTCCTAATATACCTGCAAGATTGGTTTCGTATACATTTTCGAACAAATGAAACCAATTCCTGAAAATAATAGTGAAAATGATGAATAGGGGGATCCATATCCATGCTTTACCCACCAAATACTTCCTTAAAAAATCAAAGTTCAAATGTATTAGGATGCCCGAACAAAAGAAGTATAGGTATTTCAGAATAAACAAACCCAATAGGTTTTTGAGAATTTCTGAACCTTTAAAACATTGGGTTACCCAGTAATTGAAAAAAATGGAAATCACTACCAAAGTCAGTAGGATTAAATTCTTCTTTTTTAAACTTAAATTCTCTTTAAGTAAATAGAGAAATAATAAGGGCAGGACCAGGTAAAATTGTACCTCAACTGAAATAGACCATAAGCTTCCATTCGGATGGCCCACACCCCAATCAGCAAACTCAGGAATCTTGTAAAACTGAAAAAAGCTTATTTGAGCGAAGAACCATGAAACGAAATTAGTACTAAAAACTAATGGCCAGTCTATTTGACGAGCCACAGTCATTAATAAGATAGTAAATGCAAGGCAAACGTATAAAGCCGGGTAAATTCTTAGAGCCCTGTTTATAAAGTACTTTTTTAAATTTGACCTGTTTCTTTCTAATGATTGAAAGATAAGAAAACCGCTTATTGTAAAAAAAATCGGTACACCGGGAAGTAAATAAACTCCCATTTGGAAGTCCTTTTGCCAGGGTACATTCATATCAAAAAAGCTAAATCCGTGAAATAGCATGACTTGAATAGCGGCGACTAATCTAATAAGGTCAAAGTTATTTTGTCTGCTGTAATTCAAGCTTTTTTTCTTTTAGTTTAATTAGGTGTTTTTGGGCCGTTGGCATAAATCTACAAACCATAATGAAGAATGTCCATCTGTTGTAGTCAATGATCAAGCCATTGGTAAATGTGAAAATAAAGAAGTAAACAAAACCATAGGCAACAAATTGAGAAATAATACTTGTTGGCCGTCGCATCTCCATCCAACAATACTTTATCATTGAAATGAAAAAGATTAAAAATAGTAGTAAGCCGAAGAGTCCGTATGAATGATACACCTCCACCATGGGTACGTCAACATACAAAGCATAATAACCGTGGCCGAAAAACATTTTATGATAATACCCATTTTCAAAGTTCTCAATTAACGCTTCCTTAACGATTCCCAAGGTCTCTACTCTACCTTCGGCAGACTGATCAGTTACTACTTCTTCCCCAAATAAATCATCTGAATTATCTGTAGGCAATAGAGTATTGGCAAGCTTCTCTAATCTTCGTTCTATAACTCCATATCCGAGCTCAATGATTGCCTGATTCTTATTAATAAAATCAATGCCTTTTGCAAAAATCAAGATGGCAATAACCCATACATACCATTTTGTAAAAAGTTTCCTAATTCCTCTAGCAACCGTATAAACCGTATTATTATGCCATAAAAAGAGAGCAATTGCTCCAAAACCAGATAAAATCGATGACATAGCCTGTGAAAGAATAAGTACAGCTATAAAAATTATTAAGGCAAAATAGGTAAGCCACAAGTAAAGCTTCTTAGTTTCATATTTGATATAAATGAGAGACGAAATTATTCCAAAAAATGCTCCTCTACCATAAATGTGAGGATTACCCATGGAGTCCATCTCAGACTCTCCTTGAAAAGATATGGCTAATCTTTGGCCTACCACAAAATTAGGATTCATGGCAGCATATACCAGTAGGAAAGTACAACCAAGAAAGCCAATCAGTATGGAGTATCTAAGAAAATTAAACCTTAAGGCTGATTCAGGAACGGTTGACAGATAGAATAAGAAATAGAGAACTATGAAAATTACTACTGAATCGTAAATCTTAATCGCCATCGGCAAATAGTATTCGGCAGTATAAATAAACATATAAGCTATGGTCATGAATAGGTAGACCAAGGCTAAAAAAGTAAGTGGAGTGTCGTTTCTGTAGAGTTTGTTTAAATCTCTAAAGGGCATAAAGAGGAAAATACCTCCAAACATAAAAAGGAGAGAAAATATAGAGCTGTTAGGAGCCACGCCAATTCCATCTCTAATGGCATAATTTAAAGGGCCACTACAGAAAACCATACTTACAGCTATGGCATCTCTATTCTTCCATATTTTATCAACCAGGCTCATTTAGAGGAGACCTTTTTAAAGCCATTGAACATATCTTTTGCTACTTTTTCTGGTGAAAATTCATTTATAATTTTGGCAGATTCATTTCCAAAATTTTCTATCTGGTCGGGCGAATCAATAAAAAATTGCATCCTGGCTTTTAACTCATTTTCTGAATAGGCATCAAATGTAAAACCATTTATTCCATTTTTTACCAGATCAGCAGCTGACCCGGCTTTTTCAGAAACTATGACTGGCATATTACATATCATAGCTTCATTGGTTACTAATCCCCATGGTTCTGAATAGCTAGGTAAAATCAAGATATCTGCTAATGCCAATTTTTGAGGGATTCCGCTCCAGGCTTGTGGAGGGTAAATAGTAATTCTCTCATCTTTTTTAGCCAACTCTCTTATTTGATTTCGTAAAGGTCCGTCACCTACTAAAATTAAACCCCAATCATATGCATTCTGTAGACCCTGAAATGCTCTGATCATTAAAGGAATATTTTTTATGTCCAAAAAACGACCAACATAGATGAAATTGTAAGATGGAAGCTTGCTTTTGATTTCTGCAAACTCGGAACTTTTGGTATAATCTACAGCCATTTTACGTACCAGATCATTGTTTACCGAGTTTCTCCTCATCAATATCTCGTTCTCTTTGGCACCAAGTTTTAACATGTAATCTGCAGAAAGTTTTCCATAACAAAAGAAACCGTCAGCATTGGTGATGATAAACCTTTTGATCAATTCTGTATACCATTTATTTGGGTTGTCTCCTTCTGTGGAGTCATTAGAAAGAATTACTTTAATTCCCATTGCCTTGGCTATGAAATGAACTGTGACCATAGCGGGTTCGTAATACCCGGGTAAGTTAATTACATCTGGTTTAAACTGTTGTATTCTTTTGACAACAGCTTTAACTCTTTGGATATAACTTGTGTTTTCATAAATGTCATCAAAAAGCAGTTCATATTTGTATTTATGAATCGTGGTATCGGCTTCGCCAAAGTCTAATCTTGATTTCTCATATTTGGCTGTTTGAATGATATGAATCTGATCATCAGTAGATTGATGAAATAGCTTCTCTAATTCATTGAAAATGCCCGCTTTGTAATGTGACCAAAGAAACTGGTGTACTAGTAGTATTCTCATTAAATGAGAAAGATTTTAGGTTTGCACAAATTTAGGGATTTATAATTCTCAGGCCGTCTGGCAATAGAAAAACATACATATCTTTGTTTGATGGATTTCAAAACAGAAATGGATACGCTTCCTCTCACGGCAATAATTCTTACTTACAATGAGGAGAGAAATATCAGGGATTGTATTGAAAGTGTTTATGGGTATGTAGATGAAATTTATGTAGTAGACTCATTTTCTACTGATACCACTTTATCAATTATTTCTGAATACCCTCAGGTTAAGGTGGTGCAGCATGAATTCGGCAATTATAGTATTCAACGAAATTGGGCCTTTGATAATCTGGATATCAGGAATGAATTCATATTCAATATGGATGCTGATCATCGAGCTATGCCTGAATTGCTGGATGAGTTAAGGACTTACTTCAAAAAAGGTATTGCGGCAAATATTAATGGTTTTATGGCCTCAAGAAGAACTATGTTTCTGGGAAGATGGATTAAAAGAGGGGGACATTATCCTATTTACCATGCAATTATTTTCAGAAAAGGGTTTGGGCAGTGTGAGATTAAAAATTATGATCAACATTTTATCATAAAAGGGGAGGCCATTGTCTTAAAAAACAATGTTATAGATATCATCACGGAATCTCTAAGTACTTTTACCGAAAGGCATAACAAATGGTCTACACTGGAGGCAGAAGAGGCCATAGCGTATTCACAAGAAATGGATGCAGGAAGAGTTGAGGCCGAGAAGGACGGTAATGTTATGGAGTATCGCCGATATCAAAGAATGAAATACTATTCCTATCCAATATTTTTAAGAGTGTTTCTCTACTTCTTTTATAGATTTATCCTTAAAGGTGGGTTCAGAGAAGGTAAAGAAGGGATGGTTTTTCATTTTCTGCAGGGATTTTGGTTTCGGTTTTTGGTAGATGCCAAAATATGGGAATTGAAAAAGAATAAATAAAAATGAAAAATGAGGTATAAGTTTGAAATAGAAGAAAACTATGTAGTGCTTCGCGAATCTGAGGACGGACAGAAATTGCAAGAAATCTTTCGTGAACTGAGTTCTCAATCTATGTTTTCTATTATACTAGAAAAGAAAGAGCTTTTTGCAGAGGATGAATTAATTACACTGCAAGATCAAGTAAATGACTTTGAGGATAATTATGGTATTCTTATTGCCGTTGGTTCTGAGAAGTTCAGAAACACCCTTGAAGCCATTGGGTCCGAAAGTATTATATGGCTGCCCACGAAAGATGAGGCGGTAGAGGCTGTTTATATGAATGAACTGGAAAGTCAGTTTAGAAAAGAATTAGATCAAGAATAAAAATATACAATTGAAGTTCACAGTTTTTGGCATTGGATCTGCCACACCTCAGTTAGATAAAAATCCATCGGCTTTTCTGGTGCAGATTGAGAATGAATATATTTTAATAGACTGTGGCGAAGGAACTCAGTATCGCTTACTAGAAGCAAAAATAAAGCATACCCGCCTTAAAACAATATGTATAAGTCATTTACACGGCGATCACTATTTTGGTTTGGCTGGTTTGTTATCAAGTTTAAGTCTTAATAGAAGAAAGGAGCACATAACACTGATTGGTCCCCCTGGCTTAATTGATATTCTGAATCTTCAATTTAAGAGCTCAGGAACTATCCTATCTTTTGAGTTAAATTTTATTCCTACTGATAATTCAGATCATAAAAGATTATTGGATAATGGTGTATTTAGTATTGATAGCTTTCCTTTAATTCATAGAGTTCCTACTACGGGTTTTTTAATTACTCAAAAAGCAGGATTGAGACATTTACTGGCTGATAAACTCCCCGAAAACTTTCCGATACCTTATATTAAGAAATTAAAAGAAGGGGCAGACGTTTATGATGAAATGTCTGGCAAAACTTTTTTGTGCTCTGAATTTACTAGTGAAGGTGAACCAGAAAAAAAACTGGCTTATTGTAGTGATACCGCCTATAATACTTCAATGATTCCGGTAATTAAAGATGCAAATTTTATGTATCATGAAGCTACATTCACAAGTGAATTAAAAAGTAGAGCGGAAAAAACCCAGCATTCTACAGCTGCACAAGCTGCTGAAATAGCCCAAATGGCCAATATAGGAATGATGGTAATCGGCCATTTTTCTTCCCGATACAAAGAATTTAACACGCATTTAGCAGAAGCAAAAGAAGTTTTTGAAGCAACTTTTCTAGCCGAGGAAGGTAAAACCTTTACGATAATCTAAAAATTTGCCCTATTAAACTACAAAGTCTACCAACTTAGTAGATTATTATTATCTTTGCATTCATAAGTTTAAAAGGAAGTATTATATTTATGCAAAGTTTCAGAACAGAGTTAGAGAATCCGATCGTAGAGAAAGATATAATTGAGCTTGAGAAAAAGATCAGATTATTTAAGGAAGGCAAGATAGACGAAGAAAAATTTCGTAGCCTTAGGCTGGCAAGAGGTGTTTACGGACAACGTCAGCAAGGAGTTCAAATGATCAGAATTAAGTTGCCTTACGGGAAAATGACTTTTGATCAGTGGAGAAGGATTTGTGATGTTTGTGATAAGTATTCTACCGGAAACCTGCACTTTACTACACGTCAGGATATTCAGATTCACTATGTAAGTCTTGACAGAACTCCAGAACTTTGGAGTGAACTTGAAAAGGACAATGTGACTTTAAGAGAGGCATGCGGTAATACTGTAAGAAACGTTACAGCCTCAGTTACAGCAGGAGTAGATATCAACGAACCTTTTGATGTAACCTCTTACGCTCATGCTACTTTCGAGTATTTTTTAAGAAATCCCATTTGTCAGGAAATGGGACGTAAGTTTAAAATTTCCTTTTCAAATACTGAGGACGATACTTCCTTAGCTTATATTCATGACCTTGGCTTCATTCCAAAAATTAAGGATGGACAGCGTGGTTTTAAAATTGTAATAGGAGGTGGCCTGGGAGCTCAGCCAAGAATGGCCGATGTAGCGTATGAGTTTTTACCCGAAGATGAAATAATACCTTTTGCTGAAGCCACCATCAGGGTTTTTGATCGAAACGGCGAAAGGAATAGTCGAAATAAAGCCAGAATGAAGTTCCTCCTCGAAAAGATGGGTTTCGAAACCTTTATGGAACTTCTAGAAGAAGAGAAAACTGCCTTAAAAAACAAGAAATACAAGATTAACAGTACTTCAGATGCTCCTGAATTGTCCTGTAAGGAATCTGCAGTAACCATAAATGAAACAGAAAAGGATTTCCAGCAATGGAAGGAAACCAATGTGATTGGTCAAAAGCAAGCGGGCCTTTTTGGTGTTTTTGTACGAGTACCGTTAGGGAATATCAGTACAGAGATTTCGCGAAAAATAGTAGATGATCTAGAAGGATATATTGGCAACGATATTAGAGTGACTATCAATCAGGGCCTTTTCCTTAGAAATATTCCTGAGGTCAATTTGCCTTATGTTTATTCTGTTTTGAAAAAATATGGGTTTGCTGAGGCCGGTGCAAACAGTATTATGAACATCACGGCTTGCCCTGGAACAGATACCTGTAATCTGGCAATCTCTGATAGTACGGCGGTGACTAAGGTTTTAGAGCAGACTTTGGAAACTGAGTTTCCGGAATTAGTGAAAAATCTTGATATCAGCATCAAAATATCAGGTTGCATGAACTCATGTGGACAGCATGGAATGGCTAATATCGGTTTTCATGGAAGTAGTATCAGGTCAAAAGACAAACGTGTTATGCCAGCACTTCAAGTGCTTTTGGGTGGTGGTACTATTGGGGATGGTATTGGAAGAGCTGCAGAAAAAGTGATAAAAGTTCCAAGCAAAAGAGGACCAGAGGTTTTGAAATATATTATGGGCGATTATAAAGAGAACATGAAATCTGAGGAGAGGTTTAACGATTATTTTGATCGTCAGGGCAAAATGTACTTTTATGAATTACTTAAACCGCTGGCAGATCTTGACAATCTGGTGGAAACTGATTTTGTGGATTGGGGTAGAGATGAGCAATTCAAGACAGAAATTGGAGTAGGAGAGTGTGCGTCAGTAATAGTGGATTTGGTTGGTATTTTATTCCTTGAATGTGAGGAGAAAATCGATAATGCCAAAGAAGCTATTGCTCAGGAAAGATATGCAGATGCAATATATCATACCTATTCTTCTCAGGTCAATGCGGCAAAGGCATTGTTACTTGACAAAGATGTGAAAGTGAATACTCAAATGAAGGTCATCGCAGATTTTGATGAACACTATACGGTAGAATTTGGTGGTCTTATTGCTGAGCAAATTCTTCAGATTAATAAGAATGAACCTTCAAGAGAATTTGCCTTGAAATACCTAAGCGAAGCTGAATTGTTTCTTTCAAATGCAATGAAGTTCAGAGACAGTAAATTGGTAAAAACTCCGTTATGATTTTTCCGAAACTTACTCTTGTAGGAGCTGGACCCGGTGATCCTGATTTGATCACCCTGAAAGCTGTAAAAGCATTAGCGATGGCTAATGTTGTATTATACGATCATTTGGCTAATCATGAACTTCTTGAGCATTGTTCTGAGAATTGTGAACTTATTTACGTGGGCAAAAGAGGGCATAAACGTGGCATAACTCAGGATAAGATTAATGAGCTAATCGTTGAAAAGGCTTTTGAAAAAGGGCATGTAGTCAGACTGAAAGGGGGGGATCCTTTTGTTTTTGGAAGGGGGGTAGAAGAAATTAATTATGCCGGCAAGTTTGGTATTTCATATGAGTATATACCGGGTATTTCTTCTGTTAATTCGATTGGTCTCAGCGGCATACCTTTAACGGACAGGAATCACTCAGATGGTTATTGGGTAATTACAGGACATAAATCTGACAAGACACTAAGTCAGGATATTTTAAAGGCTGCAGAGTCTAATGCTACTCTAGTTATTCTTATGGGGATGAGCAAACTTGCTGAAATACAAGAGATCTTAGTTTCTGCCGGTAAAGGATCAATACCCGCGGCAATTATCCAGAATGTGAGTTCTGCCAATGAAAGAAAAGGAAGTGGATTGGCTAAAGACCTTATGGCCATTGCTTCAGAAAATGATCTAACAAATCCGGCCATCATAGTGGTAGGAAATGTGGTGCAGGCTATTGAACAAAAAGGGGGGCAAGAGACAAAGAAAAAGCTCTTTGCCCGAGAGCGAAGATCTTAATGTATGGATTAAGGAGTTGTACAAATATCCATGAGTTTAGATAAAAAAATACCAGTAATCAAATAGAGTTATTTAACGGTTGTTTTTCTTGAAATAGTACTATTTATTTCAGTTGAAAGGTTAATATTAAAATGGAGAGAATCGCCATTTCACTTAGTGACAATATCAAGTTTAGAACCATAGCCATATTTATGGTTATCATGAAACTTGCACTTATTGGAGTGCTACTTTATCGGGTTATTTCGGCTTATGGTAGCGAAACTTTCACTTTTGATAATATTTTCTTCTATTATATTGGAGTAGGTTTTTTTGCTCAGTTGATTGATGGTGCTTTAGGAATGGCTTATGGAGCAACATGTACCTCCATGTTAATGGGAGTGGGTGTACCGCCAGCCTATGCTACAGCCAGTGTACATACGGCAGAAGTATTTACTACAGGTGTATCAGGTCTTTCTCACATTTATTTTGGCAATATTGATAAGAAACTCTTTTTTAGAATTGTTATTACCGGTGTTATTGGTGCCATGATCGGTGCTTATCTTATCTCTGAAGTTTTCAATGGAGATTTCATAAAGCCATTTATTTCTGTCTACATGGTAATTCTGGGATCCATAATTCTGTATAAAGCGTTTAAAGGAAAACCAAAGAATCCGGTGAATAAAAATTTAGGAATCATTGGTCTTTATGGCGGTTTTCTTGATGCTATTGGTGGCGGAGGCTGGGGGCCACTGGTTACTTCCAATTTATTAAGGAAAGGCAACCCCGCAAAAGAAACTATAGGAACTGTCAATACAGCAGAATTCTTTGTTGCTTTCTTTAGTACAGCCATCTTTATGATATTTATTGATACCGCCGCATGGCAGCCTATCGCAGGTTTAATAATTGGAGGTATCTTTGCGGCACCTTTAGGAGCTTATTTAGTGAAAATAATTCCGGCTTCAGCATTGATGAAGATAATCGGGTTTGTAATTGTGGTGTTGAGTTTGATTAATGTTTTTAGATTTTGGTTTTAGATATGGAGAACTTATTAAAATTAAGTTTAGAAGAGCGTTTAGCATGGGTGGTAGAAAACCATGAGAATATCGTTTTCTCAAGTTCCTTTGGGCAAGAGGACCAGGCAATTTCACATGCCATATATTCTAACAATTTACCAATTGAGGTATTTACCTTGGATACCGGCAGACATTTTCCTGAGACTTATGAAGTCATGGATAAAACCAGAGCCAGGTACAAGAAAAACTTTACAACCTACTTTCCGGAAACTTCACAAGTAGAAGAATTGGTGAAAGAAAAGGGTTTTCATAGCTTCTACAATTCGGTAGAAGATAGAAAAGAGTGCTGTTTCATACGCAAAATTGTACCTTTGAAGCGTGCACTAAAAGGGGCTGATGTTTGGATTACCGGACTCAGAGCTGATCAGAGTGAGAACAGACAAGCTATGAACATTTGGGAATGGGACGAGGCCAATAGGGTTCACAAGTTTAATCCTTTAATTGACTGGACCTATGATCAAATGGTGAGTTACCTTTCTGAAAACAAAGTGCCTCAAAACGCATTGCATAAAAAAGGTTTTGTGAGCATAGGTTGCGGCCCATGTACACGTGCCATTGTAGAAGGTGAGCACCCAAGAGCCGGAAGGTGGTATTGGGAAGAATCTCAGAAAGAATGCGGATTACATGCCGTTAAGTAAATAGAAAAATGATTAATAAAAATATAGATACTGTGTCAGAATTGAATAACAGAACTGATTTTGAATCAAACAGGAGTTTTCCAAGGCAATTAGAAGATGAGGCCATATACATTATGCGTGAAGTGGCCGCCCAGTTTGAAAAACCAGCCATTTTATTTTCAGGAGGAAAAGACTCAATTACCTTGGTTAGATTAGCACAAAAGGCTTTCTATCCTGGCAAAATTCCTTTTCCGCTTCTTCATGTAGATACTGGTCATAATTTTCCGGAAACTATTGAGTTCAGAGATAAATTGGTAGCTGAGTTAGGGCTTGAGCTTATTGTTGGTAATGTTGAGGACTCTATAAGAGAGGGAAAAGTAAAAGAGGAAACGGGTAAATATGCCAGTAGAAATGCCCTACAGACGGTAACCTTACTCGATGCAATTGAAGCAAATAAATTCGATGCTTGTATTGGCGGAGCCAGAAGAGATGAAGAAAAAGCCAGAGCAAAAGAAAGGATTTTTAGTGTCAGAGATGATTTTGGACAGTGGGATGCAAAAAAACAACGCCCAGAAATGTTTGAGATGCTCAACGGAAAAATAGAAGTTGGAGAAAACGTGAGAGTTTTTCCTATTTCAAACTGGACTGAACTTGACGTTTGGAACTATATTAAAGAAGAGAAGATTGAAATACCTTCAATTTATTATGCTCATCAGCGTCAGGTTTTCTTTAGAGATGGTATGATTTGGTCAGATTCGGAATTCATTAATAAGTCTGAAGACGAAGTTCCTTACGAAGCCACTGTAAGATTCAGAACAGTTGGAGACATGACATGTACTGCTGCAGTGAGTTCAGATGCTGATAATATAGATCAAATTATTGATGAAATTATTGGAGCTGAAATTTCTGAAAGAGGTGCCAGAATAGATGATAAAAGATCTGAAGCTGCTATGGAAAAACGTAAGCAGCAAGGGTACTTCTAAAAAATGAGATAATGTTGATTTGACATAGACCAAATCACAACACAAAATATTTATAAGTAGAAATGGACATTTTAAGAATAGCAACGGCAGGTTCAGTAGATGATGGCAAGAGTACATTAATAGGTAGATTATTGTATGAAACAAAATCTATTACCAAAGATAAGATTGAAGCACTTGAAGCGGCATCAAAGAGAAAAGGGCTGGATTTTACAGATTTGTCTCTTTTAACCGATGGACTGATTGCCGAAAGAGAACAGGGTATTACTATTGATGTGGCACATATTTATTTCAATACACCTCAAAGAAAATATATTATTGCCGATACTCCAGGTCACTTTGAGTATACCAGAAACATGGTAACCGGTGCCAGTAATACTTCGGTATCCATCATTTTGATTGATTCCAGAAATGGTGTTTCAGAGCAGACTAAAAGACACTATTACATTAGCTCACTTTTAAGAACTGAAAATGTAGTGGTAGCTGTCAATAAGATGGATCTGGTTGATTACTCAGAAGATAGATTTAAGGAGATTAAGGAGTCTTTTGAGTCTACCGTGGGTAAATCAGGTTTTGAGGGCCAGAATATTACTTTTGTTCCTTTATCTTCTTTGTATGGAGATAATATCACAACAGTCTCAGAAAAAATGAGCTGGTATAAAGGTGAAGCACTTCTTCCGATTCTTGAAAAGATTGAAAATAAGGAAGCCAGAATTGGAGCTCATGAAGTGCCGGCCAGACTGGCAGTGCAAAATGTGATTAGACCTAAAACCACGGAGTATCATGACTTCAGAGGATATGCAGGTAGAATAGCCAGTGGAGAATTTCAGGTGGGAGATCAGGTTATAGCCTTGCCAAGTAGACAAATCTCTTCTGTGAAGAGCATAATTAAATTTGAGCAGGAATTGACAAGTGCCAAAGCTGGTGAATCAGTAGTACTTACTCTTGAAGATGATATTGATATCAGCAGAGGTAATATGATAGCAAAAGTAGGTCAGGCACCTGAGGGTACTAAAGCAGTAAAGGCTAAGGTATGTTGGATGGATAGTACTGAGTTAACCGCTGGTAAGACTTACTTCTTACAGCACGGAGTAAATGTGCAGAAGGCAAAAGTGGTTTCGATTGATTCTGTTTTGGATGTTGAACATTTCGAAGAATCTGAAGACAGGACAGATATCAAGCTTAATGAAATAGGGCTGGTAAATCTGAAAACTGCCGGAGAAATATTTGTAGACAAATATGAAAATGTACCAACTAACGGAGCATTTATCCTTATAGACCCAATGACCAATAATACAGTAGGACTTGGTTTTGTCCAATAAATATTGAGCTAATTATTACTAAGATTATAAGGCGAACAGCAATGTTCGCCTTATTTTTTGGTCGCTTTGTGAGCTAAATTGTACTATTCTAATGGAAAGTTTGGTAAAAAATATTTTTTACTTGTCACGACAATAAAATTGAAATAATGCAGCCTAAGTCCATTTTTTTTGTTATTATATTGCATGTCAGAGTCAAGTTATAAACGACTTAAAGAGTCTGCTTCTAGTAAGCGATTCTTTGTTTAAAAGTGGTTTATTTTAACTCAAAGGAGTACATAAAAATAACAGATTAAGGAATGATTGAAACTCAACAAAACTCAGGTCTTTACCAACAGGAGTTTGAACACGACGCTTGTGGTATTGGTTTTCGTGCTCACCTAAAAGGAGTGAAATCTCACAGTATTGTAACTGATGCCATTCAAATGCTTGAAAGAATGGATCATAGAGGTGCTTGCGGATGTGACCCGAATACAGGTGACGGTGCGGGCCTTTTGCTTCAAATACCCCACGAGTTTTTCGTAAGAGAATCCAGGAAAAATGGATTTAAAATACCAAGTGCCGGTGAGTATGGTGTTGGAATGATTTTCTTCCCTTTTGAACAAAAGGTGAGAGAAGAATGCAGAGAAGTATTTAACCGTCTTTCTAAAGAATTAGATTTAGAGGTATTGGGCTTTAGAAAAGTCCCTACGTTGAATGATACTTTAGGTGATGGAAGCAGAAAGGTAGAACCATGGGTTGAGCAAGTTTTTGTTAAGAGACCAGATGATATTGAGGACAGTCTGAAATTTGAGCGTAAGCTTTATGTACTAAGACAGTATACTTCAAAAATAATTAAGGAGTCTGTCAATGGGGCTTCAGATCGTTATTATTGCTCTAGTTTGTCATGTAAGACAATTTCGTATAAAGGTCAGTTAACCACAGACCAATTAAAATATTATTTCCCGGATCTTCAGGATCCAAAAGTGGTGTCGGCCTTTGCTATTGTACACTCGCGATTCTCTACCAATACTTTCCCTTCGTGGAAATTGGCTCAACCATTCAGGTTCATTGCTCACAATGGTGAGATCAATACTGTAAAAGGAAATGTAAACTGGATACGAGCGGCAGAGAGCTCTTTCTATTCTGAGTTTTTCACTGAAGAAGAAATGGATTTAATCCTCCCTATCTGTGAGAAAGGGAATTCAGATTCAGCCATGCTTGATAACGCTATAGAGCTACTTTATCTATCAGGCAGATCTTTACCTCATGTAATGATGATGCTTGTTCCTGAAGCTTGGGATGGTAATGAGGATATGGATCCTGTCAGAAAAGCTTTTTATGAGTATCATGCCACCATTATGGAGCCTTGGGATGGACCTGCGTCAATTTCGTTTACAGATGGAAAAATTGTAGGGGCAACTCTGGATAGAAATGGTCTTCGTCCTTCAAGATACTGGGTATTAAATGATGATACGGTAGTCATGGCATCTGAGGCTGGTGTTTTGGATATTGATCAGTCTACAGTAGTTTCTAAAGGACGTCTGCAGCCAGGAAGAATGTTCGTGGTGGATATGGAGCAGGGGAGAATTATTCCTGATGAAGAGCTCAAAGCAGATATTTGCAGCAGACAGCCATATCAGAAATGGATTGATGACAATAAAATTAACATTGCAGATCTTCCCAAGTCTATCAGACCTTATGCCAAGTATAGTCCTGAAAAGTTACTAAAAAGACAAATCACAGCAGGTTTCACCTCTGAAGATTTGAGAATGATTTTAGGGCCAATGGGTTCTCTAGGGAAAGAGGCTATAGGTTCAATGGGGATAGATACTCCTTTGGCTATTTTATCAGGACAAAGCCAGCATTTATCATCTTACTTTAAGCAATTATTTGCTCAGGTAACTAACCCGCCAATTGACTCCATCAGAGAGCGATCAATCATGTCGTTGATCTCATTTGTAGGTTCGGCAGAGAATATTTTAACGGAGTCGCCGCAGCATTGCCGTCAGGTGCAATTGCAACAACCGGTGCTTACTCCAAAGGAGTTTGATAAACTGAGGTTTGTAGACTATGAAGGTTTTCAGGCAAAAACCATTAATACCTACTTTTTAGCAAGTTCTAAAAACCCAGGAGACTCTCTTGCTTTTGCCTTATCAAGAATTTGTCAATATGCAGAAGATGCAATCAAAGACGGCTTTGAAATCTTGATATTATCTGACAGAGCAGTAGATTCTGAACACGCGGCTATACCATCATTATTAGCCACATCTACTGTACATCATCATCTTATTCGTAAGGGTTTGAGAGGTAATGTAGGCTTAGTAGTAGAAGCTGCTGATGTTTGGGAGACGCACCATTATGCTACATTAATCGGTTTTGGAGCTGCTGCCGTTTGTCCGTATTTGGCTTTTGAAACATTGACTCAAATGAATGAGTCAGGTCAAATAGATGGAAACTTTACGAATAAAGAGGTTTACAAAAACTATATTAAAGCTGCCAATAAAGAATTGTTGAAGATATTCTCGAAAATGGGGATTTCGACGCTTCAATCA
Organism: Cytophagales bacterium; assembly: GCA_024742395.1. Taxonomy (GTDB): domain Bacteria; phylum Bacteroidota; class Bacteroidia; order Cytophagales; family Spirosomataceae; genus Jiulongibacter. The sequence goes on from JANSYO010000029.1 coordinate 18,153, forward strand.
TATCAAGGGGCTCAGATATTTGAATGCCTTGGGCTGAATTCATCTGTAGTAGATAAGTATTTCACTGGCACCGTTTCAAGAATTGGCGGTTTAGGTATTCAGGAAATAGCTAAAGAAGTTGTTGTTCGTCACAGGGTAGCATATCCGAAAGTGGAGCAAGATGCAGTGAAGAGATTGGAAGTAGGAGGGGTATATCAGTGGAAACAACGTGGTGAAAAGCACATGTTTAATCCAGATTCAATACACTTGCTTCAGCAAGCATGCCGAATAGGTGAAAATGACATTGAGGCTGGTTATAAGATATTTAAGAAATACTCGAAACTGATTAATGATCAAACCAAGGAAGCCTTAACGCTTCGTGGTTTGCTTAAGTTTAAGCAATCCGAATCTATTCCTTTAGATCAGGTGGAGCCTTTGGAAGAGATTTTCAAACGTTTTGCTACCGGAGCCATGTCATTTGGGTCAATTTCATGGGAAGCTCACACCACTTTGGCTATCGCGATGAACAGAATTGGGGGTAGATCTAATTCGGGAGAGGGTGGTGAAGATGAAATCAGATTTACTCCTAATGCAAACGGAGATAATATGTCTTCTAACATAAAGCAGGTGGCATCGGGTCGTTTTGGAGTTACTTCTTATTATTTATCCAATGCTCATGAGATTCAGATTAAGATGGCTCAGGGAGCGAAACCTGGAGAAGGTGGTCAGCTTCCGGGTCATAAAGTAGATGACTGGATAGGTAGAGTGCGTCATAGTACTCCGGGTGTAGGATTAATATCTCCACCTCCGCATCATGATATCTATTCTATTGAAGATTTAGCTCAGCTTATTTATGATTTGAAGAACGCCAATGAAAAAGCCAGAATATCAGTAAAACTGGTATCTGAAGCTGGTGTTGGTACTATTGCCACCGGTGTGGCAAAGGCTCATTCAGATGTGGTACTTATTGCCGGATACGATGGAGGTACAGGAGCCTCACCGCTTTCTTCACTACGTCATGCAGGTTTGCCATGGGAGCTTGGTTTGGCAGAAACACACCAAACTCTTGTAAAGAATAAACTAAGAGGAAGAATTGTTGTTCAGGCAGATGGTCAGATAAGAACAGGTCGTGACCTTGCCATAGCGACTCTATTGGGAGCAGAAGAATACGGAGTTGCCACAGCTGCCTTGGTAGCTGCTGGATGTATTTTGATGCGTAAGTGTCATTTGAATACTTGTCCGGTTGGAATTGCTACTCAAAGAAAAGAACTAAGGGCCTTGTTTAGCGGAAAGCCTGAACATGTAGTGGCTATGTTTACTTATTTGGCCATGGAAATGCGTGAAATAATGGCAGAGCTAGGTTTCCGCAGTGTGAATGAGATGGTTGGTCAGGTTCAATTGTTAGAGAAAAGACCAGATATAAAACATTGGAAATATAAAGATTTAGACTTGTCAAAAATCCTTTATAAGGAGTCTACAACATTAGATGTGGCTCAATATAAAAAGGAAGAACAAGATCATGGTATTCAGTTTGTCCTAGACAGACAAATGATTAAGGATGCCAAACCTGCTCTGGAAAATGGAGAAAAAGTGAGAGCAGAATATCTGGTGAACAACCTGGATAGAACCATTGGTGCAATGCTCTCAAATCAAATTTCTTTGAAATATAAAGGAGAAGGTTTGCCTTCGGGTACAATACATTACAAATTCAGAGGAACTGCAGGGCAATCTTTCGGTGCATTTTCTACAAAGGGCTTAAAATTTGAGCTGGAAGGAGATGCCAACGATTACTTTGGAAAAGGACTTTGTGGTGCTGAACTGATAGTTTATCCAGATAGAAAAGCCACCTTCAAAGCTGAAGAGAATATGGCTGTGGGTAATGTTTCGTTTTATGGTGCAACTTCTGGCGAGGCGTTTATTCGCGGAATTGCCGGAGAACGTTTCTGTGTAAGGAATTCCGGAGCCAGAGTAGTGGTAGAAGGAATCGGGGATCACGGATGCGAATACATGACAGGGGGTACAGTAATCGTACTTGGAGAGACTGGAGGAAATTTTGCAGCGGGTATGTCTGGTGGTCTTGCTTTTGTGTATGATAAGCATGATAAGTTTGACGAACGCTGTAATAAAGAGCTTGTTGATCTTGATGAGCTGGAGAAAGATGACGAAGAAATGCTGAAAGGCATGATTACGAAGCATTTAAATGCAACGGGAAGTGAGGTTGCCAAAGGCATTCTGAATAACTGGGGAGAGGAGCTTAAGCATTTTGTTAAAGTTTACCCTCGTGATTATAAGCGTATACTTTCTGAGCGTAAGCAAAAGAAAGGGGAACTGGTAGCAGCTTAAGGAAGTCTAATTTTAAAAGTACAACAGATTTAAGATGGGAAAACCTACAGGTTTTTTAGAATTTGAAAGAAAAGCATCTCTAAAAAGAGATGTGAATGAAAGAAAACAAGATTATAACGAAGTAGAAAAGGCGTACAGCAAAGAACAAACAACTGAGCAGGCAGCTCGTTGTATGGACTGCGGAATACCTTTTTGCCATAATGGATGTCCATTGGGGAATATTATTCCTGAATTTAATGATGCCGTATATGAGGAGAATTGGAAGCTGGCTTATGAGTTATTAAGCAGTACCAATAACTTTCCTGAATTTACTGGTCGTATATGTCCGGCACCTTGTGAGTCTTCTTGTGTATTAGGTATTAATAAGCCACCTGTGGCAATTGAATATATTGAGAAGTCTATTATTGAAAAGGCTTTTGAAGAGGGATGGGTAGTGGCTCATCCTCCAAAAGTGAGAACAGGTAAGACTGTTGCTGTAGTGGGCTCTGGCCCTGCAGGTATGGCAGCGGCCAGTCAACTGAATAAGGCAGGCCATACGGTTACACTTTTTGAAAGAGCCGATCAAATTGGAGGATTGGTAAGATACGGTATCCCGGATTTTAAGCTTAATAAGGATATTATAGACCGTAGAATCGCGGTTATGGAAGAAGAAGGCGTTATCTTCAAAACCAACACGAATGTAGGTGTAGATATTTCTGCAGAGAAACTAGAGAGAGAATTTGATGCAATTGTCCTTTCTGGTGGTTCGACTGTTCCAAGAGATTTGGCTATTGATGGTCGAAATTTGAAGGGAGTTCATTTTGCAATGGAATTCCTTAGTCAGCAAAACAAAAGAGTAGCTGAATCAAAAGGCAAGCCTGTCAATCAGGATAAGGATCATCAAGGATTACCTTATGCTAATGGAGATATTTTGGCTATAGATAAGAATGTGGTAGTAATTGGAGGTGGTGACACAGGATCTGACTGTGTAGGAACTTCTAACAGACACAAAGCAAAGAGCATTACTCAGATTGAGATTATGCCAATGCCACCGGAAACCAGAGCGGCAAGTACGCCATGGCCACTTTGGCCAATGCAGCTTAGAACCAGTACCTCTCACGAAGAGGGCTGCGAAAGAGGCTGGTCTATTAATACTAAGGAATTCGTAGGAGACGGAAATGGTAACCTTAAAGCTCTGAAATTGGTGGATATTGAGTGGGTAAGAGAGAATGAGCGTATGGTAATGAAGGAGGTTCCGGGAACCGAGAGGGAAGTTCCTTGTGAACTAGCCTTACTAGCTGCAGGTTTTCTTCATCCGCAGCAAGAGGGTTTATTAAATGACCTGGGTGTTGAGTATGATCAAAGAGGAAATGTGAATGCTACAAAGTATCAGACCAGCAATGAGAAAATATTTGCTGCTGGAGATATGCGTAGAGGACAATCATTAGTTGTATGGGCTATTTCTGAAGGTAGAGAAGCTGCCAGAGCGGTGGATGAATACTTGATGGGACAGTCTTTCTTGGAAGCAAAATCTGTCTCTATGATTTCTCCACAGTATTTAGGAGTATAATTAAGATTATTAATAGGTAGAAAAGGACAGCTTGTTACAAGCTGTCCTTTTTTATTCAAATTCACTACTTTAGAGTATGCTTTTGCCATTTTTCAATAAGAGTGTAATTGAAGCCGGACTTGATGAAGCTGGTCGCGGATGCCTGGCAGGACCGGTCGTTGCAGCGGCCGTAATTCTTCCTGAAAACTATGATAATGAGCTTCTAAATGATTCAAAACAACTTAAGAAAGAAGAACGTAATACTTTAGCAGAAGCCATTAAAATAGATGCATTAGCTTATTCTATAGGTCTATGCAGCCCTACAGAGATTGATGAAATCAATATTCTCTGGGCTAGTATGAAGGCAATGCACAAAGCTGTTGATGTATTGTCTGTCAAACCTGAACATCTTCTTGTAGATGGAAATAAATTTAAACCCTATTTAGGCATTCCTCATACATGTATTATAAAGGGTGATGGCAAATATCAAAGTATCGCTGCAGCCAGTATTTTGGCAAAGACGTACAGAGATGAACTTATGGAAAAGTATGCTTTGGAGTATCCTGGCTACGGATGGGAGCACAATGCAGGTTATCCTACCATAAAACACAGAAATGCAATTGTGAGTCAAGGAATTACAGTACTACACAGGAAAACATTCAGGCTGTTTAAGAAGCAAAGTTAGCCAGATACTTTTTGAGCTTTATTACAGAAGTATCAAAATTATATAATTCTAAAACCTGTTTTTTCCCTGTCTGACCTTTCAAAGAAGACAAATCAGGATTGTTTCTTAGAAATTTGAGGTTTTCAACCAGCCCTTGAATATTGAGGTATTCGGTTAGCAAACCGGCAGAGTCTTTTACAAACTCACCACAGCCACCTGATTTCTCAAAACCAAGAATTGGTTTTTCACACAGAGCAGCCTCCAGCATGACTAATGGAAATGGGTCTTCACGACTACTGACAAGGAAAACGTCTAAAGAATTGATAATTTCAATTGCTTTCGGAGTAGGAGCAATGAATGAAATAGAATTACCTATTCCCATTTTAGCTACATCATAGGCTATTTTATCAAAATACTCCCCTACCTTTTTTACCCCAATCCATACGAAATGAACCTTGTCTTTTAATTCCTGATCCTGTTGGGCAGCAGCGACAAAATTGATGAATACATCAAGACCTTTCCGCCATTCTGCATTACCACATGCTCCTACCAGGTAAGTATTCTGTGGAATACCGAACTCTTCTTTAATTACCCTCGAGTTTGTATGAATAAGTGTGTTTAAAACAGCTTCATTATCAACAAATGAATGAATGACAGTGGTCTTGTCTTTTAATCTAGGGTCATTCTTTATCAGATTGTCTGAAACGGCTTGAGAACAAGCAATAATACCTTCAGAATCTGTCAAAAGTTTATTTCTTTCTACCTCATTTGCATATAGGTCTAAAGAGAATTGCAGTTCGTGAATATGCGTTATTAATGGAACATTCAATTCCTTTTTGAGCATTAATGCACCATGGGCAGATGCTATAGTATTGGCATAGATTAAGTCAAAGTTTCCATTTCTAAATTCTGACTTAATATACTCGATCTGTCTATTTTCAATTCCTTTAGAGAAGAGCCTTTTTATTCTTCCCGAATTTTCTTCCTGGGGTAAGCCCTTAACTGTGCAAACTGCTTCAAATTCTTCAAGTAATGGTCCCCATTTAACCAAACAAAGAAGCTCCATTGAATACCCAAATGCCTTAAAATCCTTCATAATATTAAGAAGGAATAATTGAGCTCCCGCTCTATTTGCATCATGACTAATAAAAAGAATCTTTGGTTTTGACGGATCCAATTTTAAAGTGTTTCGTTAATAATTTTAACTATTCTTAATTGATCTTCTTCTGAAAGATCTGGGTAAAGAGGAATGGATAGCACCCTGTTTACAACTGATTCTGAAACAGGACAACTATCTGTGCTATTCACATAGTCTAAGGTATTTAAAGATGGGTAGAAATATCTTCTAGGGAATATGTCTTCCTTATTTAGAGCTTCGATAACTTTTATTGTTATTTCTCCATCGGGGAGCACAATGGGATAATAGGCGTAATTATATTCTAAATCATTTTCCTTAGAGTGAGGTTTAAATAAAACATCAAAGTTCAGTAATTCATCATATCGCTCACTCAATATCCGCCGTTTTTGAATATTGCTTTTCAAATGAGGTAAAACTGCCAGACCCATAGCTGCGTGGAATTCGGAGTTTTTAGCATTAATTCCTACACTGTAATAATTATCATTTACGTGCCCAAAGCTTCTTAAAAGCGAGAGTTTATCATTTAACTCTTTGCTTTTACACATAATAGAACCACCTTCTATGGTATGAAAAACTTTGGTGGCATGGAAACTACAGGTAGATACATCACCATAGGTTAGAAGTGACTTTCCATTCAGTTTAACGCCAAATGCGTGAGCCGCATCATAGATAACAGGAATGCTATGTTTATTCCCAATCTCTTCAATTTGTTCTACATTACAAGGGTTGCCATAAACATGTGTGGCAAGTATTGCGGACGTTTTGTTAGTTATTTTATCTTCTATTAAATCAGGATTTAAATTGAGGTCATGCTGCGAAATATCTGCAAAGCGTGGAACACAATTTTCCCACAAAATTGAAGTGGTGGTAGCACAATAGGAGTAAGGTGTTGTAATAATTTCTCCTTTAAGATCTAAGGCTTTAATGGCCAATTGCAAGGCAATAGTACCGTTTCCTAAGAATAAAAAATTATCTGTTTGCAGATACTTCTTTAACTCCGATTCCAGTTTTTGAAGAATCGGTCCGTTATTAGTGAGCCAGTGTGACTCCCAAATTTGATTTAAAAATTGTTGGTATTCCTCTTTAGGTGGAAGGAAAGATTTGGTGACAAAGATACTCACTAAGTGTAGTCTAAAAGGTTTCTGTCAAAATTAAGGAATGAAACCAGAATAGAGACTATTCTACCAACTCTTTTTGCCATGTTTTTACTTTCAGACTCATTGGCCTTACGGCCCCCGGCCATTTACCCAAATATTCTGAACCTTCTCTGAAGTCGTGAATATCAAATTGCAAGGCTTCATCAAAGACAAAAAGAGGTTTAAGTCCATCTTGGACTACCATGAGTGAAACGTAGTATGAACCATCATTTAGGAAGTCCCCCGGTATTTTAAATTCACAGGAAATGATTCCCTTTTGAAAGTTTCGACTTTCGTTTGCCATGTTAAAAATACACTCGCCGGTCATTGAATAAAGAAAAACACTGAGATTCAGATTGGCATTATCAAGGTCGTTCCAGAATTCATATTCAATTTTCAAAGGAACTTTAGTGGTTAACTGTGCCCCACTGGCCAATTCCTCATCTGATTTGAGCTCAACTCTTTTTGCAAAAATTCCGTTCTGACCGGGAGCTTCATTGATTGTATCCCATTCTTGCTTTATCTGGAATGCAGATACTTTCTGAATGTAATTATGAATGACATTCTTAATAGGGCCATGATCTATTAATTCACCTTTGCTTAAAAAAGCACCTTTGTCACAAAGACTTTCTACTGCCGTAAGATTATGACTAACGAAAAGAATAGTACGCCCACTCTTCGAAACATCACGCATTTTCCCGATGCTTTTCTTTTGGAAATCAGCATCCCCTACGGCCAATACTTCATCAACCACAAGTATTTCAGGTTCTAAATGTGCGGCAATGGCGAAACCTAATCTAACGTACATTCCGGAAGAATAACGTTTAACGGGGGTGTCCAGAAACTTTTGAATGCCGGCAAACTCAACAATATTGTCAAATTGAGTGTCAATTTCATATTTCCTCATGCCCAGAATGGAGCCATTAAGGTATATGTTCTCTCTACCGGTTAACTCAGGATGAAAGCCAGTTCCAACTTCCAAAAGACTGGCCATTCTGCCTTTAATTCTAATTTCTCCAGAGGTGGGTGCTGTGATTCTACTTAATAATTTAAGCAAAGTTGACTTACCGGCACCATTTGAGCCAATTAATCCTAATCGGTCTCCTGGCTCTACTTTAAGATTTATGTTTTTTAAAGCCCAGAATATTTCCTTTTCAGAGACCTTTTGTCCTCTAAAGACAGAATTAGCAAAATTGACAATATCGTCTCTTAAAGTATTTCCTTTGCTAAGCTTATGCTTGATGACATAGCTTTTTGAAGCGTTATCTATCGTTATTACTGACATAAGCTGTTAAATATAATCTACAAATGAGTTTTCATGTTTTCTGAAAAAGCGAATGGATAAGGCCAAGCTTACCACACAGAAAACAATTAATGGAATAAAGCTGTCCCAGTTGAATGAGGCATAATCACCTAGTAATGCCCATCTCAAGCCGTCAATGGCTCCCACTGCTGGATTTAAGACATACAAGTTGTACGTCCAGTGCCCTACAACTTTATCTGTGGTATATAACACAGGAGAAATGAACATCCCAAAGCTCAGAATAAATGGGATAAGCTGACCAATGTCTCTGTACTTCACATTTAATACGGACGCAAATAGGCCTATTCCAGCAGTTGCCAAATAAGAAAGTATGGCAAATACTATGACAAAAACGACTTTAAGTTCCGGGAAATAACCGTAATAAAAGCTAAAGCCAAAAAAGACAATTAAGCCGATTACAAAATCAAGCAATCCAAGAAAGAACGAGCTGAAAGGTATGATAATCCTGGGAAAAAATACTTTAGCTACTAAGTTATTGTTAGTAACTATACTTAAACTAATATTAAGTAAGGACTGGGAAAAGAAAAGCCATAGGATGGTACCTGGTAATATTACCAGGATATAAGGTATTTCAGAACCTTCGCTTAAGTTTCCTATTCTGTTTACGCCAAAAACATAAACCAAGGAAGAAATAAGAGGTCTAAGGACACTCCAAAGCACACCAAAGATGGTTTGCTTGTATCTTACCATGATATCTCTCTTGGCCAAAATCCAAAAGAGTTCTCTGTAGTCAAAGATTTCTTTCCAATAGTCAATGAAAGAAGGTCTTGCTGTAATTACTCGTACTTTTTCGCTTTTCAATTTTTCGGCTTTTATCCGTTCATTACTTTTCTATAGGTATCGATAACCACCAATACAACTATTGAAATTATAAATGCGGCTAAACTACTCAGCTTTATATTTAAGCCGGCAGTGCTATATTCTGTTTCTAAAGGAAGTCTGGTTTCTTCCACAATTGTAAAAATAGGAGTTTCTTCAAGTAAAACTCTATTTAAGCTTTCTATTGTGGTAAGTTGGGCCATGTATTGGGTACTCAAGAAAGACGCTTTTCTATTTGCCTGGGTTTCACGCATCATACCACGTGGGTCCACTACATTTGGGTTTTGAAGAGCCATTCTCGCCGTTTGGCTATCGGTAGAGAATAAATCATTTTGAATTTTTGCCAAGCGTTTTTCCTGTGTTTCTAAGAGGTCACGGGTCTTTTTGGTTTTCATTTCAACGTAAAACTCCTCAGTGGTACTCAAAACTGTTTCTACCCACTTTTTGGCCAGCATTTCATTTGATAGCATAGTCGAAAGAACCATCATGCTATTCGTAGATTTCAAAAAGTCAATTTTAGTGGCATCTCTCATTTTTTCATAGATAGACGCAATAATTTGATTCTCTAAAACCGTAAAGTCTTTGGTTTCTTTTTTCTCGAAAGTATAGTTTATAGCAGCAGTAAATGGTTTATGAAACAAGTCGCCACCCCATTCTTTTTCCGCAATGTCACTACTATCTGCCACATAATTTATCATCAGAAGCGTGTCTTTTCCTACCACAACTTCCTTCATTAAAGCTCTTTCTAGCACAGCCTTTGAAAGAACCAGAGTAGGGAAGTTCTGACTTGAGAAAAGTTCTCCGCTGGAAGAACCGCTTTGATTAAACAAGCCAAACGTACTTGCTAAACCTCCTAACTGACTATTCTGGTTACTTCCGCCTAGTTCCAGATTGAATATGATGGTCGATCTATAATTGAGATCTTCTTCTACAAAAATATCTTTTACTAAACTTATACAAGCACCAAACAAAAGGGCGGCTGTCCATACTCTCCAATTGCTAAAAAGGAGTTTGAAGAAACCAAAGACCTGAAGAAGTAGCTCTTTCGTTGAAACCTGTGTCTCAGTTGTACTTTTTGTTTCCATTTTTTAATTTCCGCTACTTGGTGTGTTTAATTTTACCAAACTATAAATAGTAAAGATTGTGCCCAAGGTAGCACTTAATGTGCCAAGAATATTGCCAAAAGCAGTCAACTGCTCCGTTCCATTTTGAGCTTTCTGAGGAACAATAATCTCAGAACCCGGTTGAATTTTTGGATATAAGTTAAATACAAGGAATTTCTTCGTTCTGTCAATGGAACCATTTGGGTACCTCACATAAGTTTTTCTTCTGAAGGATGCCTTGGTGAAACCTCCTGCTCCGGTAATATAGCTTTTAAAAGAGGAACCACCCATAAACTTGACAGTTGTAGGATACAACACTTCACCCTGAACTCTGACGGTTTCTAATAATTTAGGTATCTGAATGATGTCGCCATCTCTTAGCATCAAATCTTCATCTGAGCCAGGATTTTTGAGTATCTTTTGAAGGTTAATACCAATAGTCTCTTCAATGGTTTCATCGACCTCTTCCACCTCAATGATTTGATTGTCATCTGTGGTGGTGGCTAAGTTCTCAAACGCTTTTCTTCTTTGTTCTAACTCAATTTGACTTAGTTGAACAGTTCTGATAAGCGTTGCACCAGGAATATAACCTTGTAAAGTGACTCCACCAGCCCGCTTAATCAGGTCACTGATTCTTTCTTCTTTATTAGCAGTACCATAAACTGCCGGGTAGTACACTTCTCCTTGAATTTCTACAAAAGTCTGTTCTTCATAATTTGGCGATTTTCTAACAAAAATCTGATCATATGGTTCAAGAACTACGTTGGGCCTGCCGGAAACAACCTCTAAATCAGGGTTTACATCCAGCACTATTACTTCAGAAATCTGTGCATTTGCCTTAGTAACATCCACATTTCTTTTTCTTCTTACTATTTCTACTCTCGTGAGACTGGCCGCTTCAGTGAGGCCTCCAACTCGCGTCAAAATGTCTTCAAGAGTCATGTTTTTAACATATGGGAGTTCAACACCTTCTTCCGCATCCTCATTATTAATAGCTCCCGAGATTCTGATTGTTGAAACTTCTGTTAAATCAAATTTTGAAGGAACAATTATCAAGTCCTCACGCTGCAAATCTATATCAGGAGCTGATCCATTTAAAATATCTCTGAAATTAACTGAGATATTGGAAGTTGTCAGGTCTTCATTGGTTCTTACCAATGACACTCTGCCTACAAGAGCGTCTGTCATTAAGCCTTCGGCTGAGGTAATCAATGACGTCAAGGTTGGATTATTATTCAAAGAGTATTCTCCCGGTCGATAGACAGCACCTTCTACAGTAACTAAGTTGGTGAACCTTTCTAAAACAGGATTTATAACTAAAGAGTCACCTGATTGCATTTCAAAACTGTCAAACTTATTGTTGGCAACATCAATGATCTCTTTTTCTTTCGAATTGTTTCTATAAACTTTAATTCTGTGTTTATAAGCATTAGGTGCAAAACCACCTGCATAAGTAAGTGCATCATTTAGCTTCTCAGATGGAAGTAGTTCAAAATACCCATTCCTTTTAGCCTCGCCTTCAATTATCACCCTTTCCTTGTATGTTGGAACTTGTATAATATCCTGATCTTTCAAGAGTCTGTTGCTTTCAGAATAACCTTTTATAAGTATATCGTAAAGGTCTATTTTCGCTTCTACTTTGTTGTTTCTAATTAAATTTACCTCTCTGAATGATCCGAGTTCATTGGGCCCGCCCGCTCTGTATAGGGCGTTCAGTACGGTATTTAAAGAACTCATTGTGTAAGTACCAGGGGCTATAACCTCTCCTGTTATCGTTATTTTGATGGTTCTAACATCGTTCAATGAGATTTTCATGTTTGTAGAACCATTCTGAAGTCCATAATAGAGTTTGGCCAGAGATGCCCTGATTTTAGGCTCAGCCTCTTCTATGGTTAAGCCACCCACCTTTATCACTCCGGCTTTCGGAACAGTTATAAAACCATCGGCATTTACAACTACTTCTTCTTTACTTTGCGAGTAGCCATATATGTCTATAATCAGTTTATCGTTAGCACCTAAAACATAATTACCAGGGGTAGGAATGTTTAAAACAGAATTTGGGTCAAAAGTTTGACCGTTGAAAAGTTTGTAACCAAAAATTTTCCTTCTTAAGGTTTCAAGCTCCAGATCTTCATTTTCTCTTTCTTCAAGAGCTACTCTGACGGAATCCTCATGAGTCATCATTTCCGTTTCTTCTTCTGTGATATTCACAGTTCTACCTGCTGTAGTGGTAGGCTGAGTCGTAGTCCCTTGACCACGCTGCGTTTGTGGAATGTTGGTTGGATATCCTTGCGGATAAGCCGTTGCCGGATAATTTTGTGGAATTACAGTAGGATATTGAGCAAAGCTCAAATTTACAAAAATGGTGGAGATCAATATAGCAATTAGAACTTTCGAGATTCGATCTGAATTCCTAACTTTGGACAGTTTCATAGAAAAACCTTTTGATAAACTTTTAACCGAATAACGGCTTTTTTAGTATTAAATTGGCTGCAAAATAACGGAACATTTTCGGTTTAAAGAAACCCCGTTCTATTTAAAATAATATTTGCTATAAAGAGTAAAATACTGCTACTGACTGAAAATTTATGAGTGAAAAAAATGAGCCTCAATATAATGAGGACAGCATTAGATCCCTAGACTGGAAAGAACACATCAGATTAAGACCAGGTATGTACATTGGTAAACTGGGAGATGGTGCCTCTGCCGATGATGGTATTTATGTGTTGTTAAAAGAAGTCATGGATAATAGTATTGATGAATACGCCATGGGTCATGGTAAAAATATCAATATTTCTATTGAAGAGGGTAAGGTGATGGTTCGGGATTTTGGGAGGGGCATTCCGCTAGGTAAGGTGGTAGATGTGGTTTCTAAAATAAATACAGGGGCAAAATACGATTCTAAGGCCTTCCAGAAATCAGTTGGACTTAACGGTGTAGGTACAAAGGCCGTAAACGCTCTTTCAACTTATTTTAAAGTACAGGCTTTCAGAGATGGCGAAACTGCCTGGGCGGAGTTTGAAAGGGGAGAGGTGACATTTAAATCAGGCATAGAAAAATCTGAGGAGAAAAATGGAACACTCATAATTTTTGAGCCGGATAAAACGGTTTTTAAAAATTACCATTACATTTCTCAATACATAGAGAGTATGATTTGGAATTACTGCTATTTGAATGCTGGATTGACAATATCATACAATCGCAAAAAGTTTATTTCACAGAATGGCTTGTTAGACCTTCTGGAAAGAAAAACGGATGAAGAGACTAACCGATATCCGATAATTCACTTAAAAGGAGAAGACATTGAGCTTGCCATGACTCATGGCAATCAATATGGAGAGGAGTATTCTTCTTTTGTTAATGGACAGAACACTACACAGGGAGGAACGCACTTATCTGCATTTAAAGAAGCCATTGTAAAAACGGTAAGAGATCACTTCGGTAAAGATTATGCGGCTGAAGATGTTCGTGCTTCGGTTATTGGTGCTATTTCTATACGGGTGCAAGAACCAGTTTTTGAGTCGCAAACCAAGACAAAGCTAGGTTCTGTGACGATGTCTCCTGAAGAGAATGCTCAAACAGTAAGATCATTTATTAATGATTTTGTCAAAGAAAAGCTGGATAACTATCTGCATATGCATACTGAAACAAAAGATGCATTAAAGAAGAGAATTGAGCAATCTGAGAGAGAGAGAAAAGAATTAGCAGGTGTTAAAAAATTAGCGAATGAAAGAGCTAAAAAAGCCAATCTTCATAATAAAAAATTAAGAGATTGTCGCTTTCATCTAACTGATCAGAAATATGAGAATCGTTTAGATACTACCTTGTTTATTACTGAAGGCGATTCGGCTTCAGGGTCCATAACGAAAGCCCGAAATCCAGAAACTCAGGCAGTATTCAGTTTGAGAGGAAAACCATTGAACTGTTTTGGGCTGAGTAAGAAGGTAGTATATGAAAACGAAGAATTCAATTTGCTTCAACATGCACTCGATATAGAAGCAGATATGGAAGGACTAAGGTATAATCAAGTAGTTATAGCTACTGATGCTGATGTTGATGGTTCACATATCAGATTGTTACTTTTGACATTCTTTCTTCAGTTTTTCCCGGAGATAGTAAGAGAGGGACATTTGTTTATTCTTCAAACACCACTTTTCAGGGTTAGAAATAAGAAGAAAACGATTTACTGCTATTCAGATGAGGAGCGTCAGAATGCCATAAAGGAGCTGGGAGGAAGACCAGAGATTACACGATTTAAAGGCCTAGGAGAGATCTCACCAGGAGAATTCGAAGAATTTATTGGTAAAGATATAAGACTGGACCCTGTTATTCTTGAGAAAGAGTCAACAGTGTCAAAAATTCTTGGTTATTTCATGGGCAAGAATACTCCCGAAAGACAGAAGTTTATTATTGAAAACTTAAAAATTGAAAAAGATATTATTGAAGATGTCGTAGAAGCCACTTCAGATGATCTTATAGAAGCTTAATTTACCTTATGAAAAAACTAGCTCTTCATTGGCAAATCATCATTGGTATGATAGCCGGTTTACTTTTTGGTGCTCTGGCTCTCCAATTCGATGGTGGAAGTCAATTTGTAGTGGATTGGATAAAACCATTTGGAACCATATTTATCAATTCACTTAAGTTAATAGCTATCCCTTTAATTGTAGCTTCATTAATAAAGGGGGTTTCTGATCTAAATGATATCAGCCAATTATCTAAAATGGGTACCCGAACCATTGGTATCTATATTCTGACAACTATTATTGCCATTACCATTGGCTTAGTACTGGTGAATATTGCCAATCCAGGTGGTTTTATTGAGGAAGCTACTCGTAATAATATGATGGAAAGCTTCTCAGGAGAAGCCGGAAGTAGAATTGCCAGTGCAGCAGAAACCCAGCAAAGAGGCCCGTTAGCGGCTCTTGAAGATGTGATTCCTGACAATTTGTTTGCCGCAATGAGTTCTAACGGCAATATGCTTCAGGTTATTTTCTTTGTCATTTTCTTCGGAATTGGAATTATTTTGATCCCTCAGGAGAAATCTCAACCGGTTAAAGATTTTTTTGATGGTTTAAATGAAGTCATTCTAAAAATGATTGACCTGATAATGCTGGTGGCACCGATAGGTGTTTTTGCTTTGCTTGCTGCATTAATAGTAGAGGCTCCTTCAGTAGATGTATTTTATGCCTTGGGTGCCTATGCCTTAACTGTAGTACTAGGCTTGGCAATTTTACTTTTTGGTTTTTATCCAAGTATGGTCAAGTTATTTACCGGAATAGGCTTTAGCCAGTTTCTGAACGGAATTTCTCCGGCTCAACTTTTAGCTTTCTCCACCAGTTCAAGTGCTGCGACTTTGCCAGTGACTATGGAAAGGGTTGAGGAGCATTTAGGAGTAGATAAAGACGTGGTTTCCTTTGTTTGTCCGGTTGGAGCTACTATCAATATGGACGGAACAAGTCTTTATCAGGGGGTGGCTGCTGTATTTATTGCTCAGGTTTTTGGGAATGACCTAACACTGGGCGATCAGCTTGCTATTGTGCTTACGGCCACACTTGCGTCTATTGGTACCGCAGCAGTTCCTGGAGCAGGAATTTTAATGTTAGTAATAGTTTTAGAGTCAATTGGAGTGAATCCTGCGGGAATAGCACTTATTTTTGCGGTAGACAGGCCTCTGGATATGATAAGAACAGCTGTTAACGTAACGAGTGATGCCACGGTAGCACTAATTGTGGGTAAGAGCTTAAATAAACTCCATGAGCCTAGGGTCAAAAACTGGGACGACAATTATAAACCGCAAAAGTGAAAGTTAATATAGAGGATTTAAGGAAAGGTATTGATACCATAGATAGTCAGATACTTCAGCTTCTAAATGAACGTATGAACTACGTGAAGCAAGTAGGGGAGTTGAAAAGACAAACAAAGACGGTGATCTATCGTCCGGAAAGAGAAAAAGAAATAATCAATCGTCTGGCTTCAGAAAGCAAAGGTGTTTTGGATGAAAAGGCTATTGAAGCTATTTTCCTTGAAATATTTGCCACAGCCAGGAACATTGAACTGCCTGAAAAAGTGGCTTATATGGGGCCGGAAGGTAGTTTTACTCACCAAGCTGCTGAAAGTAGGTTCGGAAGGCTTAGTGAGTATATTATGCTTCCTTCTATTAAGTCAGTTTTTGAATCTGTAGATGCTGAAAGAGCCAGATTTGGTGTTATACCTATTGAGAATAATCAGGCCGGAATTGTATATGAAACGGTAGATCTGCTAAACGAAACTAACGTGAGTATAGTAGCAGAACTTAAAATGCCTATTCATTTTGCCATGGCATCAGTTGCCGATAAGCTTTCAAACATTAAAAGAATTTATTCAAAGGATATTGCTTTCCGTCAATGTAGATCGTTCCTTAATAAATACTTTGAGCAGCAGGATATTGAGGAGATTCAGGTAGAGTCAACAAGTAAAGCTGCGAAAATGGCTTTTGAAGATCCTGAAAGTGCTGCTATTTGCTCTGAGATTGCGGCTAAGCTATTTGGTTTGCCAATGCTCTTTAAGAATATTGAAGACAATAGTAATAATAGAACAAGATTTTACATTCTGGCAAAGAACTTTGAAAATAACTCAAGTGGTAATGATAAAACCACTATGATCGCAAGGTTGCCACATACAGAAAGTCCGGGGGTTTTGGCCGATTTCTTAAATGACTTTAAGGCTTTTGATATCAATATTCTTAAAATTGAAAGCAGACCTTATAAGGGGAGTGAAGAATTTAATTTCTGGTTCTTTCTCGAGGTTTCAGGCCATTATGAAGACAAAGGTCTCAGAGACGTGATTGCCAAGCATAAGAATATTATTAAAGTTCTAGGGAGCTATGTAAAGAATATTTAAGGAAGGCTATTTGCTTAGCAGCTCAATAGCCTTTTTACAATCCTCTTCAATTTGAGATACCAGTTCTTTTACTCCTTCGAATCTTTTTTCAGGTCTGATGAATTCTATAATAGCTACTTTTAACGTTTCACCATAGATATCATCGTTGAAATCCAGTATGTGAACTTCCTGGGTGATTCCAATGCCTTCAACTGTAGGTCTGTTCCCAATATTCATGACGCCGTTGTAAACCTTATCTCTTAAATAAACATTTACAGCATAAACGCCATTGGAAGGGATGAGTTTATACTTCTTAGATACATGTACATTAGCAGTAGGAAAACCAATAGTTCTTCCTAATTGCCTTCCTTTCTTAATTAATCCTTCAAAAGAATAGGGCTTGCCTAAAAGTCCTGTAGCCGTAGAAATGTTCCCTTGAGTAAGAGCTTTCCTTATCTTTGTAGAACTTATAGTCAGGTTATCAATTTCCTGTCTAGGGATTTCTATCAAATCAATTTTGAAGCGATCTGCATTCTTTTTTAAATAGTCAAAACCACCTTCTCTGTTTTTTCCAAAACGATGATCATATCCAATAACTAAAGTTTTGGTACCTATTCCGGAAATTAAAATATCCTCAACGTAGTTTTCAGATGATAACTCGGAAAACTCCCGGGTAAAGGGAAGGACAATTAAATGATCTATCTCTAATTCTTCAAGTAATTCTATTTTCTCATCAAGAGTACTTAGGAGTTTTAGTTTTTGATCATTAGGAGCAATGATTAGTCTGGGGTGAGGCCAGAAAGTAATAACTACACTTTCACCATTTCTTTCTTTGGCGGCCGCCTTAAGCATGGATATTATTTTATGATGCCCAAGGTGAACACCATCAAATGTACCACTCGTAACTACAGCATTTTTTAGAGGTTTAAACTCTTTAAGATTTCTGTAAACTTTCACGTAATTCCTGAATTTTAGCGGCTAGCTCTTGAACTTTCTCAGCTCCTTCAACACTGAAATCACCAATTTTAGTTCTTCTTAATTCTGCCAGGTAGGCTCCTGATTTTAGTAACTTCCCAAAATCGCTTACCATGCTTCTGATATAGGTACCTTTACTGCACACTATTCTAAAATTGATTTCGGGGAAATGGCTGTCGTCAATTTCGAACTCTTTGACTTCTACTATTCTGACTTTAAGTTTGATATCTTCACCTTTTCGGGCAGCATCATAAGCCCGTCTGCCTTTTACTTTGACAGCTGAATGAATTGGAGGGGTCTGTTCTATAAGCCCGGTAAGTTTTTTACGAGCTTCTGACAAATCTTTTTTGGAAATATGGTCAGTTGGGTATTCGGCATCAAATTCAGTTTCTAAGTCAACAGAAGGCGTGGTTTTACCCAGCACAAGCTTGCCTGTATATTCCTTCTCTTGAGTCTGAAAAGATTCTATTTGCTTCGTTTTTTTACCCGCACAAAGAATCAGTAGCCCGGTAGCTAACGGATCCAAAGTACCGGCATGGCCTACTTTTTTAAACTTACCGGCGTATCTTATTTTATTGACTACGTCAAAGGATGTCCAGCCTAGTGGCTTATCCACCAGCATTACACAGCCATTTTCGTCAAAATAATTCATTAGATATTGAGATCATAACCCAAACCAATCAGCAAAAGGATTAGAAGGCCAACGACAATTCTGTAGTAGCCAAAAACCTTGAAGCCATATTTTTGGAGATAGCCAATAAAGAATTTGATTGCTGCCAGAGCCACAAAGAAAGCAACCACGTTTCCAATCAATAATAATTGAATTTCCTCTCCGGTGAAGTTTAAAGCTCCATCCAGGTACCCTTTTAGCATTTTATATGCCGAAGCCGCGAACATTGTAGGTACCGCAAGGAAAAATGAAAATTCTGCCGCAGTTTTTCTACTTAAACCTTGTGTCATACCTCCAATTATAGATGCAGCAGATCTGGAAACACCAGGTACCATTGCCAAACATTGGAAAAAGCCAATTTTAAGAGCTGTCGGATAATTTATCTCTTCCCCTTTTTCTTTATTCTCAAGTGCTTTATCAATAAAGATTAGTACCACACCTCCCAATACCAACATAACAGCTACTACAATAACACTTTCTAAAAGCATATCAATGTAGTCGTTTAATAAGAAACCAATGACGGCTGCCGGAAGAAATGCCACTAGCAGTTTATAGTAGAATTCTAAACTTTGGAAGAAACGTTTCCAATAAAGTACTATTACGGAAATTATGGCACCAAATTGAATATTCACTTCAAATATTTTAGTGAAGTTTTGATTATCTATGCCCATAAAAGAAGAGGCAATAATCATGTGACCTGTAGAGCTGATTGGAAGGTATTCAGTGATTCCTTCAATTATTGCCAGGATAATGGCTTGAATAATGTTCATATTTTACTTGGAATCAGGCTTTCTTTTTTAAAATAGCGTATAACTCAATCATAAAGCCAAGGAAGACAATAATTGGACCGAGAGTTATTCCTAAAAAACCAAAACCGAACTCCTCTTTATCAAGAGTCATTATGAAAAAACCAAGAATAATAGTGGCTATACCCACTAACATAAATGTATAGTTTGATTTTCCAAATGCCATGGCATTAGCATTAGAAATAGATTGAGAAGTAGGTTTAACTTCTGATTTATTTCCTTTGGCAGCCTCTTGTGGGGTGCTTTGAGGAGTATTAGTTTTTTTTCTTTTTGACATAATATTTTAATATAAATCGTCTAAATCAACATTTAAATAGCGGCTAATTGACTGAAAGGTGCTTACAAGGCCTATCATTGGACCCAAAATTAGGAGAATTAATATGACGACGCCCATCATCGTTTGGTTTTGAATCAAACTTAAACCTTCTAATTGTCTCAATGCTAACTGTTGTGTTAATACCAAAAGGGCACTTGCTATTAAACCGGCAATAAAACCTTGAATAAGTCCTTTCGTAATGAATGGTTTTTGTACGAAAGCATTTGTGGCTCCTACTAATTGCATGGTTCTTATGATAAACCTTTGCGAGTATAATGCCAATTTGATGGTGTTATTAATCAACAAAATAGTGGCTATCAGGAAAATCAAAACGATTGCAGACATGACTAAATAGGCCTTGTTGGCATTTTCAGTAATACCGTTTACAAAGTCTTTGGCATAATCTACTTCATAAACACCTTTTATTTGTTCCACCTTTCTTTTAAACAAGGCTAACTCTCCCTCACTTAAAACTTCTTCTTTTACCTTTAATGTAAAAGCATCTCGAAACGGATTGTCACCTAAAATATCCTGATAGTTTTCATTGGTTTCTTTTAAGAATGTAGCGGCTGCATCGTCGGCAGAGATAAACTTAATGCTGCTAACTTCTGATTCATTTTCTAACTCAGGTAAGGTAGAAAGAACTTGCTTGAGCGAATCTATCGTAGCTTCTGATAAATCACGATCTAAATAGGCTTGAACTTCTATGTTTTGTTTAACGTATCGAATAAGCTCTTTGGAAGAAAAGGCTACCCAACCGCAAAAACCAATTAAAAAGAGTGCCACTGTCAAGCTGACAGTGATGAGAATTCCAGGATAGCTGCCTAATTTCTTTTTTGGTTTCATTTCTTTACGAGATGTACAAATATACCGCTGAAAACGACGTTTGCAGAACTTTTAGACTTTTTTAAGAGTTTGAATTATCTTCTCTCCATTCGGCAATGTTTTCCGGTACATTTTGCTCGATGATTTTGGTTACAATATCCACTATTTCTTCGAGAGATTGATGGTCATGAAAGAATATAGGCTCTTTAAATCTCACTTTCAGATTCACATTGCGTTTCTTATAACTCAGGCCAGTTTTATTAAAAGCACGCCTGAAACCATCTATAACTACGGGCACTATAATAGGTTTGTTCGTTTTAATTAAATGTGCAGTACCTTTTCTAATAGGTGCATAAGGGCTGGTAGTACCTTGAGGAAAAGTAACTACCCATCCTGCATTGAGCCCCAGAGTTACATTATCTGCTGCAGATGTATCTACTTCTCGCTGAACATTCTTTCCTTCTGCTCTCCATGATCTCTCTACTAAAATAGCTCCGGCAAGACTAAACATTTTGGGCAAGAAGCCCGATTTCATTGTCTCTTTGGCCGCCACATAAAAGGTTTTACCGCGAGGCATAAATAAATAAATAGGGATCAATTTTCTAAACATTCCCCATTTAGCTGCACAGAAAATGTGGTAGAATGTAATTACGTCCGCAAAATAGGTTTGATGATTGGAAATGAACAGCACATTCTCATTCGGTAAATTTTTGAGATGCTCTCCTCCTTCGATAGTCAATTTATTCGCTACTGCTATTCGCCAGTAAGTAGGCCAGCCAGCAACGAAAATTATTAACCTCTTAATAAATAGGAAGTTGCCCCAAGGATCCCTTTGGAAAAGACCTAAAATATCTAAATAGGAAAGTGCCTTCCAAATGCCGCTGGAGTTGCGGGCAGAAGTAGGTAGAAAATTCTTTAGGGTCTTTAGCATATTGCATCTTTAAATTCGAGATTTTAAAATTTAAATCCGAATAAGTATTCAAAGCCAAAGGGCTAGTTTCTTCTTTCTAATTCATCTCTGAGTTTGGCGGCCTTTTCATAATCCTCCTTTTCCAGAGCTTCTTGCAATGATTTTTGTAATTCGCTTATATTTAAATCAGAAAGTGATTTTGATTTCTTTTTATCAGAGACCTTAACAGAAAACTTTTTACTCCTTTTCTCCTCCTCTGGCGTTTCTCCAAGTAAGTCTGAGGTGCTTACGCCTGCTTCATCCAAGACCTTTTGAACCGTATAAATAGGAACATTGAAACGCAATGCAATGGCAATAGCATCTGAAGGTCTTGCATCAATGTTTTTCTGTCTTATACCATCTGAACAGATGATTTTAGCATAAAATACTCCTTCATCAATATCAGTAATTACTATTTCTTCAATCGTAAAATCAAAGGCCTGAGCGAATGAACTGAAAAGGTCATGGGTTAAAGGGCGTTTTGATTTGATTTTTTCGAGCTCAATAGCAATTGCCTGGGCTTCGAACATTCCGATAATTATAGGTAATCTCAAATCACCATTCTCTTCAGCAAGAACCATAGTAAATGATCCTGCCTGAACCTGGCTCGGGGAGATGTCTAATATTTCTAACTTTGACTTATTCACTAATACAAATATAAAAATAGAAAATCAGCTCTCTACTCTTACGCTGATTTCATACTTAACTTTTTTACCTGGTTTTAATATATTTAAACCTTCGCCATTATTAAAGCTGTTGGTATTGGCCGATTGAGGCTCAATAGCAATACAATCTCTACTGGCTGGTGTGTATAACACCATATAATTTAACTTGTTCTTTCCTGTTTTCTGAGAAACAATAAGCTTTTTTTTCTTATACCTTACTTCTACTTCTGAAATTAAGGAAGGAGAGTCTAATTTGAAAACATTATCTAAAATAGTATTTTTCAAAGGAATCAATCCGGCTCTCTCGGTTTCAAATTCACCCGTAGGAATATACCGATCGCTTAATTCCATTTTTTGTCTCCTTGGAGCTTTAACCGTCATTTCGCCAATAGCAGATCCTTGAAAACCAAAATAAGGATGCCAGCCAAAAGCACAGGGCATATTACTGTCACCGGTATTTTCTGCTTCTATTGTCAACTCTAATTTATCTTTCTTTAAGACATAGTGAGCTGTGAACTTGAATGGAAAAGGATAACCAGCGTTCTCTCCAAGATAAGACATGGTAAGTGTGGCTTTGTATTCTGAAGAAGAAATAACTTCAAATCTGCTGAAAGCAATAAGGCCGTGAATAGCATTATTCATTTCAGCATCATTTCTCTCCAGATCATACTCTTTCTCCTCAAAAATGTCTCTTCCATCTTTAATCCTGTTAGGGAATGGAAAGAGGAAAGCTGAGGGATAGCCCTTGTGCGGATCATCCTTTTTTAAAGGATATTTGATAACTTCTTCATCGCCCAAGACCAGATTCGTCAGTGTGGCTCCTGTAAGGTTAATTCCGGCAGAATTGCCATCTTTATTCTTTAGTAGTAAATCCAATCTTTCTCTTTTAAAATTAAGTGGGTGCAAAAATAGATATTATCTTGAGATTAGTTCTCCATTTTATCCATTATAACCAATATCAAAATACTTTTCTATGCCTAAACCAAACAAGGCAAAGTCATATTTGACCGGGTCTTCAGGATCAAACTGTTTTAGATTATCTGTGATCTCCTCAGCCATTTTCCAATTGACTTTTGGTATGGTTGCCAAACCCAATTTCTTTGCTACCCTTTCTACATGTACGTCGCATGGGCAAACCAGTTGTGAAGTATGAATTGTATCCCAGAGGCCAAAGTCTACACCCTTTTCATCTTTTCTTACCATCCATCTCAAATACATATTAATTCTTTTACATGCCGAATTACTTAAAGGTGAAGAAACATGTTTTTGGATTCTCTGTGGATAATCTTCTAAACTAAAGAATGTCTTCTGGAAATTACGGATGGCATTCTTGACATTTTTGTCAGTAGATGTTAGGCCCTTTGAAAAAGCTCCCTGAAGACCACCATGTTGAGTATACAAAACCTTTATTGCTTCAATGAAATATAAAGTATCAGTGGAGTTAAAAGTACGATGCTTAAAAGTCTCAAATCTTTTTAAATCATGCTCTTCGTGGTTCATGATAAAATCAAATGGACTATTATCCATCAATTCAAAAAGTGCATGGCATTTGTTGATTATTGTTTTTCTTTGACCCCAAGCGAGTATTGACGCAAAGAAACCGCTTATTTCAATGTCCTCCTTTTTTTTAAAAGATCTTGGGATACTAATAGGGTCATCTTTGATAAAACCTACTTCATTGAATTGCTCAAACTTATTATTTAGCAGGTCTTCCAGCTCATTATAAGGTAGCATTATTTCTTTTTTTTGCCAGATAGCAATTTAGCCAGTCCTGAAGAGAGAAATGAAAAAACCGACAGCAAACTTGTAAAAACCAAAGAAAATAAAGTCAAAAAAGGATACAGTATGGCAAATACTATATCCCAAATGATCTTTACTACTTTATTGTCTTTCTTCATTTACGAATTTGGTGGCAAATGATAAGTTACTTTCGCATTGATTCTAATATCCTTTGGGTTCAATTTGTAGAACGCAGATGGGGAGAGTCTTACAAGTACATTTTCGTTATTCCCTGTATCCGGTAGTTTTCCGATAACCTTTACCAGGACCTGATTTCCCGTAGCGGTATTTCTTACCATCATTAAAGATCCCAGTGGTGCAGTTTTATGAAGGGCAAGCATTTTATTTGAAGATTTTGTAGTCGAAATAACTTCCGCTATGCCAATTTCTTCCATTTTTTCGCCCGTAGGTGCATTCGGAACAATGATTTTATCTGGTTTTAAATTTTCTGGAAAGACAAAATTCTTTTCGTACTCAGAAACCATAGCATCCTCATATTCTTTTCTACTTTTCCTGATGAGAAGAGTTTGCCCAAGTGCAATGTCATTACTCTCTAGCTTATTTAAAGCTTTTATCTCATCAATATCAATATTGTAATTTTTACTTATACTGTATAGTGTTTCGTTTGGACCTACATGATGCACAGAAGTTATTTTCATTTCAGCGATGTCTGATTTGACAGGTTGGTCTCCTGATTTTCTTTCGCTGACAATGCCTGTTTTTACAGGTTCTTCCTGTACTGCAACTTGAGTTGGGAATTTGAGCGTCTGATTAATATATATGGTACTCTTTCCGTTGAGGTCAGGATTAGCCCTGGCAAAATCGGCCGAATTACACCCATACCTTCTTAAAAGACTGTATAGTGTTTCGTTAGACTGTACTTTATGATAAATAAATGAGACGCCATCGATGGTTTTAATGCCAAGAGAATCATATTCCGCTGTTTTGAAGGCATGAGCCGACAGGAAAAACAACGATAGCACTAGTGTTAGCTTAATCGTTTTCATCTTATTATTAGGAAAGTTTGTAAAACAAATGTACTAAAAACTGTATCCAATCGAAGCTTTTTTGAGTAAAAACTGAATACTTTTTATTTCTTCTTTAATTTAGCCTTTCCATTAATAAAAGTGAATTTGAAAATACTAGGAATAATACCATCCAGATATGCTGCCAGTCGTTTTCCTGGTAAACCTCTTGTCGATATCGATGGTAAAACCATGATTCAAAGGGTATATGAACAAGCCAAAAAATCATCCCGATTGACAGATGTGGTGGTAGCTACTGACGATGAAAGAATAAAGAGGGTTATCAATGGTATTGGGGGAGAAGCTTTCATTACTTCAGAAGACCATTTGACTGGTACGGACAGATGCGGCGAGGTATTAAATCTGGTAAAAAATGAATATGATTATGTTATCAATATTCAGGGAGATGAACCATTCATTGATCCGGCCTCTATTGATGCCTTGTGTGATCTCTTAGACTACAAAACAGAAATAGCCACATTGGTGAGTAAAATTGAGGATTACGAAACTCTTCATAATCCTAACGTGGTCAAGGTAATTCTTACCATGAGAAAGCAAGCTCTTTATTTCAGCCGACAGGTGATTCCCTATGTGAGGGGAGTGGATCCAGTAAACTGGTTGGAAGAAGCTGAGTTTTTCAGACACATTGGAATTTATGCCTACAGGCACGATGTGCTGGAACAAATTGTTAAACTTCCTCAAAATGTGTTAGAAAATACCGAAAAACTGGAGCAATTGAGGTGGATTGGCTACGGGTACAGAATTTTAGCTACTGAAACTGCGTTTACAAGCATAGGCATTGATACTCCTGAGGATTTGGAGAAAGCGTTGTCTAAGAAAAATTGAGTTTCAGAACCTAAAATACCACAAAAAACTCCATGAGTAGATATTCGATACTGTGGGCAGATGATGAAATAGATCTGCTAAAGCCATACATTGTTTTTTTAGAAGGGAAAGGATATGATGTTACACCTGTGCCAAGTGGCTCTGATGCTATTGACGAGGTCAAAGAGAAGCGTTTTGATATCGTTTTTCTGGATGAAATGATGGCAGGAATGACTGGTCTTGAAGCACTGGCCGAAATCAAAATCCTAAAGCCTACGCTCCCTGTTGTCATGATTACCAAATCTGAAGAGGAGCATATAATGGAGGAAGCTATCGGCTCAAAAATTGCCGATTATCTCATTAAACCAATTAACCCGAATCAGATACTGATGACGGTGAAAAAACTTTTGGATAACAAAAGGCTTGTTTCGGAAAAGACAAATATGAGTTATCAGCAGGATTTCAGGAATCTTGCCATGCAATATAATGACAGAATAGGTCATGAGGAGTGGGCTGATATATATAAGCGTCTGGTTTATTGGGATTTAGAGTTAGATGGCTCTACAGACAAGTCAATGGAAGAAGTTTTTGAAATGCAGAAAGCGGAAGCTAATTCTAAGTTCTGTCAGTTTGTTGAAGAATCTTATGAAGATTGGATTTGTGAGCCTTCGGCAGATAAGCCCGTGCTTTCTCATCAATTGATGAATCAACATGTTTTTCCTAAACTTAAAGACGGAGATGGACCGCTGTTTTTCATATTGATAGACAATTTCAGATATGATCAGTGGAGAGTAATTAGCAAAACAATAGGGGAGTACTTCAGAGTAGAAAATGAAGAAACCTATTACTCTATTTTGCCTACTTCTACTTCCTATGCCAGAAATGCCATTTTTGCAGGGTTAACGCCTTTAGAAATATCTAAAAAGTATCCAGACCTTTGGGTAACAGACGAAGGTGACAATGAAGATGGTTTAAACCAGAATGAGAAGGAGCTTCTGAAAAGACAGTTGGCAAAGAGACATAAAGATGTCAAGTTTTCTTACCATAAGATAATTACAAATAACCATGGTAAAGCTCTGAATGATAATTTCCAGAACCTCTTGCATGATGACCTGGTCTGTGTGGTGTATAATTTCGTGGATATGCTCTCACATGCCAGAACTGATTCGGCAATGATTAAGCAGCTTGCACCTGATGAGGCGGCGTACCGTTCCATTACGAAATCCTGGATAGAGCATTCTCCTTTCAAAGATTTTTTAAGAATGATAGCTGAGAACAAAGGAAGGGTAATAATTACCACAGATCATGGGATGGTTAGAGTAAAGAATGCTAAAAAGATAGTGGGAGATAGAAATGTAAACACAAATCTCAGATACAAGCAGGGTAAAAACTTAAACCTTGCCGATAAAGCTGACCACGTAATTGAAGTAAGAAGACCAGATAATTATGGTTTGCCTAGTCCAAATGTTTCTACGGCCTATTTCTTTACAACGGACGATTATTTCTTTGCCTATCCGAATAATTATAACCATTATGTAAGCCATTATAAAGATACTTTTCAGCATGGAGGAGTTTCAATGGAAGAGGTTATAATTCCTTGTGTATATTTGAAAGCAAAATGAGAACCTTAGTATTTTTTGCCCTTTTATTCGGAACCTTTATCTCAAATGCACAGCTGATAGATAAAGGTTCCTGGTATGTTTCATTGGTAAATTCAAATGCCGCCGGGTCATACAAAACCTATTTGACTGATTACGGAAAAAGTACATCTAAAGTGGGTTTTGTCGCTGGCTACCTGAGAAACCCTCAGGTTAAATCAAATATCAATTCTCCTATTCAGATAGGCGGTGAATTTGGATTTATGCCTTGGGGTGCTGACAGAGTGGACTCCTACACCAATGGCTCATTTGAGAATAAACACCAGACCATTTGGTTGAATTTTGTGGGTAGATATCGGCCCGTTTTAGGTGCAAGCAAAATTAATCCCTTTTTTGACTTATTTGCCGGACCAGAATTCCTTCAAACTAAAGTGTTAGAATATATATCTGAGGCCGAGTCAAGAAAGCTTTATGGTAAAACTGTGGTAACAAAAAACTATGGTGCCGGTCTGGGAGCAGGATATAAGTTTGTGAAAAAAAATGGAGAGTTACGCTACATTGACCTCGGCGTTTACTATCAATATGCCGAAAAGGCCAAGATAGCTCGCAGAAATTCTTTCAGGATCATCAATGGTGGGTATCTAGATTTTGACGAAAGTCTGGTCAAACCTACAACGATGCAAATCAGGCTAAGTCTTACAGGTTTTCTGTAAGGTCACTTATCGTCCCTTTATCACAGAAGATTGTTCTTTTGGGATACCTTTCAATAAGTTCTAAATCATGCGTAGCCATAAGAATGGCAGTTTTTGACTCCTTATTTATTTTGAGAAAAAGCTTCAGAATATCCAATGACTTCTCAGGATCAAGGTTGCCTGTTGGCTCATCGGCCATTAAAATTTGAGGACGGTTTAGTAGTGCACGTGCAATAGCCAATCTTTGTTGCTCACCTCCAGAGAGTTGGTGGGGCATTTTTTGTAAAACATCTTGAAGATCAACCTGGAGCAGGACCTCAATAATGCGTGATTCTATCTCAAATTTGTCTTTCCAGCCCATGGCTTTAAGAAAAAATTCCAGATTCTTTTTTACGTTTCTGTCAGTCAGGAGCTGAAAGTCTTGAAAGACAATACCAATTTTTCTTCTTAAGGTAGGTATTTCTTTACGAGGTAATTCATGAAGAGAATGACCAGCCACAGTTGCTTTACCTTTTTCAAGCCATAATTCGGCATATAGAGTTTTTAGAAGGGAGGATTTTCCGCTTCCGGTCTTTCCAATTAAATAGACAAACTCACCATCTTCTACATTAAAATTGACGTCAGAAAGAATAAGTTTTTCTTTTTGATAGATGTCTGCATTGCTTACGGAAATGACCATAAAAAAAGTTCTGATTTACTTCGTGCAAAGATAAACCTTGCAGCGAGAAACCAGAACTTTTAGAAATGAATTAAAAATTCTTATGCGTTCACTTTAGCATGATCTTCTAAGAACTTAGCTAATCCAATATCGGTTAGAGGATGCTTAAGTAAAGCT
Source organism: Cytophagales bacterium (assembly GCA_024742395.1). Classification (GTDB taxonomy): domain Bacteria; phylum Bacteroidota; class Bacteroidia; order Cytophagales; family Spirosomataceae; genus Jiulongibacter. The sequence continues at coordinate 47,008 of JANSYO010000029.1, forward strand.
AGAATAGCCGAAAGTGGCCCCGTCATTACATCTGCACCAATTTTAGCACATTCTAAAATATGCATTGGGTGACGTACTGATGCAGCTAGAATTTCAGTAGTGTAACCGTAATTATCATATATTTCTCTGATATCCTGAATTAACTGAAGGCCGTCTGTAGAAATATCATCAAGCCTGCCTATGAAAGGAGAAACATAAGTAGCTCCGGCTTTGGCAGCTAATAAAGCCTGACCAGCAGAGAAAACCAAAGTACAGTTAGTTCTTATTCCTCTTTCTGAGAAATATTTGATTGCTTTGATACCATCTTTGATCATAGGTACTTTCACCACTATTTGATCATCGATTTTAACAAGTTCTTCTCCTTCTTTGATAATACCTTCAAAGTCAGTAGAGATTACTTCAGCACTAACATCACCATCTACGATCTCGCAAATTGCTTTGTAGTGTTTCTTTACATTTTCTTCTCCTCCAATGCCCTCTTTGGCCATTAGGGAAGGATTGGTAGTAACACCATCCAAAACGCCCAAATCCTGAGCATCCTGAATATCTTTAAGGCTGGCAGTGTCAATAAAAAATTTCATGGGATATGAATTTAAATGTCAGAATGACAATTATTAAAAAAGTTTCAAAAAAAAATGGCAAATTCACCGCTACGACCGCCTACCCTTGCTACCTTCCGGTCCTGGGGGATTCAGCAGGAGCTGGTAATTTGCCGTTGCAAAAGTAATACAATAATTATCCCGCCCAAAGCCTAATCGAGTAATTTTAATCAATCATTAATCTTTGATCAGAATAATATTTTGTCATCAAGTCAATAAATATCATTCGGCTGTGTTAATAGATTGTTGGTCAAATACTTCCATTTCCGGGCGGTAATTCTTCCATTCTTTCATGTGCAAAAGGCCGTTCTGAAAATGATACCATTCTTTACCGAAAGCATAGGCTTCTTGGTACTTTCCATCTATTTCTGAAACCTGAGCTAAATAATTTTGATAGCCTATGGCAAATCGTACCATTTCTAAGGTTTGACCTTTCTTTGTGGCCTTCTGATATAAATCAAGATAGGATTCCAAACCATATTCATCTATAATTCCTGATTCTTCTTCATCTGTCAGATAAATATCCTTAAGCTCTTCAAGAACTAATATTTTTTGACCTTTTTCATTTTTCAATACCATCACAGGACTTCCTGAATCCTCCAGAATTCGTATGTCTTCGAATTTCCATTTAATTTTTGGCCCGAAATCTTTCAGAGAAAGGTAGTTGTTGGAAGTAATATCGAAATTGTACAACAGCTGTCTTTGTTTTGCTCTGAATTCTGCCATTTTCCGCTTTTGTTCATTAAATGAATTTCTCATTCCTATGTCAAGAAGCAAACCTGCAAAGGCCCATGAAGGATCTCTGGATGCCAAGCCATTAAAAACCAGTAATTGTGAAACAGTACTGCCCTTTTCAAGTTTTCTTTGCTCTGCTGAGGTTCTGTTTAAAATCGTGACCGGACTTTCAACATTATCAGGAATAGCGATGCTTCTGCCATTTTGAAAGGCTAGATGGTACTCTTTTCCTTTATGTTTTGCCTCGAGATCACGTAGGTATTTCATGTTAATCATACCCAAGTCTGCCAATGTTCCAATCTTGACATTTGAGCCGGCAATAAAATTTCTGGGTGAAAAATAGATATCTTCGATTTTCTCTTCTCCTGCTTTATTCAGGATCAATGATTCCAATTCTCCAGATTCAGAAAGTATTACATCTTTTACATAAAAAATATTGGGTTTGGTATTTTTCTCTAAACCCGCTTTAGAGCTTACCGAGAAAGAAGATTTCAAATTTTGATTTTTATAGAAGCCCGGTAAGTCATATTTAAAGGTAAAATTGGTATTAAAGAAGATTTCTTCACCTTTTAATCTTTCAATCAGTTCTTCGTTATAAAGTGCAAGTTTTTTTTCCTTAAAACCACCTTCATAAATCTCTTTTTCAATAAAGAACACTGAGTTGAAGATATTTTGACCTTCAAGGTTTTCAGGAAGTTCAAAATGCTGGTCTTTTATGGAGAATTCGCTTAAGTAAATGGTTGGGTTTTGGGCAAAACTGCCTAAAGAAATAAGAAATAAAAGCAGAAATGGGAATTTGTAAGATTGCATGTAGTTTTGTGGTGAAATTTGCCAGATAAAACTGTAAAGTAAGTTTCTTTCTTCAAGTGCTCAAAACTATTAATTATGAAGATTAAAAAAGTTTTTCTGATCATTTCTATAGCCCTTATGCTTCTGTTCGCATTCTTCCAATGGAACGATCCGGATCCGCAAATTTGGATCCCCATCTATTTATTAGTGGCTTTTTTAGGTTTTCGTAAAATTAAAGCCAACGATCAGGCGTTGGTTTTTATCATACCAGCAGTGATCTATGCTTTATGGGGCTTTAGCGTTTTTCCACCTGAGTGGGAGGGTGTAATGCTCGATGAAATGGGTATGAAGACTCTGAATATAGAGCTCGGGAGAGAGTCCTTAGGCCTGTTTATAAATGCTTTTCTATTAATCATATATGCTTTGATACCTTCTAATGAAAACTAAATCACTAATTGTTTTTCTTTTCAGTTTTTCTACACTTTATGGCCAATGGACAAAAAATATTAATACTCCTCTGGTTTTAGCTGAGGGCCCGGCAGCCGAATTTGACGTCAGTTTTGCTTACGATAAATCAGGAAACTCGTATTATACCTGGACTGATTTCAGAAA
>JANSYO010000357.1 GCA_024742395.1 Cytophagales bacterium
AATGCACTAATTTCTTTTGTAGCAGAATATTGGGTATTTCCAGAAACAGATAAAGTTGTGCGAGAAGAGTCAAGAGCTTGGATATCAACAATAGAATATTCAAAATCAAAACCCCAAGCACCAGCACCATTGACTCTTTCAACTCGGTAAAATGTAGGTAAACTGGAATCAATAGAAGAGAATTCGGATGTACAAGGATCACCTTCAAAAAGACAAGTTTCAGAAAGGCCAACGTTAACGCAGCCATTAACATCATCTTGATCAGGAGCAGTTTCAGTTCCTCCACAAGTAGTTGCGGCTCCAGTAATTTGTGTAACAGTAATTTCAGTATTTGGATCACCACCAGTGAGGATTGTTGGTGTAACAGTAAAAACAGGAAAATCTCCTGGGTTTACACTAGGACTGGTTACACGAACAAAAACAACAGCATTATCATCAGTTGGAGTTCTTGAAACTGATCCAGAAGAACCAGTTAATGATAATTGAAGATTTTGCACTTCGTCATTTTCAACAAGATCATCATATTCTTTAACAGCTGAGAAATCAAAAGTAAAATCTGCAGGACCTGCTTGTTCACGTGCAACACCAAAATATATACTTGTTCCACATCCGATATCACAGATATTAATTTCACAAGTGATACTTGCAGGAGTATTTGATGATTGAGCACCACCAATGCAAGGTAATAAAGTTCTTGGTGAATCAAGTCTATCAGAGTCATAACAAGGTAATTGGTCTCCTGCTGGTTCAGTATCAATAAAAATTCTAACAGGGAAATCGTCTAAAACATTTCCAAGAGAATCTTGGAAATTATCAAATGTAAAAACAACACGAGGATATAAAGCTTGAGTAAAACTATCAACAGCATTGCTTGTAGGAATATATTCAGGTACATCGAGTGGATTATCAGTAAAATCGTAAACATATTGAGAATACAAAACAAAATTATCGCCAACAGATCTAATGTCATCAATTGAGCTGTCCAATGGGAAACTAAGTCTTACATTTCCAGAGGATACATCTCTCACACTATTGTAAGATTGGAAAGATAAATCATATTCAGAATTTTCAGTACCAATAACTGCAAAAGTGTAAGTGTAAGATGAAGA
>JANSYO010000092.1 GCA_024742395.1 Cytophagales bacterium
ATGAACCTTCTTTCGCATTTGAGATTCAAATGCATTTATATCCTCTTTATTTTCTGAATACCAAATTTCAAGGGGATTGTCTAGCTTCAATTCTTCCATGACATCAGCAGGGGTGTCATCAGGGTAATCAGAACCTAGTTCTTTCTTAGCTGCCTCTTCATAATTGCTTGACAAATAGCGAAGAAACAGAAAGGACAACATATAATCACGGAATGAATCCGCATTCATGGCACCACGTAAATCGTCTGCAATGGCCCAGAGTGTTTTCCCTAATTTAGTTTGTTCTTGATTACTCATATTCGTTAAAACCTGAACTGATATTTGTCAATTAGTTTGTCAAAAATTTCTTTGAAGATGGCTTCTTCATTCCCACTCATTTGATTGATTTGAGGAATAAAGACTTTTTTGTGAGACATGGAATTAAGTATCACAATTGCATTTTCCGGGTCTTCAACATTTATATCCTCCAAAATAAGCTTTATCTGGCTTGTCCCAATAAATGAGGAGATGTTTTCAAGAAGTTGACGAAGCAAAACAAAGTGAAATGTATATAGTTGACTCTCTTTGGCCTCTGCAAGAGTCTTGATTAAATGAAGGTGAAACAAGAATACCTCAGTTCCAAAGTTACTTAAGCTCAAAGTTGCCTCATCACGCTTCAACATTTGGAAGGTTGATATTTCCCTGTACCGTCCGCTTTTCTCTCCTCTTTTTAATCTATCAAATAAGATTGAAAATAGACCAATATGATGAGTTGTAAGAATTATTCTTTTATCAGAATTAAAATTTTCTTCGATCAGTTTAAAAATGATGTCAGCGGTTATATAAATGTTGTTATCATCTAAGCTTGAAACTGGGTCATCAATAAAGAAATGAGAATTCATATTACTAAAGCCTTCAACCTTAAATAAGGCTAGGAAGAAGCACCATATAAAAATTCTTTCTTCGCCTCTAGATAGTTTTATTTCATGATAACCTGCTTCACCATATGTAGTAATAATGAAAAAAGTAATTGAATCAATACCAATTTCTGGGTTTCGATTTACATTAAAGCTAAAATTAAAACCAAGATTATATCCGGTCAGCTCATCTTTAATTTTATCCTCGGTCAATTGGCTAAAGTATTGATTCAGGCTACTTTCACGAATAACCAGCCTAAATTGATCTTCATTATTTTCCCAAAAAAATAGATCCTCACTGTAAGCATTATAATAAACTCCTGCCGGCTCTCCAGCATTTACCGATTTTGTTAATTGATGAAATGCTGTTGAAAGACGTGTTTTGCCCGTTGCATTAAAAGCATACAAGCACTGTACATATGCCTGGTTGGCCATTAGACTTTCTGCAATTTCAGATATGTTACTCATAAATAACTATCGTTGTACTGAAGGATAAAGCCCCTGCATCAAGCCCCTTTTGTGCTTCTCAAGTTCCTCTATTTTTTTTGATTGGGCCATAATTAACTCATCCAAAGCCGAGAGACAGGAGCCGATTATTTGTTGTTCTTTTTTAGAAGGAAAGCAGAGACTCAATCCCGATATATCATCTTTTGTAAACCCTTTGATTGCCATTCCTTGACTAAAACTGAGAAGAGTATTTTTGAGGCTTTTCAAATAATAGCCTAAAAATATTGGTTCATCCTTGTGAGGTGTAAAATTTGAGAAATCTTGACTAGTACAGATCTCTTTTTGTGTAAGGGCCACTTTTCCCACTCCAACTCTAGAAACTATTAGGAGACTATTACTTGGAACAATTTTAGTTGCAGATTCTTTGATTGCGTCTTCCGTTATGAACCGTGTAATTTGTATATTGTTTATTGACTCTTCGTCAATATCCGAGCTGGAAACCCAAGGAAAATCACCTTTCCAAAACTCTGGGTTTGACTTTCTAGGTGTGCCACCACCATAAAAATCTCCTCTTTCTCCCAAAGTATCATCAATCCACTCACCATCCCCTTCAAACTCAGGAAAACGAAGCTTTGGAACTGTTTCTCCTTCTTGCGGAAACAAGTTCTGCATCAAGCCTTTCTTTTGGTCCTTGAGAGCCTCTAATTTGTCAGAATGAGCAGATATTAGTTCATCCAAAGAAGAAAGGCAAGAGGCGATTTTTTGTTGTTCCCTTCTGTTTGTTGGTGTAGGTAAATGAATATTAAAAAAATTATTTGGACTTATATTCAAGAGCCCATCCATCCTTGCCCCACTGGTAATGAATTTTTGAAGCTGTCTTCCATGATAATTATTATCAAAATATCCTTTATAGAAATCTGGCAGAAAAATACTTTTGAACCTAAAGCATAAAAATGCATTCGGAGCTGCGGCTTCTTTGAACTCATTCAACTGATAAATACATCCCTGAGGAAATTTCTTAGAATTACCTTTATTGAATGCGAATTCTCCTTGTCGAAGAAATATGTAATTTTTGTATTGATTACCTGAAATATCTCTGCTGAATTTTTCCTTTTGAGACACAAACCCAATTCCTGCAGAAATGCTAACTGTTGTCAATTTCTGTTCTCCCACTTTAACAGTGATGCGATCTGCAACATCACTTAAAACCTTGTCTTCCCATTCCCCTTCATTTATAAATTCAGGAAAACGTAATTCCGGTATCAATTTATCTTTACTCATACGCTGCTAATCCAGATATTTCACGCCCTTGGGCCAGTTTTTTTAATTGTGGAATGAGGTCATTCATTAAAGCTGTTTCTGCCTTACTTCTTTGTTTCCAACCCAGTTCTAATGGCTCCATCAAATCCGTTAGTTTTTCACCATCAAATATCATTCGACTCATGATTTGTTCAACAAATGCTTTAAGGCTTTCAGTTGCCAAAGAATGAAATTGTGCAATCTCCGCTAACTCCCTATCATATTTTTCAACTTTAAAAGTCTCGTAATTATCTTTTAACTCATCTGCAGTATAGCCTTTGCTCCAGTCCAGTTTATTAATGTAGTCAGTAAGGTCCTCTTCCTCTTCCATAAGGTTAGAATTAGACTTTAACAGGCTAATGACCTGCTCTTTGGTCATCTTGTGCTTGGAGGCTGGCTTTTGCTGTGAACTATCGGCAATTAGCTCCATGATATAATCGTAATCGATTATAGCCGAAGCAAAAAGTACAAACTCAAAGTCTAGCTGCTGCAGCTCCTCTGGTGCGTTATCTCCTTCTTTTTCCTGTATAGTTCTAAATTCTTTGGCTGTTTCAAGGTAGGAGCTCCGGTATTCCTGATAAACATAAGTTGGAATGATATCTTCAATTAACTCTTCTTGTTCGTCCGTTAAGTCAGTATATTGGTCTAGTTGCATTCTTAGACGCTGTACCTCTTTAAAGTTTTGAATAAAAGCTATTTTAGCTGCATTACCTCTAAGATTAAACGCTTCTGAAGGTTCATTTAGTAGGTTATGGTCACCCATAAAATCGCCGAGCTTGCTGACAGCCTCCTGAAAGTCTTCTATAACTTCAGGGGCAGATCTTACCATCCAAATCTTGGCAGGATTATCAGCCCTCTCTCCTGAGAACAAAGTGATAGCTCTATTTACTTCTGTTTCCTGAGCTCTAAAATCTAAAATGTTACCATAAGGCTTTGTGTCATTTAGTACTCTGTTCGTACGTGAAAAAGCCTGAATAAGGCCGTGATACCTCAAATTTTTATCAACGTACAACGTATTCAAAAACTTGGCATCAAAACCCGTCAAAAGCATATCCACCACAATGGTAATGTCAATTTTATCTTTGAGTGGCACATCTTTCTTGTCATACTTATGATCCTTAATTCGCTTTTGAACGTCCTGATAGTAAGAATCAAACTCAGTAATGGTGTGATTGGTACCATACTGCTCATTGTAATCTGCAATGATCTGAATTAAAGAAGCTTTCTTTTCTTCAGGCTCGTGTTTATTGTCTTCTTTTTCCTGTTCCAAGTCTTCCTGAAGCTGTCTGATATCAGCCGCATTCTTTTGGCTTTTCTGATCGCCATTTTGTTCGATCAACTGGGCTGGAGGGGAAAAGACGCATGCAATGTTCAAGGTTTTGTAATCCGGGTCTTCTGCCTTTTTCTGAGCTTGTATGTCTTTAAATAAGTTATAGTAAGCTATGGCACTATTAATTGAGGAAGTCGCCATCACAGCATTAAACTTCCGATGGTTGGTGGCACCGTTATGCTTTTTCAGAATTGCTTCGAGAATAGCCTTCTGGGTAATATCGGTCCGGGCAGTTTGCTCACCTTCGCCTTTAAAGTAATCAATGTGAAATTTGAGAACATTTTTATCCTCAATTGCATGTGTAATGGTGTATGCATGCAATTCTTTTTGAAAGATATCCTCGGTAGTTTTGTATTTCTCACTTTCTCCTTCTCTGGTTTTGTAAGTGGCGTTGTCTTCAAAAATGGGGGTACCAGTAAAACCAAATAACTGGGCGTTTGGGAAAAAATCTTTTATTGCTTTGTGGTTTTCTCCAAACTGAGAACGATGACATTCGTCAAAAATAAAGACAAGACGTTGATCACTTAATGGCTGTAGTCTTTCCTTATAATTTCTAGTACTGGAGCTATCAAGGGCCAGGCCTAGCTTTTGTATTGTGGTGACAATCACCTTATCGGCATAATCAGTAGAAAGCATTCGCCTTACCAAAGTCTCGGTATTGGTATTAGCCTCTACGCTTCCTTCCTGAAATTTATTGAATTCTTCACGAGTCTGCCGGTCCAGGTCTTTACGGTCAACTACAAAAAGACATTTCTTGATTTGATCATTGCTTTTAAGAAGGGTTGAAGCCTTAAACGAAGTCAATGTTTTCCCGCTTCCCGTGGTATGCCATATGTAGCCGTTACCTCTATTTTGTTGAATACAATCGACGATAGCCTTTACTGCATAAATCTGATATGGCCGCATGACCAAAATCTTCTTTTCAGTCTCTACAAGTACCATATACTTGCTGATCATTTCTCCTAAGGTACATTTAGAAAGAAACTTATCTGTAAACGGCTGAAGGTGACTTATTTTTTTGTTCGCTTCATCTGCCAATTTATAAATTGGCAGAAACTGTTCATCGGCATTAAACCGAAAATGCTCATTCAGATTATTGGCAAAATAGAAGGTATTAGACCGGTTGCTGACAATAAATAGTTGCACAAAACACAGCAGACTATTTCCGTAGCCGTTCCCTGGCTCGTTTTTATAATCTACGATCTGCTGCATAGCCTTTCTAGGGCTAATGTCAATTCTCTTCAGCTCTATCTGAACTAACGGCAAACCATTGATAAGCAGTACGACATCATAACGCTGATTACTATTTTCTGTATTAATCTTCAGCTGACTGACCACCTCATATTCATTCTTGCACCAGTCTTTAAGATTAACTAAAGTGTAATGAAGCGGTGTGCCATCTTCACGTTGAAAGTACTGCAGCTCACGAAGCTTTTTAGAAGCTTTGAATTCATCAGGCTCTATGATCTGCTCCCGAAGTCTAAGAAACTCGCTATCTGTGAGCCTACAGCGGTTTAATACCTCAAACTTAACCCTGAAGTTATCCTCAAGGGTTTTACGGTCTTTAATATCTGATCTGAGCGTATACTTGAGCCCTACAAGCTGGTCTATGAGTTCATTTTCAATTGAACTTTCGTTTGTCATTTCAAGTTTTCAAGAAATCTGTTGAACAAAGCTAGTATATCTATACATAGTACCACTAATGAAATAAGCATAGCAGTCCTAGAAATAGCAACTATTATAGGGCTAAGCTAGGCATAATAAATTAGTAGGAAAATATGAAGTGGTCAAAAAAGTAGTAGAAGGTACCATCTGGAATGTAAACTCATTCATAGAATGCTTATTATTCTATTTTAGGCAAATTAAAATGTGTTTAATACGTAAGTCTGGTTACTTATAAAAAAAACTGTCTTACAATTCTGACCTCTACGGCAAAGTACATAGCGACACATTGACCGAAACGTACCGAAACACAAAGCGAAACGCTAACGTTTCGGTTACCGAAACGCAAATGTTTACAAATACCGAAACGTGCGTAACATGGCTTGAAACGTGCGTTTTGGTACGTTTCGGTACGTTTCGCTTTGGCTGTTTCGGTATTTTACTAAGGAATTAGCGAAACCGTTTCTCTATTTTTCAGAAAGTGTGTAAGACAATGGCTAATTAGTATCATGAGTGACCTGTTTTACAGCCCCAGAAACACGGCTGTAAGACACTTTTAGCCTACTTAAAAGGTTATTTACCATTAGTCAAGATGAAGGTCTCCTGGAGCCTCAATTTGAGTGTTATTCTCTTCAATAATTAGTACGTCTGACAGCTTGTCAAAAAGGAACAGCACCAGCTTTTTAAGGTAGTTCTCACAAGCCTCTTTTGCATCTTCTTTCGTCTTATAATACAAGGCTGCATTCATGGGAAAAGGGAAGCTCCCTTTATAGCTTACAACGTAACCTTGAGATTCATTAGGAAGGCCGGAAGGCCCGGTACAGACTTCTACTGCATAACACATAAAAGGTAAGCTCAGGATCGCTACCTGGCCCGAGTCGTACCATAAGGGTCTAATATCATTAAATTTCATTTTATAAAATTCAACCTTGTATTACAAAATATTGATTTCAGGGTGATTTACTCGTGGTCAAAGGGTGATTTTCCGGTACTACAGTTAGATAGTTAAAATTACATTTGACAAAAACTAAAAAACATATGACGAGAGTAGACATAACTATAAAAGTTTCAGGATCAGCCAAACAAATTCCAATATTAATTTTAGAGCATTTAGACTTCAAAAGACCTTTCAGATTTAAAGATGGAGAATGGGTTAAACATTTTTCAAAATTTCCAATTGACAGTGATAATATATTAGACTATGCATTAGCTGCAGCTGGTATTCCAAATACAGAATGTAAGGTTACATTGACAGTGAAGGCAGGGGCTAAATCCTTCAGCAAAGAATCAACAGAACCATTTGGCCAAAAAGGATGGGCAATTGTCAAAGAAAATTTACCGTTAACATGAAAAATATAAGTGTTTTATTTTTTGTCCTAATTAGTCAAGTGGCACTAGGGCAGACCTTTAATAAAAGTTTTAATAGAAGCAGTTCTTTACTTTTGGGAAGCACTAGTGAATCTGATATAAAATCCGCTTCATCTGAAAAAGAAGGATATTCTTTCCCTAGTCAGACTTCTTTAGATGTCTCAACGAAGGATCAAAAGCTTGAATTTGAGAATCAGTACAACTTTCATGTGTCACAAAGGACTTTCTTTCATTTTGGAGTTGGAGCCGGAGCTAAAATGAATAACAGTGCAGCAACCTTTTTTAATAACAGTAACATTGTGGGCGGAGCAACAGGAAGCATCATATTAGGGCTTAAGACATTCAAAATTTCGAATGAAGCCGAAATCAGTAAATATATGATAGACAATGCTTCAAAACTTTCTAAAGAACAATTAGCCAAAGGAATTAACGGTATTGACTCAAAGATCCACGGAAATTGGTTTTATATAAGCCCATCATTTGAAGGTAGAAAGTTTAAAAAGTTCGATCCTACAAATTCTTTTGATGCTTTAGTTTCCAAAAGTAATAATACGCTTTGGAGTCTAAGTTTTGGCTATAATTACTGGAATCCAAGTATAGCGAATTTCAATACAATTTTAGGTGTTTCATTTACACCTAAAAAAACAGACAATTTTAGCGACCTCGAGGAAGTCTCTATATCAGATCAGAGAAACTTTTCAAACGATTCAATTTCAAGAGCAGCTGCATTAAAATATACAGCATTTCAGGGGGATTATAATACAATTCGTAAAAATGATCTCAACATAGAAGCATTCATTAATCATAATTCCTTTTCTTCATTAGGACTCTATTTGAGCTATAATAATTGCTTTAGAAAAGCATTGCAAAATAGAACGGATATATCTTCAGGTATATTCTTTTCGAAGGCAAACCAGCCGACAAATCCAGATGTTGGGATCGTTTTCACTTTCAATGATATTACAGACAATTACGATCTGGAAAAGAATGACAAATTTACAGTCAATCTTGTAACACGAATTAACCTTAGTAATCCTTTCCGCTAGTTATTCTGACAAACCACCTTAAAAACATAACTACATATTATTAAGATGTTTATGCATATTTACACATACTCCTAAAGTTGAATTTTTAATCCAAAAATCCTTTTTAATAAAATAACCATAACACTTTTTAAAAGTAGCTTATAAACAAGACCAAAACCTTCGTAAAATAGCTTGAAACGCACGTTTCGGTGCGTTTCACTATTTTTCAGAAAGTGTGTAAGACAATAGTTAATAGGTATTCATTTTTGTCCTATTTTAAGCCCCTGAAACACAGCTGTAAGACACTTTTAGCCTACTTGAAAGGATAGCTTAACTTTAGTCAAGATGAAGGTCTCCCGGAGCCTTTAATTGGGCGGTCTTCTCTTCAATAATTAGTACGTCTGATAGCTTATCAAAAAGGAACATCACCAGCTTTTTAAGATGGTTCTCACAGGCCTCCTTTGCTTCTTCTTTTGTCCTATAATACAAGGCGGCATTCATAGGAAAAGGGAAGCTCCCTTTATAGCTTACAATGTAACCTTGACATTTATTAGGAAGTCCGGAAGGCCCAGTACTGACTTCTACTGCATAACACATAAAAGGTAAGCTCAGGATCGCTACCTGGCCAGAGTCGTACCATAAGGGTCTAATATCATTAAATTTCATGGTACAATAGTACTTAGAATTTTAGCAGAGTATTACCAAAAAAAATAGCAACAAGAAAACTTGCTGCTATCACAACTAACTAAATCATACCTGAATGCTATCTTCTAAAATTTAGAATGGTGACCACTAAGGTCATTAAAATGATACCTAGCAAAAAAGACATAAACGAAGGCTTCTTCGGCCCATCATACTGCTCATTTGAAATAGCTGCTTGCCTCTCAATAGTTGACTTATATGCGGCTAGGGCTTCCTTTACAAGGCTTGTTAGAGTCACCTCTTCCAATTCTGAACGCTCTGTCAGAAACTGATGAACTTCACTGTCAAGGCGTATGGTGAGTGATTTGGTTTTCATATCAAAAGAATAAAATAAGAATATAGAACTATGAGGTAATATTGCCCTTTTACTAGTCAAATTTTGAAGTTTTATTCAATAGTAAAACCATTGAAATCAAAATTAAATGGTAATTCTATTTGTCCTTTTTGCCTATACTGAAGCTTTTTAAATTGGCTCCACATATGGCCCATATTATCAGACAATTGGAATAAGGTAACGACCTTGTTAATCTGAGCAATTAATTGAGGACTTCCGACATCTTCTGTTAATAATTGATGAAGTTTGGCTTTACTTGATCCAATTGAATTTGTGGGTATATTTTTTTTCAGTTCTGCAAGAATACCCTTTGGTAACTGTTCATAGACTAACGTTTTTGTCCATGTACCAATTACACCAGGCCTCTTATTAATCCCACTTACAGTATAATCCCACCCATTTAACCTAAACAACTCTTTATAAAATACATCAGGAAACCTTTTCTGCCATGGCATTAGATCATTAGTAAGATACTGCTCTAGAAGTCTTTGCAACTCCTCCTTTTCTCTTATTGATTGGTAGCCTGTGACTTCATCAATTAATGATGTAACCCCTGTTTTGGATAAAGCTATAAGCAATATTTCACTTGCTCTGGCAAGCGGCAATTGTTGTTTCAAAAGTTTTTTTTTAGCCCTTGCATCTAAATAAAGTTTACAGATTAAAGCTAAAATATTTGCATCGTACCCTTTTGATAACTTATTCTTCTTATTGAGATATTCAATAGAATTGAGCACATCTTTAAGTTCTTCACTTATAAGCCCTTGCAGGTTTTTAGCATCCAGAAAAGCAGGCATATTGAGCACACGCATTTCATCTTTCTTCCTACCCCTTCTTGTCCTTCCAAATGCCTTGAATACAGCGTTTTGTGTTATTATTCGAGAACCATCATTAAGGACTGCAACATTTAGCTCGTCTTGAAAAAGGATTAATTTGCCTTCATGTGTCGATTTCAATTTACTCATTTGTCTATCGCTTAGTAATGTAAGTTTTAAGCTGCCTTTAATTCACTGTAAAAGCAATCATAAATGTGCTTGTAGTATGCCACGTATTCTTTGTAAAGCTCAGGGGCTTTCAGTTTCATTATCTCAGCATGTTTTACCACTGGCGGCTTATTAGGGTCTTTAGACTTGAAGCCCATTTTCTCAGGTCTGAAAGGCACAATTTTACCTTGCATACGGCTAAATGACTCGCCTACCTTGGCAGATATAGCCTCTACTGTATTTTGGCCTACTACCTCAATCATATCATCCACGTACTTTTTGGCAATTGGGCTTACTACCTCCATATCAGAATCATAAAAGCTTAAACTATTGCCGTCACGGTTCATGATCCTGAAACCTTCTGCTATGGTTTTACTGAAGAACTTCAGCACTGGTACCGGCTTTCTGGTTATCTCTGAAGGCTTACCGTCCTGATCGTACTTTACGGTTTCAATAAGGTATGAACGGCCTACTTCGTCTACCTCTACATTATCGTCTTCTTTAGGCTTAAAACCTCTCAGGAAATCAGTGCAGCCCCATATTCGGCCATTTATCTTGCGTTCTTCAAACTCTCGGTGTACCTCCTGAATGTCAACCTCTACTTTGACTACCTCACCAGTGAATTCATCAATCTGCTCTTCGTAGGTGTGAAGCATTTCTCTACCCCAAGTTTCATTGTAATGAATTTCCTGCCCAGGTAAAAGAGGTTTTTCAGTAGGTTTTTTAGCGATATACTTAACCACGTAGGCCGTTACACTGTCAAGGTCTTTTATGGCTCTGATATGTGTACAAAAAGGGTTCATGAAATCACAAGCCAGTTCTGATTCATAAGCGGCTCTTTGCTTTTCTTCCACCACCTGATCAATTATGGCCGGTGTCAGGGCTTTTCCGGTTTTGGCTACGTTTCTCAGGTATCTTTCAAAAACGGGGTGTACGTCATACTTCAAATGTCTGGTTCTCTGTACTTCTTCCATGTAGCTAATCAAGGTTTTACGGTCAGATTCTACCTTTTCAGCATCTATTTTAAAGCCATCTTTGAATATTCTTTTACGGCTTCTTGAATACATGGTTACATAGCCTAATTTCTCAGTACAAGCTATCCACTTTTCTCTGATACGCTCCCAAGGCACATATCGGTCTACTATCAGATGAAAGTGAATTCTGGTGTTTTTCTGTGGCTCTGCTCTCCAGAATAGCCCTTTTACACCAAAAGACTTCAATTCGCCCTTTCTGGGTCCACGCTTATACACTTCGCCAGACTCAGCCGTTAGCCAATCAATGAACGGTGCCAGTACTTTCTTTTTGATAGTATTATCAGAATGAAACTGTGAGCATGGCAATGTCAGGGTAATGAACGTAGGAAATACCTCTCTGGCAGAAACTTTCTTTTCTTTCTTAGGAAGGTCTTCATTTAACTCAATAGAAGTAAGCCATACAGAGATCATTTGCTCTACATGCCTACGAGTAGCCGGAGACATATAGCCATTATACTGATTATCATTACCGTTTTGGCTCAGAAGGTTATCCATCTTATTAGGATTCTGCAGCCTTGGATTTACACTTTTGTAAACGTTCACCTGTGTAATGCTGTTATTCTTGAACTTGGCTACTGTGCTTAGTTCTGCTATCACCTGTGGCCCGCCTACCTCTCTGATTTCTGCCTTGGCCGCAGGACTAGCTTTTTCTGCTTTTGGCACTGGTTTTTTATACTGGTCTGTTACACCTCCGAATACTCCGTACTGTGAATATGCTTTCATTGCAGCTGAAATAGTTATTTCTGAATAATACCTGTTTAAACACTTGTGAGGCTGCTTTTACCTCTGATTCGCTAATTTTGGAAGAACCGACGTTTAGTTAAACTAATTAAATGAGGGGGTCTTTTGGCTTTTCCTTATTCTAACTAGTTAAGAGGTTTAAGTGCCTCATTCATAATTTCATCCAACTTATAATAGACTCTGTTGCCAATTCCCCAGGCCTTCAATTTACCGCTCCGAGTATAGTGAAATAACGTGCTAAGGTTTATTTGTAACAATTCAGCTGCTTGCTTTCTAGTCAGAAGCTTACTCTCAATAGATCTTTGTTCGGAATTAGATTTCTGGGATAAAGAAGATTGTTTGGTGTTCATTTATATATTGTTTAATTGTTTACAAATGAATTCTCCAAATCTTGAAACCAAAATAATTTTTTAAGGAACAAGAAAAAGATATACTTCAATTCTAGCCTTTGTTCTGTCGTAATTTTCTACGAATTGATGAATTTTCTTTATTTCACGAAGTTCTCTGGTTCTTGAGATTTTATATTCATAAACAGTTAAGACATGCTGTTTAAAAATGTCTTGAGTTACACTGTTTTCCAAAAAACCATCTTCTTTAAGCTTATGAAAAAGGAAGCCAAAAAGGTCATTCCTCCATTTGTTCTCAGATCTCCGATATACCTGTAAAATCATAGTAGTAAAGACTCTATACCCCTCATATGAATAGAAAATTTCAGGGTACTCATGATCTACATTGGACTTAATCTGAATTCGAATAAAGTCTGAAAATTTTGAAATTGGATTCACAAAACTTAATTCAATCATCTCCAAAAAGTACAATTCAAATCTTAAAATATTAATAGAAGTATGCGAATCCATAATACAATTATTAATTACTTCCTGATGGTGATCGAATTCCGAATACTTAGTTTCACATAAAACATTTTCAAGTATCTTATAATATCCAATGCAGCACTCAATCTTATCCTCCAAATATTCATATCCAAGGTTTCTATTATACTCATCCTTTTTAAAGATGCCATCGGTCAAACTGAAATCATAATGATCAGATAAAAAGGTTTCAAATTTCTCAAGAAGGTCAAGTACCAAATGCACGCCAAATATTTCCTTCTCTATTTGTTTTTTTACAACACTAATAAAACCACATATTGGGCTTTCGTCCTCATGATAAACTTTTTTGAAAGGATCTGAATAGAAGTTTTCCAGGCAGGTAATTATTTGGTCTTCGGTTTCTAATAATATTTTATTGTACATTTCCATTTTAAAGCTATTGAATAAAATATTCTGATAGCCTAATTTATCTATATCAAAAATCTTTTCCCGCATCTGAAGCCCTTCCAAATATGTTAATAAGGCCGATTTACTTATGCTTGACATCTTGAACAAAATATTTTTTAAAGTTTATCAAATTCATCCGCTAAAGCCAGAATACTATCTGTCCTACTCTTTCCAATATACTTTAGAAAGACACTCTCTGTAGTATGCCCAGTTTGTGCCATAAGAAGCGGTGTAGGGATCTTTGTATAATAATTGGTAGCAAATGACCTTCTTCCAATATGACTCGTTACAAGCTCCCATTTCGGAAAATTACCAACTTCCTTTCTTTTTGTCTCTGAATTGATTTTTGACCCGAAAACAATATCATCTAACCTTGCCAATTTACAAACTTCCTTAATGTATTTATTATACTTCTGTGTACTAAGCTTTCGAGGAAATTCGCCATTATTAGCTAGGAGTATTTCTTGTGCCTCTTTTGTTAGGTAGACATACACAGGTTTATCACCTTTCTCTTGCCTTAGATCAACAAAGCTTTTTCCGTTAATCTTGACTATTTGGCTTTTAGTTATTGATAAAAAATCTCCTCCTCTCTGGCCTAAATAACAACTTAGTAAAAGCCATTTCCTTGCGTTTTGTAAGGCATCACTAGTTATGTTTGCAGTTCTTATTTTTTGAAGGTCTTCTGGGGTCAAATAAATAGTATGCACTTTCCCATCCTTTACTCCCAGATCATCAAGCGAAGTACTAGTAGCTAATCCATGCCGTCTGGCATGCCGAACAATTGTTTTTAAAAAAGATATCCTTTTCTTAATTGTTGTTTGATTTAAACCTTTTTCTTCTCTGTAGAACCTTACCAAATCGGTTTGAAAAGCAATGTCTACATCCTCAATTTTAGGCTCCTTGTTCTTGTAAGTGCAAAATTCTAAAATATTATCTCTAAGCAGAGAGTACTGCTGAATTGTCCTCTTTCGAGATGTACTTTTTTTATCCTCAATGAAATAATTACAAAAAGCCAATAAGTCTTGGCTTTTATCCTCGCTAACATTGTTGATGTTAATTACCTTATTCAGCCAATCTCTATCAATATTTTCTTCGAGAGCCGATGCATTTAGTTCGTTCAGAACCCTTAGCTTTAATTCTTCTAAGTCGCCCTTTAATTTCTTTAATTCGGGCGTCTTGGTGCTCTTAATACTCTTTTTTGACTTACTCCAATTCTCAGGGTCTATTACAAAATTAGTTCGTACTTTAATATCGCATCTTTTAGGTAGTAATAGCCTAAGGTATATGAATGAAGGGTTTTTCTTAGTTTGTACTTGATAACTTATCGATGCCATGCATTTAAGAGGGTAAGGATTGATAATGATATATTAAAATCTAGCCGATATCTAGCCGTAAAAGTAGATATTTAATACAATCAAAAACAAACTTATACAATCAAATATTTCACAAAACACTGATTTACAATTGTTTATTATTGCATAAGATTGCATAGAATTGTAGGGTTCGAATCCCTCTCCCTCTGCTTCAAAAGCCTTCTCGAAAGAGAGGGCTTTTTTCATTTATAAATAGCCCAGATTTAGCCCTAAATGCGGATCAAGTCAAAAAGTTGTGGAGGACTGAGTAAATTCTGAGCTTTGTGAAAAGAGAAGAAATTAAGCTATCGAAACATCATTAGAGCTACTGAAGTTATTTCTGCCATCGCTATTGGTAGATAACTTTGACTTGATAAGG
>JANSYO010000295.1 GCA_024742395.1 Cytophagales bacterium
ATCCCCACTTTTTTTGAGATTAAGGAATTGAAAATTAGGAAGAAAAACGATTAGCAGTGCATGACTAAATGTGATCAAATAAAGTTTGCAAACAATTATAAGGTCATAATCATGCACTTGATGAAATTATTACATAAACAGCTTCAAAACGAACTACCTTTTGTTCATAAAACCCGACTAAGTAACTTAATGAGCTCGGCATCTACTGTAATTCAGGTAAATAAACTAACGTTAACATCCCTTGGTCGTAATTTCCCTAAGCAAATTAAGACAAGGAATAAGATTAAGAAAATTGACAGGTTACTGGGTAACTCGCATTTGCAAAAGGAAGCGGGTGCTATTTATAAAGCGATGAACAGCCACCTCTTGGCTGAGAGTTCACAGCCATGGATACACGTTGATTGGAGCTGTGTATGCGCTACAACGAATATGTATTTTTTGAGGGCATCATTATCCCTTCAAGGGCGCTCAATAGTTATCTACGAGGAGTGTCACCCGAAATCAGGCGAAAATAACCATGCCGTACATAAGTCATTCCTGAATGCTCTTAAGACAATTTTACCTGAGAGCGTAGCCCCTGTGATAGTGACTGATGCGGGCTTCAGAGGGCTATGGTTTTCTCATGTTTTAAAACTCGGCTGGCATTTTGTAGGTCGACTACGTAATAAGAATGCTATAAAACTCAAGGACAGCTCTGAGTGGACATTAAGTAAATCCTTATATGAAGGTGCAACTGGGAATCCTAAACATCTAGGCGAAGGTGTTTTGACCCAAAAAGGTCAAGTCCCGGCAAGCTTTGTGTTGTATAAGGAGAAGCCCAAATATCGTCGATATAAAGCACGTTCTCGTCGTATAGGTGGTGGCGCTAATAAGTATGTCCAATCAGTAAATGAACCTTGGTTATTAGTCACTTCTATATCTGGAGACGACGTCGCAAAACAAACTATTAACATTTATCGCCAGCGCATGCGAATAGAAGAAAACTTCCGTGATACTAAATGTACTCGTTATGGCTTTGGCTTGAAAGATAGCCTTACATACATCCCGGAACGAATGAAAATTTTACTGCTGATTGCTGCGATTGCCACACTTGCTTGTTGGCTTGCTGGTATCTTTACACGTGAACAAGGGAAAGCTCATGAGTTTCAAGCGCAATCAGCAAAACACTCGGGTATTCTTTCACTTGTATTTCTAGGGAGAGAAGCACTAAAAGCAGGGATGAGAATCGGTAAAAGGCAACTTGAAAAAACACTAAAGTTACTTTTACACCTCAGTG
>JANSYO010000234.1 GCA_024742395.1 Cytophagales bacterium
AATAATACCACACTTCTTGGAAAATGGTATAAATATGGAAAGCGAAGACATTGCCGATGAAAAGAACGCGATTGCACTCAGAATGATTCGTTCATCTGTCTCTGAAGAAGTAATACCCTTTATCGAGAACGTGGAAGATGCTCGAGAGACTTGGAACATTCTCAGAGCCAATTATGATGTTGTGGATGAAGAATCCAAATTTAGTAAAATCATCAAACTATTCTCTCAAAGGAAGGATATGAATGATAGTATGTCCCGTTACGTCTCAAAGAAGAAACAAATATTCACCCAAATCAACACCATTAAGCGGGAAGACAAGAAAGACGTATTCGATGAAATCCTACTGAAAGCCGCAATTATAATGGGACTACCAAAACAGATTCGTGACCAAACTGTTACAATGAATGTACCCAAAATGACGGTACTAGAACTCCAAAACACCCTAGAAAAAATAGTAATCACAAATCCAATTATTAATTCCGTCTCCAGAAAATCACACCCTGGACAAAAAAATCGGAAAAATTCTCAGAAGACTTGCTTTATTTGCAAACAAACCTCCAACCATTCATGGGAAAAATGTCCTGAAGCAATCTGCAAAAAGTGCAAACAATCCGGACATATTGCTAGAAATTGCCGATTAGATCAAACAAATGCAATACATGATTACTACAACAAAACCTACTGGTTGATCGACCAAGGTTCATCAAACCACTTTATTGATGATCCCAAGCTATTATCAGACGTAGTAGAAACTCAAGGCGAAGCTGAAGTAGCAAATGGAAATACTGTGATTTATGCTGCAAAAGGTACTGCAACATTAATGGTAGACTCCAAGGAAATTATATTGGAGAATGTCTATTACTCTCCACAAATCAACAAAAATATTATCTCCGTTGGAAGTGCTTGTAGACAAAATTTCACCTTTATTACAACAGACAAGTTCTGCAGATGTTTACGAGATGATGAAAAAATGTTCGAGATCAAAGTCTCGAACAGCAATCTTTACTTCCTAGAATGTACAATCCGAAAGTCTTTTGATACTATTACTGACCATGAACGATTTGGTCATTCTTCAAATAATGTTCTAAAACAATCAGGATTGAAACCCGACAAACCTGACTTTTGTGAAACTTGTACAAAAGCGGAACACCCTACGAAGCCCTGTAAGAGAAAAAGGTCACATCCAAAATCATATGAAATTTTGGAGAGAATTCATCTTGACTTGTGCGGACCTCTCCCGGAACCAACAATTCATGGGGAATATTACTTTATGACGATTACAGATGAAGCCTCCAGAAAGACAAGAACCTATCTGTTGAAAAAGAAGAGTGATGCGTATGATGCTATTAAACAGTACAAAGCCCTCTCAGAAAAAGAAACTAAGAAACAAATTCAAATTGTGAAAAATGATGGTGCTTCTGAATTAAAGACAAAGGACCTTGAAAAGTTTCTAGCGGACAATGGTATCAAACACATTATTACCAACCCAGATATTCATGCAGAAAATGGAATAGCAGAACGTAAACAAAGAACTATCCTCAAAAAGGCACGAGCAATGATGTTCAACTTCAACCTGAACCCAGGATTCTGGGGATATGCAGTAAAATATGCTACTTATTTACACAACAAATTATTGGAATGCCTCCTGATGTTTTTTATTATGGACAAGTATACCTCACAACAAAAGTATTTGGATGCAAAGCCATGGTGAGAGATACTCC
>JANSYO010000291.1 GCA_024742395.1 Cytophagales bacterium
CTTTTAATAGCAAGATCCGCATATTTCTTTCCTGCATCTTTATCACTTCTGGAATACTTGCCCCGATAGATATCAGGAAACGGAACTTTTCGTGCATTGGGAGCTAATCCTTCTCCACCAGGCCTGAGATAATCAAAACACCTTCTAATTCTTTCTAATTACTTACCCTTCACACTTATACGTGGATAGAGAAACAAGGGTACCAGTATTGCCATGATAACCATTTTCCATGACTAAGAAATTTTCTTTCTTTGTGTGGCATCTGGCCAGCCGTAACGCCAATTCGTTTGCCTCAGATCCTGAACAAACCTTTTGAGCAAGTTAGCACATAATGTAGAGTGAATGCAAAGCCAGTCTTACTAAGAAGCAAACGCTGAGCGGTTCAGGGAAAGTTTTACACAGCTCTTCCGAGTATCTGACAATATAATCATGCAAATATCTCGTATTGGTGTTCAACAAAGCCATCTATAACGATAAGTCACTATGGTGCTATAAACAGCTTTCCCACCTGCTGCTGTGCATATCTCACTACTTTCGGGTGACAATGGCCCACATGACACACATTATTGATTGCGTCCAGATACCTATTTCCAGCATCATCATACAGGTACTAAGACAGTTAGCAATTGTGACATTATCCGTGCGCAACAAACCTGCATGTATCCTCGCACGATCTTCAAAGGGTTAGGATTATAAGAGATACTGAGGTTCTTTCCGAGCCGTGTAGATCTCAGCCGCTGAATTTCCTGGATGTTTTGGTTCTGTGGAGGCAATTTGAATCTATCCGAGAGGTTTATTACCAAGGAATAAACGCAGAAAGATTAGTTACTTGGTATCGCATGCACTCTTCAAAATACAAGTGAAAGACTCAGAGTCTAAAGCAGAAAGAGTTTCCAATAAAATCCAGCCGCTCTCCTCGTTAATAAACAAATACTCATTCTCTGGTTCTTCATGTCTTTTTTGAGCACTAAGGGCAACTGATGTAGCAAGCCGTGCTTTGATTAGAGTTGGTAGAACTTCAATTTCCAACGGCGAGATGGGAAACTCTTCATGGTAGGCGCTAAGAAGAGCTTTTGCAATTTGAAACGGCTTAGGATGCAACGCCATAAGATATGCTAAACAGATAGCAAGTTCGAAGATAGTACAAGAGTGTATCATATCGAAAAAGTCAATAAAGCCAATCTGCCATGTTCCATCAGAATCGCCAGCATTCACAATTATGTTAGAAGCATTGGCATCATTGTGAATTATCGACCGGCGTAATTCCTTCATTCTGGGTAGAAACGAAGC
>JANSYO010000060.1 GCA_024742395.1 Cytophagales bacterium
ATGCTCTTTTTTAAACCAATATCTAAAGAAAAGCGAGAGCCAATTTTACCTTGTGGAATTAAATCCGGGGCCAGGTAAGTGGCACTAACTTGCGAATTAAGTCCACCTCTGAAGGAGATGTTGGAATTCAATTTGAAGTTTCCACTTATTAAGTCTCTTTTAGCAGCATTATAGATACTCGGCACTGGATACAAGTTTGTTACAGTAAATGCATTGAAGTGATTTCTATAAACATTCAAATTGCCATTGAGCTTTACCGCTTTTGAAATGTCCTTAGCTAGAACCATTTCAATTCCTGAATTAAAACTGCGACCTGCATTCTGGAAAACATTGTAGATTAAAGTACTTCCTGGCACAACTGTGGAGATACGTGTAATAGTACCATCAATAATTTTGTGATAAAGTGCAGAGTAGAAATAGCCGTTTTTAATGTTGCCCTTATAGGCTATCTCCATTGTGTTTGTAAACTGCGGAGCTAATGCAGGGTTTCCCACTTTGATTATTTCAGCATCATCATATTTGGGGAAAATACGGATATCTACTTCATTAGGCCTATCTACTCTTCTATTTAAAAATAAAGATAAGGTACTGTTCTCCGTTAATTTATATCCTAAACGTATGTTCGGGAAAGGTTGCATGTATTTATAGCCATCACTTTTATATGTGTTATGGTTAGGATTTACAAAATAATTTAGATTTACATATTCGAGTCTCAAACCAATTTCGGACTGAAATTTTGGTTTTTCATAAATATAATTTGAATAAATCGCTGGAATAAACTCCTTGTAGGTGGCTTCACCACCCGCATTTACGTCAAGAGGAGAATTCTGTCCCGGGAAAAACTGCATGTTGGTTGGGATGGTTCTTCTCCTGATTTTCATTCCACTTTCAATAATTCCATTCTTTAATGGTTTGACATAGTCAGCCGTAATGTCAAAAACTTTTTCATCTGAGAGGAGTTTAAAGGAGTCTTCACTCTGAGAATTTGGTAGAATATTGTCGAAGAAGTATTTTTCATCTTCTCTGTGAAAAGTATAGTTCATACCTAGCCGAAACTGATGGCCAGGCTGTGCAAATTGATGTAGGAATTCTGCGGTTCCCATCGCTGTGGTTTTAAGCTCATCTTCCAGAAATTGCCATAATCTGAGACGAATGCTTAAGTCCCGATTAAAGAAGGGCTCGTCTCCGTTGTCCATGATTTTTTCTGTACCAAATAGACCAGAAAGCGAGAAGGAATTTTTATTATTAACAGTATGATTTATCCCCGCTTGAGAGGTTATAAAGGTTGTGTTTCGGTTTCTTTTACTTTGCTGTTTTATAATAGTACCATCAGCGTATTGTCTGTCTACAAACTCATTTTTATTTAGGGTTTGGGTATATAAATAATCAGAATTTAAGAAAATGAGTGTTTTTTCTTTTTTATAATTAAGTGAAATTGAAGGATTAATTTTTGGAGTACTTTGATACTGAGGTCTTATGTTTGGAAGGTTTTCTTTTTTGAGCCATAAGGCTCCCAAACCGCCCACTAGTCCAACTTTACCATTAAAACCTTCTTGTTTAGTCTGCTTGTAAATAATATTGATTATTCCTGCATTTCCATTTGCATCATATTTTGCTGAAGGATTGTTTATGATTTCAATACTTTCAATGGCAGAGGCAGGAATATTGTCCAAACCATTTTGTGCACCAAAACCCGTTAATGCTGTTTGTTTTCCGTCAATGAGCACAGCTACTTTGT
Organism: Cytophagales bacterium; assembly: GCA_024742395.1. Lineage (GTDB taxonomy): Bacteria > Bacteroidota > Bacteroidia > Cytophagales > Spirosomataceae > Jiulongibacter. Next base: position 1,739 of record JANSYO010000060.1, read on the forward strand.
CATTGCCCCGCAATTGAACAATGCCATTGTTATTTGTTATACCTGGCAAATTCTGTAAGACCTGTAGTACCGATCCACCGCTTTGCGAAATATTATCCGCTACTTTAAAAACCTTTTTATCCATTTTATTGTCAATGGCGTCTTTTTGAGCAGTCACTACTACTTCGTTCAGTGATTGAACATCACTTTCCAGTTTTAGACTGTTGAGATCAAGAAAATTGGAAAGTTCACCTACAAACAAATTCTGACTAAGTGCTTTGTAGCCTATGGCAGATAAAGAAAGGTAATAATTGCCTGACTGTACATTTTCAAATGTAAAAAGGCCGCTTTCATTTGATAAAGTTCCCTTTACAAAGCTGCTATCTTCTCCTTTTAAAAGAGTGACTGTTGCATAGGAAATATTTTCTCCTTTTAAGGCATCAATAATCTGCCCAGATACTGTTACATTTTTTTGACTAAAACCTGAAAATGAAAGAAATATTAGAAATAGAAGGAAAAACCTTTTGATCATTATATCGTTGAGTTCTTGTTTCTTTTTTTATATTCCAATAAAAGGAAGCTGATAAGTATAATTATTAATACAATGGAAGAGCCTATAGTTCCAAGATCAAGGCCTCCTTTTTCATGCGTTTTAGTCAAAAGATCGCCAAAAGTAGCACCAAAGGGCCTGGTTAATACGAAGGCCATCCAAAATAGGGCTATTCGAGAAAATAAGGTAAAATAATATACTAAGGCAATTAACGCTATTAAGCTACCAATTAATATTGCTCCACCTGCAAAACCAAAGCCCGAGTTATCTGCGAGGTAGTCACCAAGAGCAGTGCCGAGTGTATTAGAGATAAGTATCGTAAACCAATAGAATGTTTCTGGGCGAAGTTTATTTATTTTTGTGACTGAAAGGGACTTCTCCACACTATACCAAAGTACCAGAATACCCACCAAAAGGCTGGAGAGAATAATAGCTCCAGTAGCGTAACCTAAGCCTAAAGTTCTATCCATATAGTCTGAAATGGTGGTTCCAGCAGTACTTGTGGCTACAATAACCAACCAATATAGAACTGGCTGATAAGTCTTGGCCTTTAGCTGTGCAAATAGTGTTACCGCGAAAAAACTAAGTAGAATAATGGAACTTATGCCATATCCAATATTCATGGTCATAGAGAAAAGATCACCTCCTGTTTCACCTAACGTGGTGGCACAAATTTTCATGATCCAAAATACTAGGTTAACTTCAGCTACTTTTTTCATTAAAACATGAAATTTTTAAAAAGAATCCCATTTGGGCTGAAACATCATTTTTAAGTTTATTCCTGCCAGAATATCATCTCTTTTATAGATGGACGTTTTCCATTGTGCAGAGGCGTAAGGTAATAATTGGAAGACATATTTTCCTATTTTTTTCTCAATCCCCGCTGAGATTAAGCCATTATTAAATATAGGGTTTGAGATGTTAGCCTTATTGATTCCCTCCTCAAAAACACCTTCGTCATTTTGGTACTCAAATTTCACATATTCTCTTCCAGCAATATCAAGGTCAGTTCCCAATAATAAAAGAATTGTCCATTGATTTCTTAAAGGAAAGCGGTAACTAAGATTCAATGGAATCTGTAGGAAATAATTATCGAAAATAATATCTACTATATCTTTTTCGGGGTGTACAAACGAACCATAAATAGCTCGAAAGTCTAAACCGGTTTGCATTAGATATTCGCCATCCGTATGGTAATCATTTCCTTTTAAATTGGATAAACGAAAACCTGCTGAAATTCCGAAGTTTTTTGAAAGAATCAACTCATTTGTAAAACCACCGGCCAATTGCTCATTGGCTACATCTAGGTTTAATCCATACCTATATCGAAAGTTGCTGAAGTTAAGTCTGGGAATTCTTATGACAATATGACTTTTATGATTTGCTAATTCAGGGGTTTTCACACCTTCAATAATGTGAGGGTAGGAATAAGGTAAATCTAGTTTTAAAGTTGGAAGTAAAGGTTGATTTAAATATTGCAAAAAAGGTGATGACGGGCTTCGCTCAATTTTTGTGGAGGCTTGAATCAAACTTAAGTCAGTTTGAGAATTAACCTGAGCTTCTGTTAAAATAACTGCTTCCTCATCTAACTTTTGATTACCCAGCTTTTCACTTGCCTTACCATCATTTTCATTTTGACCAATGATGTCGTCTAATTCAGAGCTGGCAATCACATTGCTCTTTACTATTTCTTCCCGTTTTGATTGAAGTAGGTCTTTATTCAATAATTTTTCATCTGAAGATTGATCAATTCCTGAATCCGACGGTTCATTAATGTAGAGTTTTTCAATTTTAGTAATTATTCTATCGACAAAAACGGTGTCTGTTTTATAAACTATTTCGGGAGTAGTGTTCTTTTCAAATGTCTTATTGTCTAGTTTCTTTTCTAAAATACTTTTCTCAGCTTGGTCATTGTCTTGATAGTAATGACGGGCATTAAATAATAGAGATGTAAGAAATGCTATTCCAGTCAACCCATAACCCAATGGTTTATAGAATTTTGATAGATGATAAGTAGTTTTTGGGACGGCCATTAAAGCCTTCAAGTCTTCCCAGTCACTTTCCTGAAACTCCGGCTCAATGCTTTGGAGTTTTCTTTTTATGGCGTCGTTGTAATCGTCTTTTCTCATACTAATAATCTTATGAATTTCCCCAAGCAAATAAATCAGGTCTATTCTTTTGAATCATGACCTGAAGTTTAATACGTGCTTTTGAATAATTTGATCGTGAGGTACCTTCATTTATTCCAATTATTTCACCAATTTCCCTGTGATTGTAACCGTCTACCACATGCATCACAAAAACAGTTCTATAGGCTGGTGGAAGTTTCTGTACCAAAGCTAAGATTTCCTCAGCTGAAATTTGGCCAATTACATCTTCATCATAAACTACTTGTTCATATCCGTCTAAATTTATCTCTTGATTAAACTTTTTGTTGTCTCTATAATGATTTAACGCGGTATTAACCATTATTGTACGTAACCAGGCCTTAAACGGATATGAACTGTCATATTTCTCCAAATTCTTAAACACCTTCATAAATCCCTTATTCAAGATATCTTTTGCATCTTCGGCATTTGAAGAATACCTTAGACAAACACTCTTTGCATAACTAAAGAATAATTTAAAGAGCTCATTTTGGGCCTTTTCATTGCCCGACATACATCTGTCTAAGATGTGGTTATATTCTGAATGGGATAAATGGTCTGGGCGTTTTGAAGTCAAATTTTGGATCATGTTCGGTACCATAAGCCTGTACACATAAAGTGAAGAAACCGTTGTCTCGGGTATTAAAAATAAATCAAGACCCACTTGAGCGTGAGCCTGATTTTGTAAGTTATAGGACATTAGAGCTTTGCTGGTATGCCCATGGCATCAAAAAACAAATCTTTACCTGCTACTTCTGCCTCATAAAATGTTTCACCATTTTTAGAAATAATAGCTGCTTCAGATACTTTTTTGCCATTTAAGGCAGCCTTTATTTTCTCTGGTAGTTCAGAGACTTCTACTTCTTTCTCTGTTTCTAGAATGTTTCCCCTTCCATCAAAAACTACAGAAAGTTCTTCTTTCCCATTTTCAAAGGAAGCTTCAAAGTCTTTTCCTTCATTGCTCCATTCTACATCAGAGGCATTGGGGTAAGCTTTCTCTAATGAAGTTTTTACTACATTTGGAATTTCGGTTTCTTCTTCTGATTCATTGTCCGATTCTTCAATTGCGTCACTAGATAATTCGGCGAATTCTTGATCTTCAACTTCTTTTTTTTCCTTATTCTCATTTCCACAAGCTAGTGAGCTCATTAAAATGCCTATAAATACGATTTTCTTTATCATGATATGTACTGTTTATTTTGTTTTACAATACAAGATTATGACTCAAATCTGTAGAGAGTTTGGAGATTGGGAGTATATCAAAAAAACTTGGGGCAGATAATTGATCCACCCTTAATTTTGGTTCTATTCTACAAACACTAAATTATCAAAACCTAACTAAAATCAATTTGAAGCGTTAATCTTCTTGATCAATAATTTTCTTGTTTTTTAATATACCATTTGTATCAAAGTCAAGCGTGTTGGGAAGTTCATTGTGTGAAATATTCAAATAATTACTTTTACAAGCACCATACATTTCGGAAAAGGCATTTACAACATATCTCCGGCCTTAGATAATTTGTTATTTCAGAAGGCAATGCCGCTGGAGTAATTATTACATTGGTGCTGTTGCTTTCAGAATGGCTTTCGCCAGCTGTTGCGGAGTTTATTGCAACTTGTTTAGAAATAGGCAGAACATCTTTGAAATTGCATGAGTTAAGGAATAAAACTGAACTTCAGAAAACGAGAATCAGATTTTTGGTCATTTAGAAAACTTTGAGAAGTTAATAGGAGCCTCTCTTCAATAGTAGTTATTGACCAATAAGCTTTATAGTTTACTATAACCAACTTAAGCCCTTTTTTGATGCGTGATAATTTTTTTACTTTCAATCTAATTTACAACGATTTTAAATATTCAATTAGATCGGATCGCTGAGATAGTGAAAGCCCGTCACCAAAATAGTGTCCTTGATTCCCATATCCTTTTTGACTGGTATCGTAAGTTTGGGTATCAGTTTTACTAGCAGGGGTATGGTATTTCCACCCTACTTTTCGGGCGTCATATTCTTCGATATTGAAATTTCTCTTCCAGATAGGTGGCCTCTGAGAGCTGTTAAGTAAGTCTTCCAGGGTAGGCACAGAGCCATTGTGAAGATAAGGGGCCGTTGCCCAGATACCATCTAATGGAGGAGCAATGTAGCCTTTCTGAACAACTAATTGTGAAGCAAAAGGTGGGCGAGCAAACCAACTTTTATTGTACCAATCTACCATTGAAGAATTTGAAAAATTAGCCTTAATAAGTTCAGGATCTGTCTTTATGGTTTCAAGCGGAATAAGTAAATTTGGATATGTGGGATTATTTCCATAAGTCCCATGGCATTGCTGGCAGTTTTTCTCAAAAATTATTTTTCCATTTTTAGCAGCGGTTTGGTCAATTGTCTTAGAATATTTTGGGGGGTCTATACTCATTATAAAGGCATACATATTGGCAAATTCCGAATCTATTTGGTGTGCGTCTGAAGAATCATTTAAGGAAAGAAGGCTGCTGGCCATCATAAGTCGGGAAAAGTCGCCTCTGCCTACTCCTGTGTAAAACATGGCATTTTTCTTTTTCAAAAGCCACCATGCTGGGACATCGGTTGGTATTACAGATTTGTCTATATCTACACTGGCTTTTGACTGCCATTCTAGGCTTTCATTATTTCTATGACTTGCCAGGATTAGGGCATATTTATCTGCCGGATTTACCCCTTGAGTATTGGTTTTACTTAAAGGAGCTATTACCTCTAAGGCTTGTTTGTAAATTTTGAAATCTTTGTAGGCCAAGGAGCTACTATCATGCCTGGAAAGTATAAGTTTGTTAAGGAATTGTAAGTTAATTGATTGATCGCTTGAGAAATCTAGTAAGGTATTACCTAAGCCAATGATAAGCTTATTCTCCAGGTATGAAGCATGGCAACTTAGACAATTTGGCACCACAACTCAAGTCTTATTTCTTCCGATTACCACTGAATTATTGTAGTCAACATACGCATTTTCGCCTGTTCTTCCTAATACATTTGTTGGGCTTTTGGAAGTTATTTGTTTCCATATGTCAAGCGGAACTCCACTTTTAACATAATCTCCCGTCACCAGATATTGGTATCCTATTTCTACTGAACCTCCTCTTTGAAAACTTGCTTCAATTGGAATGTACTGAGTAGGTGACGGGGTGTCAACAGGCTTGCAAGAATAGTTAAATATGAAGAGAAAAGTGAAGAATAATTGCCAGAGAATTAAAGTCAGTGTTTTCATTTATTGTAAATAAGGGCAATTTTCAAGAACAAATCTGTAGAGAAATTGTAGAAGAGTGAATTTTGATAAAGAAGTTTAGCTTAGGCAACGCTTTGCTTTTTATCTGGGTAAAGGAGTGAAAAGAATAAAAATGAATTTAAAAATTACCGTTTTACTCGCTGCACTTTATCTGCCAGGTCTATTGTCAGCTCAAATTAAGGGTGATGATTTGCTTGGATATTGGATCACTGAAGATGACAATGTAGTGGTTTATTGCACAAAAGTAAATGACATGTATTATGCCAAGGTGGTATGGTATGGCCCGTTTCAAGAAGAGAATTTAAAAAGGATGACGAAGAAGGAAAGGGATAATATCCAATTTAAGTATCTGAACGCAGTAGTATTAAAAGATTTTACCTTCGATAAGGATGAATGGGCAGGGGGTAAGATAGTTCAAGTTTTTGAAAATAAAACGTACTCTGCCTGGATAGAGAAAACATCTACCAAAGAGTTAAAAGTTACCGGATTTTTATTTTTCAGGTGGCTGTCAGAAAGTACCACATTGAGAAGATGTAATAAACCGGACGGTATCCTTAAACCCAAAGCTATATAATAAATGAAAGAAAGATTATCCAAAGGAATGAGAATAGATTGGCCATTGGTTGCAACTATTTCTCTTAGTTTCTTACTATACGGGGAATTTCTTGGCAACGCCTATTTGGGTACCCTGTTTTCTGGTTATAATTGGAAAACTGACTCTATTAGCTATTTAGGTCAAGAGAATAGTCCGATTCTTCATTATGTTCAAATTTGGGGGGCTTGTTTTACAATTCTATATATTATTCTAGGCGTAGCATTTTATTTTTCCTTTAACCGCCCAAGTATATTTGTGAAAATTGTCAGTATTCTTTTCATAATTTATGGATTAGGTGAGGGATTGGGTTCAAGTTTTTTTCCGGTAAATGTTAAAGGAACAGAACTCACTGAATCGGCATTTCTTCACAATATATTTGGAGGTTTTGCCGACGTAGCTCTTTATACAATACCGGTTTTGATGCTTTTTGAATTTTCCAAAGATAAAAACAAGGAGTTTCACCAAGTTACCTACGTTTTGATGGCCGTCGCTGTGGTGTCATGTAGTATATTCTTAATTGCCAAATATTTCCATATTGAACATGGCTTGTTTACATACAGAGGTCTTTGGCAGCGAATTTTTCTACTTTGTTTTTATCTGTTTTTTTATTTGTTATTGAGAAAGTTACCAAAAACCTATTAAAATTAAGAGCAATGGAAATATTTAAAATGATTTTTAATGCCGATGTTTTTCTCAACGAAATGGTAACAAATTATGGGGATTTGGTCTATTTCTTTCTATTTCTAATCATCTTTTCGGAGACTGGGTTAGTGTTTTTGCCCTTCTTGCCAGGCGACGGACTACTTTTTGCAAGTGGTGTATTGGCAGTTTCAAGTAGCTTAAATCCTTGGACATTAATATTTGTGATGGTTATTGCTGCTTTTATTGGTAGTATAACCAACTTTCATATTGGTAAATATCTTGGGGACGGCATTCTTAAAACTAAGCTCATAAAACAAAAACACCTTAAGAAATCTAAGACATTTTTTGAGCTACACGGAAAGAATGCAATCATTCTTTGTAGGTTCATGCCCTATATTAGATCTATCGTTCCTTTTTTCGCTGGTGTTTCTAAAATGAAAATAGGCGACTATCTCAAGTATTCGTTCTCAGGAGCTATTATATGGGTGGTATTATTTGTGCTTTTGGGTTATTACCTAGGGCAATACACGTTTATTCAATCCCACTTTCAATACATCGTGTATGCGATGATGGTTTTTAGTTGGATTCCCCTAATTATTAGTACATACAAGTTTCTCATTTATCAAACCTCCACGGCTAAAACTATATAAATCATGAAAAAAAGTATTCAGTTTATTTCGACAAACTATAAGTTGATCCTACAAATTACACTGGCATTGTTTTTTGCCGCAATGGGTGTGTTTTTTATGATCCACGAACAGGCCGAAGTTGGTCACGTAAAAGATGCGATAATTTCGGCAAGACCCATGTGGTTAATAATTGGCATAGGCTTAGTGCTTTTTTATGTTCTTGTAATGGCTTGGATGTACCAATATAGTTTCAAAGCTATTTCAAAAGAAATAAGCTTAAGCACGGCGATTATTCTTTTCTTGAAACGAAACTTTATTAGTGTTTTTCTTCCTGCTGGGGTGCTCACCAATATGGCATTTTTTAATAATGAAGTGGAGAAAAAAGAAGGAGTCGGAAAAACCGAAATTTATTTTGCTTCTTCTATTTACACTTTTTGTAGTATACTCTCAACCGTTATTTTGGGGATTCCTGTTTTGATGTGGCTTTTAGTTAAAAATATGGCAACTGGGCAGCATATTCTTGGGTTAGTTCTGACAGTTTCTTTAATTGGTTTACTCTTTTATGCTTATAAAAATTTTCAGGCTCAGGGGCGTATCTATCTACTAATTAATAAATTTTTCCCAAGCATTATTTCTCAATTGTCAGATTTTGGAAAGTTATCTTACCAAAAAAAGGACATTCTCAAAGTACTTGCTCTTTCAGTTCTTATTGAGATTATCGGTATTGTACATCTTTATATTGCAATGGTTTCACTCAATGTGCCAGCAAGTTGGGAAGTAGCTATAATGGGCTACAGCATAATCTTATTAATTCTTATGAGTTCTCCTTTTTTAAGGGGTATTGGTGCAATAGAAGTTACTCTAGTATTTTTACTGACAAAATATGATATTTCAGAGGCAGATGCCATCTCCATCACCTTTTTGTTTCGTTTTTTTGAGTTTTGGAGCTTATTAGTTTTGGGAATATTTGCTTTTGTATTAAGAAAAAACAATCTCTTATTTAGGATACTTCCAGCAATTATGTTGTTCTTTTTGGGGGTGGTAAACATTTTATCAGTGCTTAGTCCTGCTATGCATGAAAGATTAGATAAACTTCACAACTTTTTACCTTTAGATGCTATAGATGCATCTAATTACTTAGTTCTCTTTTCTGGATTTTTCATGTTTATTGTTGCCGCATACCTAATCAAAGGGCTCAAACTGGCCTGGATAGCGGCTACAATACTTTGTATTACATCATTCATTGGACATATTTTAAAAGGGATTGATTATGAAGAAGCGACTATTGCACTAATTACCTTTTCTGCACTTATTTACGAAAGAAAACAGTACTATTTTAGGTCGGATAGAAAGCACATTGGCAAGATTTGGTTCCCTGCTACAGTTGCTGCCATCAGTATTGTTTTTTTTGGAACAGTTGCTTTCTTTTTCCTTGACATTAAGCATTTTGGCGTAGACTTTAGTTTTGCACAGTCTTTCAAGGCTTCTGTTCAAGCATTCTTTCTTTTTAATTATCACCTCAAACCAATTACTGCTTTTGGAGGAAGATTTTTGTTCAGTATAAATGCATTAGGTTTAATATCTATGATTTATCTGGTATATGCCATTTTAAAACCGCTTTTAATAAAATCAAACGAAAATGATGAAGAAGAAGTGAAAATGGCAATGGAGCACATTCAAAAATATGGAAATTCTAACCTAGATTACTTTAAAACTTATTTTGATAAAAAGTTTTGGATCTCGGAAAACCATAATGCGGTAGTTTCATTTAAAAATACAAAAAACTATGCTATTGTATTAGAAAATCCAGTTGTCAATGACCAGGAATCTCTTCAAAGTGCAGTAATAGGATTTGAAGACTACTGTAAAAATCTGGGGCTGAGAACTGCTTATTACAGAGTTCGTGAATCTGACACAATGTTTTACGAAAATTTGGGCAAAAGGGTTTTGCCTATTGGCGAAGAGGCATTTATAAACCTAGCCGAATTCTCAACGGATGGAAGAAAAATGAAAGCATTTAGAAATGCCGTAAGCAAAGTTACCAACTTAAACCTAAAGTTCTTTGTAAATGAAGGTCCGCATAAAGGTGATTTTCTTCAGAAACTAAGAGCAGTAAGTGATTCTTGGCTTGTGGATATGGAAAGAAAGGAAATTGGCTTTTCTCAAGGTATTTTTATCGAGTCAGAGCTAAAGAATCAAACTATTCTCTCGGTGGAAGATGAAGAAGGTAAAATAATTGCCTTTATAAATTTAATTCCCAGTACTATTCCTTCGGTTGCAAACTTTGACCTAATTAGAAAAACTGCGGATGCTCCTGGGGGAACAGTTGATTTTTTATATGTAAAAATGTTGGAGTATTTTAAATTAAAAGGCTATGAACGTTGCACACTTGGAATGGTACACTTCTCTGGAATTCAAGAACCAAATACTTTTCAAGAGAGAATAATAAAACTTGCTTATGAAAAAATTGCTCGGTTTAGTTCTTATAGAAATCTTCGTTTCTATAAAGAAAAGTTTGAGCCCGTGTGGGAAATGCAGTACCTCGTGTATGACACACCGTTAGACCTTTTCTTTATTCCTTCTGCATTAGAGAAGGTAATTAAAATCTAAGTTTCTAAAAATATGGGAAAGTTGAAAATGTTAGGGTGGGGCTTGACCAAAGCCCTTCCCTCAACTTTTTTGTTGATTTTCAAACGCTTAATTCTGCTTTTGATATTTATTTTTCTTGCTCTTTTTTTTCCCTTTTATATTCAAACAGAGATTTACGACTTCGCTCAATCTGAACCATTTTCAGGAGAATCATTTTATAATCCCTATCAAAATTGGCAAAGTGAAGGTTCACAAAAAGCTAATTTTCACGCACATTCTGAGGCCTGGCTTGGAATAACAAATGGTGGAAATTCAAAAGCAGAAATTACTAAAGCATATTCTGACAAAGGCTACGGAATTGCCTGCCTTTCAAATTATCAAAGTATTAGTGGGCAAAGAGCGGAGAAGGATTTTTTGCCAGTTTATGAACATGGGTTTAACCTGAAAAAGACACATCAACTTGGAATTGGAGCAGAGGGTGTAAGCTTTATGGAATTCCCTTTTCTTCAAAACCTTTCTCAAAAACAATTGATTATTAATCGCATTAAGGACCATTCAAAGTTCGTAGCCCTGGCACACCCAGCATTGATGCATGGATATAGTGAAAATGATTTGAAAAATTTAGTCAACTATGATTTTATAGAAGTGCTTAGCCCTTACGCGGTAAGCCTTGCCTTATGGGATGTTGCCCTCAGCCATGGCAGGAGAGTTTGGGGGTTATCAAATGATGATTTACACAAAATTACGCCTCAAAGTATTGGAAAATATTTCAATGTACTGAGTGGTCAGGCAACCCATTTGGCTTCAGCGGAAAAATTAATGAAAGATGGCTGTTTTTATGCGATGCATGATAAGTCAGGAACTTGTAAACTTTCTTTATATGACCTTACTCTCAAAGGAGATACCCTAAACTTTGAATTTAAAGGAGAACCAGAGAAAGTGTTCGTTATTTCTGATAACGGAGATGTTTTTGCCCTTTTTTCAAAAGGGAAGGGTGTATTTTTAATTCCCAAAAATGCGACTTATGTACGATTAGAAGTTAGCGATAGGAAAGGAAATCTCTTAATTACCAATCCGGTCATTCGAAATAATGAAAAAGAAGCAGCATTTAGTCACACCATCATTAATGACTTTGAAACCATGCTTTATAAAGTTGCAGTTCTCACATCTACTCTCTTCATTCTGCTTATTAGTTTTTCGAATCTAACCAAAAGGATTAATTTTCAAATTAAGGACATGATTTTTAAGTTATCATTGGCTTATTCATAAAATTATTTTAATGAATGACCAACCAATTATCCCAAAAATTTGCCTTTTACATGATGCTTTATCGGAACAAAAAAAAAATCTCAAAATCGAACTACAAATTTCGTACAGAATTGCTTTCTAATTTTGGAACATAAATCATTCCTTTTGTTCATTGAGTTATTTTCAATCAACATTTAGTACGTTTCTCTATTCATGAAAAAAGCAATTCTTATTTCTTACTTTTTACTACTGAATCTAGCTAGTTGGGCACAATACAACATAAATTACTTTGTGGATCAGGCTATTAAAAACAGTCCTTTAATAAAAGAAAATATTAATTTATCCGAGGTAAGTAAACTGGAAATTGACAGACTAAAGGCGTTTTATCTGGCACCTCAAGCAAACTTTACAGGTAATTACCTTTTTTCTCCGATCCTATCTTTGGATGAAAAAAAACCTTCCTTAAAAATTAATCCAGATGCTGCCACCAAATACCTAGGGTATGACCTAGCAAGCTCAAACGGAGGTACATACCAGGCATTATTTAACGTTAACCAACCACTTTTTAACCAAAAAAAATATGAGGTTGCAGCCAAACAATCAGAAATAGCCTCTTCTATTTTTCAAAATAATGCCAGAATAAGCGAACATGATTTATCTAAAATAATCGCTGACCAATATATCCTTTGTTATCAAAACTTACAGCAGATTGAATACCTTAAGGGGAGTATTGATTTATTGGAAGTTCAGCAAAATATGATGAAAAGCCTTGTAGAGGCTAGTATTTACAAACAATCGGACCTCAATCTGATTTACATTGAGCAACAGAATTTTCGCACGCAGCTTTCTATTTTTGAAGCTTCCTATGTCCGAGACTTATTAGATTTAAAAATCCTCGCAGGTATGCGAGATACTACTTTATTTCAATTAGAGAAACCAGAAATAAGTCTAGACCCTATTATTTATTCATCTCAGTTTTCAAAGAAGTATGAATTAGACAGCCTCAATCTCTATGCACAACAAGATGTTTCGGAACTAAAATATAGACCCCAGTTTGTGGCATTTGCCAATTCAGGACTCAATGCTGTTTATGCTCCTACACTGCCTGCTCGTTTGGGTTTCAGCCTAGGCTTTTCATACAATATTAGTTTATATGATGGAAATCAAAAAAATATCAATAGGGCTAAAAATAGAATCTTGAGCCAATCAATTTCCAATTACAAAACAAATTTTGAAACACAAAATACCCTCCGTAAAAGTAAAATTTTGAGTGAAATAAAGTCTTATGTTAATAGGGAGCAATCAACTTTGAAACAGATTAATGACTATGAAAGTCTTTTGAAAAGTTACACAAAAGAAATTCTTTCTGGTCAGCTGTCGGTCATAAATTATATTACTGTGCTCAAAAATAAAGCGATTGTACAAAGAGATTATTCGCTAATGCTATCGCAAAAACAATTACTTATTAATACCTACAATTATTGGAACTGGTAATAAATTATGAAAAACAATCTTACATTATTGGTTGCTGTGGTACTCATATTGAATTCATGCAAATCAAATGGCGACACCAATGCCGTTGAAGAACAAGTCCCCAAAACGCCGGTAGAAGTTGTTACTATTGGCTCTGGAAATGTTCAAAACGAGCTTTCATTTTTCGGCAATACTAGTTACTTGCAGCGAAATGTTGTGACGGCAAGTTTAGCATCTTTTATCACAAAAGTAAATGTAAAATTAGGGGATAAAGTAAATAAGGGCCAGCTTTTATATGTACTTGAAACCAAGGAAAGTAGAGCTTTGGGCAAAAACATAGCTAAAATTGACAGCAGCCTCACCAATTTCGGCATTATTAAAGTGATAGCATCTTCCAGTGGTATAATTTCAACTTTGGATAAACAACAGCCCGGAGATTATGTATTAGAAGGGACGCAGCTTTGTACAATCACGGAAAGCAAAGACCTGGTTTTTCAGATAAATGTACCTTATGAATATGCCCAGTTTGCCAAAATTGGCCAATCGTGCACCATTACTTTACCTGACGATAAATCATATTCCGCAGTTTTTACCAAAACATTGGTTGGTATGAATGTAAATGCTCAAACACTAACCATGCTGGCTAAAACCAAACAAGACCTTGTCTTACCGGAAAACATGATTGTTAAAGTTTTTGTAAATCAAAAAGTAAGTGCAGGGAGTCAAATATTGCCAAGAACATCAGTGTTGAGCGATGAAATGATGAAAGAGTTTTGGATCATGAAGCTAATAAATGACACCACAGCGGTAAAAACTTTAGTGAAGATTGGAAACAAAAATTCCGAAAATGTTGAGATCATTTCACCAATATTTGGTTCCAATGAAAGAATTATAAGTGCCGGAAATTATGGGCTTTCAGATACTGCTTTGGTAAAAATATCGCTCAAGAAATGAAATATACAATTGCTAGTTTCGCTTTAATGGCACTTTTATTTTTAGCCTTTCCTCAAAATACTGATATTAATTTATTAGCAAACATTAATCTAAATAGGAATAAAAACCTTGACCCAATATTTCAATTTTTGACTAATATTTCGGGATATTTCAGTTTAGGTTTTTCATTGGTATTAATATCAATTGGGTTTAAAAAGAAAGACAATTTTTTAAAACTTAAAGGTCAGTTTATTTTGGGAACACTGATGATAACCGCTTTGATATCTACCACTCTTAAGTATTCTATTCATCGAGCAAGACCATTTGAAACGTATTCTTATATAGAAAAATTAACTTCAGGTGGTAGTCCGTCTTTTCCTTCGGGGCATACTTCTGATGTTTTTGCACTTGCGGCTGCATTGAGCATGGTATTTCCAAAATGGTATATTATAGCCCCCGCTTTTTTATGGGCTGGAATTATAGGTTATTCAAGAATGGATCTAGGAGTACATTATCCAAGCGATGTGCTTTTGGGTGCGTTATTGGGCACGAGTTGTGCTTATATGTGCAGTTTTTTATACAAAAAAAAGTTTGCGAGAAATGGGCAATAAAAATATATTCCAAGTCTTCAAAAAGCCGATTCTATTCATTGGCCTATTGTTACTTCTTGGCGGAGGATATACTTACATGCAGATGCAAACTAACCTTTTTCCTGAGGTTCTGTTTCCAAGAATATCACTCATAGCTGATGTAGGACAGTTACCCATGGATCGCACCATGATAACCGTTACCAAACCTTTAGAAAGTGCTGTTAAAAAGGTAAAAGGCGTAAAAGTGGTAAAAAGTACCACAAGTAGAGGAAATACGGTTATTGATGTGTTTTTTGAATGGGGAACCGATATTTATGCTGCCAAAACTTTAATAGAAAGTAGAATAAACGAGATAAAGAACTTTTTACCTGCTGGAGTCAATATTGCTACTGAAGCAATGAATCAGTCAACTTTTCCTGTAATTGGCTATACGCTCGAAAGTGACAAATATGGTGCTGTTGCCTTAAAAGATAAGGCCAATCTGATAGCCAGACCACTTTTTTCTCAAATTGAAGGTGTTTCAAATGTTATAGTACGAGGTGGTAAAAACAAAGAATTTGTAGTGGTGCCTGACCCGCTCAAAATGTCTTCTTTGGGCATTTCTCCAACTACAATAATCAATGTTTTCAATGCAAATAACTTTGTGCTTTCAAATGGTAGCATAGCGGATTTTAATAGATTATATCTAAGCCTTACGGACACCCGATTGGCTGATTTAGATGAACTGGGAAATACCATTATCAAAAATGACGGCGTCCGAATGGTGCGTCTGAAAGAAATAGCCAAAATAGAACTACAAGAACAAGTTGAGTTTATAATTATCAATGCCAATGGCCACGAAGCAGTACTTATTGATTTAGTAAAACAACCGGGAGTAAACTTACTGGACTTTGCCAAAAGTGCTTCTGAAAAAGCAAGTGAAATCAATAAGGCAATTCCAGAAGGAATGACCCTGAAGCCTTATTATGACCAATCGGTTTTTGTAGGAGAGAGTATCCATAGTGTAATTAAGACTATTTACGAAGGGCTATTTCTGGCACTGGTTGTCATGATTATTTTTCTTCGCTCTTGGAGGGCTAGTTTGGTGGTTATGCTTACCATACCAGTTACAATTGCGTTTGCCATTTTAGCTTTATACATGGTAGGCATATCTATTAACATCATGTCATTAGGTGCTATTGCAGCATCGGTAGGCCTTATCATTGATGACGCCATAGTTATCATTGAACAAATTTACCGACGGCATGAAGACCATCCAGAACAAGATCGCTTTGCTGTAGTGAAAGATTCCATCCATGACCTTTTCCCTGCTATGATTGGCTCATCGTTGGCTACCATAGTAATACATTTTCCGTTTAGGTTAATGAGCGGTTTGGCTGGAAGTTTTTTTAAGGAACTTTCTGATACCATGCAGATTACCATGGTGGTTTCTTTTCTAGTCACGTGGTTGTTATTGCCAGTTTTTCATATAATAATTGGCTTTAAAGCTCCTAAAAAGTCGCATAAGAAATCAGTAGAAAAAAGCCTATATAATCTTAGAAGTTTAACTTGGTTTTTTAATAAGCCTATTTTTGCAATTGCATTTTCATGTGTGTTGGCTATTTCAGCTTGGTTTTCTTTTAATAAATTAGAAACAGGTTTTTTGCCAAATTTGGATGAGGGTACCATTGTACTTGATTATTTTATGCCGCCAGGTACTTCTTTACAGGAGACCAATAGAGTTTTAACAGAAGTAGAAAAAATCATTAAGGCAAATCCCGAAGTGAGTACGTATAGTAGACGTACAGGAATTGCAATGCACTTTGGTGGCGTGCCCCCAAACTTTGGAGATTACTCGATTCAATTAATCGAAGGCCATTCAAAGCACACGGAAGAGGTAATAAGTGAATTAAGAACCAAAATTGGTCAGGATTTTCCTGTTCTCCACATCTCATTTGGACAAAGAATAGCCGATCTACTTGGAGACCTCATGAGTACGCCGTCGCCTATTGAGGTGAAGTTTTTTGGCGAAGACTATGAACGTTTAAAGCAGATTTCGACAGATGCAACTGAGATTCTAGGTCACATTAAAGGTGTGGCCGATATAGATAATGGATTACGTATTGCTGCACCAACCGTCGTTTTTTTACCGAAACAAGATATTCTGAATCAATACAAAATATCATTGATTGATTTCCAAACTCAAGTTACGGCATATACCGATGGCATCGCCCTAGGCATGAACGCCAACCAGCCAGTACCATCACCTGCACAGGCTGCAATGACCGCTGGAATACAGGTAGGACAGATTCAAGATGGCGAGCAAATGAGAAGAATGATCATGCGTTTCACAGATTTTTCTGAAAACAGCTTAGATAAAATCAAAAAACAGCTCATATTTTTACCAGACGGTACCACTAGGCCACTCACTTTCTTTTCTGACGTAAAAGTGATTTCGGGCGAAACAGAAGAGCACAGAGAAAATTTAAAAGCCAATGTAGTGCTCACTGCCAGATTAGATAACCGAGATTTGGGAAGTGCAATAGCTGAAATACAAAAAGAATTAAAAAGTAAGCTTCCATTACCTAAGGGCTATTCTATAGCCTTTGGGGGTGCATACTCTGAGCAGCAACAATCGTTTAAGGAATTATCACTCATTTTAGCCTTAGCTTCTTTGTTGGTTTTTGGTGTTTTAATGTTCCTTTTCAAGGAGTGGTTACTCGCATTTTTGCTGCTATTTATTTCCTTGATGGGTATTACAGGCTGTGTTTTAGCCCTGTACTTTACCAATGTTCCACTCAATGTAAGCTCCTATACGGGCATAATTATGATAGTGGGTATTTTGGCAGAAAACTCCATTTTTACCATTGCCCAATTCAAGTCTAACATGGAAACAAGCAGTGATGTAGATCAGTCTATAAAGTATGCCATTGCTCTTCGAATTAGGCCTAAACTAATGACTGCCATGGGTGCCATTTTAGCATTAATGCCTTTGGCTCTAGGGATAGGATTGGGAGCTCAAATGCAGCAACCGCTGGCAATTGCTGTAATTGGAGGCTTTATTGTGGGTTTGCCAATGTTGCTTATTGTGTTGCCTAGTTTTATGAGATTACTTTATAAAGAAAAGGTGCAGTGATTAAACTTGGATTTGAAGAATTAACGGATAATCCGGATTTCTTGAACATAACTCAACCCGCATTATTCACCATAAAATCTATTACGAACCCAAATTGCTGCAAATCAGAACGTAAACTCAATTAAACTCAATTCAAATAATTCACTATTCTCATTTATTTTAATTGTCTGATTTATTGCAATTTAGGCTCTCACTACAATATTCTGATGAATAATGCGGCCTAAGCTTGCAGATTAAAATTTCATTAATAAAGCAACGTTTTCTTTTTAAAGCGAGTAATGAAAAATAGAATGTTAACTAAATTATCGAATGAAAAATAGTATTAAACCCTTAATCGGTATAATTTTCATTGCTTTGCTCGCTGGAAGTTGTCGCAATAGTGACGTTATTACCCCAGCATCAATTACACCTAGTACTACTGGCACCACAACACCAAAATCATCTGTAAATTCATGGATTTACTCGGTTATGAACGAAGCTTACTTTTGGGCGGCTAATCTTCCTACTAAAAGTAGCCTTGATACCACGATTTCATCTTTTGATTTCTTTGAAAAGCTGATATATGAAAGAAAGACAGTAGATCGTTTTTCAACATTGACCGATAATTTCGCTGACTTACAAAATAGTTTTAATGGTGTACAAAAGGTATATGGAATTCGCTATACAATAGCCGAAACAGTGGCAGGCAGTGGAAACCTCGGTTTGTTTTTAAGTGATGTCCTTATTGGCAGTCCCGCAGAGCAAGCAGGTTTAAAGCGTGGAGATGTAATAATTGCCATTGATGGGAACAAAATCACGGCCGATAATTTTTCAAGTCTTTTTCAGTCTAGTGAAACGCATAACTTTCAATTGGGCACATTTCAAAATAGCAATTGGGCAACAACAAAAACGCTTTCAATCACTCGAGCAGTCGTTAATGAAAATCCAGTGGCATTTTCGTCTGTATTGACACTGCCTGTATCAGGTAAAAAAATGGGCTATTTACTTTATAATCAATTTATTCCAGGCACTGATGTGAATGCAAATATTTATGACAATCAAATAAGAACCGTGTTCACCGAATTTAAAGCTGCAGGTGTAGAAGAGCTTGTACTAGATTTAAGGTTTAATGGTGGCGGATATATTAGTAGTGCCGAGGTATTAGCTTCCTTAATTACTAGCAAAGCCACAACATCAAATGTTTTTTATAAAGAAAAATGGAACGCCAATTATGAGCGTTATTATTCAAATAAGTATGGTGCAAATTATTTTAATCATAATTTTTTGAGTGAACCTGCAAACATTGGAAGCAAACTAACAAGGGTATTTGTTCTTACTTCACATTCAACCGCTTCTGCTAGTGAGTTAATTATAAATGGATTAAAACCCTACATTAATGTAATTACCATAGGAGAAAGCACCTATGGGAAAAACCTTTTTGGAACCTTGGTAGAAGACACAAAGACTCCCTCTAGTTATGGTATTTATGTAATGCTAGGCGAAACAACTAATGCTCTTGGGGCATCTGATTACGGTACAATCAATGGAATAACTCCAACTTATGAAGTCAAAGACGATATCGTACCTTATGCACCAATGGGTGATTTCAACGAAACCTTACTGAAGAAAGCTTTGGAAGTAATGGGCGAAACTAGTAATGTAGCTGCCAGAATAATTTCTGGTACAAAAATCAATAGGTACAGCCCTTATACTTTTAAGGAAACTGAAGAGCTTCCTATGGGCAAAATGATCACAGATTTTAAACCACGGCTATAGACTTTTAAAAATTCATCCTCTGAATTCTAACTGCATTAAGTATTGCCAATAAAGCCACACCGACATCTGCAAAAACAGCTTCCCACATGGTAGCTAATCCACCTGCTCCCATTATTAAAACAATAACCTTTATACCAAAGGCTAAGTATATATTTTGCCAAATCACTCTTTGAGTTGATTTAGCAATTTTAATCCCTGTAATAATTTTTGAAGGTTGGTCTGTTTGAATGATAACATCCGCGGTTTCTATGGCTACATCACTTCCCATAGCACCCATTGCTATGCCGACATCACTTGCTGCTAAGACAGGGGCGTCATTGATTCCGTCTCCAATGAAAGCTATTATTCTTTTGGGGTCTTGCTTTAAAGTTTCTACTTCGTTTAACTTATTTTCAGGCAATAACCCTCCTTTTGCATTAGCTATACCAAGTAAGGAGGCGACCTTTTGAGTAATACTATCCTTATCACCAGATAGCATCATGATGAAGTTAATACCTTCTTTTTTAAATGCAGCAATGGTCTCTTTTGCATCTGACTTAATTTCATCAGCAATAGTTACAAAACCTGCGAACGCTCCGTCTATCCCAACCAAAACATTTGACTCTACAATGTCCTCTATTTCAGAGGGAGTAGTGATATTGAACTGCTGCATCAATTTTTGATTTCCCACTACAACCTTTTTATTGCCAACCATTCCTACTAAACCTTTGCCAGCTATTTCTTTGATTTCTGTTGCTTCTACTACTGGTTCACTTTTTTGGTATTCCATAATTGCCTTAGCAATAGGATGGGTAGATTTGGCTTCTATTGCTAAGAGTAAGGGCATGAAAGACTTTTCTGACCAATCATTAAAAGTTTTAATTTGGCTTATCTTGAACACCCCTTTTGTAACAGTTCCAGTTTTATCCATTACCATCGTATTCACTTCTTTTAGCTTATCCATATAGGTAGCTCCTTTGAAAAGAATACCATTTTTGGAAGCTGCTCCTAAACCACCAAAATAACCCAAGGGAATAGAAATGACCAAAGCACAAGGACAAGAGATTACCAAGAAAATCAAAGCTCTGTAAAGCCAGTCTTGAAACACATAATCATCTACAAAGAAGAATGGAAGAAAGCATACGGCAATGGCTAAATAAACCACAATAGGTGTATAGACTTTGGCCAATCTTCTAATAAGTAATTCGGTTTCTGCTTTTTTAGATGTTGCATTTTGCACAAGCTCTAATATTCTGGCGACTGAGCTATCATTAAATAGCTTGGTCGTTTTTATTTCAATGACACCTTCCAAATTGATAGACCCTGCCATTACATTCTCGCCAGTTTGAATGCTTTGAGGTTTACTTTCTCCTGTTAAAGCTGCCGTATTAAGGCTTGCTTTTTCAGAGAAAAGGGTGCCGTCTAAGGGCACTTTTTCGCCCACTTTCACTTGAATTGTTTCGTCAACACTTACTTCATTTGGATTGACTTCTACAAAAGAACCATTTCTAAATACACTGGCGATTTTGGGTCTTACATCTAGCAGAGCTTTGATGTTGTCTTTAGCACGCCTTACTGCTGCACTTTGAAACAACTCACCTACGGCATAAAAAAGCATTACAGCAACACCTTCTGGATATTCACCAATGGCAAAGGCTCCGAGAGTAGCAATGCTCATCAGGAAAAACTCAGTAAATATTTCACCTTTCATCAAAGCATTAAATGCTTCTTTTATGACGGGTAAACCTACTGGAATGTAAGCCAAGATATATAAGCCTATTCTAATCCAACTTTTAAAAAAGGCTACATCAAAGTAATCCATAGCAATGCCTGCCATGAGTAAAACAAAGCTTATAATAGCTGGAAAATACTCTTTCCACGTGTTTTGGCCACCGTTAGAGTGGTCATGGTTGTGGCCATCATCATCGCCATGTTCATCTTTCAACAAGATAGGTGGTGATTTAGCATCTATTTTTGCTTCTAATGAGCAACAGATTTGCTTCCCGTTGCTATCGTACTGGTGAATGTGTTTTTTATTTGTCATTTTTAATAAAATTAAAGGTTATCCATCTACTTACTTTAGCTTGATATTTTGAATATTGATTCCCGAATTCTCTAAGAAGGAACTCTTCTTCTAGTCTTATTTGCGTATTTACACTCACTATTGATAAGGCAATGATTAGCAAGGTGAAAGCATTGGGTAGGACTAGAAACAAACCAATGTTTGCTATCATTATTCCTAAGAAAATTGGATTTCGAGAAAAAGAGAAAAAGCCATCTGTTACTAATTTTGACTTGTTTTCTTCGTCTATGCCTATTCGCCAAGAATCTCTCATATTGCCTTGAGCGAACCACACTAGTACCAATGATATTATCAAAAGTACCCAACCGACATAAAACATACCGTCAATTTCTAAGTACCAAAATGGCAAAAGAAACTTGTGCGAACTTGGGGAAAAAGCATAGATAGAAACTATTAGAAATTCTAAAAGGAATACAAAACCAAAGACTTTTCCATTGTAGCCGTGGGCATCATCCTCTTTATTGAATGTTAGCGGATTTACCTTGGTTTTTTTCCAAAGTAGAAATGACCTTAATACAAATACTAACAAGAAATAAAGAATAAAAAATATGAATAAATACATGACTTATTGATTTAATGTTCGTGTTCTAATTCACCGGCTTTTGATTGAGCATTTACATAATATGCCCCTTTTGTTACTATTTTCATACCTTCTGGAATGGTATCTAACAATTTAATTGCTGTGAAGCCATTGTCTGTAGAACCTGGTAATACATTTATTTTCTCAAATTGTATTTCGGTAGCATCTTTTTGATTTCGAGCTACATAGATATAGCTGCTTTCTCCGTCTTTTATTATTGCTTTCTCAGGTAATGCAGTAGTTTCAACATTCGTGAGAAATATTTTAGCATTTAGAAATAAGTCTTTTAAGAATTGTGGTTTTACGCCATCTAAATGACCATGAACACGGACTGTTTTAGAGTCAGAATTGAACTCTTTGCCAATCACATCTACACTGCCATAATAAATGGTTTGACCAAGGGCTGGAACAGTATAGCTGATTTTTTGTCCTTTTTTTATACTGGCAATATCTTTTTCAAAAACATCTAACTCTAAGTGTAAATGCTCAGAAGAAATAATATCCATCAGTGAAACCGAAGATTGAGCATACATTCCATTGTGAAAACTTATTTTTGAAATGTAGCCACTCATAGGAGCTACTATTGCTATCTGCTGCCTTATGTTACTGGGCGATAGGTCGGAAGTGGATATACCTAAAAATGAAAGCTGCTTGGCAAGACCTTGAGTTTTAGCTTCCAGTACTGCCACCTCTGCTTGTGCATTTTGAAGATTTTTGGTAACTCCCGCATTGGATTCTACCAATGTTTTTTGTCGTTCAACTTCCAAACGCTTTAGGTTTAGCTGTGCTTTAGCTTCTAAGTAATCTTGTTGTGTAACAATAAACTCTGTGTTTTCTAAATAGGCTATAACATCTCCTTTTTTGATGTAATTTCCCTCTACGTACTTTTTAGTACTTTTTAATATGCCATTTGCCTTTGCCGAAACAGAAGAAAGTGCATTGGGTGGTAATCCCAAGCTACCTGTCGCGTGTACAAAGTCGTTTATTTTTATGGTCGATAAATCGCCAAACTCTAGACCAATGGTATTAGCTTGTTCTTTTGTAAGATGTATGCCTTCCTCAGAGTTGTGACCGTTGCCTTCTTCCTCTGTTTGAGCGGCTGTTCCTACCTCTTGATTAGTTTCACTTTCTTGGTTTTTCTTACTTCCGCATGAAGTAAGCACCACGCTAAGGGCAAGCGTAAAAACTGCTATGATATATTTTATATTTTTCATTAATGTATTCTTTATTGATTAGTAAGAAATTGATAATCTACTACGGCCCTATTGTAGGCTATTATTTGCTCCCAGTAATTTTTATAGTTGGAAGCCAGTAATTGTAGGGTGTTTAAAAGTTCTAAGTAAGATATTTCACCTGCCTGATAATTCAGCTGGCTCATTCTCACAATTTCAGGATTGATGCTCTCTATTTGCTCCTTGTAAAAATCTACACCCGCTTTGTACAGGCTTATAGAGTTTTGTATTTCTAATTGATTTCCTTTCAAAGCAATTAATTTACTTTGGTACTGATAGTTGCCTATTTCCACTTGCGTTTTTTGTGCATTAATTCTTTTCTTAGCTTGTTCATTGAATAAAGGAATAGATACACCCACTTGGAAGGCGTTTAGAAAGCCTCCCTGATTAAACAATTGTGGAGCATAGCCAAAATTAAAGTTTGGTTTTAATTCAGACCTCAATATCTCTACTTTGGCAGCTTCAATAGCCACATCCTGCTTACTCTGCAATAAAAGTGGATTAGACTCAAAATTTGTTTGAGAAGTATAAATGGCCACAGAAAGGCTATTTGCTGTGGTAAGAGGTTCGCTGGCATTTAGTAATAATTGAAAACGTTTGTTTAAGTTCGCAATTTCAATTTTCACTTGGTTTGAAAGCAGCTCATATTCTTTCCATTTCGATTGAAGTGTAAGTACTTCAATACGATTTACAGCTCCAGATTGTTCTCTGACTAAGGCTTTTCTATGGTATTCCTTGTAAGTAGTAACTAGCGTATCATATAAACTTTCCAGCTCTTTTTTATACTGAATATCGTAATATAGTTGCTTTACCTTCCATTTGAGTTCATTGACAGTAATCTCTTTTTGAGTACTACTTTGGACTGTATGGGCGTCTTGCAATTTATTTTGAACCTTAATTATAGCTGGATTTGGAATACTCTGAATAAACCCTATTTGGTTTACTTGTTGCCCATATCGAGTGTCAACCAAGCCATTGCCCTGGTAAGAAAACTCAGTCTTTCCTAAGTTATACTTTAGGTTTTGTAGCGACTGATTTTTTTCTACATCTAAAGTGGCTGCTTTTATATTGGGGTGATTGTTCAATGCTATGGATATGGCATTGTCTAGGTCAATTGGCCTGTTTTGTGCCTGACTAGAAAACATTAATCCCATAATGAGTGCCACAGTCAATACTCCGCCTTTTGTGGCCATTGAGCCAGTTGATTTCTTCTCTTGCCATTTTTCTAACCAATAATAGAAAACGGGTAAAATAACTAAGGTCAAAAATGTAGCGGTGAGCAAACCTCCTATAACCACTGTTGCCAAAGGTCGCTGCACTTCAGCACCTCCAGAAGAAGAAATTGCCATGGGCAAGAAACCCAATGAAGCTACTGCCGCGGTCATTAAAACAGGTCTTAACCTTACCGTTGTGCCTGTAATTATTCTTTCTTTAATATCCGTAATTCCTTCCTTTTTGAGTTGATTGAAATATCCTATAAGAACAATACCATTTAGAACAGCAACCCCAAATAATGCAATAAAACCAATACCAGCTGATATACTAAAAGGTAAGCCACGTAATTGCAATGCCCAAACGCCACCAATGGCGGACAATGGTATTGCCGTAAAAATCAAAGCAGCCTGAGACATAGAGCCGAAGGTAAAGTAGAGTAGAATGAAAATTAAAGCTAAAGCAATAGGAAGAGCTACGGATAATCTTGCATTTGCTGCTTTTAGGTTTTCAAACTGCCCACCATAAGTGAAATAATAGCCCGTTGGTAATTTCACCTTGACATCTAATTCGGTTTGAATTTTCTCCACTAAAGTTTCCACATCCGTATTCCCTACATTTACGCCAATGACTATTCTACGATTGGTGTTTTCTCTAGAAACTTGCATGGGTGCATCTACCAAATCAATGTCGGCAACACTACTT
Organism: Cytophagales bacterium; assembly: GCA_024742395.1. GTDB lineage: Bacteria > Bacteroidota > Bacteroidia > Cytophagales > Spirosomataceae > Jiulongibacter. Next base: position 27,027 of record JANSYO010000060.1, read on the forward strand.
AATGGTACTTGAGTGCCATTCTTGAGGGAAATGAAAAGGGTTTTTACATCTTCAATTCCAGTTCTGTTTTGTTCATTTAGTCTAATTACTAAATCAAATCGCTTTTCTCCCTCATATATAACTCCTGCTTTTTCTCCTGCAAATGCTGACCGAATGGTCTGATTCACTTCTTTAATGTGTAAACCATACTGTGCCATTTTATCATACTTATAATTGATGATAATTTGTGGCATCCCCACTGTTTGTTCTACATTCACGGTACCAACACCTTCAATTTTCTTTATGATTTTCTCTGCTTCTGTAGCTTTTTGAAACATCATATCTAAGTCCTGTCCGTATAGTTTAATAGCTATGTCGGCTTTCGTACCCGTCATTAGTTCATTAAAACGCATCTGAATTGGTTGCGAAAATTCATAACCAACGCCTGGTATTGACGATAGTGATTCTTCTATTTTCTCAAACATTTCCTGTCTATTATCTGCCGAGGTCCATTCAGTTTTAGGTTTCATTACCAAAACATAATCGCCAATTTCTACGGGCATAGGGTCTGTAGG
>JANSYO010000335.1 GCA_024742395.1 Cytophagales bacterium
AGCCAACTAGAGGTAATACCCACTACCCATTTCATTCACCAAAACCTGGAGCTTATTGCCTACCAGTCGGAAAATATTCTGCCCTACCTACCCGATGGCCCCGTTGATTTAGCTATCCAACTTAGAAGTGTGCATGGCCAGCCTGTAGCCACCGGTTGGCGTTCTTATCTGCGTATAAACTAGTATCTCTGCACGATTATTATCAGTATTTATGAATGTCCAGTATTTCACTTTCTCCTATTGCTTACAGGGTTATTACCAATATTGATCGGCCTACCAAAACATCAGGCACCCCCATTTCATGCGAAGTGTGCTAAACAAGACTATCCCTTATTTAAGAAAATGGCCAAAAACTTAAATAAGGACTTTGCTTAATTAAGATTTTTAGAAAAAACTTAAATAAAAGGATACCTTGATATAGGCTAAGTGGTTGAAGTGCTATCCTTAAAGGGAAAGGAAGGCTACATACGAAGCATAGGTAAATCTACCTATACCTAGCCGACCACCCTTCTTTTGGGATTGAAATGCATTTGAGTAAAAGAAGGGTAAAAAAGAAAAAATAATAGGATAACTATTATATTGAAACCTAATCCCACCCCTTAGATTATTCATGGAATCGAATGTTGGTGGCAGTTATATTTCCGCTATTCCTATCTGCTTCAAGAAGTTGAAAGTTCCGTCATAGAAGTTAGTTGGACGAGTTAGGTCAGTTAAAGAACCTTCTGGCACATAAATAACCATTCCTTGTCTGGCCCTAGTAAGTAGAACTCGATAGGCATTCAGTTTATAAGCTTGATCAATTTCTTTATTAATGTTCATCCATTTTGTTCCCTTGAATGTCTGGAAGTTCCAGAGAGAATTATGATAAAGGTCTCCATCCCATGCAACAATGGCCCAGTCAATTTCTAGCCCTTGAATATCGAACTCTGTTGCGACTTCTTCCAAAAAATTCGAAGATCTTACATCTTCTTTTGGGTTCAGAAACCAGTTTGAAGGTTCGATTTCATTCTTTGCGTGAATGCCAAGTGGCCTTAGCCTCTTAGCCCCGGAAGAGCAGATCAGTCCAATCCGTTCATTCCCACGAACAACATTTCTAACCCATGCTTTTGCTCTATCTAAGTCACGAGTCAACTTAATTGGATAGTGGTGAATAA
>JANSYO010000251.1 GCA_024742395.1 Cytophagales bacterium
ATCTTGATCTTTGATCTTTTTAACCATCGGATCATCTTCAAAAAACAAAATCAGCCAATAATAATAGCCATCCTGCTTTGCAAAAGCCTTAAAATGCCTCAACGCTTCCTTCTCCTTACCTTCGTAAAGGGCTACCATGCCCAGGTTTGCTTCATGGTACACGGTTTCATCCGTAGCCAGGTAATTCATATACTGCTGTAGAAACCTCTCTGCCTCTTCTTTATGCCCCAATTCCCTTGCTACATAGGCCATTTTTAGATCCTCGAATGGATATATATTCAATTGATATTGGGTTCGAAGGCTGTCAAACCATCGGTAGTAGAAATAGGCTTCTTCAAAATTTTTCTGCATATAGCACACCTTGGCTATGTCCTGCAGTATGTCCAACCGGGAAGAATCCTTTGCAAACAAAGTATTCAAATCCCGTTGTACAGTGGCCATACTCCCATGAATGGTATAATCTAAAAACGCCCGGATGTGATCTACGTAATACATGTCAGGATTGAAAGCTTCCACCTTTTGAAGATATTCCCGTGATTCTTCCACAAAGCCCGCCTGTATCAATGCATTGGCCAGATGCAAATAGGTAATACTTCTGGCGGAGGAATCTGCCTCATCGATATTGAGTAAGGCACCTTTCAGGGCATATTGCAAATATTTTCCCGTGTTGGGTACGTGTACACTGTAAAAATCCGAAAGCAGGTTAATAACCACGGATGAATTAGGACTGATTACCAGCGCCTTTTCTAGGTAAGAAACCGCCAGCTCATATTCTCGTCGCTGAGTGTAAACAAAAGCTTTCGCCATAAGACTGTTCGTCAGCTCCGGGTCCAGTAGCATGGCTTTTTCAGCATATTTTGCCAGGGAATCCGCATAAGGCTTTTCCTCCTTGAAAATATCATGGTAATAATACGCGATTGCTGTATTGGCATAGGCCATAGCAAATTCTGGGTCTTCCTGAATAGCCTTATTGAAATACCCCACCGCCTTATTCATGTCAAATGCCTCACGATAAACGAGATATTCCATCCCTTGCAGGTAATAATCGTAAGCCGTAAGGTTGTCGGTAGGAATTTTCTCTATGTACCTGGCTTCCTGTGGGGTGATAACCACCTCTATTTCTCTGGCTATGCTTTTGGCAATATCCTGCTGCAGCTTAAATACATCCCTGGTTTCAGCCACAAACTGTTTCGACCATAAATGCTCATCACTACGGGCATCAATCAATTGGATATTCAGTTTAAACTGATCCCCCATTTTTTGTCCGCTTCCCTCCACCAGGTAAATGACTTGCAACTCCTCAGCAATTTCTGGTGCTGATTTTTTGCTGTTCCTGTATTTTTCGGAAGTAGTCCGGCTTAGCACCCTGAGCTCTCCAATTTTCTGCAAATCATTAAGCGTAGACTCCATCAGGCCATTAATGAAGTAAACATTGGATGAGTCATTACTATCGTTGATAAAAGGCAGTACTGCGATAGACTTAATCTCATTTTTAGGCTTTTGTACTTCAGAAGACTTATC
>JANSYO010000402.1 GCA_024742395.1 Cytophagales bacterium
ATTTGGCGTCACCTATGACTTTCTGTCTGAACTTTCTCAGTCCAGTTGATCAGCAGAAAGACACCACAAACACCAAATATTATATTAGATCCACTCGGTTGAAAGTTATTTATAGTATGGTTCCATGATAAAATCGCGTTTAGGTGGCGTTTTTTTACCGGAGGAGGGACTTATCCGGAATTTCAGTATTTCTCCAATGGGAGAATATCCGCATCCAAAATTTGGTGACTTTATTGACATTTGTAACTTAAATGCGATTAAATATAATTATTTATAAGAGAGTAACTCTGGCGTCAAATTAGCTCTTGGCTGCTTTCAATGCTTAATAACTCGGAGTCAACTTCTTCTCTCTGAGTTCTTCTAATTCGATACCTTCTGCGCCATTCATCTTCCTTTTGTTTTCTCTCCTTTCCTTCCTGAATGTATGCAGCTAGTGTATGTTTGTAAAAAGTCGCATCTGCGGCGTCCAGTGGTCGAAGAGAGATGTGGTAGTTGGTAAGTGCAAAACAAATAGCTATTGTATCATCATAATACTCGTGATCTCCACGATAAGTACCACTACATACACCCCACAGTTTCTTCAGTCTCCCATAAAAGTTCTCCGTCTTTACCCTCGTTTCGGCCAAATTTCTGTTTCTTTGGCGTTCTTCGGAGGACAAATTTCTACCCTTCTTGATTACGAATGCCCGAATTTTTTCTTGAGCACCTTGATATGCCCTGTCCCAAACAGAGCCCCAGTGGTTTGGGTATTCGCCTTTCAGCTCCAAATATGAATCTGTAATGTTATCTTGAGGTGTCTTCCTCAATAATACCTCATATCGAGGATAATTTTCAAGGAAGATGGAAAAATCATGAAATGAGCCCGGATAATGCGGCGACGTAGGCAACGCTGCTATTCCATTTGGATAATGGACAGACTCCACTTTGACTCCATAGCGATGATGTTTACCCGAGAAATAGCATTTTACGTCCCCAAAACGACCTTTGGGTCTATAACATGGCTGAAAAACCACATCTCCACAGAGTTTTGCTGTGTGCTGCTGTG
>JANSYO010000321.1 GCA_024742395.1 Cytophagales bacterium
TAGAGGTGCTGCACTATTTTTATAGTTCAGTATATCCAGAACCGCAAGAACATTTCGCAATTAAACGTTTGTTTCAACCCGTTATTATTAGTCTAAGACCACAGGAATCGATTCGGTTAACTTAATCTCTGACTCCGTAATGTCACTTTTATAAGCAAGTAAATGCACGCCCTTTTGCTTGGCTTCGCGTAATAACTGCCCATAAGTTTTATCAATATGATCTGCTGGTCGCACTTGCTTAATACCAGTATGGTTCACACAGAAAAAGATAACGGCTTCATGACCTAGCTCAACCATGCGCATTAATTCTCGTAAATGCTTACTTGCCCTGTCACTTACACTATCAGGGAAAAATCCCACCCCCTCTTCCACACTGCCATTCTCGTTTGGCGCACCATTAATGGTCGGTTCCAGCAGGGTTGTATTTTTTACTTCAACATAAACGGTTTTATTATTACCTGTTAGCAGAATATCAATGCGACTATTTTCATCGCCATATTTCACTTCGGTTTTAAGCGTTTCGTATCCCTGTAATTCTTTCACTGTACCATTTTCGATGGCTTCTTTGACTAAATAATTTGGACGCGATGTATTGATGCACGCAACATGACCCGATGGCGTCTCGGTTAACTCTAACGAGTGTGGGTACTTACGCTTTTCGTTACCGCTATCCCAAAACCAGGCTTTCCCACCTTCCACATAACAGTTTTTCATGGACCCGGTATTAGCACTGTGTACGGTGAGTACCTCTGACTCATCAATTTCTAAGTCCACCATGAATCTCTTGTAGCGTTTAATCCATGTGCCTGTTTGTAAAGGGAAATCAAATTTCATAATCAGGTCACATCAAGTAATGTTTTATTTTATCAATTGCGCGCTGCAACTCATCGATTGGTTGAGTATACGCAAAGCGTACATACTCATGACCATGACTCGGAGAGAAATCAATGCCTGGAGTAATCGCCACACCGGTTTTTTGCAAAAGATCTAAACAGAAAGCCATACTGTCTTTAGCGTAGTCATGATTGAAATGGCTGATGCGGGCGTAAATGTAAAATGCCCCTTCAGGCTCAGCTACCACATCAAACCCTAACTGATTTAATTCTGGAAGAAGGAAGTCTCGGCGTTTCTGCAATTCGTTTTTTCGCTCGTCTAATTGTTTCAAAGCATTTTCATCA
>JANSYO010000170.1 GCA_024742395.1 Cytophagales bacterium
ATCATCCAGAGGGGTCAACATGCTCCAGAATAATTTAAAATCCTAGCTCTCTTCGTTTTCTTAAGGGGGTCAGCATCCGCCAGAACGACAGCACGCCAAATCTGGACTGTAAGGGGGTCAGCTTAGTCCAGTATATCCACTTTATAGCTTTCAAGTCCTGAAATACACCTAAATAGGGTTGTTTTTCCTGCTCCATTTTCTCCAACAATTCCATATATTTTACCTTTTTTAAATTCTAAATCTATTGAATTTAGAACTTGTTTTTTACCATAAAATTTTGATAATCTTTCAATTTTAATCATTTAAAAGAGCATTTAACTTTTTAATTGATCGGGAATAAAAGAGAGGAATAAATATTAAAAGTACTGGTGGAAGCATAAAACTTATTGCAATTAAAATTCCTTGAGACATGTTCATTTCTTTCGGAAAAGACGAATATTTAGCAAAAATCATTGATGTGAGATAAGCATAGCACAACAGAAAAAATACAATTAAAATATCGATTTCCCTATAAAATGAAATACTTAAAGCCATTATAATTGGTAAACTTAAAAATGTAAAATAGATTAAGCACGTTTTCGTTTTTTCTATTAAAAATTCTTTTGGAGATAGATTGTAATTCCAGACGAAATATTCGTTTTCCATTTTTGGATAATACGAAAAACAAGTCAATCCAATTAATAGCATGGAAAAAACACCAAGGTTAAAATTTCCAACTGATATTGAAACATAAGTTAAGAAATAAGTTATTGGAAAAACAAAGAATGTCTTTCTAAATCCAATAGTAAATTCAAATGGTTTTTTGCTAAATGGTGTTGGGATTGTCACATTTAAATCTGTACTAAAGTTGAACAGTGTGATTACAAATACACATAAATTTAATATAAGAGAAAAGACAAATTGTTTCTGATAGATTAAAAAAAGAGTAAAAGGCAAAGAATAAAGAATATTTTCTGATATTCTCAATTTTTTGTATTTGCCTTTATTGAAAATAGATTTTAAGAAATCATTTCTTTTGGGTTCACTTAATTTTGAAATGAAACTTAATGCAAATAATCCATAAGCATAATTCGCAAATTCTGTTTTTTGAAATAGGTAATAGGACAGCAATATAAAAACTGAAGGTAAAAGAGCATATCCAATCAAAAGTGGAATTCCGAAATCAATCATTTTCCGGTTCAGCATTTTAAATTGGAGTTGGAAATATTCTTTCATTTGCAATTTTTGTCATAATGATCGGCAACCGCTCATATCCTGAACTTTCTTGGGAATATACATCCAAATTTTAGTTGGCTATGCCCAATTACCGTAATTTATCGTTCAGTATGGCCTCCATGGTCTTGGAGTATTTACTTGCCATCTAAGATAAAGATATCATTGAAGTTTTTCCTATTTTTCGATGTAATGGGTATAAATCGTTCCATCGATTTTTAATGGAACTCAACGGACAGAATTCGACTTTTTGAAGGAAGAAATTGAAATTATTATCAATAAACCACTCCATATCAAAAGTGCTTGATTTTTAATTGTATATATCCCAATCTTTAGACCAAGTCCGGTCCATTTTTAGTTAAAGATTTACACTTATCATAATCAAATAGCCTAGTTCATGAATTCATTTTAGGGCCTGTTGGCAACCGTTATTTTCCCATTCCGCCATCCTTTGGGTAGATGTAGGTCCATTCCTGTTTCATTTTCAACATCTATCAATTCATTCCTAAGGTCAATGCTTCTTAATCCAATATTGGCTCTATTTTTATTTACAGTTTCAAGAACTGTATCGTCTGGAATGGCCCCAAGAAATCCATAGGATGTCAACTCATGATCATGTAAACCAGCAATTCTCCAGTCTTCTATTTGAGCTAATTCATATGGGGATATTTCACCTTGCTTCAATGCATTCAATAATTTTGGTTTTAATTGAGCATATATTGTGTCTTTCGAGTTGTATTTCACTGATATTGAATTGTGATGACTTAAAATCACCGAGCCCCATAGGTTATTCCCAATAAGTCGTTCACCTGGATAACCGTACTCATTTAAAATTTGCTCCAGTTTCTCAAGTTGTTGTTCGCTATGAGGAGCAAACTTTTTTTGAGAATACCTCCTTTTGGCCTTTTGTCCAATTCTAAGTAATGCCCCAAATGCTTTTTTCTGGTCTTTTTTGAACATTTCATGGACTTGTTCTTTTACCTGAAAGTTTATTTTGGATAGGTAGGTTTTGTGAAGGGAATCATATGCTGACATAAGTTTAGCCCATTCCGGTTGTTCCCTTAAAGATTGCAAATTTTTATTCTTGTTGATGCTTTCCAATGACCAACCAGCCTTGATTCCCAGCCTTACAAAATTCAACCCTGATTTATAATCGTTATCATATGCGCTGAGTTCAGTAGCAACTTTGATATCTCTTAGAAATAAGAAATTAAATTGATTGAAAAGAGAATCAAATTTATTAATTGCAGAAGTGTATTTTCCTTCAACAATTAGCTCTTCACATTCAATTACTTTCGAATGGTAGTTCATGTAGTTTTCTTGGGCATTACTCTTAGTGGAAACTAAAAAATGGCCTATTAGAACAAGGGTTAGGGAAAATTTTTTCATCAAACAGGAGATTGTATTTTTTGGTTAAATGGTTGTCAACGGTTTCGGCTATGGGTGTTGCGTGGTTTAGTGGTTAACTCAGCAACTTCTTCACTTATTCCCCACCATATTTTACAGGTATTCCGGCACTTTTGGATTCTATGGTCCATAAGAGACTGACTATCCACCATCGATCGCCATAATATGTTAATTGATAGCTGTTTATTCCTTTTTCTTCAGCTCCCTCAGAGTCCTTGCCATAAAAAGTCTGGAATACTTGGGCAATTCCATTGTATTGATCAACAACTTTATGAATTTCTTTTTCAAGATATCCTTGTTCATAGTAAGGATCTTTCAAGAGGATGAGGAAATCATTAAGTGATACGGTTTCAGCATTTGTAACATCAGCAACTGTAAATATGGCCGATGGATGAAATAAGTTCCTAATTGCTATAGTATCCATTTTCTCGCCCTTTTCGATGGTTATTTGATCAAGTAGTTCATCGATAATTCCGTTAATGGATTTAACGGTAACATCAGTTTTTTCTTGAGCTATGGAACTAATTGAAGCGGTCAAGAAAATTATTGTGCAAAGAAAATGTTTCATATTGTGTTTATTTATTGTTGCTAACTTGATTATATGGGTATAAAATACATCTATATACACCAAAAAAAGGAATGTAATCAATCAATTTAATCTTGGTTTTATTATTTTCGGTTATAACAAGTAGGCAACCGACCTTATTACTTAAGTCTCTCTATTATCATTGATGTAAAGTAGTTGATTCCCGTTTTTATACAACTTTCATCAACAGCAAAATTTGGTGAATGAGGCATGGAAACTATTCCTTTTTCAAAATTTGATGCACCCAATAAAAAATAGACTCCCGGAATTTCACGTTGAAACAGTGCAAAATCATCCCCACGTCCGTCAGGTATAGCTCCATAAAGGGGGAGAACGTGTTCATTTCCGTAAATCTTACTTATTGTAGGTATGGTCAATGAAGTTAATCGTTCATCATTAAGCACTAGCGCTGTCTCATAATAAAATGAACTATTTAAAAATTGATCTGAATAGTCCGATCCTTTAAATTTCTTTTTTATTTGACTTAAAAGAAAGTCTAATTGAGTTTCCTTTTCAGCACTTAGATAGGCCCTAATTGTAATCTTCTTATCACTTTCTTTAACAGCAATATTTGAATCAACGGTAATATAATCCTTAAATATGGTATTTGGATTTCCCAATCCTATATTGGGGTCCAATAGATTTTTATTGTCCCAGAATTCACTTTCAGGTGAAACATTTTGAAGATGTAAAAAAAGCTCTTTCGTAAACTGAATAAGAGCCGTTTTCTCCTTTGTGTTTTTTAAGGTAATTTGAATTCCCTTATAGTCTGCATAAGGGTTTCTTGCTTTGGTAGTAACAATCCCCTCAGACATAGGTGCAATGTGTAATGCATAAATTTCTTCTGGGTCTATACTATTGAGCAGGCCATGATCAAGCATGGCTTTTGCCCCCGCCAAATTTTCTTCTGATGGTTGAAAGATGAAGTAAATAGTTCCTGTAAGGCTTTCTTTTAAACTTGTTAAAACATTAGTAACCGTTGCACAAGCCATTGAAAAGCAAAAAAACGGATTCATATAAGCCTCTTTACGGGGCTTTTTTTATGTCGTATCAGAATCGAGGCACCAAATTTCGATGCTTTATGCAAGTCCCGA
>JANSYO010000005.1 GCA_024742395.1 Cytophagales bacterium
AGAGTGTAACCCGTGTCAGTTAGAAGGCTTAAAGCCTTTTAGTCTATAATACTGCCGTTTAACATTTTTTATCACCAAGCCTTTTGCAGATTTCTTAAATTCGTATTACTTCTTATGAAAAGAGCCAGAACTATGATAAGGACATTGAGCATTTTACTACTCTATTTCTTAAGTACCTCATTTTCTGATGCTCAATTTAACTTTCCAAATCTTAGTCCACATACCCATCTTAAACAACAGGTTGGTTACACCAACATCGAATTAAGGTATGATAGACCTGCGGCCAGAGGAAGAAAGATTTTTGGCGGCTTGGTGCCTTATGATAAAATTTGGAGAACGGGTGCTGCTGAAGCTACCACACTTTCTTTTGACCAGGCAGTGGAGATAGAAGGTAAAAAAGTAAAAGGAGGTACTTATGCCTTGTTTACCATACCTCATGAAGATTATTGGGAATTAATTCTAAATTCAGACGCAGATCAATATGGAGCTTACGGACACAATCCAAAGTTGGATATACTGCGAGTGACAGCTTCTACACAAACATTGAACGACTTTCAGGAGTCTTTGACTCTTAGCTTCGATTTTATTCCTAATGATGCCATTCTTTATATTGCCTGGGCAAAAACTAAGGTAGCTTTCAAAATAAGTACAGGTACCAATGAAGAAGTTTCTCATTTCATTAAAGATTCGCTTTTAACAGAACTTTCTATAGACTCTGACCTTTATGCCAATGGTGCTTCTTTTATGTTAACCCATCATCAGTCTCTGGATACTGCTTTAGTTTTGGCCAATAAATCATTGGCGATGAATGAAACTGAGTATGGCCATCATACAAAAATGAAAATCTTACGTTTACTTGGCAGAAATGACGAGGCAAACAAAGAAATAAATGCAGCACTTTCGTTTATCAGAAATCATCCCCACTATTCTGAGAACGACAAGAAAATTTCTACTCAAGAATGGGTAAAGGAATTAGAAAAAGAAAACACAAACTAGTTAATTAGCATAACAAGAGAACTTTTGACCAATTGTAGAATAATAATAACTCAAATATGAAAAATACACCAACACAAATTGGCGGCAAAGCCATCCCATCTTTATTGATGGGTTTACTTCTGCTAGCCTCTTCTGGCTTAATGGCACAGAGCAAAGCAGAAAAAAAAGTAGAAAAGTTAAAAGCAAAATTGGAAGCTGCCATAGAACAGCTACCTGTTTCTGACAAAGCACAGGAAAGTATAGAAGAGGTAGTTTTGAGTAAGCCAAAATTACCTGCTCCAAAAAAGGGAGCTACAGTAGAAGGTATTACTGAATATACCCTAAGTAATGGATTAAAAGTGCTTCTTTTCCCTGACCAAACACAGCAAACTGTCACCGTTAACATAACCTATCTGGTGGGTAGCCGCCATGAAGGATACGGTGAAACCGGTATGGCTCACTTACTGGAGCACATGGTTTTTAAAGGATCTCCTAAACACCCTGATATTCCTAAAGAGCTTTCTGATCATGGGGCTCGTCCTAACGGGACCACCTGGTTAGACAGAACCAATTATTTTGAAACTTTCAATGCAACAGAAGAAAATCTGAAGTGGGCTTTGGATCTGGAATCTGACCGCATGGTAAACTCCTTCATTAAAAAAGAAGACCTGGAATCCGAGTATACGGTAGTTCGAAATGAATTTGAAATGGGTGAAAACAACCCAAATTCAATTCTAATGGAACGCATTAATTCTGCGGCGTACGTTTGGCACAATTACGGAAACAGCACCATTGGCTCACGCGAAGATCTGGAACGAGTGCCGATTGAAAAACTTCAGGATTTTTACAAAAAATACTATCAGCCAGATAATGCTGTGCTTATTGTCGCAGGTAAAATTGACCCGGAGAAAACCTTGGCAATGGTAAATGAGTATTTTGGACCTATACCACGCCCTACTCGTAAACTTACAGATACATACACCAAAGAGCCTGCACAGGATACTGAAAGGAACATAGTGTTAAAGCGTGTAGGTGATGTACAATATCTAGGAGCTCAGTATCATGTTCCACCGGCTACTCATCCTGACTATGCTTCTGTGGATGTTATTGCTGATGCCATGGCTTCACAGCCAAGTGGTCCTTTGTATAAAGCAATGGTAGATGGAAAATATGCTGCTGCCATTTTTGGTTATGCACGTGCCTTAAAGGAACCTGGTCATTCCTACTTCGGTGCAGTAGTTCCTAAAGACAAAGACATCAATGAAGCCAAAGAAGTATTTTTAAAAACACTTGATACTGCTCTTACCCGTGAGTGGACAGATGAAGAAGTAAACCGTGCCAAAACACAAACGGCCAAATACCTGGACCAAGTAACCCGAAATTCTGAAGCTTTTGCAAAAATGCTAAGTGAGTTTATTGCTTTGGGAGACTGGCGTACTTTTTTCCTTTTTCGGGATGCCGTTGCCAATGTAACACCTGACGATGTAGCCAGAGTAGCTAAAACTTATTTTAAACCATCTAATAGAACAGTGGGAATGTTTATACCTACTGAGGAGCCAGACAGAGTACATATTCCTGAAGCTCCCGATGTGAATGAATTGGTAAAAGACTACCAAGGACGTGAGGACGTATCGCAAGGGGAAGCTTTTGAGGCCACTCACGCTAATATCATGGAGAGATCTCATGAAGGTACATTTAGCAATGGAATGGAATACTCGCTTCTTTCAAAAGGTACTCGCGGAGAAACAGTAGTAGCCAATATGACCTTGAGAATTGGAGATAAAGAATCTCTCTCAAATGTAGGCATGACAGATAACCTAACGGCCTCTATGCTCATGAGAGGCTCAAAAACTATGACCCGTCAGCAGATGAAAGATAAGCTGGATGCCCTAAAGAGTTCAGTAAGTATTAGCGGAGGAGGAAACACTGTATCTGTTTCCATTAACTCTACCCGTAAGAGTTTGCCTGAGGTTTTAGCTATTGTAGAAGATGCTTTGAAAAACCCCGTTTTTGACGAAACAGAGTTTGCCAATTTAAAAGAAGAAATGAGAGCGGGTTTAGAGTCTCAGCAGTCTGACCCCATGGCTCTGGCACAGACTACCTTTAGAAAAACAATGAGCAAATACCCAAAAGGTGATGTGCGATATGTTCCTTCAATCGAAGAGCAACTGCAATACCTGAGCGAGGCCACCATTGATGGCATGAAGAAAATTCATAGTAATCTGTATGGAACCGCCAATGCCACCGTGTCTGTAGTAGGTGATTTTGATGAAGAAGCTACTAAAGCCGACTTAGAGAAGCGTTTTGGCAATTGGAACAGTCCGGTCAAATTTGTTCGTATGCCGAATGAATATCAGGAAAACCCTGCCGGAGGAACCAAATTGAATACTCCAGACAAAGCCAATGCCATGATGATTACTGGAATTAACTTAAAACTAAAAGACGATGCTCCAGACTATATGGCTCTTTATGTAGGAAACTATCTGCTGGGTGGTGGCTTTCTAAATAGCCGACTGGCCACCAGAATCAGACAAAAAGAAGGTATCTCCTATGGTGTGGGAAGTCAGGTACAGGCTTCGCCTATTGACGAAAGTGGTATCTTCTTGACTTACGCCATTTATGCACCGGAAAACTCAGCCAGATTACAGGAGGCACTTCTTGAAGAAATTAATAAGGTAAGAAACGAAGGGTTTACTGAAGATGAGTTGGCTAAGGCCAAAGAAGGTTTGCTTCAAGCCAGAACTCTTTCTCTTTCAAAAGATGGGGAGCTAGCTGGTAAGATGAATGGTTACCTTTATCTTAACCGTGATCTTGATTTTGACGCAGATATGGATGAGAAACTTAAAAACTTAAGTTTGGAAGAGGTAAATACGGCCTTCAGAAAATATGTTGACCCATCTAAACTCACCATTATTCAAGCCGGTGATTTTGAAAAGAAATTTGCTGCTCCACAAGGAGAAACAACTCCGGCAGCCGGAAAAATTTCGGGAGGAGAGTAAGAAAATACGCTAGTAAAAACAAGAAAGAGGCAGCCGTAAGGTTGCCTCTTTCTTGTTACTGGGTAGTATAAAATGATTGCTTATCCTTTTTCAACTCCAGGTAAACTGACTGAATTTGATTTCATTCTCTTTCATATACTGACCAAATTTACTGTAGGCATCATTGTTATGAAAACGCTTTTTAATTGCTCTCAATATTGCCTCTTTATTGGTTGCAGAGACATTGAACAACTTCGCCAACTTCTTCACCTCCTCTGCCTCAACAGTGTAAAAATATTCGTAATCTGAATCCCCCAGAAGTTCATTCACTCTTTTACCTATGTCGTAACCTTCAAATTTCAGTTGATTTTGAGGATCAAAATATACCCTCATCCAGATTTTAATTTCGGCATTTTCAAATTCATAGAGTATCATATTCCCACATAATATTCAATTCGTGCCAATCAACCCTTCTCAGTCTATTGAGAATTAGCCAATTTGACAAATATGACTAAATTAATAAACTCATCGTTTTTTATCTCACAATCATGCATTGTTCCTTCCTTTGTAAAGTTCATTTTGTTTAATAAACTTATACAATTTGTGTTTGCTTCCTCAACAAAAGCTTCAACCCGATGCAATTTTGCCACTTCAAAGGCATATTTAAGTATTTGAGGCAGAACCTCAGTAAGCACGCCTTTTCCCCAATTGCGAGGCATGAGCCAAAAACCAATCTCGGCTTTCCTATTTTCACAACTAAGGTTATTGAATCCTGCCGCACCCAAAAACTCACCTTCACTTTTAGTACAAATGGCCCACCAGATTCCCGTTCCTGTTTTTTCAAGATCGGCATACCAGTTTAATTGCTCTTTGGTTTCTTTTATTGTTGCAAAACTTACACCATAATATCGAATAACATCCGGGTGGGAAAGGCCGGCAAAAATGTTTTCCAAATCTGAAGACATTATTTGCCTAAGAAGTAGGTTTTCGGTTAATATTTCAGGAAAAACTTCATTCATATTTTCTCTTTCAAGGCAGCAGTATTTTACCAATTATTCCCCAAAAAACTAAGCCTGTAAGCACAGATAACCAAAGATTAACAATTCCCAAAACTTTGTTATTCCTGAATGCCAAAAAACTAAAATACATAATAGCAAAAATGACAAGTAATATTGAAATAACTGCCGGAACAACCGGATCTATGCCACTGTAGGTACTGAAATTATACTCGTCAAAATTGGGTTGGCCAGAAAGCCCTTTAAACCTACCAATTAAATACGGAATATTAACCAAACCTCTGAGCATTGTCACAGCCCCAAGAATCATCCATGCAGGTGAGTCCCTTTTTCGTGAAATAATAAAGGCCAGAACAAGAATGGTTAATGATACCATTGGACCAGCAATGGTGGCCACTGCCTTCTCTGCGGCAGATAATGTCTCTGTATCTGCACTTACAGAAGCATAGTGTAGAACTATATTGTCTGCACCAAAAATATGGTAACTGATAAAATGGCCCAGCTCATGTGCCAGAGCATTGAGAGGAACAAAAATAAGACCCAGGGGAATCCATCTATATAAGTCTTTTAATACCTGAACCATAAGCTATATAAACTTAGACCTATCTAAAATACAGCTTTCATTGGTCAGAATCAAAAATGTAATTCTGAGAGATCTGTTTCATGAAAAGAATGTAGTACGAAATCTGAAAGATGTTCAATTTTATTCAAACCTGAATTACTGAAACCAGCTACTTTTAACCCTGCCTTGCGGGCAGCCATTATGCCTGAGACCGAATCTTCCACAGCCAGGCATTCTGAAGAAAGTAAATTTAATTTCTTAATCGATTTCAAATAAACATCCGGTTCCGGCTTACCTCTTTCTACCATATCAGCAGAGGTTATAGCACATACTTTTTGTGCAATTCCTGCCTTTTCTAAGACAACCGGTATAACTTCATAAGGTGAATTAGTAGCCAGAGCAATCTTCCTTCCTTTTTGGCTCAATCTATTAATAAAGTTCTTTATACCCGGTATTATACAATCTTCTTCTTTGATTAACTCAATCACCCTTAAAACTACATCCATTTCTACTTTCTTAAAATTCCTATGTTGCCAAGGGAATCGTTTAAACCAAAAATCAGTAACTTCCGCAGTAGTCATATTTTTGGTCAATTGGGTCAAATCAGGGCGAAGCTGAACCCCTAAAGCAGAAAATACCTCCATTTCTGCTTGTGCCCAGAGTGGTTCTGAATTAACAATAACCCCGTCCATATCAAAAATTACAGCTTTCATAGAAAGAAAATCATCGAGTCAAAATACTTAAATAATTGACCCATGGACCTACTTCTTCTTTGTATTGTTTGGCTAACACCCTGCATATTTGAGCTATATGGCCCAGATCATGCACCGCCCAGGTAGAAATTAATTGTTTCAATGTCACCTCACCAAATTCAGGATGTACTCCTGTTTTCATGTGGTCGGTCTCTTTTATTTCAAGGGAGAATAAGAAGGCAAGGCTCTTCTCTCGCTCTATTCTGAAATCATCTAAAATCTGCAAAATTGACTTATCCCTTACTATAACTGATCCTTCCCTGTCAAATGGCTTAAAAGACTTATCATCATTCTCAGATAAAATCACTTTGATTCTACTAACCCAATCAGTTCTCTCACCATGTACCAAGTGATTCAAGATCTGTTTTGGACTCCATGTTTCAGCACCTTCGTTGCTGTTTAGCCATGATTCAGGCAGATTTGTGAGTAAGGAAGATAGCGTATTCGGCGTTTGAGAGAGTATATTAATCGAAGAGTTTAATTCGAATTCCATTCAATAAGTAGAGTTTTTTTACTATTTCAACGTCTTATTTGAACGTTTACTTTCCAGAAAAGGCTTTTTTTACGAATTCAAGCTGCTTGTTTACAATTTCCTGATTATGTCCATGTCCTGCACTTTGTGCTATAGCATATTGCTTCTCAGGAGCTATTATTTTATCAAAATAGACTTTATTTAATTTCATTGACGTTAAAATATCATTCTGGCCCTGAATGAGAAAAACCGGCACCTCAAAGACCAAACCATCTCGCATAAAATCTATTTCAGAGACCATAGACTTTATCCCTAGTTTTTGATGCCCTACAAGATTTAGAAAGGAATAATCGTCTCCATCATACCTTGCTTTACCATCTTTTTCATTATCATATTCAGCAGCTATTTTCCACCAGTATTCCGGAGCAGCCACAGATCTATCAGCTTCGTATTTTTTTACTATTCGTAACAATTGCCCATACTTCTGAGCATTGTCATAAGGTGGTTTGCCCAGTACTTCTAATTTTTCCTTTGCGGGCTCATCTTTACTTGCCTTCACCAAAGAAAGTGTCTCCTCATAAGCATGGACAATATTTTTTTCAAAATTCACGAATTGAGCATGGCCTATATACGCATGAAATAATTCCGGATTAGCTAAGGCCATTTTAGCCCCAAGAATGGAGCCCCAAGATGTGCCAACCAAGACCAACTTTTCTTTGTTGAGCTTTTTGAGCAAATATCTTGTAACTTCTATGCCATCTTCCACCATTTGTTCTACGGTCAATGGATTCTCTATGTAAAAGTCTACATCTACTTCAGTAGGTATATTACGACCATAGGTTTTACCCGCACCTCTTTGATCCCAATTAACCAGAATGAAATCCTTTTCCCATCCCGCGTACATGACATTTGCATATAGACTCATGGTACTTCCGGGTCCACCATGAATAAAAAGTATTAGTGGTTTAGAGAGATCCTCCCCATCAATAGTTACCCATTGTTCTATTCCTCCAATACGAACGAACTGGCTTTCATGTAATGAATTACCTTGTGCGAAGGTGACTGTATAGAAAAATAACAAGCTGAATAAAATAGTGAGTACTTTCATATTTCAAGAGTTGAGAATTGATAACAAATCAAAGTTAGAATTCATAAATATGAAAATTAAAAGCCTTTTGATAAGCGGTTTAAAAGAACCCACCAACAGCTATTATGTTTAATTTTAGATGTATGAGTGGGTAGATTCGCTACCTAAACAACTCCCTTACAAATATCCAAAGCTTTATTAAGTAGAAACACTATCTCTTCAATCGGTAAATCAATATTAGGATCTATTCTGAAAATCTTCATCCTTGCTCTGCTCCCGACTTCCAGTATTGGATGATCCAGTAATTTACCCTCTACAAAAAGTATATAAGGTTCTTTTGTCTTTTTATCTGTCCATAAGTAACAGAACATTTTCTTTTTATAGCAGAAACAAGGCATACCATATTTCCTGGTTTCAGAAACAAGAGAATCCTGAGCTAAAATCAAGCTTCTAAGTGCCAAAAGGCAACTTTTCACCGGTTCTTCCTTGCTTAGGTAAAACGAATTAAGTTCATGTACAGCATCCATAGTGGCAAGATAACCAATTTGATTAAAAGGTCTTAGTCAGCAGATTTTTCAAGAAATCTCGCTTGCGTCTGGGTATTATTATTTCCTCATCATTTCTAAGTGTGATATAAGCAGTATCTGAAGTAAAATTGGAATTCAATATAAAGGATCTATGAACCAAATAAGAGCGATCAATGCGGACAAAATTCTTTTGGCGAAGCAATTCCTGAAAGGTTTTAAGGCTGTAGCCAGATACCACCTCTCTTCCATTTCGTGTATGAATTATGGTGTAATTAGAATCTGCTCTAAAGTGGGTAATCTGACTTAAAGAAAGCTCAAGTATTAGTTTGGGTAGTGTCATGGCGGTCGTATTTATTTCACAATAGGTAATCTTCACAAAAGTTAGATGATAAGAATCAAATCTTCAATTGTCATTCCAAAGCTAATCGCATTATTCTCATTGCCATCAATTAGTACGCGACAAAAGGTAGACAGAAGTTAACAAGCTGATTATTAAACTTTTATATATCTTCAAAAATGTCAACTTTATGTACTTCTTAGGCATTACGCAGTTTAGAATACACTAATTCAGTAAGAGTATCTCATGTATTTCTCATTATTTTAACTTATTTGAATAGTTATTTCTATTCTATGAGCCTGAAAAACATACTCTTAGCCATATTCTGTTTTGCATTTAGCATTCATTCTAAAGCACAATTGTATGGTAAAGAGGATAGCCTTTTAACTGCATATAAAAAAGGTAAAGCAGATACGAATCAGGTGAAAACAATTAATCATTTGGTGAATGTTTTTCTCTACAGTGAACCAGAAAAGGCAAAAGAATTTATTAAGGAAGGCTTGATACTCAGTAATAAACTTAATTATCAAAAAGGCCAGAACATGTTCCTTTACCAAAAAGGAGCCTATTACACAAATTTGCCAAATTATGACTCCGCGGTTATCGCATATAATCAAGCTCTTAAATATGCTAGATTAATCAAGGATCAACGAGCTGTGGTACGTGCTATGAATGGTAAAGCCGTGGTGAAAATAGAATCGGGGCATTACGATGAAGCCATTCAGCTTTTAAATGAAACGATTCCATTTATTCATGAGACAGAAGATACCTTGACTCTGGCCGTTACTTACAGCCACCTGGCTAACTCATACAAAGCCAAAGGATACACTAAAGTAGCTTTGGAGTATATCCAAAGAAGCATTAAGGAACTGAAAACTTTAGATGCAGAGATGAGACTGGCAGATGCTTATTATTTAATGGGAGATCTGGAAGTAGACTTAAACCACTATGAAGATGCTTTTGCGAACTATGAAAAAGCGGCAGTAATTTACAGAAAACAAAAGGACTATTATTTCCTGACCGAACTTCTATACTCATTATCGTGGCTTTCTGTTAAGAAGGAAGACTGGATTAAGGCAGATAAAATGCTAGATAGTACCCGAGTACATGCAAATTCTCACGGCTTGGATTATATCCTGGGAAAGGTAGCCAACCTCAATGCCCAGGTACAATTAGCCAAAGGCAATTATCAAGAAGCAGAAAGGTTTGTTAATCAAACACTTAAAGAAGCAAGACGACAGGGAGACAAGTTAGAAGAGGCCAATGCCTTAAGTTTAAAAGGAAAGCTTCTCAATAAAATGGGAAGAGCCGCACAGGCCATCCCGCTACATAATGAAAGCCTAAAATATTTTGAGGAAAATAATGTACTCGGCGGACTGATATTCGTATACGAAAATCGCAGCGAAAGCTATAAGAATATGGGCAAGTACAACCTGGCACTTAATGACATAGAAGCCTATAAATTGTGGAGTGACAGCTCCGCAAACATCGCCAAAACCAAGCAGATAGAAGAACTCAGAATCATTTTCGATACGGAACAAAAAGAAGCTGAAATAGAAAACTTGGCTTTGGAGGTTGATAAATCAAATCTTCAAAAATCTCTTTTTGCAGGAGGCATGTTTTCAGCTATTTGTATCGCGGGTCTTCTATATTTTGGTTACAGACAAAGAAGCAAAAGAACAAAAGCGGAGTTTGAACAAAAAGAAGCATTAGTAAAGTCAGAACTGGCGTTTAAAAGGAAGGAATTGGTCACGCAAACTTTGCATTTAGTAAACAAGAATGCACTTATAGAAGATCTAAAAAACGACCTTAAAGAAATAAGAAAAACCTCTGAAACACACACAAAGGAAATAGGAAAAATCATTAAAGACCTACAACAAGAAAATGCCTCAGATGCCAACTGGGAAGTTTTTAAAAGTCATTTTGCTGCAGTACACAATGATTTTGATATAAAACTCAGAAGTAAAGCCCCTGATATTACAGATAATGAAATAAGACTTGCTGCTTTCATTAAGATGAAATTGAGTACCAAAGAAATAGCTGGCATGTTAAACGTTCAGCCTGAGAGCGTTACCAAATCGAAATACCGACTGAAAAAGAAATTTAACCTGGACGCAGACGAAGATTTTGATGTCTTTCTGGATCAAATTTGAATTACTCAAAGCCAACAGAACTTTGGGATATAAAAAAGGTGACCTAAATCAGGTCACCTTTTTTAAATTGTAAGATTTTAAACAATTAAGCTAAATCAAAGCGATCCAGGTTCATAACTTTGTTCCAGGCAGCCACAAAGTCATTTATGAATCGATCCTGAGAGTCTGAGCAGGCATACACTTCAGCAATAGCTCTAAGTTCAGAATTCGAACCAAAAATTAAGTCGGCACGAGTTCCCGTCCATTTCAGATTACCCGTAGCACGATCTCTACCTGCAAAAACCTCATCAGATTCTGTTGTCGCCTTCCATGTTACGCTCATATCAAGCAAATTCACAAAGAAGTCATTTGTCAATGTCTCAGGTCTTTCGGTAAACACTCCGTGGGTAGATTGATTGTAGTTAGCATTTAATACTCTCATTCCACCTAAAAGCACTGTCATTTCAGGTACAGTTAAAGTCAATAACTGGGCCTTATCCACTAACATTTCCTCAGCAGTTACACTGTATTTTGCCTTTTGATAATTTCTAAAGCCATCGGCATAAGGCTCTAATACCTCAAAGGCTTCCTCATCCGTCTGCTCGGCAGTTGCGTCTGTTCTTCCTGGAGAGAACGGTACAGTTATATTATGGCCTGCCTTTTTCGCAGCTTCTTCTACCGCCGCACATCCTCCTAGTACAATTAAATCTGCTAACGAAACACGCTTGTTACCAGACTGTGCTGAATTAAACTCAGACTGCACGCCTTCCAGTTTTTCTAAAACTACTGCTAGCTGTTCAGGGTTATTCACTTCCCAATTCTTCATAGGAGCCAGACGAATACGAGCTCCATTGGCACCACCACGCATATCTGAACCACGGAAAGTAGAAGCCGAAGACCATGCCGTGTAGACAAGTTGGGAAACGGTAAGTCCTGTCGCCAAAAGTTTAACTTTTAATGAGGCTATATCTGATTCATCAATCAATTCATGATCAACCGCCGGAACAGGGTCTTGCCAGATTAACTCCTCAGAAGGAACTTCCGGCCCTAAATAACGTGATTTGGGTCCCATGTCTCTGTGCGTGAGTTTAAACCAAGCACGTGCAAAAGCATCAGCGAATTGGTCAGGGTTTTCAAGGAAATTTCTTGAAATTCTTTCATAGATTGGATCCACTCTTAGGGCAATATCAGAAGTCAACATTACAGGATGATGACTTTTAGACGGATCATGAGCATCAGGTACAGTTCCTACTCCGCCATTATTTTTTGGTTTCCATTGGTGAGCACCAGCTGGGCTTTTTGTTAACTCCCACTCATAACCAAACAGATTTTCGAAGAAGTTATTACTCCATTTCGTTGGTGTAGTGGTCCACGTTCCTTCTAAACCACTGGTAATAGTGTCGCCGGCATTTCCTGTTCCGTAAGTGTTTTTCCAACCCAACCCTTGTTCTTCAATAGCGGCAGCCGCAGGTTCTCTTCCTACGTATTTTTCGGGGTCTGCTGCACCATGCGTTTTTCCAAATGTATGACCACCGGCAATAAGGGCTACAGTTTCTTCATCATTCATAGCCATACGACCAAAGGTTTCACGTATATCCTTGGCAGAAGCGGCCGGGTCAGGGTTACCATTCGGTCCTTCAGGATTCACGTAAATTAGACCCATTTGAACAGCAGCTAAAGGATTCTCAAGCTCTCTGTCTCCTTCATATCGTATATCTCCTAACCATTCTGTTTCAGCACCCCAGTAAATATCTTGCTCTGGCTCCCAAACATCTTCACGACCTCCGGCAAAACCGAAAGTTTTGAAATCCATAGACTCCAAGGCCACATTGCCTGTCAGAATCATTAAATCTGCCCAAGAAATCTTTCTGCCATACTTCTGTTTAATTGGCCATAAAAGCAAACGTGCCTTATCTAAACTTGCGTTATCTGGCCAGCTATTCAAAGGAGCAAAACGCTGACTACCGGAGCCGGCACCACCACGACCATCAGAGATACGGTAGGTACCTGCACTATGCCACGCCATACGAATGAAGAAAGGACCATAGTGACCAAAATCAGCTGGCCACCACGACTGTGAATCTGTCATTAAATCACGAAGATCCTGCTTCACTGCGGCCAGGTCTAAACTCTTAAATTCTTCAGCATAATTAAATTTCTCGCCCATAGGGTTAGACAAATTCGAATGCTGACGCAAGATGTTTAGCCTAAGCATATTTGGCCACCAATCCGTATTGGATGTACCTCCACCTGCTGTTCTATTCAATGATCCGCCCATGAAGGGGCACTTTCCGGCTCCATTAGAGGAGTTCATATCTTTTAGTTCTGTCATAATTTCAATTAGTTTAATACAAATTTAGGTTGAATTTATTAAAAGTTTTTATCGATATTTTATATAGTAATATAGATATTGTTTATATCATTTCGTATTCATCTCAGACTTAGATATTTAATCATTTCCTTTGAGTATAGCGATCAAAAAAATTATATATCCCACAAGAAGCGGTCAAAGTCTACCTCTTTTCCCAAGGCCAGTTTCTTCTTTAATCTGAATTTTGATTTGCGAACACTTTCTGCCTGTACGTTGAGAATTTCGGCAATCTCTTTTGTAGTTAATTTCATCTTAATTAGTGCCGCTAATCGTATTTCCTGATCTGTCACTGATTCGTTAATCGACCTTATTTTCAGATCAAAATCATTATGAATTTCGTTAAACTGAGCTTTAAATACTTCCCAGCCAGCTTCAGAAGCATTTTCTCTTTGCAGTGTTCGTATTATTTTAGAAATCTCCTTAATACTTCTCTCACTACTTTTTTGGTAATCGTTCAAGTCTTCTTTCAGATCCTGTAACACAGCATTTTTATTTACAAGATGTAGTGTTTGAGAAACCAATTGCTTGTTCTTAAGATTCAAATCTTCTTGTATCACCGCCTCCCTTCTTTCTGCCAAAATCTGATTTCTCTTTAATATCCATCGATAAACTAAATAGGATATTAATGCCAGTGAACTTAACAAGGCAAAAGTTTGCCACATAAACCTTGCTGAAAGATTTACAGCCTCTCCATTTTCATAGTTTTTCCTGGCTTGCATAAGCTCAGCCCACCAGCCAAAACCGGCTTTCCTCTGTAATAAATCAGGACCAGCAATCAAGAGCAATTCTGGCTCATTGTTTTCAAAATTCATAAACTGACAATCCTGACCTGTTTCTGCAAATGGTGACTGATTAAAATTCAATCCCAGAACAAGATCGTCTGAATTACCCATAACCGAAATCATATCAGAGCGTACTTCTGCGGCATCCAAAGCTTTATCTCTAACTCTGAGTTCGTCTATTGCTCCGGTAAAAAAAACTTGTTGTTTTCTATTGGTGCCAATATAAACCTCGGGAGTTTCGCCTTTGGGGCCGTTTGTGTTATCTGTTACAAACCCGTCAATGGTACCATCAATATATAATGACATCATTTTTTGATTATTGACCACTGCTACATGATGCCAATTCTTGTCGTTAAGTTTTCTTGAAGAGTATAGCGAAGGCTTATTTTGACCATCCGCTTTATAAACCATAAGCTTGTTTTCATTGAGGTCTCCGGTTCCATTTATATACTGTAATGCAAAACGGACCTGCCCACTTTCCTTTGCAATTTCTTCAAAAATGGTAGAATTGCTATTCCTTAAAGTATCATTAGAATTAAATGCAGCATGTGTTTTAATCCAAAATGACAAAGTAAATTTAGAGTCTTCTGAAAAGCTTTTAGAGAAGGGTTTATAGGTAATAAAGTCATCCTTCCCATCAAAAACGAGTGACATATTCTGTGCAACTACTGCACCTATGTCAGCAAATAATATGAGAAGAATAAAAGCAAAGGGCTTACACATTAAGACTCCAGAATTTCATGGTATTGCAAAATACAAAAAAAAGTGAGCCTCGTAAACCCCAGGAATTCTTAGAATTTACCTCCTCGCTTTCTCCAAACAATGTAGAGAACAATTAAACCACCGATAAAAAATACCATATATGGACAAGGCATACACTTTGTCTTATTTTGTTGTATAAATCTCTTTTAATGCGTCTTTAAGATCAGAATAAATAAATTGATACCCGGCTGCTTCCACCTTTACACTTGAAACCTTATTGCCTCCCAGGACCAACTGAGCTCTTTCCTGAAGGAGTGTTTTCAGCACCCATTTAGGAACATTTGGTGCCCAAATAGGCCTATGCAATACCTCGCCTAAATGTTTGACAATCTCTTTATTTTGAGCTGGGTTTGGTGAAACAGCATTGTAGGAATCTTTAAAGGACTCACTGACAGAAGCGGTATAAAATAACTGACATAAATCTTCTATATGAATCCAGGACATCCATTGATGACCATCACCAATTGGCGAACCCACACCTAGTTTTACAGGTAGAGCCAGCTGCGGTAATGCTCCTCCGTTTTTATCAAGCACAATCCCAATCCTAAGTTTAACTTGTCTGGCATGGGTTTGCTCAGCAAATTCCTCTACAGCCCTTTCCCAAAGAACCACCACATTCGAAATATAATCCTGACCGCTTTCATGTACCTCAGTTAAAAGCTTATCTCCTGTATCAAAACCGTAAATTCCAATGGCTGAAGCTGAGACTATCACTTTAGGCGGATTTCCAGTTTCATTGAATTTTTCTGCAAGAAATTTTAAGGGCTCTACTCTGGATTCAATGATCTCTTGCTTACGTTTTTTTGTCCACTTCTTATCTGCTATTCCGGCACCAGCCAAATGAATCAGGCAGTCTACTCCTACCAGGGCCTCCATTTCAATGGTTTCATTTTTCAAATCCCATTGAAAATATTTAACTCTGGAGTTTTTTCTTTTTGATCGACTTAGTATAGAAACAGTATGACCATTTTCTAACAAAATTTCTGTTAGTCTTTTTCCTACAAGGCCAGTACCACCGGTAATCAGATAGTTCATGTTGATATTTTTCTTATCTCAATAACTATTTCAGTCCCTGATAAATTCAATTCTTATCTCGATCGAATCATTTCCTTTAGAATCTCGTTATGTTTTCAAAGTTAGGATTGGTACTTTTACAATCCTTTTGAGAAACAAAACAACAAGAGATGCTTGTAAACATATTCAAA
The DNA here is from genome assembly GCA_024742395.1 of Cytophagales bacterium. Taxonomy (GTDB): domain Bacteria; phylum Bacteroidota; class Bacteroidia; order Cytophagales; family Spirosomataceae; genus Jiulongibacter. The sequence goes on from JANSYO010000005.1 coordinate 15,959, forward strand.
TCTAAGATACATCGGGTTAAAGTTACACAGGCCGAGTTAAATTATGTGGGTAGCGTAACTATTGATGAAGATCTATTAGAAGCAGCCAGTATCAAAGAAAATGAAAAGGTACAGATTGTGAATAACCACAATGGCGAAAGACTAGAGACCTATGCAATAAAAGGGAAAAGAGGTTCAGGCATAATTTGTTTGAACGGAGCAGCAGCAAGAAAAGCACAACCTGGGGATATTGTTATCATAATTTCTTACGCTTGGATGACTCCAGAAGAAGCTGAAAATCATAAACCTATTGTTGTTTTTCCAGACGAAAATAACAGAGTGGCTAAATAGGCTCTCTAAACCATAAAGAAAGGTCAAATTGATGTACATTTGTGCACATTTTGACCTTTTTCATTTTCTAGATGAACATTAAAAATTTACTCAAATTCGGAGTTTCCTTAGGCCTGGCCACCTTGCTTTTATGGTACGTTTTAAAAGGTATTGATTTAAATATCCTTTGGGAAAATGTAAAAAACGCCAATTACTTCTGGGTGGTAATAGCGGGTTTAATGGCCCTGGTAGCCCACTGGAGCAGAGCATATAGATGGAAACTTATGCTGCAGCCAATGGGTTATGACCCTTCGGCTTTCAGAAGTACAATCGCTGTGCTTATTGGCTATGTAACCAATCTTGTTTTACCAAGAGCTGGAGAATTTGCCCGATCTGCCAGTTTACAGGATTTGGAAAAAGTACCCTTTGAAAAATCTTTCGGAGCCGTAGTAGCAGAGAGGCTCATTGATGTATTTGTTTTGCTCTTTTTAATTGTACTTAACTTAAGTCTTGAATTCACTCGCTTAAAAGACTTCTTTTTTGACCTGATTGGCGATAAGGTTTCGAATCCAAGTCTGTTAATTGGAGGTTTGGTGGGCGTAACCATTGTATTTGGTTTGTTTTTTCTTTGGGTACGAAAAAACGACCAAAAACTACAAAGGTTTGGCTTCTATGCCAAAATAAAGAAACTCGTAACGGGCTTATGGGAAGGTTTTACAAGCGTAAGAAACCTGAAAAATCCAAAAGCTTTTATAGCTCATACGCTGATCATTTGGACCATGTATTATCTTATGACCTGGTTCTTATGTTTTTCAATGCCACAAACCGCCGAACTGGGTCCTTTGGCTGGCTTAACTATGCTTGTAATGGGTACCATTGGCATGGCGGCTCCTACCGTAGGCGGTATTGGAAGTTATCATTTCTTAGTAGGTAAAATAGTTGCATTATACGGCCTGAATGCCCAGGATGGGATAACACTCGCTACTTTTATGCATACCATGCAAGGAATTATTTTCGTCATTATTTTTGGATTAACTGCTTTGGCTATTTCTTTTTTTATCAGAAACAAAGACCAATTGTCATGATTTTAGACCGCCAGATGACTTTTTGACCTTAATTTGAATTTGGAGTCAATTTTGATCGTTTATATCTTAGTTACTTAAGACTATAAACTAAGTCTAAAGAAAAGAATTAACATTTAAAATATATAGAACAAATGAACGGCATTATCTTATTAAGTATAGTTTTTATGGGAATCAGCTGGCTGGTTTCTAACAGGCTAAAAGGTAAGTTTAAGAAATACTCAAAGGTAGGATTACATAATGGTTTGAGTGGGGCAGAAATAGCAGAAAAAATGCTTCATGACAATGGCATATATGATGTCAAAATCACACACGTAGAAGGACAATTAACTGACCACTACAATCCTCAAAACAAAACAGTAAACCTGAGTACAGATGTTTATCATGGAAGAAGTGTGGCCGCTGCGGGTGTAGCAGCTCACGAGGTTGGTCACGCAGTTCAACATGCCACAGCTTATGCAGCCTTAAGAATGCGATCTGCCATGGTACCAGCTGTGAGCTTCGCCTCAAGAATGATGGGAATGTTAAACATGTTCCTTTTTATGGGTGGATTCTACATGATTACACAAGGCTCTGCCATGGGTAACATGCTATTGATTGCTCTAATTGGAATTAATGGAGCCTTAGCTGCTTTTTCATTAATAACACTTCCTGTAGAATTTGATGCCAGCAAAAGAGCATTAAACTGGATGGAGCGAAGAAATGTAGTAAGTCAAAATGAGCATGGCATGGCAAAAGATGCACTAAAATGGGCTGCTCTAACCTACGTCGTTGGAGCATTGGCTGCCGTGGCAAACCTTGCATACTACCTAATGATTTTCTTAGGTAGAGGAGATGACTAAGTGATTTAAAAATGGCAATAAAAGGCAACTATTCTCGAGTTGCCTTTTTTTTTATGGCTTCGCCTCAATTGCGGCATCTTTCATCTCTTTGAATTTATCAAAAATTTCACCAGCTGATGGAAGAATTCCTCTAAGTTTAGAGATAAGATTAGGAGCAAAATTTTCTAAAAATGGATAAATTTCTGATTCCAGTATATATTTCTCGGGGATACCAATACCTACCGCTGAGCCAATCCAAATTAATACAGAAAGCCCAAAAAACCACAGAAGTGCACCAAGAGCAGCTCCGGCAATACCATCCATTACTCCAAGAAAAGTGAGTCGCAAAGCCTTCCTAAATGCCCAGCCCAGCTTATTGACAAAGAATATAGTTGGGAAGAATATTAGAAGAAAAGAAAGATAAGGCATGAGAGTTCCGGACGCATTGATCCCCGTAAATTCACCAATTAAATCCATCCCTATTCCTAAAAATCGAAACCCGAAAATGATGGCCAGGACAAAAGCCAAAAGGCCGATTACCTCAACAAGTAAGCCTCTTTTATAGCCGGTGAAAGCTCCCATTACAATAGGAATGAGTAATAATATATCAATTGAAGCCACGTAAAATCGGTTTATTTAAAAACAAAATCCCTATTAGTTAAGGTGCTAAATAGGGATTTCTTAAAGATTAACGGATTTATCCCGCAAGTAATGCCTTTACCATAGTAGAAATAGAACGACCATCAGCCCTACCGGCAATGGCTTTTGTAGCAGCACCCATCACTTTACCCATATCACCCGGGCCACTGGCACCTACCTGAGCAATTACCTTGCTTATGGCTTCCTTTAGTTCATCTTCAGTCATGGCTTTAGGAAGATAAGCCTCAATAACTGCAATTTCGGCTTCTTCTTTCTCTAAAAGATCTTCACGACCTTGCTGCTTATAAATATCTGCTGAGTCTTTTCTCTGCTTCACTGCTTTTTGCAGGATTTTCAATTCTTCTGCTTCAGATAACTCTCCAGATCCACCAGATTTAGTTTCTTCAAGCAAAATTACTTTTTTGATATCTCTTAAAGCTAAAAGCTTTACCTTATCTTTTGCCAGCATGGCAGCCTTAATATCTGCGTCAATAGTCGTTTTTAAAGACATAATTTTTGTTTGAAATAAAGACAAAATGAGGTAAAACCACCTCTCAATGCCTAACAGAATGTTAACTTTGTAAAAAATAGAAAGACAAAAATGACGAAATTATCTGTCAATATCAATAAAATAGCCACCCTCAGAAACTCACGAGGAGGTGATGTACCTAACCTTGTAAGCGTAGCTATTGATTGCGAACGATTTGGTGCTCAAGGTATCACCATTCATCCAAGACCAGATGAACGTCATATAAAATACCAGGATGTTTATGAATTGAAAGAAATCGTAAGTACTGATTATAATATAGAAGGTAATCCTACAGAAGGAAGATTTATAGAAGTAGTTATGGATACCTGCCCTACTCAGGTAACATTAGTACCGGATAAATTGGGGGCAATCACTTCCAATGCCGGCTGGGATACCATTACAAATAAAGCACTCCTAAAAGATCTTATTCAGTCTTTCCAAAATGCCGGAATCAGAGTTTCCATTTTTGTAGATCCTGACATTAAAATGGTAGAGGGTGCTGCAGAAACAGGTACAGATAGGATTGAGTTATATACAGAGAGTTTCGCTCAACAATTTCCACGTAATCGCGAAGCAGCTATTGCCCCATTTGTAAAAGCGGCCGAAAGAGCAAATGAACTTGGCCTTGGTTTGAACGCAGGACATGATCTCAGCCTGGAAAACCTTTCCTATTTTCATCAAAACATCCCTGGATTACTTGAAGTCTCCATTGGTCATGCTCTAATTTCAGATGCCCTTTATTTAGGTCTGGAAAACACAATTCAGCAGTATCTCAGACAGCTTCAATAATTTTTTGAAATAGTTGAATTAATAAATAATTCTCTCTTTCATATATTTCAATTTATTCTGAAACTATCGATTATTCTATATGTTCAATATTATTAAATACCAAGGAGTGCACGGTATATTCAAACATCAAAAGAATCAGTGTATTCACTTTTAGGTGAAACCTAAAAGGGCTCTGTAGCTTGAATAAGTCCCCGGCAATCTGGTTATTTGACCTCTATTCTACTACTCTCAATTTAGCAAAACTTAGTAAGAGGGTCTTTTCTCCCTGAGTTTCGAAGTCAACTGTAGCTTTATGGCTAGCACCCATCATGTCCATTTTGGTAATTCTCCCAAAACCGAATTTTTGATGTTCTACTTTTACTCCCGCTTTTAATTCAGAGGGGTTAGAAGGCACAAAATTGCCCGAAGGTTTATGTTCGGCAGGAGGTTTTGCTTTGCTTACCGGTTTTAGATTGCTCAGTACCCGTTGTTTAGCACTGGGTGGATTTGCACTACTGGATGGTGGAGCACTCACTTTCTTGCTGAATGAACTTATGACATCACCATCGTCTGAAAATGACTTTCTAACCGGCTTGTTCAGTTTAGGCATTGAAAGATATTGCTCATCTATCTCCAACAAAAAGCGGCTGGGCTCACAATAGGTTAATCTTCCCCAGTTGTATCTGGAATCTGCATAGCTAAGTGTAAGATTTTGCTCAGCACGTGTGATAGCCACATAAAATAGTCGTCTTTCTTCTTCCAGATCTGCTCGATTATTCAGCATCATTTGTGAAGGGAAGAGATTTTCTTCAAGGCCTACCACAAAAACGTGCTTAAATTCCAAACCCTTGGAACCGTGAATAGTCATCATGGTCACCCTGTCATTATCACCATCCTCATCTTCCTGATCTGCAGAAGTAAGCAACGAGACCGTCTGAAGAAATGCTGGCAAACTTTTATCATCGTTCTCCTCATTATCTACAAACTGTTTCACAGAGTTTAATAATTCCTGGATGTTCTCATATCTTGCCAGGCCTTCTACTGTTTTATCTGCATAGAGTTCTCTTAAAATTCCAGTGGTTTTTGCAATATGAGCAGCCATCTCATGAGCATCTTTACCTCTGTCTAACTCACCCATAAACCCTTTAATCAGATCTGCGAATGAAGCAATCGCATTGGAGGTTCTTCCACTCATATATTGATTTATGTGGCACACCACATCCCAAATGGTCGTATTGTTCTCTGTGGCAGACAACACTATCTTGGCTACTGACTGTGCTCCAATACCACGTTTTGGTAAATTAATTATCCTCTTAAAAGCCTCTTCGTCCTGCTGATTGACCGTAAAACGCAAATAAGCCAGGAGGTCTTTAATCTCCTTTCTTTGATAAAAAGATAATCCGCCAATAATTCTGTATTTTATATTAATCTTTCTGAGTGCTTCTTCAAAAGCTCTGGACTGTGCATTGGTTCTATACAAAATAGCGAAATCTGAATTTGTCAATCCTTCTCTCACTTTTTCTTCATAGATCATATTGGCTATAGCTCTGCCTTCTTCGTTATCTGAAGCAGCCTTCAATACCTCAATTTTTTTGCCCTCGTCGTTATCTGTAAATACATTTTTCTGCAATTGATCCTGATTCTTCTGAATCAAAGAATTTGCAGCATTGACTATATTCTTTGTTGACCTGTAATTTTGCTCCAGTTTAACGGTAACTAACTCCGGGTAATCCTTCTTAAAATTCAGAATGTTTTGAATATTGGCCCCGCGAAAGGCATAAATACTTTGAGCATCATCACCCACTACGCAAATGTTTTGATGCACAGCAGCCAGTTTTCGTGTTATTAAATATTGAGAAACGTTAGTATCCTGAAACTCGTCTACCAGCACATGTCTGAATTTATGCTGATACTTATTCAAGATTTCAAGATGATCTCTGAACAGAACATTCGTGTTATATAAAAGATCATCAAAGTCCATCGCATTCGCCTGGAAACAACGCTGAGCGTAGGTCTTATAAATCCTTCCTATTTCCGGCATTCTTGCTCCTGCATCCTCTTCTCTGAAAATAGGATTTTGATTATACATCTCCCATGAAACAAGCGAGTTCTTAGCATTGGAGATTCTATTCAAAACATAATTCACTTTATATACTTTATCATCCAGAGTAAACTCTTTGATAATCGATCGAAGTAAAGATTTCGAATCATCCGTATCATAAATGGAAAAATTAGAAGTATAGCCTAAGACTTTTCCTTCAAAACGTAGAATTTTAGCAAATACTGAGTGAAAGGTTCCCATCCATAGATTTCGGGCATTAGGACCTATGAGCTCTTCAATTCTATGCCTCATTTCCTCCGCTGCCTTATTCGTAAAGGTCAAAGACAATATATTAAAAGGGTCTACACCTTGTTCTATCAACCAGGCAATTCTATAAGTTAGTACTCTTGTTTTACCGGAACCCGCACCCGCAATAATCATTAAAGGGCCATTGGGATGGGTTACAGCCTCAAGCTGGGGTGGGTTTAGTTTTTCTAAAAATTCAGTCACGTTTTTCTACTCTGATATGCTAAATACAAAGATAAGGAAGACAAGGCGTAATTAGTGGAAATTTGGATAACTTGAGGTTCTTTAAGTGAAACCTCTTGGCAAAATTCTTACATATTCAGCAATTCGGAAAGCCTTTACACTATGGCCCTGAATTGCAGACCATGCTAATAAAATTAGGGTTTACTCTTTTGAGCAATGGCCAAACCTATCAGCAATTTAGTCAGAAAGCCAATTTCAAAAATTTCCCTTCAGACGCATGGCTTACTGATATGTTTCCTGTTAAACCACTTGTTAATATTGATGCTTTAAAAGATTTAGACATAGGCTTCTCAGGTGTCTATCTTCATAAAATGAGGTTTTCTGCTGACCTTTTCAGAGACTATTTTGGAATCAAACAACTTTACTATTGGTATCAAGACGGTTTACTGATAGCATCAAATGACCAAATGGCTATTTTGGCCTGCCTGCCCTCCACTCCAGAACCAAATCTTTTGGCTATAAAAAACTATTTAAATGACCGTTGTCACTTAAGCCCAAGTACATTTTTTGAAGGCATTAATCGCGTATTACCGGGGGAAAGAATAAATTTCTCTTTCTCAGGGATAGAGAAAAGTTACTTTTGGCCAGTAAAGAATATCCCTTTTAAAGATCAAAATGCCAGCTCATATATTGAGAGCCTTAAACACAGAATTGCACATTTTTCAAACCATCATAAAAAGATATATGTGGCAATTAATGGTGGAATTTATAGTGCTTCCTTGGCTTCTCTTCTCAGGAAATATTTATCTAAAGAAATTAAAGGGATATTTCATACAAGTAATAATTCTAACCCATTTTACTCCAATAGGGCTCATGCCGTAGCAGTGGTTCATGATTTTGACTTAATCAAAACCTCTGAACCCACTGACATTTTGAAAAATCTTCAATACCTGACAGCTTTAACAACCCGCCCCATCTGTCCTTCCACCAAATCTATTGCTTTGCTCAGCACAGTCAAAAAAGCGCAAGGCGGAATTCTTTTTACTGGTCATGGCGGTGAAGAAATGAGCCAATCTTTTGAGTTTTATAAACGCACGCTGGTTCAAAAACAAGATTTCGATTTACTTAAAAGTGTTCTGGAAAAAGAACATAAGCTAAGTGGTGTAAAGGACAACTTTGAACTTTATTTTATACGTGAGTTATACAAACTTTTGACGGGTTCCTTTTTTCAAAAAATTGCGTTCATTCTCTTAATTCCTCAAGTAAGAAAGCCATTCATCTTTAGATTTATCAAAATCAAATTAAGATCAAGTGATAGAAATAAACGGACACCTAAAACTGACCGTTTAGGCCAGGATAGACCCATTAGTTCTGAGCTTAATACTACTCTAGAAATACTCGACACCTTAGGAAATCAATTAAAAGTGCAGCTTGCATTTCCCTTTTTAACTAAAGAAGAAATCAGAACACAGGTACTCGAAAAAGATGACCATTTGAAAACTTCAGCTGCAGAATTACTCCCAGATATTTTCAAAGACGATAAAAAAGATAAAGAGAGCAACTCCGGCGAAATTAAAATTTTGAGATTGATTCAACAGGCGTTGCCATTATTTCATGATAAACATCCTATTTGGCAATATATTGAAAAGAAAGAATTTGAAAATGAAATTTCCCAATCTGAAGAATTAATACTTAGCTCAGAAAAAGTGAGTAAACTTCTTCGAAAACTCTATTTAGGTATTTGGCTAAACGAATTTTATACATAAAAAAAGGAGCTCGAAAGCTCCTTTTTTTTATAAATCACTAAAATCAAAATCATCCAAAAAGTTAGTGGTAAAAATTCCCGATCTAAACTTCTCGTTATCCATCAATTTTAAATGGAAAGGAACAGTAGTTTTGATTCCTTCAATATAGAATTCTTCCAATGCTCTTTTCATTCGTACTATCACCTCTTCTCTGCTCTGACCAGTAACAATAACCTTGGCAATCATTGAGTCATAATTAGGAGGAATGGTATAACCTGCATATACATGGCTATCTACACGTACTCCATGCCCACCAGGCATATGCTTTGATTTGATCGTTCCCGGACAAGGTCTAAACCCATTTGCAGGATCTTCAGCATTGATACGACATTCCATCGCAAATCCTTTCGGGAAATAGCTTTTACCAGAAATCATCACTCCTGCAGCCACTTTTATTTGCTCCTTAATCAAATCAAAATCTGTAACTTCTTCTGTGATGGGATGTTCTACCTGAATACGAGTATTCATTTCCATGAAATAGAACTCGCCGTGCTTATCAACAAGAAACTCTACAGTACCAGCACCTTCATATTTGATAGCCGCTGCACCTTTTATGGCAGCTTCTCCCATTCTTCTTCTTAGATCATCATTCACAACAGGTGAAGGTGTCTCTTCTACCAGCTTCTGATGTCTTCTTTGAATAGAACAATCTCTTTCTGAAAGGTGGCACACTCTACCTTCCTGATCACCTACTATCTGAATTTCAATATGCCTTGGCTCTTCTACAAACTTTTCTAAGTACAAGCCGTCATTTCCAAAAGCTGCTCCAGACTCCATTTTGGCGTCATCCCACATTTTTTGAAAATCACTTTCTTTACGGATGATTCTCATTCCGCGTCCACCACCGCCGGCAGTAGCTTTAACTATAACAGGATATCCTATTTCCTTTGCCAGCTTCATTCCTTGATCTACTGATTCAAGCAGACCATCAGAACCCGGAATTACAGGAACTCCGGCTTCAGCCATTGTTTTTTTTGCTGTAGCCTTATCTCCCATTTTATTAATCTGATCAGCTGATGCACCAATAAACTTGATTCCATAATCTTCACAAATCTTTGAGAACTCGGCATTTTCAGAGAGAAATCCATAACCGGGATGAATTGCATCTGCATTTGTAATCTCTGCAGCAGAAAGAATATTTGGAATATTTAAATAGGATTTAATACTCGGTGCAGGTCCTATACATACGGCTTCATCAGCAAAACGTACATGTAGACTTTCTTTATCTGCTGTAGAGTAAACTGCCACTGTTTTAATGCCCATCTCATGACAAGTACGCATTATTCTTAAGGCAATCTCCCCACGGTTTGCAATCAATATTTTCTTAAACATACTAACTTGTTTAAAAGACCAAAGAAATTATGAAGGATCTACCAGGAATAATGGCTGATCGTATTCTACTGGGGTAGCATCTTCTACCAGTACTTTAACAATTTTCCCTTTTACTTCTGATTCTATCTCATTGAATAACTTCATTGCTTCAATGATACATACTACATCACCTTCGGCAATGCTATCACCTACTTCTTTATAGTTAGGTTTATCAGGGCCAGCCGAACGATAGAAAGTGCCTATCATAGGAGACTTCACCTCAATTAATTTAGAATTCGCCTCTGCAACTGGTGCTGGTGCCGCCGCTGCTGCCTCAGCAACTGGGGCTGGTGCCGCTGGCGTCGCAGCTGGGGCTGGAGCTGAAGCTACAGTTGGAACACTGGCAGGAGCCTGAACTACCACAGAAGCCACATTTCTTTTTATGTGTAATTTCAGATCAGCTGTCTCAATATTGATTTCATCGAGGTCTGATTTAGAAATGTAATCAATTAGTTTTTGAATATCTTTTGTTTCCATCTTAACGATAAGGGTAAGAGTTTAGAGAGCTACAAATGTATAAAGAAATGATCGCCATCAAAAAAAGAAAGTTGCCCGTACAGGGCAATCTTCTTATTTCTCTTTGACGCGAGAATCGTACTCGTATGTTGTTGTATTTACCTTGATAAGTTCATCATTCTCAATGAACAAAGGTACCTTTATTGTTGCTCCTGTTTCTACAGTAGCAGGCTTAGAAGGGTTATTGGCGGTATCTCCTTTAACACCTGGTTCTGTGTAAGTTACTCTTAACTCCACATACATTGGCATTTCCACCACCAAAGGCTTTTCCTCTTCAGCATGAATTAAAATATCTACATTCTGTCCTTCTTTAAGAAGGTCGCTTGCCGGAACCATATCAGCAGGCAAATTTATCTGTTCAAAAGTTTCATTATTCATGAAATGATAGCCAAGATCATCATTGAAAATATATTGAAACTGATGTCTTTCTATTCTTGCTGTATTAACACTTACACCTGCAGTAAAGGTATTGTCTAATACTCTACCTGTGTTTATGTTTTTGAGCTTTGTTCTTACAAAAGCAGGTCCCTTGCCGGGTTTAACATGTTGAAACTCAGTAATGATGTACAAATCATTATTGTACTCAATACACAAGCCATTTCTAAAATCAGCTGTTGTTGCCATTTATACTTGAATTAATTAATTCTAATAAGCCCACTTAATATAAGCTGAGCCCCAGGTAAATCCTCCACCGAAAGCAGCTAAAATAAGATTATCTCCTTTCTTCAATTTAGATTCATAATCAAAAAGACATAAAGGAATGGTAGCTGCGGTAGTGTTACCATATCTATCAATATTCATCATTACCTTGTCTTCACCTACTCCCATTCTTCTGGCTGTGGCGTCAATAATACGTTTATTAGCCTGATGTGGTACAAGATAAGCAATATCGTCACCGTTAAGGTTATTCGCCTCCATTATTTCGGCCGCAGTATCTGCCATTCTTGTTACGGCAAACTTAAACACTGCCTGCCCTTCCTGTCTAATGTAATGTAGTTTTTGGTCTACTGTTTCATTCGAGGCAGGGAATCGGCTACCACCACCCTTCATTATAAGATGATTTTCACCAGTGCCATCAGAATGCATTCTGAAGTCAATGAGGCCATTTCCTTCTGAATCTGGTTCCAGCATAACTGCTCCGGCTCCATCTCCAAAAAGAATGCAGGTGGTTCTGTCTTCCCAATCAATTATGGACGACATTTTGTCTGCTCCTACCACCACCACTTTTTTGTATCTGCCTGATTCAATAAACTGGCTACCCGTAGATAATGCATAGATAAATCCTGAACAGGCCGCAAGAACGTCAAAACTTCCAATAGATGGAATTCCTACCTGAGTACAGACTAAATTCGCAGTAGAAGGGAAAAAGTAGTCTGGTGTTACCGTGGCAACAATAACTAAATCCACCTCCTCAGGTTTAGTATTGGTCTTTTTCAGAAGGCTCTTTACAGCTTCTGCGGCCATAAAAGAAGTACCTAAGCCCTCCCCTTTTAATATTCTTCTTTCTTTGATTCCGGTTCTGGAAGTTATCCATTCGTCATTAGTATCAACGATTTTTTCCAGATCGGCATTGGTCAGCTTATCCTCAGGGAGGTATGCACTAACTCCCGTAATAGCGGCTTTAATACTCATAAAAGGTATAGGTTCTTTAGGGTTTATAGACGATCATTCGCCAAAAACTTCTGCAATTTTAGCATTTACTCCTGAATCTACCTGCCTCTGAGCAAGTAAAATCATATTCTTTATGGCAAGAGCTGAGGAAATTCCGTGTCCCACGATAACATTTCCTCTTACACCAATTATTGGGCTACCACCCACTACCTCATAGTTCATTCTGTTGATCAATTGATCATCAATCCCCTGAGAGTGAGCATATTCATAGAGAGACTCGCCCATTTTATAAATGACATTTCCGGTAAAGCCTTCAGTCACTATCACATCTGCCTTTCCTTCAAAAAGATCGCGGCCCTCAATATTCCCAATAAAATTAACTCGTTTATCGTCTTTAAGCAATTGATAGGTCGCTTGAGCCACTGCTGACCCCTTACTTTCCTCTTCGCCAATGTTTAACAGAGCTACTTTTGGTTTTTGAATTCCAAAAGAAAGAGAAGCATACATAGAACCCAGCTCTGCAAATTGAACCAACAATTCAGGCTTACAATCGGCATTAGCACCAATATCAAGCATCAGGCTGTAATCCCCGCTTTTCAAAGGAAAAAAGCCGGCAATAGGTGGCCTCTGTATATTACCGTAAGTTTTTAAAACAAAAAGCGAATGCACCATCATAGCCCCGGTATTTCCGGCACTACAAAATGCATTCGCGTCTTTAGTTTTTAACAAGCCAAAGCCTACACCAATACTGCTGTTGGGCTTTTGAGAGAATGACTTGGCAGGATGCTCATGCATCCCTATCACCTCATCGGCATGTATTATTTCTATCCTCTGCTTTTCAAACTCCAAACCATTTAGAATAGTCTGAATTTCATCTTCTTTACCTACCAGAATCACTGAAGCCACATTAGGCAATTCTTCCAGAGCCAAAACAGCTCCTTCTACAGCTGCCTTCGGGGCAAAATCACCACCCATTGCGTCAACTGCTATTTTCATTGAGGTTTGGCTTAAATCAGATGTATTTGAGAAACTGATAAACGGCTTACTTAAAATCTTCTGCTACTAACTGACCCTTATAATAAAGGTTTCCTTCATACACGTGTGCTTTGTGACGCACGTGGATTTCACCTGTAGTTGCATCTACAGACAAGGCTTTAGTAGCAAGATTATCGTGAGTTCTACGCTTATCTCTTCTGGTTTTCGAAATTTTTCGTTTCGGATGTGCCATTATTACCTATTATTTATTTGTTACAATTTCTTTTTAAAATCTTTAAGAGCATCCCACATTGGGTTTGACTCCTCCTTTCTCTCCTCTTCTTTTTGACTTACATCCGGATTCTCAGAAGAAAAAACCAATCCTGAAGCCTCTTCAGACTCATCCCTAAATTTAGGATGAAGTTTTTTCATCGGTACTGAAAGTCCAATATAATCAAAAATATCCCTCGCAATGTTTATTTCGGCTGTCCCAAAAGGTATTATTTCAACATCTTCCGATACCACCTCATTTCTATCCCCAAATTTATAAACGTATTGCTCGCTTATATTTAATGGTTCTTCAAACACCTCAAGGCTTCTGTCACAAATCAGCTTTAAAGTACCTGTAATATGGTAATCTAAACGCATCATTGATGACGACTTGTCAAGAACAAGGGCTAACTTAAACTCCCCACTCTCAATTATATCCTGATCAAAGGATTCAAAAAAATCATCCTTGCCCTCAAACTCAAATTCGTGACTCTTTTCATCGAGACCAAGAACGTTTATGCTATACTGCTGATGTATTTTTTTCACCTTTTATCAGAAAGGGTGCAAATTTACAACCTTTTTTATTCATTCTAAAGTTTTGCCAAAATATATTAAAGATAATACGATCTATACATGATATATATGAGAAGAAATATCTTTTCTCTATACCAATTTGCTCATTATTTCTAATTTAGTATTTCCTTAATCTATTTCAAATGCTTGTAGCCGACATCGGTAACACCGACATCGTATTTGGTCTATTTCAGAACAGTTCTCTGAGTAAAACGTTTCGTATTCCTGCAAAAAAAGGTGAATCTGCTCCCTTTTTTAGTTTTCGGTTAGTGAATTACTTTTTAGAAAACCAAATTGACCCAAACTTGTTTAAAACTACCGTTTTAAGTAGTGTGGTACCCGAGCTAACACCAGTTTTAGAAGAAGTTTTAAAGGAAATAAGTCAGACCGATGTCATTATTGTCAGGCCAGGCATCCATAGAAGAGTGACTGTGGGCATTGATAACCCAGATCAGCTAGGTACCGATTTGTATTCAAACGCCGTAGCTGCCTTTACGAAATATACTTGTGCCTCTATTGTTGTTGATTTTGGCACAGCCTTGACTTTTACTGCCGTAAATAAAGAGGGAGAAGTCATGGGCGTAGCCATTGCCCCAGGTCTCAAGACGGCTGTGAACTCACTTTTTTCTAACACCTCTCAACTCCCAGATGTACCTCTGGAACTTCCAATTACAGCCATAGGAAGAAATTCCATGACCTCTATTCAATCGGGTATTTTGTACGGATACGAGGGACTCGTCAAAAATCTCGTGGACAAGTTCAAGTCAGAAATGAATGACCCTTTGATAAAAGTAGTTGCCACAGGCGGCTTGTCATCTATAATTCCCGGTTTAAAAAGCTGGTTTGATGAAGTGGATATCAATCTTACCTTAAAAGGTCTTGGGATAATAGGTGACGATTATAAATAGAAACCTTTCAATTCAATGTGCTTCTTCACAGGTTCTGTTACCATATAGCGTATAGATCGCCTTTCTTTAATAGCATTACGAATGAATGTGGCGGAAATGTCAAGTAATGGAGATTCCACAAATTTCACAGACGCGTGCTCACTAAAATCATGCGGGGCCGTATTGGGTCTTGGATAAACGTATAATTGAAAATATTCGAGAATTTTGTCGTGATTTTTCCAATTCTTAAACTGAACAAGGTTATCCTCACCCATAATGAGCACAAACTCGTGTTGAGGAAATTTCTCAGATAAAACAGCCAATGTATCAATGGTATAGCTCGGTTTAGGCATACTAAACTCAATATCTGAGGCCTTGAGCCTGAAATTATCAGCAATGGCCTTCTCCACCATTTCCAGCCTGTCAAACTCATGAAGGAGACCTTTATTCCTTTTGAAAGGATTCTGTGGAGAAACTACATACCAGACTTCCTTTAAGTCTGTATTGGCTGCCATGGTATTGCCAATAATTAAATGACCAATATGTATGGGATTAAATGATCCGAAAAATAAACCTATCTTCATTTACTTTTTACTATCAATAGGAAGCTACACCCTCAATGGTTTTTCTTCAATTTGTAAAGCACCAGAATTAAACGAGTCATACAATTCTTCAGCTTTAACTAAAGATTCTTCAAGATTATCATTGAGCAAGATCACATCGAATTTATCCTGAAATGTCATTTCGAACTTAACTTTAAAAAGTCGCTTTGACAAACTATCTTCTGTCTCCGTTCCTCTTTGACGAAGTCGTTTTTCTAACTCTTCTTCTGAAGGTACTTTCACAAAAATTGCCAATGCTTTCTCTCCAAAATATTCTTTGAGTTTCAGACCACCTTTAACATCTACATCAAAAATTACATTTTTACCTTCGTTCCAAAGCCTGTGAATTTCTGATTTCATGGTACCATAATACCCTCCGGGGTAAACCTCTTCCCACTCTACAAAGGCTTGTTCCTCAATTCTCTTACGAAATTCATCAATACTAAGAAAGTAATAATCCTTCCCGTCTATTTCATTTCGTCCACGCCTGTCACGGGTACAAGCAGAAATAGAAAATCCCAGATCTGACCGATTAGATAAAAGATGTTTTACTATGGTAGTTTTACCTGAGCCCGATGGGGCACAAAATATAATGGCTTTACCCATGCTTTTTATTTATTGCACAAAAATAAAGAAACCACCAGACAAATGCCCGGTGGTTTCTCCCTAATCTATTCTTAAGTCTAAAAGTAAATATCGATCAGCTTGATTTCAGAAACCAATAACACCAAGACAATGGTGGCCAATTGAAGTTTAGATTTTATATCTGCTATCGTTTTGTCAGGACAGCACTTCTTCTCAATTTTCTGGTTAAGTGCATCCTTTATAGATTTCTGAAGCTCATAACCCTCTATGCATGGTAAGCAATGATCCATTTCTGTTCTAAAATGCTCCATGTCCTCTTTACTGGCCGATCCATCCAAAACTGCAGTAATCATTTCCATACATCGCTCGTGATTCTCGCAGTGGTGCTTCATTTCACCTTTAATTGCCTCGCTCATTTCAAAAAATTATTAATCAAATTCCTTAGTGATAAGAACTACCTTAGTTCTTTGTATCCCATGTTTGTAGCGTAAGAACGCAACTTCTCTTTCAATAAGTTCCGAGCACGGTGTAACCTTGATCTGACAGTACCAATTGGGATGTCTAAAATCTTAGCCATTTCCTCATAGGTAAAGCCTTCAATATCACAAAGAATGATCACTGTTCTGAAGTCAACTGGCAAGCCATTCAGGGCTCTTGTTACTTCATCACCAATAAGGTCCTGAACCATTTCTGTTCGCAAATCTACCGTACCGTTGTACTGTGGTTCATCTGCTGAATTGTAAATAGTCTCAACCTCCTGATAATCTATCTTCGCTGGCTCTTTACTCTTTTTACGATAATCGTTTATGAAAGAGTTTTTCAGGATTCTGAACAACCACGCTTTTGCGTTGGTTCCTTTCTGAAATGAATTTATAAAGCGAAATGCTTTTAAGTAAGTGTCTTGTACCAAATCATTGGCATCGTCTTCATCGTTTGTCAGACGATAAGCGAAATTATACATTGAATCTATGTGTGGCATAAATTCACTGTTAAAGACACCATATTTCTCTGTCTCGCTGTAAGTCGGCTTTTTTTCCAAAACTTCTGCTTCCATGTCTTAATTTCTTTTTAAATACTTCCCTTCCTATATTATTTCCTACTTATCTCAATTTGTATTTGATGTTGCTACATCTAAATCACACTCGAAGATATAGATTTATTTTTAAAAATACATGTAGATACATTTAAAATATCTAAAAGGCATTTTTTAATGACAAATGGGGCTATTTGTGCATCTTTGTTCTTTAGATGACAAAAACAATACCCTCGCACTATGAAGTGGAAAGACCTGCCAGAATTACCGCAATTTTACGATAGATACAT
Organism: Cytophagales bacterium; assembly: GCA_024742395.1. Lineage (GTDB taxonomy): Bacteria > Bacteroidota > Bacteroidia > Cytophagales > Spirosomataceae > Jiulongibacter. The sequence continues at coordinate 33,155 of JANSYO010000005.1, forward strand.
CAAACAGGTGACAGACCAGCCCCTTTTGGATGCATTAAGAACCCATGAACCTACTGCCATTATGGCTGACATGGATAAATTGGCTCAATTAGGAGATCAAGTTTATGAACCTGGCAAATGGACCATAAAAACGGTGATTCAGCATATGATTGACACTGAGAGAATTATGGCCTACAGAGCACTTTGCATAGCTCGAAAAGACAAAACCATTTTACCCGGATTTGATGAAAACAGCTATGCTGATAACACCTCTCATCTTCAAAATAACCTGGAGGATTTAGTCAATGAATGGCAAATTCTAAGAGTTTCAAACATTCTTCTTTTCAGGTCCATGTCTGAAGAAATGCTCTTGACAAAAGGACAAGCTTCTAACAAAATTATTACACCTGCTGCCTTGGGTTTTGTCATTTGCGGTCATCCCATACATCATTATAAGGTAATCAAAGAACGATATTTTCCCATTTTAGGGAACTAATATTGATAGATACGACATAAACCTAGATTTAGTTTACAGATTGGTAAGAATAAATAAATATCTCAGCGAAGTAGGCTTTTGCTCAAGAAGAGCAGCAGATAAACTTATTGAAGAAGGTAGGGTGACCATCAATGGCAAAATACCCGAAATGGGCACAAAAGTTGGCCCAAATGACCAGGTGGCCGTAGATGGCAAGAATGTAGGCGAGCCGCAGAGTGACTTTGTTTACATTGCTTTAAACAAACCGATAGGAATCGTATGCACTACTGACACACGGGTTGAAAAGAATAACATTGTAGATTTTATTAATCACCCAAAACGTATTTTCCCAATAGGAAGACTAGATAAACCAAGCGAAGGCTTGATTTTCCTTACTAATGATGGGGATATGGTGAATAAAATTTTGCGTGCCCGCAATAACCATGAAAAAGAATATCTGGTTACCGTGAACAAACCTGTGACCCGCGACTTTATTATGAAAATGGCGAATGGTGTGCCCATCTTAGACACTGTGACGAGGAAATGTAAAGTAGAGAAAGTGGGGGTCTTTGAGTTTAAAATTATTTTGACTCAGGGCTTAAACCGACAGATCAGACGCATGTGCGAATATTTGGGATACCGCGTAACTAAGCTGAAAAGAATACGCATAATGAATATTAAATTAGATTTACCAACAGGTAAATGGAGATACTTTACAAAAGAAGAGCTCGCCGAAATAAACAGATTGACTGCCGGATCTACTAAAACCTTTGACTCAAATTAAGCTAATCTTCGTATACATTCTTCGATGGAATCCTTGTAAGTAGAGCAAATCCAACAACGAATAGCACGAGAATAAGTAAAACAGAATTTCTCATACTTCCCGTTTGCTGAATAATAAATCCGAACAGGAATGTCCCCAGTGCTGTAGCAAGACGCTCACATACATCGTAGAAACTAAAATAAGATGCGGTATCCTTGGTATCATCTGGTATTAGTTTGGCGTAAGTACTTCTTGAAAGGGATTGGATTCCGCCCATTACCAGACCTACTACCGCTGCTATTACATAAAACTGCTCAGCTGTAGTAGTAAAATAAGCGGCTAATGGTACTGTGGCCCATAAACCAATTTCTATTCTCAGGGCAATTGTATTTCCAAATTTCTTTGATAAAAATGAGGCTAAATATGAACCCGGAATGGCTACCAACTGGATTAGCAATATGGTGGTAATCAGTCCTGAGGTTGGGATTTTTAATTCTTTGTCTGCAAACAGAGCTGCAACATAAATCACCGTCATAACGCCCATATCGTATATAAAGAAAGCTGCCAAAAAACGTTTAAGGTATTTCCGTTGCTTCATTTCGTTGTACACCTTTCTCAGTTCCTGAAATCCTTTGGCTATCCACTTTCTTTCAAACTTTTTACTCCTGTCTTTCGGCAAATAGTAAAATGGAATTTGGGCAAAGGCAGCCCACCAAACACCCACCGTAATAAAGGCAATTCTGGAAGTAAAACCCGAATCTGAATCTGCCTGACTCAGGCCAAAAAGCTCAGGCTTCATGATCATGGCTAAATTAAACAATAGCAATAAGACACTTCCAAAATAGCCAAACGCAAAGCCTCTGGCCGAGGTTTTGTCAAACCTGTCTTCAGTTACTATATCTGGCAAATAAGAATTATAAAAAACCACAGAACCTCCCCACCCTATTAAAGACAGGCCAAACGCTACAACAGAAGCAGTAATATTGTCTTTGGTAAAGAAGAAAAAGTAGATACAACTAAGAGCACCTAAATAGCAGAAGAATTTCATAAAGAATTTTCTTCGGCCACTGAAGTCTGCAACACCGGTAAGTAATGGACTAAGAAAAACCAGAATCAAGGTGGCTATTGACAACGTGTATGAGTACACTACATCATTATTAACCTGGAAACCCATGAAGTTAATTATATCTCCTCCCTGCTCATTCACAGCCGTAGCATGAAAATAGATAGGAAAAATTACCGAAGTGATAACAAGATTATGAACAGAATTAGCCCAGTCATACATACACCAGGCATTAATTACTTTCTTCTGGTTCTTCAGAAACTCCATGAAGCTTTAGGGTTTGATTAGAAAAGGTCTGGCAAGATAATAGAAATTAATGACTGTGCCATCAGTTGCTAATATTCCACAAAATCAATCTAGACCGGTTCTTATAACGTGACTTTGGTCCCTACCTCTAAGCCATTTACTATATCAAGAATTACGTTCTCTCTTTTCCCGTTTGCAATGAACGTAGGAATATTTTTAGCAGCCGTCTCTTTGGCTACATTAAGTTTTGAGGCCATCCCTCCTCTTCCTTCTCCTTCTTGCTTTTCTTTGTCGTTGACAAACTTTTCCACATCCTGCCCTACCTTCACCGTTTTTATTAGCCTGGTGTGATCATCCTCAGGGTCACCATCAAATAAGCCATCGGTACTGGTTAATATAATCAACATATCTGCCTGAATCAGCTCTGCCACCAATGAAGCCAGCTCATCATTGTCTGAAAACATCGATTTTGTTAATGAAACAGCATCATCTTCATTGGCTATTGGAATCACACCTTCAGATAGCAAACCTTCATAACAATTGATCATGTTTTCGCGGTGCATACCAGGATTAAAATCCCTTTTTGTGGCCAGAACCTGAGCACAGTTCATTCCGTAATCTCGAAAGAAATTGTAGTACAATCTCATCATTCTTGGCTGCCCAATGGCCGAGTAAACCTGTCTTTTTTGTGCTTTATCTTTTATTTTAGACTTCCCCAAAACTTCCATTCCTGCTATTACAGAACCAGAAGAAACTAAGACACAAATAATATCTTCTTCGTACAATGTGGCGATTTGCCGAACCAAACCCTGCAACACTGGTCTTACGATCCTGTTGCCTTTATTGGTCATAACATTTGTACCTACTTTGATTACAATTCTTTTTCTATACATCATATGGTATGGATAAATACGAGCTTAACACTGATGCAGTTCAGCTTGGAGCTAAACTGAACCCAGAATTTTTTAATTAAATTTCAATGATTTCGGATAATACCGTATGAGGCTAAGCTAGAACCTCAATTGACAAAATGATAAATAAATGCAGAGAGGAAGGGATTCGAACCCCAAAATCTCATACAACTTTAAAAAACTTTAAAACATCTCACTATAAGCACTTTATAAAAATATTAATCTATTTAGATTGTTTAACATTGATTTAAATTTCATACTTTTGGACTAAATATGGACTAGATATGGACTAGATTTTATATATGGCAACGCTAAAATTCTTTCTTCAATCAACAAAAGACCATTCGCCAATCTACATAAGATTGCGTGATGGCAAAGAAATTGATTTGAAGGCAAAAACAGGATTAATAATAAATCCGTCTAATTGGAATAATAAAAATCAAAGACCTAAAAACACAAAAAGCACCGAGCTCAAAAAACTAATCTTTGAACTTGAAAACATAAAGGTACGAATCTTAAAGGCCTACAATGAAATTCAACTAAGAAAACTTCCAATAACTTCTGATTGGTTCAAAAGAGCTATCACAGGAAATCCTTTTGAAGAGAAAGACCCAAGCCTAGTTTCATATTTTGAAAAGTATATTTCCATTAAAAGTGAAGAGGTATCAGAAAGGGGAATTCAAAAGATAATAGTACTTAGAGACACCATAATCGAGTTTGAAAAAATCTGGAAGAAGAAAATTGAAATAGTAGATGTAGACTTAAATTTTCAAAACGATTTTATCAAATTCTTAAGTTCAGAAAAAGGATATCGCCAAACTACAAAACATAGGACAATTAAATTTTTAAAAACAGTATGCAGGCACGCCAGAACAAGTGGCTATGAAAGCAGTCCACAACTTGACCTACTTGGAGTTAAAGACGGGCAGGTTAATATAGTTTACTTAACTCCCGAGGATATAAAAAAAATAAAACGAGTCAAGCTAGACTTCTCCTATCTTGATAATGCAAGAAAATGGCTACTGTTAAGCTGTTACTTAGGGCAAAGGGGTGGCGATCTATTGAACATAACTTCGAAACAAATCACGGAAAAATCTGGATCTAAGGTTCTAGATATGAGACAGCAAAAAACAAAAAAGGAGCTCTATGTTTTGCTGACAAAAGAAGCTTTAGATATATTAGAAGAAAATGATAACGAATTCCCACGGAAAATTAGCCTTCAAAATTACAATCTATATATAAAGGAAGTTTGCAAATATGCAGGTATCAATGAAATTACCTTTGGTTCAAAAATTAATCCTATTACCAAAAAGAAAGAAGATGGTCACTTCGAAAAATGGGAATTAGTTACAACACATATTGGTCGAAGATCATTTGCCACAAATTATTATGGCAAGGTGCCTACTCCTTTACTTATGGCACAGACTGGACATACCTCAGAGCAAATGTTCCTAAAGTATATAGGAAAAGGGAGAACCGATCAAATTTTAGCTTTAGCAAACGCCTTTAAAACAATATGAATATCATTAATAAAATAGACATCCTTTTTAAGGAACTTCAGTATGGTCATGATATGGTGTCCAAGTTCATGTCTTTTTACAAAACCTACAATTTTGACAGAATGTCAAAACTACTCATAGAATTACAAAATGAAGTAGGCAAGATTGAATTTGACTTACAAATTCATAATGAATCAATAATTCATCAAAATAAATTATTGATGCAATCCTTTCAAACTTGGGTTGATCAATTACAACAACATATTCGTAAAGTAAACTTTGATTATGCATTTGGAAAATCTGATCACATCAAAGAATATCAGATTCACCAGGAGACGACTAAAATTATTGAAAATCTAGATATCCCTAGAAACTCTTATAGCAAACTTCCAGATGGAGCAGGGGCAGATTATATATTTATGTCCAAAGTTCAATACTTAGAAATCATAGTACATCAAATGAAGGCAAGGATTGTAAATACTAAAGTTTGGCTAGGAATAATATCCGTTCTTCTTGAAGAAACAAGAACGTACTATTACAAAAACCCTGAAGCATATGTCCACTTTAAAAGTAGAAGGCCTTATCCAGAGGTATTTAATAATACCGATGCCAGTTTCATCTTCAAACATTTCTTTAATGACCCTTATGTTACAAAAACAGTTAAATCCTACAGTTTCATCTACTTTAAATTTGAAAAAGAAGAGCAGTTTCTGCACGAGGGAATTAGTCAAAAATTCTTTTCTAAATGGATAAATGATCACTTTAAAACAGATTTTGATAAAATTCGAGATTACGGAACTGGCTTCAAAGAATTTGACGCAATTTATGAAAATTTAAAAAGCAAAATTCACAAATTCCCAAAGCCCGCATCAGGCGAAAACTATTAACTGTTTTTTTTAATACAGAAATCTGTATTTTTTTTTACGAAGGTTTGCTCTAAATGATATTTAGGTTTGTGTCCAAATCATTTTTTTTAATTCCATGAAAATTAGAAGCAAACAAACCATAGAGGCACAGCAAAATCAAGAAGCCCTTAAACATAAAGAAATTCTATCCAGAACTGAAACAGCAAAACTTCTAGGAATCAACTTGAGTACACTCTGGAAATGGACTCGAGACTCAAAGCTCACTAGCTATGGCCTTGGTCACAAGGTGTTTTACAAGTACAGCGAGGTTGTGCAGGCATTAACCCCTTTGAATACTAAGGACTAGTCCTACTTTATCTCATTTACTTATACCGATAATAATTAAATATCATGAATAATATTTTATTCTGGAGGAATTGCTATGAATTAGAATTAGTCGCCATTGAGGGAATAATTCAAGAATTAAAGGCTAATAAATTAAAGTATTCTAATAATAGAGAATATCAATTAAATCCGAATCTAATGAGAAAAATCAACTCGATTGATAAATACCTAACAGCTATTACTGGTTTTATAAAAGTCATCCAGAGATATAAAGAATCAATTGATAATTACCATTTAGATTATCTCAAAAGCTATCAAGAATTAACGGAAGAAATTGCCCATTTAAATCTCAGATGCAATTATTTATCTAAAATAATACTTAACAAAAATGAAGAATCAACAAGTGAATATTAAAACCCAAATAGAAAAAATGTATATACAAAGAAAGGAGATTCTACGTAGAAGTTATGAGAAAATTCGCTTCAGCGAACCTTTAATTTCAAAAGACGATCTTGGAATCATATATCCGAATACAATTACCACAATTCAAGGTCAGAAAGGTGTACATAAAAGTAGAGTTACAGAAGCCTTCTGTGCCCGAGTTTTAGATACGAGTAATACAAATGAACATTTAGGAATGGACCTTAAAACAAAAGAAAATATATTCCTGCTATATGTCGACTCTGAAAGAAATCATAAAGATCAACTTCCTTATGCGGTTCAGAAAATTAGAAAAAAGGCTGGATATAGGATTGATGAAATAGTTCCAAACTTTGATATTCTATCTCTAATTAATGTAGCTAGAAGTAATCGGTTTGAAGCTTTAAACAATCATATTAAAAGACTTCAAGAAGAAAACCCAAAAGAGCATATAATGATTGTCTTTGATGTTATTACAGACTGTATTGGTAGTTTCAACGATGTAAACCAATCAATGCTCTTAATTGATCTTATGAATGATCTTATCAATACTTCAAACGTCTCTTTTATCACTGTAATTCATGAAAATCCGAAAGGAGATAAAGCCAGAGGCCACTTGGGTACTGAGATAATAAATAAATCATCGCAGGTTATTCAAATAAGCATGGAGGGGCAATTAATAAAGGTCAAGTTTTTACATAGCAGGAATACAGGAAAAATCCCTGAATGGAATTTGGAATTTGACAAAAAAACCAATGGCTTAGTACAGGCAAGAAATAGTACAATCTTAGGAGCGATGAATAAGAAACAAAATGCTGCCCCTATTGAAGATTTACAAAAATTCATTTTAGCCTTAGGTAATAATACCTTTGACAAAAAGGATCTTATTGAAAAAATAAAAACAAACTTTGAAGTAGGAACCCGAACTTTGGAAGACAGACTCAATACGCTTAAAAAACTTGGAATTATTAAAAGTGTAATGGTGGGAAATAAATCCAAAATTACTATTTACTCAGACAAGCAGATGCAATTATTATAAGCTTTGCAATATGCAGCCCCTATATATAGGCATTGCACATTGCAAAGATGTATAAAACAAGAAACGTATATCAACTATCGTTAGTACCGCCAATCCATTCGACTTCGCTTAACCAATATGACTCCTTTGAGAGAGATCCCTATTTTGGAAGAAATTAACATTTAAAGAACCAAACATAGTACTTTGACATTTTTCTTTTAATTAGAAGGGTTATTCTCTTAGATTGCTTTATTCGGAGATAAGAACCGTAATTCCCAAACTAAAGGTCGAGATGTGGTTTTATTCCCAGACTTGTCTGAATCTGGTAAAACTTTTGAACTTTGGCAGGCAAAAATGAAGGAAATAAAAAACAGATTAAAGTTAAGTCAATTGATATTTCTGGCTATGTTAGAGTGACCATACCTCCTTTTCCGAGTTTTTCAGTAACTACATTTACTTCAAATTTTATATCATCCGTAATTTCAAAGCCTTCAGGTAGGCCTACTTGGATACTTTTGATAGTTTCTTTTATTAATGTGGAAATGTCATCATTCATATTAAATTGGTCGAATTACAAGGTGATTAGGGAGCTTTATTTCAATATAAAATTCACTCCAAAACACTTTTTGTTTTCTTTTCTATATCAATCAAAATTTTTAGGAGTGCTTCTTTACTCTGACTAGAATCTTGAATATTGACAATTCCAGATAAAACCAAATCATGCAAGGCCTTCACGTCTAGAGCAACCTTAAAACTATCTTGTTCAATTTTGTAAATTAATTTTCGAAAATCGCTACAAAGATTTTCCATCTTATCTAACCTATGGTCATATTTTTCATACTTATCTCTTTTTAGGTCTAATGAGGATTGTAGAAAGTTAAAAAGTGCATATTCACCTATTTTCTTTATATTAGTTTGCTCTTTTGCGTTCCCGAATTCATCAAGTGATTCTTCAATTACCTCATAATATCTATCAATAAGATTGTTTAAAATTTCCTCTACTTCTCGAGTTATTAAATCTTCCTTTTTCTTTGAAAGAATGTCGGAAGCACTATCAATATTTTTTTTTATTAGAGCCTGTACCTCAAGGAGTTCTTCGTACTTATTGTTTGCATGATTAGCTACAATAGAGAACATATGATTAAATGAGGACGAAAGATACTCAAGTGTCTGTTGATAATTCCCAAAAAGTTGTGCTGCTTGATCTGATAGAAATCTTTGATACGCCTTAAATACGATCAATCGATTGATTTCAAGCACTTTCTTTATATTTCCACTTTCTGCCGTTCTTTTAAGTATATTAGTTTGTAAAGGTTTGCTATTCTCTATCTCATAATATTCCTTAATTAATGGTAAATTTGATTTGAGGACTCTGATAATCTCCTTTAAGTCAAAGTGAACTAGTTTAAGATGATCCTTTAAATTCTCATCATTTTCATTCTTTTTCTCAGCCAGATCCTTCTCTCGATTATTGACGTTTTGTTTGTATTGAAGTTTGTTTGCTTGAAATTGAATCCAAAAAGCAAGAAATGTTAAAATAACACCAGCAATAGCTACAAAAGGGTTCATAATACCACCTATTGTATCCCCAATTTGCCCGGTTCCTGAAAAATCCAATGCATCAGACTTGCTAGATTGAACTAAATACTTTGGAGCAAAAAAAGAGAAAATGAGCATAATGAAGGCCAATATCGATAGACCTATTGTCCACCATTTCCATTTGCTATGTGCCTCTAATTCTTTTTCTGGAAACATCTATTTCTTTCAGATAAATTTTACTAAAAATAAGTTAAAATACTGATTTAAGACTTCACCTCAATAAGACAAAACTTAAACTCAGAATTATCAATCTTAGAATAAGGTATCCAATTTATTTGATACCTATTTTCTAGATCAAGTTTATGAAAATATTGCCCTTCAGAGGTCCAATGCAGTTTGGTGCCCTTTTTTGCCTGCATTGTTACAGCGTCAACTATAAAACCCTTACTTTTAACTTTTTCGAGGTTCCAGCCTCTGTCAATTTCCTTAATTAGGGCTTTATTATGACAAGAGAAATGACAATCTATTGAGTTTGACCCATTAATGTTTTTGAGATATTTACGATCATTAGTAAGCATGATCACATATCCCTTTTTAGCACTTTCAGGTTTCTTTAGATATTGCTCTACTCTGTAGATATCCCTTCTAAGGCCAAATCTACCTGCATCTACTGCACCTTGTTGCGTCAGGTTGAATTCCTCGCCATGGTGATCTGTGCAGGTCATTTTGTTGGTTTTGTATTTCAGCTCAATCGGAATCTCTTCCCCGGTCTCCGTCCGACAAACGATATCAATTGGTGTTCTTCTGGGCTTGTCCTCTTTTACTCCTGAGCATTTGATCATTTGGGTTCATACAGGCTTTTCTAATCGAATAGAGTAATTAGGGTAAAATTTATTAATATGCAGGGCTAAAGCAAGCTTTAAGTCATCTTCAGAATGGAAGATTGGCCGTCTTTTTCCTAACTCATTAAGTAATTTTTTTAAATTCATGGAGAGTATTCATTGCTATAAACCCATTAAGAACAAGTGTGTCACTATTATTCAAATATTGCTTTGAAAGAACTGTCAATAAATCGTGTGAAGGAAATATTCCAAGTGAATTGAGAAATGAAGTATTAGTTTTTATTTAAGTCGGGCATCCTTTACCTGAAATTAAACCTAACCATTTATAAATGGAAAATATCTATTTTGACTTGTCAACTTTATAATTACGTAGAGCTTCATCAATTTGCTCTACAAAACTTAGATATGCAGATTTAAACTTTTCGAATTTCGGACTTTCCATTAGCCCCCAGAATAATTCGAGATTTAATTCATATTTATTGCTTTCAGTATTTAGACTTAATTCCGAAGCTAAGTCTATTTTATCTAAAAAATTAATTAGTTTTTCTTCAATTAATTTTTCTAGAAAATGTTCTTCCAATTTATTTAAAGTATCTCTGAAATCATATCCTAACCTAAATCTGTCAATTTGACCTTGTCGTTGTTGTATATCTTCTGACCCATTTCTGTTTTGGTTATAACATTCATTTATATCACTATTTTGATAGTAGCACTGAAAAATACACCCCATTGCTGTACGGGCAAAATAGTAGGACAAGTCTTTAAATTTTACTTTTCTTTTTGGGTCAACATCTTCAGGTATGAAAGGAATTGTATCGCCAAGTAATTCATATTGAGATTCAACTGTACCCCAAACTCTTACTTTATGAGTTCCGTAACATATATCTTCAGATTTATTTATTTCCAAACCATAATAATGACCAAGTTCGTGGTAAATTACTCTTTCAACTTCTTCAGGTGAGTATCTATCTAGTTCCATATTTTTAAGTCAAAGATATTATCAAATTGGCTAAATGATTAATCTCATTAAAAGCTTCCTCGCTCGAAACATCCACTAATTTATTGTTTTGAACATGAACAGTTTGAATTCTAACAAAAGTTAAAAGTTTATGTAATTCTCCAATTCCATTATTTGTAGTGAATTCTTTATTCTCACCGGCTAATTGAGAAGCATGATTGAGTACTGCACGAATTGGAAACCATGTTTTTTCGAATAAGAAACAATGTAAATTGAGCCCGTTACTAAAATGTATCTTTCCTTTTCTACAATCTTCGATTGCCTTTTCTAGATGTTCAAATTTCATGACTTGAATTTTAAGATTATATCGTGCTAATGTTAAGTTTAATAGAAATGGTTAACCATCTATTCTAGACAAGATAAACTCAAAAAGAGGTCTAAATACTTCGAAATGTACTGGATCAAGATTAGGTACAACGTTTTTAGCAAAGTTTACTTTTTCACCTGTAAACTTTATGAAACCATCTGTACGGCTAGTATCAACACGGTAATATTCATTTAATCCTGGGACATTGTAGAATAAAAATTCAATTGGCATTAATGAGTTTTTTCCATAAGTGCCTCCATGAGGGTTAATTACTTGTCTCGAAATATTTTCTATGTTTGGTACTGGCAGCAGTAAACTATAACCTTCTTTATTATCAATTTTTTTTGTTAAACATTTTGTCGGGTCATCCTGTACAGTATTGCCTAATTGACTCCAATCCAAATATGCTTCATCGAAATCAAAAAGGGCAAAGAATATTCTGTTTGGGTATGCATCAAAAAGGTTACCTCTTTTTATAAGATTCCTTAAAAAGCTGCAATCAAAAGCATTTTGGATTTCGAATTTTCTTTGATCTTCAGGAAAGAGTTTTTTCCAAGCCTCCTCAAGAATAATCTCATCAGAAATTCCTTCTGTAAATAATATAGCACCACTCGTCGAATTTATAAAGTGCATTATATTTAATCGTGCCTCGCTCTCCGTTAATACAATTTTGCCTCCTGAGAGAGTCTCAATAGCTCTTGCTTTTGATATTTTTTGATTAGTTATTGAAGAATTGTTTAGTGAAAATAAGTTTATCCAAGGATTATTTTCCAATGGAGCTAATGTGACAGCACTATGGCTTGTCATTAATACATGATTATCAACGGTATCCATCTGATCCGTAATTTCAAAGACTTGTTTTAGGAAATCAAATTGCCATTCAGGATGTAGAAAAGAGTCAGGTTCGTCTAGAAGTGAAATGCAGTTACGACCTTTGAAAATCTCTATAATTGCGTATATATAAACTGACTGGAATTGGCCATCACTAAATTGGTTAATCCCTAAGGTAACTCCTGAATGAAGTACTACTTCTATTGAAATTTCTTCTAACATTTCAATAGTTTTTAGGTTATCAAAGCCTTGAAACAACTCTTGAATACTCAGATTGGAAAATTTCTCTTGGAAATCCGATACGTCTAAATAGAGAATATACTTATCATCATATGGATTATCATTTCCCGAAAGATATCCTTGAGCTCTAACTCCTCTAGTCGGTTCTAATAGATCAATAGTATCAAGTTTATTTAGAAACTCACGAGTGATTCCTTGAGACTTCCAATACTTTGTTTCTTCAACCACAGGGTCAATCTCATACCCTGATCTTTTTGCAAAGTAAGGTCTTTTTAGGGTTATTTTTAATTCATTACCTACTGACCTTATTCCCAGTTTTTCAAGAATAAATCTCCTAGCTTTACAATCTTCAGATTGAAGAATTAAAATGGATAAAAGCAATGATTTATATTCATCTCCAATTCCTATAAATTTCCTTGTTTCACCTGAATTAGCTTCCCTAAGTGACCTCTTAAATTTGCTTAGGTAGTTGTTAATTAGTGAAGCAATTTGTGGATTATGTCCTGAGTAATAAATTAGAATGTTATCGGGAAGGAGGGACATTCTAGGCTTTGAAGCCTCATTTCCCGTTTCGTTCAGGAAGACTTCTCTCTCCCAGTTCCATTGAACCCTAACCTCTACATTGTCTTTTTCATAATTCAAAGTATAATTGAACCGGGTCAAATAATCATCTTCATATAACTGTCTAAAGATTTCAATAATGGCTTCAAATAAGTTGGATTTACCGGTGCCGTTCTTACCAACGAAAACATCAATAAAACTCTCTGTATCAAAATCAATAGTGAGATTTCTGAGATTTTTATATCGGGCTATGTGTAAATTTTTAATTCTCATATCCGTAGTTATTGCTCCAAAACCTCCCTTAAACTACTCTTCATCAAATCCTCAATAAGCTCTGTATTCTTTTCAATCTCACTTTCTAGTTCATCACAAAAAGCCATTAAGGCATTTACTTTTTCTACGATGGCTTTTTGTTCTTCCAAGGGTGGGAGGGCAATAGGAATTATATTCATTCTCTTTTGAGGCATCTTGGGTTGTGCCATTCCTGTAATATAATCCTCTAAACTTATAGAATTAATGTACTTTTCAAGATATTCCAGTATTTCGAAAAATATCGAATCAATAACGTGGGCATGGTTATTAACCCAATACTTTCCTTTTGCAAAAAAGGCAATTGGGGTAGAGCGATTAATCAAATTCGCACCATCTTCTCCAATAAGTAATAAATCTTTATCAAAAATGAAATCATTCACACTGTCGATTACCCCTGAAGCTCCATAGTAATCATATTTGCCATTGATTCTATCAGCCTTTGTTATTGGTTTCCTTTCTCCATCTCTATTTATTACTATCTCAGCGAACCTACACCAAACCCATCCCTCAGGTAATTCATATGGAATTTCATCTTCCTTGATTGGTGGAAGGGGTTTTTCTTTTTTGATTTTTCCTTCTTTGATGAGTTGGGCTTTTTCGGCTTTGATTTTTTCCAGAAGGGTGGGGGCTGATTCTAAGGGAGTTCCTTGAGCTTGCCGTTGGTTTCTCCATTTTTCGGTCAGTTTTCCTTGAACGGCAAGTTGGAGTATACTTTCTCTCAGTTTTTTAACTGCAATTTTTTCAGTGAAGAAGGTTTTAAAATGGTTTTGTAAAAAGGCCCATTCCTTTTTTGTGTCACCATTGGTTAATTGCTGTAGAGCGGAGGTAACAAAGTCTTCTTTCAGTTGTACTCTGGCTTTGGTTTGCTCTTCCAGAGCCTCGACTTCTTTGAAAAGTTCATTGACAATTTCAACGATGGCTTTTTGTTCTTCGAGAGGGGGGAGTAGAAATTTAGCATTTAATAAATGCTCTCTAGAAATACCAGGTATTATTCCATTAGAAAGCTCTTTTAGCTTTATTACATAGCTATCTGCAAAGATTTTTACGAATTCATTTATCACCCATCCATGGCATCTAACTGCCATTATTTGACGAGCAATATGAATCTCTCCCACCTTATTAACAACAACTTTTCCAATTGTACCCTTGCAAGAAATTAAAACATCATTTACATATGATATAACTTTTGGTGTATCTGTCCATCTTGAGAGAACAATTTCACCTCCTTGTATTTGACTCGCCCCAGTTAAATAAGGATATTTTTGCGGATATTGAGAATATTCTTTAGGAGTCAAATCTTGTCCAGAAAGTAATTGTATTGTTTCTCCCAAATTGCAATAGAGCCAGTTTTTAGGTATTTCGTTAATTCTCTCATCAATTTTTGGAAATGGTTTTTCTTTGGGGATTTTCTTATCGTTAATTAGTTGTTTTTTCTCTTTCTTAATTCTTTCAAGCAAAATATGAGCTGACTCCACTTCTGGATTTTCTAAACGCCATTTTGAGGTAAGATTTCCCTGTACAGCCAACTGCAAAATCAATCCTTTTAGCTCCTCTGCATTTTTGGGGTATATTGTGAGTTCTTTAAAGTGTTCGAGTAGGTGCATTTAGCTGAGGGCTTCGGTCAGTACGTTGATAATTTTTTCCTGTATGCTACTCACCTTATCTGTGGAGGCATTGTATTTTTTGAGAATAATATCTGGTGAGTCTAAATCATCATTTTCCTGATGTGGGTTTTTGATGTCCAGATTATATCCCTTGTCTTTTATTTCTTTGGCATCTACTTTCCAGGCATATTTGGCAAAGTCCTCATCCTCACGATTTGTCCACCAAGCCTTCTCTAAATCAAACTCTTTGATGTCAATCGGTTTGCCTTTGTTATAGCTTTTGACTCCTTCAGGGTACGGGTGTTCAAAATACCAGACTTCTTTCGTTGGTTTTCCTTTATCGAAAAACAGCACGTTCGTTTTTATGCCGGTGTAGGGGTTAAATACACCATTTGGTAAGCGAATGATGGTATGTAGATTACATCGCTCCATCAATTCTTCCTTGATTCTGGTTTTTACACCTTCCCCAAATAGGGTTCCATCTGGTAATACCACCGCACAGCGGCCATTATCCTTTAACAAACGAATGATCAAGGCCAGAAAAAGATCTGCTGTTTCTTTTGTTCTAAACTTTTGAGGAAAATTGGTCTCGGTACCGTCTTCTTCCACACCTCCAAAAGGTGGGTTAGTCAAAATGACATCCACCTTATCGCCAGAACCCCAATCGCTATACGGTTTTGAAAGAAGGTTGTCTCTTCGTACAGCAGGTACATCAAAACCATGCAACATCAGATTGGTAGTACACAAAAGGTGAGGTAACGGCTTTTTCTCTATTCCAGTAATGGAGTTTTGAAATTTCTCCCTCTCTTCAGGCGTGTTTACCTGTTTTCTGATGTGATCTATGGTACAAGTCAAAAAGCCACCCGTTCCGCAGGCTGGATCAAGCACTTTTTCGCCCAATTGTGGATTGACCATATCCACCATAAATTGGGTAACAGCTCTTGGCGTATAGTATTCACCGGAAGAACCGGCAGATTGCAGCTCCTTTAAGATGGATTCATAGATATCATTAAAAAGGTGGCGGTCTTTGCTACTGTTAAAGTCAATCTTATTGATCTCATTAATTACCTGACGAAACAGCGTTCCGTTTTTCATGTAATTATAGGTGTCTTCAAAAACCGATCGTATGATTTTAGCCTGAGGGCTACTACTTATATCCAGATCTTTCAGGGTAGGGAAGAGCTCGGTATCTATGAACTCCATTAACTCTTCTCCAGTCAAACCTTCTTCATCGGCAGCCCATTTTTGCCATTTAAGTTTATCAGGAATCGGGCTTTTATAATTTTCAATGGTCAGTTCCCATTCCTCTTCTTTATCGGCAAAGATTTTCATGAAAATCATCCATACCATCTGCGAGATACGCTGTGCGTCACCATCAACTCCGGTATCTTTCCGCATAATGTCTCTTATGCCTTTTATGTTTGTTGTTATACTCATTAAGCTTGTTTTCTTCCTTTTATTAAATCTTGTAAGTCCTGAACTGAGAGATATTCTCCATCTATATCTCTCCTATGAAGCATCCGATGGCAATTGGAACAGACCAAAGCCAAATCATCTAGATTATTTATTCTTGCACCTTGACTTATTGGTATTTTGTGGTGACACTCAATAAACCCTTCGCCCAAATCTCCGTACTGCTTGACGAAATCAAATGAGCAGCACTCACAAAACATCCGATTAGCTTCTGTTGCCTGACTTTTTTTGGTCTTTACAAGCTTGCTGACTCTTTCTCGAAGGATGTGTTTTTGATAAACAATTTTTTCAATACCTTCCAGAGCCTCAATGTCAATTGGGCCCAGATTCTGATTAAGAATTTCTTCTTCAAGAATTTGAACGTTTTCTTTAAACATCCCTTGAAAACTATTCCATACATTAGTTTGTATGTCAGGAAGAGTTCCATTTGGATCAAGCAAGCTTATTTCATAAGAGCCACCTCGATTTGGTCTTAAAAAGTCCAGTGAATTTGGTTTAGGGTTATAAGCATTTGGGGCTCTTGCAACAACCCTCACTTTTCTTTCCCATTTATACCGAATCAGATTTCCAATTTTCACATGGTAGTCAACAGGGGTTACCAGATGGGTTAGTTGAACACTTCCCGTAATATTCGTTTTTTGAAATAATAGAATTAGGTCTCCTATTTCTGGTTTTAGGGCTTCTTTTTCATCTATATATCTGCTTGACCAGTTAAGCCAAAATTCATCTTCGTCTTCAGGGGCATAATAGGCGATGGCATTTCCATCGTCTTTTTTGATATTCTTGACCCACAAAATGTCCTCTGAACTATACATTAGGCAATGTTACTGTAAATCTCTTTTTCTAATTCTTTAATGGCCTGTTCAAAATCCTCTTTCTTGCCAAATGCTCTTACCAACTCCACCACAGAGCCTATTTTATTGAAGGGATCCAGCTTTAAAATAGCTCCCTTTTCTATAGAGGTAATACCTTCATTTTCGTATTTGTCCAGCAAACTGATCAATACTTGTCTGGCTGTTTCATTGTATTTGCCAAAATAGTTTCTTTTTCGCACGTTATTGGCTCTTTCCTGTCTGGTAAGAGGAGGCTGGTTAAACGCTACGTGGCAAATTAAGTCAAAAGGGTCGAGGTCTAAACCAACTTCTTCCTTTAGAGCATCGAGTAATACGCCATGCTCTGCCAGCTCCTGAATCAAGGCTTCTTTCTTTTCCGTGGAATTCCAGGTATTGATGAAATCATCTAAAGAAGAATAGGTTTTATCAATGTTTGACTTCGTGTAGTCTTTTAGCGATTCAGTAATAAGCTTACCATCTGCACCGTAGTACTGCACCCTTTCCTGAGCAATGGAAACCGGTATATCCTTCACATAATATTTTGATACTCGTAGCTCTGTATTATCAATGAAATCTTCATTGTCATTGTCAAAAGTTTGAGTAGCTGTGTTATCCTCCACCGTATTTATTACCTCAATCACTTCTTCAAATTCTTCTTCTGTTCGGGGCTCATAAACACTTACCGGTTCACCGTCGAATTTAGGGTCGGCAAAATGATTGGTATTCTTTCTGAAATCCATGATGGTGAAGTAAAGCTTGCCTTCGTTTTCTCTAATTCGGGTACCACGGCCTATGATCTGTTTAAATTCAGTCATGGAGCCGATATTGGTGTCCAACACAATAAGCTTCACCATTTTGGTGTCAATACCCGTGGTAAGCATTTTGGAGGTAGTTGCTATAACTGGGAATCGTTCTTCAACATCGGTGAAGTTGTCCAGTTCTCTTTTTCCAACTTCATCGTCTCCGGTGATTTTGACTACATAGTTTTCATTTTGAGAAACCAGGTCAGCATTCTCATTTATCAGGGCCATTCTCATGCGGTTGGCATGGTCAATATCGGTACAGAAAACAATGGTTTTGGCGTAAGGATCAGATGCCCTCAAGAATGAAGTGACACGCTTAGCAACAATTTGCGTTCGCTCATCAATTACGAGATTCCGATCATAATCTCTTATGTTATAAATTCTGTCTTCAACTTCATTTCCATACTTATCTTTTAAACCCTGTGTGGGTCTCCAGCCCTCATCGACGGTAGTACTTACCCGTATCACTTTATATGGAGCCAGAAATCCATCTTCAATTCCCTGTTTCAGAGAATAGGTGTAAACAGGCTCTCCGAAATAATCTATGTTTGAAACGTCTTTGGTTTCCTTTGGAGTAGCCGTTAGACCTATCTGGGTAGCATTTTCAAAGTAATTAAGCACTTCTCTCCAGGCAGAAGCTTCTGAGGCACTTCCCCTGTGACACTCATCTATTATAATTAGGTCAAAAAAGTCACGACTGAACTCCTTGTAAGCATTTTGAGCTTCCTCTGTGCCAGTCAAACCTTGGTAGAGTGCAAAGTAAATCTGATATGATTTATCAATTTTCCGATGCTTGACAATATGCATGACATCATTACCGAAAGGAGAGAAATCGCCATTTCTGGTTTGCGTAAGCAGTGCGTTGCGATCCGCCAGAAATAGGATCCGTTTTTTGACTCCAGATTTCCAAAGACGCCAAATAATGTTAAATGCAGTGTAGGTTTTACCTGTGCCAGTAGCCATTACAAGTAAGATTTTCTTCTGATCTTTTGCTATAGCCTCTACGGTTCTATTTATAGCATTTTGCTGGTAATATCGGGGAGATTTGCCTGAATCTTCTACATAGTATTCTTGCTCTATAATCCTACGAACAGGCAGGTGATCCAATCCGGCATTATCAATGTATTTGTTCCAAAGTTCCTCAGGAGATGGAAATTCGTCCAAACTAATTTCTTTCTCAATCTCGCCTTCTTTGATTGTTTTATCATGAAAAAGAAAGGAGTCTCCGTTACTGGTAAATACAAAAGGTACCTGAAGGATATCAGCGTATTCCAAAGCCTGTTGCATTCCGCTTCCCACAGAATGTCTATTGTCTTTCGCTTCAATTATAGCAATTGGCTGGCTTGGCTTGTAGAACAGGAGGTAGTCAGCTTTCTTTCCTTTGCCTCGGGTACACATCCTACCCTGAACAATCACTCTCCCATCGGTAAAGTAATATTCTTCCCGAACTTGTCGCATCATATCCCAGCCAGCTTTCTCAATAGCTGGATTAATGAATTTGGTACAAATATCTCTTTCAGTCAGGGATTTCTTGTTCATGGGCTAAAAGGCTACAGAAATCAGAATTTCATTTTGGTGGTTGAATTTTGGTAAAAATAATACTAAAGTGATCGTGAAGCCACAGAAATACTAAAAATAGAGCGGGTAATAATTTTGAGAAGAAGAAATACGGGGTTTTTCCCATAAAGAAACCCTCAGTTGATTGTTAGTTTTGAATGAATCCCAAAATTTACAAAGTCGTGAATTAATGACGACGGTAAACTTTTTTTGTATTCACTTTTGATTTAACGGATATCTTCCTCAAAATGAACGAAGTATATTTGATTGGTAAAACCGTTTTGCCCAGTAAAACATTCTTTAATACTATGAAAGTCTTCTTAACTTTAGTTCCCGTTTTAATACCGATTCTGGCTGTGACACAAAATACGTTTTACGTGTCACCTTCAGGTAATGATGATCATGATGGTTTAATCCCGTCCCCTTGGAAAACTTTTCAAAAAGCGTGTGACAATGTTTCACCGGGTGACACGGTCTTTTTCAGAGGTGGTACATACAGAGAAATTGGAATAAACTGTTCGGAAAGTGGAACTGTCATATCACCAATAGTCTATACGAATTACGCTGAAGAAGTACCTGTTTTTTCGGGTAGCACATTTAATGTGATTAGAAGTGGCTTTCTCCAAATAACCGCAAATAATGTTATCGTCTCCGGACTTAAATTTCAAGAATTCACTGGAAGAGAAAATTTCGGAATTAAAGTTACTGATGTGTCACACAACGTGACACTTTCAAATTTAAAACTCAGCAACCTTTATTTTTCAAATATTCCCAATGAAAGGCCTGACTCATCCTATCAAACCATGAATCCAATTCTGGTTTTTGGCTCTTCTATATCTAATCCCATAAGTCAGATCACAATCGACAATTGCGAAGTATCAAATTGCCGAACAGGTCAAAGCGAAGCAATTGCAATAGTTGGAAATGTTGAGAATTACACCGTGTCACATAACACAATTAGTAGCACAGGCAATATCGGTATAGTAGCTGCTGGTTATTATAAATGGAACATAAATGGTTTAGAATTAATACAGACCAGAAATGGGTTAATCAAAGGCAATATCGTAGATGGATGCAAAGGTCTAAAAGCCTTAGCCGCCGGAATTTATATTGATGGGGCTAAGGAAGTGATTGTTGAAGGAAATATATGCAAAAATGGTCAAAGAGGATTTGCCGTTAATTGTGAAAACCATACCAATGTATCTGGTGCCACCGCCTCAAATAATATCCTCCGTAGTAATCTTGCTTACAATAATTCACGAGGCGGTATTAGCATTGGCTCATGTCGTGGAGGTGACACGTGCAAATATGCAATTGTACAAAGCACATGGGTAATTAATAATACCACATATAATAATTTTGACAATTCTGTCTTAGAGCTTACTGAAACAATGCCAATAGATTTTGGGGAATTAATATTAGATGCATCGGAAAACACACAAATTCGAAACAATATATTTTCTTCCACAATTTCTGGTAGATGGAATCTCCAAATAAGCAATCAAAAAACTCCTCAATTTGTCAATAATTTAGATTCAGACTATAATATATGGCAATTCGCAGAACCAAATTGGCCGGTTTTTCAGCTAAATAATTACATCGTTAATGGTCTTTCTGCCTATCAAAACTCCTCTGGACAAGAGCAAAACTCACTTTTTCAGAACATTAACTTTAAAAACCCTTCAACAGGCGACTTTAGATTGATTAATGAGTATTCACCTGCGTTTGATTTTGGAGACACTCAAAGCACAACAATCTCTTTTGCTGGTGTCACAGATTTATCAGGAAAAGCAAGAATGAAGCACCTAAAACTTGATGCCGGTGCATACGAATATACGTGTGTCAAATCAGATATTAGTATTAACACCCCTTTACCGTATGACATTTACCACTTTGAAACAGTTGGTTCTATAAATTTCAACACCCTCGTGACACAAAACCAACGTGTCACACTAGTTGCCAAGAAAGCAATCAATCTTCAATCAGGTGCATTAACAAATTTAGGTTCTGTGTTCAAATTGGAAATTGGCGGGTGCGTAGAGTAGTTAAAAATTGACCATTTACTGAAAAATTCAACTTCTGAACTTAATTAAGTTGTGTTAATAATTCTGAGAATAATTTTGTGCCACACCTTTTGTAAAAGCTAATCTGAAAATATATGTCTCCCTTAAAAAGTATAAGGTAAAAAATAGAAAAGACCAAATAATAAATGTCTAAGGCATGAGTTCAATTAATTTCCTATTTTAGAAATTATTTAGGCTAATCTATTAAACACAATTGCAATGTGGCATTTAATTCCCGCAGCTATAATTGGTCATCTAATTCTCACAAGGGATGAAGACTCAGGATTCTATGAAAAAATAGAACTGGACTACCGACGTATTTATGTCTGTCACTCTTTTTACGACTCACGTTCTTACAAACAATTAATTAAGAAACTCAAACTATCTGAAGATTTTAAAATTTGGAACCATTCGATTCCGGAGCACAAACAGCGGAAGGTGAAAAATGATGAGGAATTGAGAGCTATTTTCAGAAGGCAAATGGCAGGATGTACGTATGTATTTGTTTATGCGAATAGCAATCTTCCCCAAAAATCGTACGTAAAAATGGAGCTTGAAGTAGCACAAGAGTTGGGAAAGACTATTTATGCGGTAAGACCAAAGGGAACATACTACATTCCTCAATTCATTAAGAAATTTGACCCTGAATATATCTGGAATGATATCAGGACTTTACAGAAAACTTTGGGGAGATGAGTAGAATAGAAGAGGCGAAAAGGAGAATTAGGAAGTGTCTTGAAAATTTAGACCCATATTTAGATTTGAGAGCATCAATGATCGGTGATGTAGGTTTTGAGATTCCTGAATTAATGGAATGTGTGCATTTGGAAAGAATGAATTTGTCGTGCAACTATATTTCTGATATTTCTTTCCTAAGAAGATTTAAAAATTTAAATGTACTTAATCTCTCTGAAAATAGTATTTCAAACATTTCAACATTACGCGAGCTAAACTCTTTAGAACACTTAGATCTAAGCTCCAATAAAATTGGTGAAATAACGGAATTGGGCGAATTGCAAAAATTGAAGTCACTCATAATTGGAGGAAAAAATTTAGAGGATATTTCTATAATAAATGAATTGCAAAATTTAGAATCATTGGAATTGTATGGGATTAGCGGTTCCTCAACCTATCAAGGTCTCACAGGAATCCAGAATTTGAATTCTTTATCTTTATCTGGCTTCGGTCCCGAATATGTAGACAGAAATTGGCTTTCTGGATTTCCCTATTTGAGAAACTTAGGCTTACACTTTGGACTTTGTGATATTTCTTTTGTTGCCAATTTGAAACATCTAAAAAATTTGTGGCTGGATGATAATCGTCTTGAGGATATTTCTGAAATATCTGAATTAAAAAGTCTAATATCACTGGATTTGACTGGGAATTTTATTGAAGATATAGATAGCCTAGCCAAATTAAGTGAGTTGACATCTCTTAAAATGGGGGGGAATCGTGTTAAGTCCCTTTCTTCAATTACTAAACTAGATAAGCTGCTCACTTTAGACTTGAGATCAAATGCAATTAATAATATTTCGGAATTGGGTCACTTGAGAAATTTGAGATCATTGAACATAAGTCGTAATAAGATTGATGACATTTCAGTTTTGGCTAATTTGACAAATTTGATTTCAATTGATTTGTCTGAAAATAATATTGGGGATATCTCAGCTGTAGCCGACCTAGTTGATCTGAAAAACTTGAATGCACAATCATTAAAACTTAATGATATATCGGCTCTATATCGTTTGGAAAATATTGAAAAATTGTCAGTTGGTGGAAATAGCTTGCAGGACATATCTGTTTTATCCAAGATGGGAAAGTTAAAATATATTAATTTGACCAATAATAAAATTTCAGATTTTAGTCCGTTGTTAAAAAATGAAAATTATAAGAATGGAGATTTTGAAAATCTTTTTTTTGATTTTAATCCAATATCTTTTGAGCTCCAAGAAGCATTAAAAGGTGGATATCAAGTATTAAATACCTTTTATGAAAATTTGTACGCAGAGGGAAGCATACTAAATGACCACCTAAAAGTCGTTGTTCTCGGTAACAGCACTGCAGGGAAAACATCTTTGCTAAACTACCTTGGTAAAAAAGAATTCGACCAAGAGGAGGTAACTACCCACGGCATTTCCCGGGTCATGGATTTCGAGTTCGACGGCATAAAGCACGTTAACTTCTGGGATTTTGGCGGGCAGGATTATTATCATGCTACGCACCGTCTTTTTATCACGACAAATAGCATTGGTATCATTGTTTGTCATCAGGACTTGGAAGACCGAAAAGTAGAGGAAGAAACCATTGAATATGTAGAAGTCAGTGAAGGAGGAGAAAATAAAAAGATTGGTGTTCCTGTATGCATTAAACATTATCCATATTCCTATTGGTTAAAATCCTTCGCTCATCTTACCAAAGCGGATACAATTGAGGATAACCAGTATAACAAACGATTTTATTCGAAAGTCTTTTTGGTAGAGAATAAGTGTGCAGCCAGAGTTTCAAATGTTGATATGAAGCTTTCAGGTGAAGTCATGAAGAAAACACCTTTTGAAGTTGTCAATAATAATTTTTTCCAACTGGACATTCGGGAAGCCTATCATTACGAAAAAGGCAGAGATACCAATGAGCAAGCTGAAGACTTCCATTTTGCTTTCAGAAAATTTGAAAGAAGATTAAAAGAAGAACTGCAAAAAAGCTTTTCAGACAATAACTTTAAGGTTATTGCGAATTATCCCGTCATTCGTGATATCATCGCCAGTTTGGCAGAATCCATGAAGGATGGGGTTGGCGAAGAGAGTTTATCTAATCTGTTAGCAGAATTGAATATCCCTATTGAGTTTGCATATGAGAAACTCCCCGTTTGGATTACTTATGAAGAGTATAAGGGTATCATCCGGCAAAACAGCAAACTATTCAATGAATCTACGTACCGTTTTGTTACCACATACCTCAGAGATTTTTGCGGGCGTATCTTATATTTTGAAGATATCGAGAGCTTAAAGGACATTGTATTTATTGACCCTCAGTGGTTACACACTCGCATTTACCTGTTTTTAAACAAAGATTTTGTTAAGGAACGGCAAGTCAATTGGCGGGGAGAAACGCTCACCTTGAAACAAGGCGAGTTTATTTTAGAAGAAGTAGATAAGAAATTTGAGGGAGATTATCTGGATGCTTTGCAATTACTGGATTTGATGAAGGCTTTTGAGCTAGCTTTTGAGATACCTGAACAAAATCCAAGACGATTTATTGCTCCACAGTATTTGCCTGGAAAGCCTCCTATATCGGATGCCCAATTGAATAAATTAAAATACTCCTACCATGATTTGGCCTTGACTCTGGAGTTTGGGCAATATTTGCCACCATCTCTCATTTCCCGGATTATCTCACAAAAGGGCCATTTGATAAAGGAAAACGATGAACCACTTTGGCGAAACGGTTTGGTATATGAGGAAAATGGACAAAGCACTTTTGTTTTATGTATTCCTGATGAAAACAAAATTGAGGTTTATCTCAAGTCAAAATATGATAATACTAGGAATATTTTGCTTCGTGATTTTATGGTATTCATGGAGGAGAAATATAAGGAAGAGTTGGAAGAAATGTATGTAAGGCTTCCTAATGAACAAGGGAAGGTTAAATGGAAAGATTTACTTATTGCAAAAAGGGAAGGGGGAAATAAAGCAAAAAATTTTGACAAATCATTTGATAGAGAATTGGTTGATTCCAAGCCTTTTGAGTTTTTGTTCGAGAAGTTTGAGAGGGAGCCGGTTAGAATATTCTTATGTTATTCCACAGGGGACAATCGAGAAAAGTATACTTTGTTTAAGAAGCTAAAGCCCGCTTTGGAGGCTTTTGGGAAGAATGAAAATGTTAAAATAGAACTTTTTCATGACAAAGAAATGCCAACAGGCTCAGATTGGCTCCAAACTATAAGAGAGAACATCCGAAGTAATGATATCCTCATTTGTCTATTATCTAATGACTTTTTCAACTCAAACTTCATAGACATGGAAGAACATGGTAATGTTTTAAGAGATATTTTGGCCGAAAAAAGGAATAGCCTAATAGCACCAATTTATCTAAAAGACTGCCAAATAAAAGAAGGAAAACATATAGCCAATTTTAATATATGGAAACCTGACCCAAGTGAATATGGACTAAGTGTTAGCTCAGCTAACTTTAGCTTTAGCAACTTAATCGGCCATGCAAATGATAGTTATATTGATAATTACGTGAATGGGTTTGTGAGTAGTATTTCGGGAGAGATTTTAAAAGCTGCTAGGCTTAAATAAAGTAATTTGGGAAGTAATTAAAGCTATCGCACGAACACAGAGTATGGAATCCTTAAAAACAGAACCAAAATTCTCTCAAAGAATCAAAGAAGTTATTTCACTTTCAAGGGAAGAAGCACTTCGTCTTGGCCATGATTATATAGGTACTGAGCATTTCATACTTGGGATGATTAGTGAAGGTAATGGAATGGGATTAGAATTAATCCGCAAAACAGGCATTAAAACTATTGAATTAAAGCAGAGGATAGAGTCTGTAATTCGTTCCAAAGGTGCGAATTACATCAATAACCTATCGAACTTACCTTTAACAAGGCAATCTGAAAAGGTATTAAAAATCTCACATTTGGAAGCAAAGATATTCCATTCAACGATTATTGATACCGAGCATTTATTACTAGCTATTTTAAGAGATACTGATAATTTGGGTTGCCAAATCCTAAATAGATTTAAATTGAATTATAATCTAATTAAGGAAATTCTTGAGATTCATTTAATAGGAGAAACTAATAATATAGAAAATGTTGATACAACAGAAGCAACATGGAATGAGAAGATACTAAGACTTAGTCAAGTAGCTAGGAAGTTAAATGTTAGTATTAATACTATAACTGAACATCTCGCAAAAGAAGGAATAAAAATTAGTACTAACCCTAATTCAAAAATTAGATCCTATAATTTACTTTTATTACAGGAAATGTTTAACACTAACTCGCTTATTGGTGAAGTAAAGGTTAAATATAGTGAAGTTGTCGAGGAAAATAAGCTAAGTTTAAATCATGAGGTTGCTAACAGAATTAATAAGTCTTTGGAAGATAAAAGTCTTACGACGCTGGATCTCAGTTATTTAGAATTACGTCGTATTCCAAAAGAATTAAAAAATATAACACACATTAAGAAAATAAAGCTTAATGGAAATAATTTAACGAACATTGAAAATATTCCGGATGGCGTTGAAGAAATTGATTTAAGTAATAATTCAATTTCTAAAATTGAAGAACTTCCTAATTCAATTTTACATCTAAATTTAAATTCGAATAAAATTCTTCAAATAGGAGATTTACCAATAAGTCTACGTAAACTAAATGTAAATGATAATCAAATAGAAAGGCTTGTTATAACTAAAGGTTTAAAAACATTAAGCATTTGTAATAACGCCGTTAAATCTATTTCCAACAAACAAAAATATTTTGAACTTACCGAATTATATCTTTTTGGTAATCCAGTCGAAAATTTACACCCAAGCACATTAGGTGAAAATGAGAAAACTAATTGTTTAAGTTTGGTCAAAAACTTTTTTGTTGAATTAAGAAGAAAAAAAGAGATCAATCGAAATGTAAAACTGGTATTGATAGGGAATAGTAATGTAGGTAAAAGCAGTATCCTGAATGCTTTAAAAGATCTTCCCTGTGATGAAAACATAAAATCAACACATGCAATTGCCTTAGATTCCTTTAAATATTCTCATAAAGATTTTCCAGTACATTTTAGTGTATGGGATCTAGGTGGGCAAGAAATTTACTATGGCACTCATCGGATATTCATGACTTCTACAGCTATTCAATTGCTGGTATATGATGAGATTACTGAATGTATTTCGGTATCACCAGATCGTATTGTTGAAGGTGAATTGGTTAGGCACATAAACCTTCCATTTTACCTGAGTCGAATTAGAGAACTTAGTCCGGATAGTGAAGTAATTATAGTACGGAATAAAATTGAAGTGCCTTCTAATCCTATAAACTACAGCGACGTTTTCTATAATTATCGTCCTTTTCCAATAAGTGTTTTTTTATCGAAGGGCATAGAAACTTTGAAAACTGAAATTTGGGAAAAAGCTAAGTCTCTAGAATTATATGGGATGGAAGTTCCTTTCTATTGGGAAAAAATCCGAAAAATAATTCTTGAACATAATGGCGAAAATGCTTTGTCTGGTAAGTTAATCACCATTGAATTATTTACAAAATTATGCTTAGAGGAAGGTGTTCTAGAAGAAGGAGTAAAAGATCTAATTGTTTACCTACATAATACAGGGGCCATTTATTATAAAAAAGAACTGGGTGAATATATTATCCTGGATATTATTTGGGCTCTAAATGCCATATATAAAATACTAGACAGAGAAAGTAATTTCTATAAAGAAATGCGATCGCTATCATATGGCAAATGTAATGTAAGAACAGTTTTCGAAGACTTAGATACAACTAATCAAAAATACTCTATTGAAGAAAAATGGCTATTTCTTAATTTTATGAGAAGTAGTGGTATGTGCTTTCCTTTTAAAATTAAAGAAAATGAAGAAGATAACTTAGATACCCAATTTGTATTTCCGGAATTTTTACCGAGGGATAAACCCGATGTAGTGGATCTATGGGAAATGAAAAAAGGGAAGAAGTGTATTTGGGTCAAAAAATTTAACTTTTTACCCTATTACCCATTGCACGGGTTTATAAACTCTTTTGGCTCAAAAACGCCCTTTAATTTTATTTGGCGTAATGGAATTTTAATTCTTTTTGAAAGAAAAGATTATACTGGCTTTCTCATTGAGGCTGATTTCGATAATAATAAGCTGATACTAACAATTGATGAAACAGTGTCTGAATGGTTTGATGCTATTACTGATGCAATAATAGTACATGGAGATAATGATGAAGCAGAATGGGAATTAATACATGGTTCTAAGATTCCAATAAAAGAAAAAAAGGAAGTAAGTGATTTAGATAAATTAAAGGATATTGAACAAAAAAATATCTTCGAAGCTATTGAGAAAAAAAGAGCAGGAAAATTGGTGATATCATATGCTAAAGAAGATTTGGATCAACTAAAGCTAATTGTAGAATATTTGGAAGCACAAGGTATTGACTATTGGTATGATGAAAATCTTTCTAATCGTGAAGATTGGACATTAGAAATTGAAAAGGAGTTTAAAGAAGCTGGAGGTTTTCTCATATTGCTAAGCCATCATTACATGCTACCAAAGAAAAAGTTTATTCATGAAAACGAAGTGCCAATTATTCTGGATGGATTCAAAGAAAAAAAATTTGCCACGATCTTAAAAGTTGGGGCTTTCGACCTAAATGAAGACGCACCAATTTCATGTATTAATATGTATTCTAAAGGTGAGGTTATGCCTGATTTAATGAAGGACGAAAGCCAATGCAAACATTATATAAATAGGTTTGTAAGTGATGGTATAATGAAAAAGTTCTAGATTAAGTGATGAATTCTTTTAAAAATGAAGTTTTCATTTTCTCAAAAGTGAAGATTGCTCATGTGGTAAAGGAAGTTTATGACTTCTTAACAGATAAATGATTGAAGGTTTTTGATTCGGAGTATACGCTATCAGAACGTTCTAAACTATCTGATTTTATAGGAAGGCTACAAGAAGAACCGTATTTTTTCCTAAGTTAGAAAAAAGGTTCTATATTCATCTGATGAAATAATATACTTGACAAATTGGTATAAGTATGAATGCATTGTTAATGAATTTAATTTAAAAAATGAAAATTCCACCAAGGATTGCCGAGATGTTTAGGGGGAATTTTCTGTCATTTAGATTTACTTTTCATTTTTAATTTGATTCTTCAAATTCTTTATTAACAGTTCAAATGGGATTTCTAAGCGATTTAAATGAAGGCTTAAAATCTTTTGGTAAAGGTTTTAGAAGTGTAATAACCTTCGGAGCTTCTGATAGACTTGAAGAAGCTAAAAATATCTACAATCTGCGAAACAGAGAACTAGAAAATGTTCAGAAAGATTTTCTTAGAGAAAGAGAAAGAACAATGGAAGTTCTTGGTGATGAAGCACATAATAAAGTTGTTTCAGTAGAACTTTTAAAAGAAATTAGAGAACGATTTAAGGCATTGAAATCTGAAAATAGTTTTATATATAAAATTAGATTGATTGATTATGGTATTATCAGACTTAAGCCTTCAACTATCTTCAAAAACGTATTCAAAAGTGTTGCCTTATCATCTGAGCTTTTTATAGATATAAGTAGTGATCTTGCGACTATAAATGGTCTGTATCACAAATCATTTGCATCTAAACATGTTGTTTCCAAACATTATGCTTCAAACCATGCAAGTGTTTTGGCAAAAACAAAATCGACCACATATTTAAGTTCAAAACCATTTGTGGCCAAGGCAACTGGTGTTAAGCTATTAGGTGGTAAAGCAGTAACAACAGCAGTATTAACTAAATCAACTATGGCAGGAACTACTATGGTTGCGAGCAAAGGTATATTGACAGGGGTTTTAGGTACATTTGCTTTACCCTTTGTAATTATAGGAGGAGCATTATTTGAAAATCTGAATGTTAGGAGTAAAATTGAAAACATCCAAAAAGAAGTATTTAAACTAAATAATGAAATTGATGTCTTGAATAAAAAAATAATTAAATGCATCAAAATTCAGAATAGTTCACAGGAAAGGTTAGCAAATGTAATCGAGGTCCAAAAAAATATTGAAACTTCTGTTTTCATTTTAGAGCAAGAAATAGTAGAAATTTTTGGAAGCTTCAAATTAGTGAAAAGAATATGGGCTAAATTTTGTCTATTCTTTGGCCTTCCTAATAAAGACCTTACGAAAATTAGAGGGGCAAAAGTTAGAACTAAGCAACAAATAAATCAGTTAATAAGGCTTGTAAAACAAAACTAGAAATGAGCAATTCTTTGCGAAAATATGAGAATTCAGATAACAACATTCAACTAGTCGATGCTGTTAAGAGTTTATTCACTACTGCAGGAAATATTTCAGAAAAGTTTGAAATTCTTAAAATAGAAACGAATAAACTCATGTTGGAATCACAAAGAATTCAAAGTGAATCAGAAAGAATTCAGAAAGATTTTGATTTGGAAATGTCCAAAGAGAATAACATGCATACCGAGATAATGCATCTTTTGGAGGAAAGAACCTTAAATATCAACAAAGCGATTGCAAGCGGAGATTTAAAAATCTTAGAATTGGTAGTTGATCTTTATAAATCACTCGATAATATAAGGGGTAGGTTGTAAATTAATAATAATTTAAATATTCAAGATTAATTTTTTAGCTGCGTATGACCCCTTTTTACTAGCCTCCGAAAGAGCTTTAATTGCAAAACTTCTATCCGGGTCAACGCCTGTTCCTTTTAAATAGATTAGGCCTAACCTATATAATCCTTCTACAGAGCCGAAATCGGCAGCAACAGCAAAATAGTATGCCGCTTCTTTATAATTCTGGACTACTTTATCTCCATCATAATAGAGATTTGCTGCTATTAAAGCTGAATCAACATGCCCTAGTTTAGCAGCTTTTGAATAATAATTTAAAGCTGAAAAATAATTAACTGATACACCAATTCCATAGTAGTAGCATCTCGCCAAATTAATGATTCCTAAGAAATGATTGTTTTTCGCCGCAGCTTCATAACAAATAAAGGCATTGTACGGGTTATTGTTGGATTTTACTAAATTCTTCTCGTACAAAACTCCTAAATAATTTTTGGAGGAATCATTATATTCAGCTGAATTATCAAACCAGTAAAATGCTTCAGAATAATTTTCCAGAAAATAAACGCCATCGAAATTATATAAACCAATTCTGAATTGAGCCGAAGAATCTCCTTCTTTTGCTGCGTTATAATAATTATTATACGCTATCTTTTGGTCTTTTGTTATTCCTCCTTGACCAAACTCATAAATTATTCCTAAATTATTCATGGCTTGTGTATTCCCATTTCTTGCCGATTCTGAATACCAAAAAATAGCAGCATTTGTATTTTGATAAACACCTAATCCATAAAAATACATGTAGCCGAGGTTTAACTGACTTGCAGGATCACCCATTTCGGATGCTTGTTCATAAAATTTGAGGGCTTCGGTGTATTCCTTTTTATCAAAGTGCTGATTTCCCATATTATTTAAGCTTTCAAAAGGCTTCTCGGATTCACTTTTTTGTAATTGATCTTTGTTTAAATAACAAAGAACCTCGTTAAAATTGAACTCGTCGAATCTAATAGCGGTGTAGTTTCTCAAGCTAGGTGGTAAATCTTCTATTTTTAAATTTCCGACAAGAAGGGTAAGAATATTCCCGTAATAAGTTGAATTACTTCTCTTTCGGTTTATATAGAAACCCCACTCAGCTTCCACCCAAGAAGCAGTAATATACTGTTTGCTACTGCTCAAGACAATCATGTGTTTGACATTTGGCAATACTTCATCAATTGCTTTTCGATAATCCGAATTACCAATTTGTTGCAAAGAATGTCTTGACTCAAATACTTTAAGCCCATTGGCCGTTAG
Organism: Cytophagales bacterium; assembly: GCA_024742395.1. Lineage (GTDB taxonomy): Bacteria > Bacteroidota > Bacteroidia > Cytophagales > Spirosomataceae > Jiulongibacter. The sequence continues at coordinate 65,280 of JANSYO010000005.1, forward strand.
GAAGTCATATAGAATTTTTGCAAATTCCTTATCTTCTTCTTTTCTTGAAATAAATACGTCGTAATTGTAAGAATTCATAAAATTACTAGTTTTAAATTACCCCCATCACCTGCACCCAATCTTTAGACTTTTCGTAGTCGGGAAGGTTGTCAAAAGTGACTAAGAAGTTATGGTACTTTTGATCACGGAGGGCTTTTTTATTGGCTTTCCACTCGGCATCGTTTAGGTAGGGTTGCCAGCCTAAAAGTAGCTTCTCGGCGTTCCATCGGCGATGCTCCAATTCGCTAAGGATATAGAGTTCCTCCATGGATAAGTCATTTGGAGAATTGACTTCCCTGCCCAACTGCCGTAATTTAACAACTGCGTGTTGAGCTGCTTGTAAGTTGGATTCCCGGTCCATTTGCCGCAGGGTGGTCCAAAAGGCTTCTTCTTTTGTCTGGGCTTTGGATTTCACCATCATGAAGCCATTTTGAATAAACAGCCATACTTTCTTTTGGAATGATGGTTTTTCTTCGATTTCAAATCTTTTTGCCATGAGTTCATACGAGGCAAAAAAGTATTTAAGCAAATCGTTTTTCTCGGCTTGATAGTTATCGATTGTAATTTCTCCATTACTTACTTTTTTACCTAACTCACCTAACCTTTTATTTGCATCCATGATACTTTTTACTTCGGTGCTTCCATCATCTTTAAGACCACCAAAAATGCAGTGATAGATGTAGGCAATGCGTTTGGCTAAGGGCACATTGGACGCTTCTTCAATGCTTTTGCAGGTACAAGCATCAAGCATATTTCCAAAGCAATAGATAGGAATGTGCGGGGCAAGGGCGTTGAGCTTTTGGTTGATGTATTGCTGCTCGTCTCGGTCGGGGTAGTTGTAATAGATGTACACCTCAATGTCCCGTTGCTGTTGTTGTTTCAGGTAAGACAATCGGGGCAAAACGGAATTTAGGAAGCGGGCATTTTGAATACCATCATCCAAACAGACGTATAATGAATTGGCATTTTCTGGCTCAAAAAAATTGTAAAAACTAAACGATTTATGACGAATGGCCGCTTCGGCAATGGGTAAGGCTTCAAAATCAATTTCGATATTCTGAAAGGTATAATTTATAACACTACGTTCTTCAGTATCCAAATAAAGTGAAGCGTAATTCGATTTGTCCAACACCGGATTCTTTCCCAAAAATGCTGCTTTGGCGGTTTGGTCTTCTTCTCTCAGAAATACCTGGATACGAAGTTGATGCCCCGCCAAAAAATGCCCAATCCTGGCACAGGCCAACACAATTTCTACGGCTTGCTTGTTGAAACCCACAATTACCACTTGAGCGGTTTTGGTAGTTTCCGCAAATCGGTCAATCGGTCTTTGTGCGAGTAGGTTATTCGCAGTGTTTTGTTCAATGTTGAACGTATTGATTTTGGCCGAACGCCGCTCCAACAATGCGTGAACACTTTCCCGCAGATTGGGGTCATTGAGATGAACGTGCCACTGTGGTTGAAAATCAGGATGGTGGGTTTGTACCTCGTCCATTTCGTGTACCGCACGGAAGTTAGCCTCATCAGATTCATTGATGATATACACCGCTTTGGCTTGCCAAAAATAGGTGGTATTTAAATCTTGCTTGCTGTGTGCTTTGCCTTTAAAGTACCAGCAGCGGACATTTTCCAAAGCCTTGTGGAGGTGTTCGTTTTCTGAGGTATCTAAGAACACAAACCGTTGCCAACTGTCTAGTAAATCATATGCCAAATCTTCTGCCTTGATACCATCTCCTATAATGACTACATAGTCTAATTGCTTTTTTCTTTTCAAAAACCTGACCGTCCGATACCGAAAAAAACTCAATCGGGAAATATTCTCTTTGCCCACCGCCAACCCAAAGGCAATCAAGAAGGCATACGCTGCTAAGAAACCACCAAGCAAACGTGCGGTACGCATCAACACATTTGGGGGTTTGGTGGGTTCATCAAAACCATCGCCACCGATTGTTATCAGTTCGGCGGCGTTGAAAAGATCGTTGGCTAAACTCTCTCCAGTGTTATAGTTATCATAACCGACACATCCAACCACAAGTACAATGACAGTCAGCACAATGGGATAAACATAGCTCAGAAGCAATACTTTGGCATATTCCCACTTTTTATATGCCCACCAAGCTATACGATACAGGCACATCAATAAGAACCAAACAAGCCAGTCGGCAAATTCAAACCTATGGTAATAATAATTATACGCCCCTTCTAAAAGGAAAAAGACCAGTCCAAACCACAGCCAATTTTTATTTTTGAACCACCAAGCACGCAATTTCTGCTTGGGTTGTGGGGGTGCTTCGTGTTTGTTCCAGGTATAATGGTGGCTCATGGTAAATACATTTTTACTGGAAATAGGTTTTTCTCCCGTGGACAAATGAGGTGGTAAAGTTTACGTGGTTGTTTGGGCAGTTTTATACGGTTTCCGGCAATTCCCCGTCCGGTTTTCCACAAATTAACTACGTCTGAAGTGCCGCCTTCACCGCCGCCGTCCACACCATCCCAGAGGGCAACGAGAATGGAAGCATTCTTCACCAAATATTCACCTAATTTTTGGTAGGCCAACTTGCGGTCATGTTCTTTTGAATAATCTAAGGTTTTGTCAATTAAGCTATGGGTTATATCGTTATAGCTTTGATTTTTACGGTCTTTAAGGAGGTCATGAAAGGGTTGCAGCGACTTCTCATACCCACCATAAGTGTATTTTTCATGATATTCATCTGGCATGATCTTGACATAAACCAGTTGGTCAGTAACTTCCAAACACTCTGCCACCCACAAATCTGCCCCGGGGGCAAGGGCGGAGTAGAGTTTAATGGTTGAACCACTTTCCTTTCGTAAACGCCGATACAGGCATTTTACTCGTGCTTTAGTCTGACGCTTATCTTTTTCCAATAAATCCCGGTGGCCGGTGATGGCAACAACTAACTGCAATTTGCCCATTATTTAATATCCAGTAATGTCAAATACATCTTTCAGTGTTTTTATGGCAGTTTGGTTTCCGTTTTTTGCTGCTTTTGAATACCAACTTTTAGCCTTCTCTAAATCCTTTACTACACCCAAGCCATTCCGGTACATATATCCAATATTATATTGTGCAGAAGCAAATCCATTATTTGCTGCTTTGAGGTACCATTCCATTGCGAGGGCATAATCTTGGTTTACACCCAAGCCCTCATCATACATATATCCAATATTATATTGTGCAGTAGTATTTCCATTAATTGCTGCTTTGAGGTACCATTCCATTGCGAGGGCATAATCTTGCTTTACACCCAAGCCATCCATGTACATATATCCAATACTATTTTGTGCAGAAGCACCACCATTATTTGCTGCTTTGAGGTACCACTCCATTGCAAGGGCATAATCTTGCTTTACACCCAATCCATTCTGGTAAATATATCCAATACCATTTTGTGCAAAAGCATTTCCTTTATTTACTGCTTTGAGGTACCACTCCATTGCGAGGGCATAATCTTGCTTTACACCCAATCCATTCTGGTACATATATCCAATATTATTTTGTGCAGAAGCATTTCCATTATTTGCTGCTTTGAGGTACCATTCCATTGCGAGGGCATAATCCTGATTTACTCCGTGACCAGAATAATACATAGTGCCCAAAAAATATTGAGATTGGTCATCTCCTTCCTTGGCAGATTGTAAAAGATAAGGGAAGGCCTGTCCGTACTTTTTTTGGTGGTACAGGTCTTTGCCAATCTCGTTCTCAATGGCTTTTGAGAATAGATTCGAGCTGTCAACTCGCCGTTTGTTCACATACTGGCTTATTGACTCATAGGCAATACTGATGCCTGTTTCCAAATTGTAATTTTGAGCATCAATTTGCTGAATGGAAGAGATAAAATAGTCTATGGCATCTGAAATGGTAAGTTGTTCTGTTTTGTAGCAAAACAGCTTTTTCTTTTGCTTATCGGCGTACTCCAATTCTCGTAACACCTGATTTGAGGAGTTTGAGTTTTTGGAAAGTAAAAGTAAAAACACGGAGGAGTTTCTGATACCATCAGTAATTGCTTTAGACCATATTTCACCGTGGGGAATGTCATGGTAAGCAATCCAGCAAGTCAGGCCTTTTTCTTTTAGGAGTGCGTAGATTTCTAATGCCAACCCACGGTCTAAATCGGAGTAGCTGATAAAAACGTCGTATGCTTTAGTTACCATTTGCGTTTGTTTCTTTTCCAAATTCCTATAAGTCCATTAATCGAAACCTGAAACTACTGTTTTTACCACTAATTTCATATCCATTATTGGTTAAAATTTGGTAATGGCTTTTTTGAAATTTCTCTGTTTTTTTTGCTAATAATTCCTGAATATCACGGTATTGGTTTACTATATGGATCGCTTCAATGGAGGAAGTGAGGTTGGTTGGGAAGTCGTAGATTGGTAGCGAATTCCTTTCAGTCGATAAGTATCCTTATTGCATTAAACAGATATAGCCCCTGTGCATCTTGTGGTTTAATTTGTCTTCTTTCTTCTAAGCTATCTGGATAAATATTCAGTTCGGAAGCAAGTTCCACCAATGAATTCACAATACCATTATCACAAAAATCCAGGCCAGGGAGCATGTTGGTAAGTATTAAGTGCATAGTTCCAATTTTTTGCCGTAAGCATTGTTTTTCCTTTGCCGGCTTCGGCATTAATGAGCATCAGTTACCCGTGTTTATTCAGTCTGTTTCGTATTTCCCGTAGTTCTTTTACTTTTCCCAGAAAAATAGTGGGGTTTGCCGGGCCGTTTGAGTAAGGTAGGGTGGCGGGCTTGCCGGGTGTTAGAAAGCTATTTTTGAAAAGTTTTTGCGAATCTTCTTTAATAGCAGACTTTTGAGAGTCATCATTTTTCAAAGTTGTAAAAAAGAAACCATTTCCGTTAGGCATTTCCTTATTGAATGCTTCAAAAATGGGTTCGTTTTCCGCACCTTCCATTTTTTTAAGAAGTTACAGAAAGGACATTTTACTCTTTTTCAGGCAATTCTATGACAGATCATACCCTTCTTCCGCGGACCAGCCTACTTTTGTCCAGAAAAGCATTAAAAAAACATTGTGCGGTTATGGAAGCGTTGTATTCACCTCGTATTCTGGTGACTGCAAAAGTTGCTGTAAAGTTCTCCCATTAAATTACCTCGAAAGTAACCTGGTGCTCGGGGTGAAGGCTTACGAAATCCACAATTGCGGCCGTGGCTAAATCTATATCACAAGCTAGCTTGGCAGATGAGGCAAAAAATACGCGGTATGTTTTAAAGTGGCAATAGCTAAGTTGTTATTTTAATTATCGGTAAAATTGGGTTTATAAAAAGTTATACGAAGAATTGATTCATCAGTCATTGATATTTGAGGTAACATCCTTTTTTCAGAAAAGGCAATCATATTTATCAAAATTCCGAATATTAATGGACTAAATATGGACTAAAAAGGCAAATAAAAAAGCGTAACTATCTAAATAATAGACAATTACGCTTACATGTTGCAGAGAGGAAGGGATTCGAACCCTCGATACGCTTGCACGTATACACGCTTTCCAGGCGTGCTCCTTCAACCACTCGGACACCTCTCTGTTTCGGGCTGCAAAGTAAGCGGTTTTAAAACTAAATTGAAAGATTAAATCGTCAATTCGCCTCTTAAATTTTCTTCTAACTTCTCTTTAACCTCTTTAGGACTTAAACCTTGGGCGAGTAAAAACATCAATTTAGTCACGGCAGCCTCGGCTGTCATATCGCCTCCACTGATAACACCGATATTCTTCAATCCCAGCCCGGTCGCATAGTCTTGTTGCCTGACACTCCCACCCTCACATTGAGAAATGTTTAGAATATGAATTCCGCTATCCACTGCATTTTTTAATACCCTTAAAAAAGCTTCGTTAGAACTGGCATTTCCGGAGCCATAGGTTTCTATAATGACAGCCTCCAGGTCTGGTGAACCCAAAAAGTAGTCCAGAGCATTTACAGCCATCCCCGGGAAAAGCCGGACAATCAACACATTTGGGTTTAATCGTTTATGCACGACTAAATTGGCTTTAGACCTTTTCATCAGGTAAGGTAAATTATACTCGCAATACACACCAACCTCTGCCAGATGTGGGTAATTCTCAGACTGAAAGGCGTCAAACTGTGAGCTTTCATGTTTTTTTGACCTGTTACCTCTAAGTAATTTCCCGTTGAAATAAATACATACTTCACTTAATACTGAAACGCCCTCCTTCTTATCAGCCGCCAACTCTATGGCTGTTATCATATTTTCGCGTGCATCTGTTCTGGCCACACCCAACGAAAGCTGTGCTCCGGTAAAAACCACTGGTTTTGATAGGTTCTCTAACAAAAAACTCAAAGCAGAGGCTGTGTATGCCATGGTATCTGTTCCATGAAGTATAACGAAACCGTCAAACTCCTGATAATGAGACTCTATAATTGATGCCAATTGGATCCAGATTTCGGGAGACATATCTGATGAATCAATTGGTGGCTCAATAGGTATGATAGTCAAATTAGCCTCTACGCGTTTTAATTCAGGAACATATTGGGCAATTTCTCTAAAAGGAAGGGGTATTAAGGTTTTCAAAGTTTGATCAAAAACCATCCCCAAAGTACCTCCTGTATAAATAATTAATATACTAGATACACCCGATCTAGCCTGACCTATTCCTTCAATTTTATGTTTTTTATATGTCATTTTATTCTTTCACCAATCCTCTTGTTCATCTAGAGCCAGTTGTCTGGCTCCTTTTAACTCTTGAAGAATTTTGTCATTGTTTTGTTGCACCGCAATACTCATCCCCTTATCATAGATGTCTATGGCCTTTTCATATTGATCCATATCAAAATATATCTGTCCGGCCTGATAATATGTGGGTAAGTATTCGGGGTCGCTTTTGAGAAGTATCTCTAAATGCTTTAAAGCTTCCTTCTTATCCTCTTTGATAAGTTCCATTGCCACCGCATACCTATTAAAAGGATCCTTCGGTTCTTCTTCTAAAAAACTCAATAAAATTTTCAAACGTCCTGCTTGCATACCTACTAAGGCTTCATTAGATTTGTAATGTTATGCATGCATAACATTTTAATTTCTTTCCAACGCTAACTTAGTAAATAACATGAAGATTCTGGTTTGTATTTCCAGTGTTCCTGATACCACAGCGAAAATTTCATTTTCTGATAATAACACTTCTTTTAATAAGGAGGGGGTTGCCCTCATCATTGGTCCATATGATGATTATGCTCTGGCAAGAGCAGTAGAACTGAAAGAAGAATCAGGTGGTACCTTGACTGTGCTAAATGTTGGAACCTCAGAAACGGAACCACAGATAAGGAAAGCTCTGGCAATAGGTGCAGACGATGCTATCAGAGTGGATGCTGAACCTACAGATTCTTTTTTTGTTGCTGAGCAAATAGCTCATATAGCCAAAGAAGGCAATTACGACCTTATCATGATGGGACGTGAAACAACTGATTACAATTCTGGCGTAGTACATGGTATTGTAGGTCAAATACTTGGCATTCCGTCTCTTTCTCCAGTAATGGAATTAACTATTGAAGGGAATACGGCAAAGATTTCTCGTGAGATAGAGGGTGGCAAAGAAAAACTTGAAGCCTCGCTTCCGTTGGTTCTTGGATGTCAGGAGCCGATTGCAGAATGGAAAATAGCCAATATGCGTGGAATCATGTCTGCCAGAAAGAAGCCCTTAAATGTGGTGCCGCCTGTGGGTGAAGCTTTAACTTCTGTAACAAATTATAGCATGCCACCTGAGAAAGGAGCCTGTAAAATGATTCCGGCAGAAGAAGCGGAAGCACTTATTGAATTGCTTCGTAAAGAGGCTAAGGTAATCTAATTGAATACCAATATTTAAATCCAATTGAACAATCTTAAAAGATAAAAACAATGTCTGTATTAGTATATGCTGAAATAGCCGAAGGAACGTTAAAAAACACATCTTTAGAGGCTATCTATTATGGTAGCAAGGTAGCAGAACAGACCAGTCAGTCACTTTTAGTACTGGCCATTGGCAAAGCCGAAAACACGGCCCTTGAAATTGCCGGTAATTACGGAGCATCAAAAGTACTTCATGCCAACTCCTCAAACCTGGAGGTAGCGAATATCGTGGCCTATTCTGACGTGCTTACTCAAGCTGCTGAGAAGTTTGATTCAAAAATAATAATCACCGCCAAATCATCTCTGGCAGATGCGGTTACGGCAAGAACTGCCGGAGCATTACAAGCTGGTGTGGTAGGTAACGTAACCGAGTTACCAGATCTGTCAAATGGTTTTACTGTAACACGAAGCATATTTACAGGTAAGGCATTTGCTCAGACAAGCATAAACTCAGATGTGAAAATTCTGGGCTTAAAGAAAAACGCCATTTCACCGGAAGTATCTGACGTCAAGGCTACTATTGAAAGTTTTAATGCCGAAATTAGTGAAGGAGCCATGAATGCCAAAGTGGTAGATACTATCAAGGCGACAGGAGTCGTTCCGTTGCCAGAGGCAGATTTAGTGGTCTCAGGTGGTAGAGGTCTAAAAGGACCAGAACATTGGCAACCGCTTCTTGACCTAGCCGATGCACTGGGTGCCAGCACAGCATGCTCAAAGCCTGTATCAGATTTAGACTGGAGACCACATCATGAGCACGTAGGGCAAACTGGAGTTAAAATTGCTCCAAATCTCTATATAGCGTGTGGCATTAGCGGAGCCATTCAACATCTGGCGGGTGTTAATTCATCAAAAGTGATTGTGGTTATTAACACTGATCCGGAAGCTCCTTTCTTTAAAGCAGCTGATTATGGTATCGTAGGTGATGCCTTTGAGGTTTTACCAAAATTGACCGCAGCTGTAAAAGCATTGAATTGAATTTCAATATTTAGGTTTAAATCATTTAATGCCTTGCAAATCTTGCAGGGCATTTTACGTATATCCATATAATAGAACTTTTTGCTCCCATCAACTTTATTTAATAGCTTTATAATGAATATATTATAAGAGCTATGAAAGACCTAACATCAAAACTTCATAAAGTAATTTATATACTTTCCTTGCTATTGGTTTTTTCGGCCTGTTCAAAGGAGGAAAAGAATGAAATGCCCTCCCCGGTAATAGAACCTCCTGAAGAAGAGCCAAAAGAAGAGGTTGCTGAAAAATATGAATTTACTGTATCGATTTCCTCAGCAGACTATGACAAGCCTGACACAACTAGTACTGATACGTACAACTTCGTTTATGAAAACGGGAAATTGACTGAAAAAGCTAGAAAAGTCAATGGAATAAAAATAAAATCCAGGAAATCAAGGGCCTTGGTTGGAATTCCGATTGATGTAATTACCCATATTGACATCGAAGGCCAAAATCTGACGGAACTTGCAAGTTCCATTCCTAATTTAAGTATCAGAATTTCAAATAGGTCTGACAATGTATTTATAGAATCCCGCGACCTAGAAATGAACTTCAATCCGGAAAACATCCCATTCCTTCAAACTGAAGAACCAACTGTGGTGCATAGAGGAATAGATATTCGTCAAAAAACATTCCCTTTTGAATTAGAAGTCATGAATTACGATTTAAACATAGAAGTGCTTAATGGACCAAACAATGTACTAGGATCCATTATTTTACCTTTAAATGAGACTCCTGAATTGCCAATAATATCTACTTCTATAGTAAAAAAATCAAATGTTAATCAAGCAGAAGAAATCGTACCGATTTTTTTATTCACCGAAAATTCAGACGCACCAAACTTCTTTAATTTCTTTCATGGTGTTGGATCAGATGGTTGCCCAATGCCACTTTTTAGTATAAATTGCCAAATAGGTAATTTGCTGCCTCCTGATATTCAATCCAACTTTCTCTTTACCTTCTCAGGATTTCAAAATAGTGATGCAATAAATTTCTCAAATCAATCCTCACAACCACCAGTAGAAATAATTCACAATGGAGTCCAACATTTTTCTTTCCACCTGAACCCAATGGCACGTTTCCGGCAGAATTCAACTTTAATTGTGTAAGAGCAGCTGATGTACATACAGAAACAAGCTTAATTACATATTATCAGGATGGTAACACTTTCCATCCAGTTAACACTATGCCTATGCCAATTAGCATTGAAATGCGATAGATCTATTTGAAGCAAGGAGCAAGGCAAATTGCCTATTCATCTGCCTCATGTCTCACATTAAGAATTCTCTGAAGCCAGGCTCTTTTGAGCTCTGCCTCTTCGCTTAATTCTTCATCTGTTATTGTGTATTTCTCAGTATTTATTAAATCTGGTTGACCGGCGTCTATCCAGCAAGTGTACCACAAATCGCCTATCATTTTAACAGAGGCTTTCATTCTTCGTTCTACCTGATCATTTAACATTTTATGATATCGGCTTGAGAATTCCTTGGAATAGTTTCTTATTGTTTGCCCGTTTCTTTCTGTAACCGTAAATTTTTTATCCTCTCCCATTCTTTGCGTTAGCTGCTGTTCAAATAGCAGAACCGAGTCTAAGGCAGCATGTGAGGCCATAACGGCCTGCCAAATGGAAGAATGTATATTTTCAATATATGAAGCCTGACCCAGCCAAAAGGTATAATCCTCTGAAAACAATTCGGGTAAACGGCTTTCCCAAAAACCATGAATTCCAATTTGATTAGTTAATTGCCCATTGTAATTTTCTGTAGTATGTAATGGCACATGTGCATCAGCGATATAATGCCCTACATCGGCTGATAGCCTCAATATATTTCTTAAATCCTTTTTGGCAAAAGCCTCAGTTAACTGATATTTCATCCGCACCACCTGCCAAGGAACCACCCCATAGGCCATTAAAGTATCTTCTGTGTACTTGTCTACTGCTTTGGACCATGAGAGAGTCGCCAAATCCTTTTGAATTTCCTCGGAGTAAACGTCCAAATCAATGTAATGCCTTGGAGCCTCTCCCTCTACCGCATATCTTCGTCTGTCAGGATTTACAGCATTTTCCGTAATGTAGTCGATATTTATTTTATAAAAACCCAGCAACTCCTGTGGTAAAGTAAATACCGCTAATCTGTTAATTTTTTGATGGGCATAAAAACCCCAAAAGAAAGAACTGAATATAATTGTTAAGATAATTATACTTAAATAAAAAGTAAGTTTGTGCTTCATACAGAGACGAATATAAGATTTGTAAGGCAATATTTCTATGTTACACTGCCTCAACTGTCTTTTCTAATATACTTCTTAATTTTTCAAGCTAAGACTAGTAAAATATTTTCAAACTTTCTATCTTTGCACCCCGAAATAAGAGAAATAGAAAAAATATATAGGAATTAATGGCAAATCATAAGTCAGCATTAAAAAGAATCAGATCAACAGAAGCTAAGCGTCTGAGAAATAAGTATCAGCACAAAACTACACGTACAGCGGTGAGAAAGCTTCGTGGAATGACTGATCAGAAAGAAGCATCAGAATACCTGAAAAAAGTTTCTTCTCTTCTTGACAGACTAGCCCGTAAAAATGTAATTCACAAAAATAAGGCAGCTAATATCAAGTCTGCTTTATCGAAGCACGTTAACGGAATTTCTGCATAAGAAATTAAGCCTACAATATTCAAAGCCATTGCGTTTAACGTAATGGCTTTTTTGGTTTGAAATCCGTACATTGGACCTATGTACTCAGCACAGAAAAAATCCATAACAGCTTGGGCAGAAGAAGACAGACCCAGAGAAAAGCTACTTCTTAAGGGCAGAAGTAGCCTTAGTGACTCAGAACTCATCGCTATACTTATTGGCTCAGGTTCCAGAGAGAAATCGGCCGTAGAGCTTTCCAGAGATTTACTTCATCATTTTAATAATGACCTTAATTTATTAGCCAAAGCTGGCATAAATGAACTCATGAAGTTCAAAGGTATTGGCGAAGCAAAAGCTATTTCTATTGTTTCCGCCCTAGAGATTGGAAGAAGAAGAAAAGCAAACGGCGTAGAACTTAAAACTTCACTCAATAGCTCGGAGAAAGTTTATGAATATCTCAAACCCTTTCTTATGGACCTCAGACATGAAGAGTTTTGGATAATACTTGTAGATAAATCTTTAAAACCAATCAGGCATTTTCAGATAGGTCAAGGTGGCGTTTCTGCCGTCATAGCAGATCCCAAAATGATATTTAAGCCGGCCATTGAACTTTTAGCCTCGGGGATAATTATATCACACAATCACCCGTCTGGCAAACTGGCACCTAGTCCTGAAGATATTAATCTAACCAAGAAAGTAAAAAATGCCGGATTATTTCTTGACATTCAGATTCTTGACCATATCATATTTGCAGATAATGGGTACTATAGCTTTGCCGAAGAAAACATGCTTTAATGGAAATAAGAGAAATAAACCAAACTGAAACTCAGGATTTAATTGAAAAAGGCTCTGCTGTGATAATTGATGTTAGAGAAAAATGGGAATTTGATGACTTCAATATTGGAGGCATAAACATACCCGCTCACCTACTCAACGATCACCTGAATGAATTAAAGCAATATTCCCAATTAATCATAGCTTGCTCCAACGGAACAAGAAGCTCTATCATGGCTAGAGTAATCCAGAAGAAACTACCTGAAAAAGAAATATACCACCTTGAAGAAGGCGTTTTTTAGAAACCTTTGTAATTACGTTCCTTCTTAACCAACCACTTACCTATCAGAAAAGATCCTGTAAGAAGTACTACAAAAAATACAATCGGAAGCCAAGTCGGAAACTGATAATCAAACATTCTTTTATTCTGTTTTATTTGCGATGCAAAAGTAAGAAGGAAAGAATAATAATCCCACAGAAATAGTAAGGCTTTTCTCTTTTTGTCAATTAATTATTAAGTCCTAAATACAGGTATCTACATACATCTATTTGGTCTATTAATATCAATTCTCTATCCATCTTTGCATCATTGCATTTTTTAAGGCCTTAATTTAGATGTTCGAAAAACTATCTTACATCAACAATTTATGAAGCCACTTATTATCATAGGTACACTTTTAGGTTTGCTTATCATCGGCAAGCTCTTTATTTGGAATGATAAAGAAGACGATGTGGCTCAGTCTTCTTCCCAATCTTCCTCAAAAGCTTTGGCCGTGGCCACATTACCCGTTTCATTGAATAGTTCAGACTTAGTTGTCAATGCCTCTGGAACCTTATCGCCCAATGAAGAAGTAGAACTTAAATCAGAAGTATCCGGCCTTCTTATAAAGCTAAATATTAGCGAAGGAGCTTTCGTTAAAAAAGGTCAACTGATAGCCAAAATTAAAGATGATGATATTAAAGCACAGCTTCAAAAAGTGCTTATTGAGGAAGAACTTGCCAAACAAATTGAGGAAAGGCAAAAAAAACTTCTAGGCATTGAAGCCATCAGTAAAGAGGAATATGAAATTGCTGTTAACAAAGAGAAGACGCTCAAGGCTGACCGACAGTTACTGGAAGTTCAATTAGCTAAAACTGAAGTAAAAGCTCCCTTCTCAGGCAGAATAGGCCTTAAGTATATCTCTGAGGGAGCTTATTTGACACCCAGTACCTCCATAGTCACTATTGTTCAGACCAATCCACTGAAAATAGATTTCTCTATACCTGAAAAATATCTCTCCAAAGTGAATGTTGGACAAGATGTAAAATTCACTATCGATGGGTCTAAAGATATTTTCACAAGCAGAATCATCGCAATAGACCCAAAAATAGACCCCGTACTGCGAACAATCAAAATAAGAGGTATAACTCAGAATGATCAAAACAGGCTTTTACCGGGGATGTTCGTTAATGTGAAACTCATTTTAGATAGAGAAGAAAGTATAATGATTCCTTCTGAGACTATCATTCCTATTCTGGAGGGAAAAAAGGTATTCGTTAAAAAGAATGGCATTGTAGAAGAAGTGCTTATCGAGACAGGCTTGCGAGATGAAAAAATGGTTCAGGTACTGAGCGGACTTACAGAAGGGGATTCTCTAATCACTTCTGCACTAATGACTTTAAAACAAGGAATGAAGGTGGTTTCTAAATCAGAATAATATGTCAATATCTACCTTATCTATAAAAAGACCTGTATTGGCCATAGTTATGAATCTCCTGATTCTGCTATTTGGCTTTGTTAGTTTCCAATATTTGGGGGTTAGAGAATTTCCATCTGTAGACCCTCCCGTAGTTACGGTGAGCACCTCTTACCCAGGGGCAAACGCCGATATCATTGAATCGCAGATAACCGAACCACTTGAAAAAGCTTTAAACAGCGTAGAAGGAATCCGGTCTGTAAGTTCATCCAGTAATCAAGGTTCCAGCAATATCACCATAGAGTTTAAACTAGGCGTAGATATGGAGCGTGCTGCCAATGATGTCAGAGACAAAGTTTCTCAGGCCGTAAGACAGTTACCCAATGATATTGATGGCTTACCAAATGTCAGAAAAGCAGATGCTGATGCTGACTTTATTATGTCTTTCACTTTGCAAAGCAATAAAAGAGACATGCTTGAGATTTCCGATTACGCTGAAAACGTGGTTTCTCCCAGGTTTGAGACTATTGAGGGCGTGAGTAGTGTAAGAATATGGGGGTTTAAGAGATATGCCATGAGACTTTGGATGGATCCTTCAAAAATGGCCTCTCAAGGAATTACTACACAGGATATCAAATCTGCACTGGACAGAGAAAATGTAGAACTTCCCTCAGGAAAACTTCAGGGTAACAATACAGAACTTGTGGTTAAAACCATGGGTAAGTTTGTTAATGAAGACGATTTCAACAATATGATCGTCAGAAACGAAGGTGAACAAATCATTCGTTTTAAAGATGTAGGATTTGCTGAGCTTGGGCCGGAAAACCCGGAAACTATTCTACGCTGGAATGGTGTACCTATGGTAGGGATTGCGATCACACCTCAACCCGGCTCAAACTATCTGGATATTGCAGCAGAAGCCCACAAAAGAGCCGACCAGGTAAGAGCTTCTTTACCTGAAGATTACAGTATGGAGACCATTCTTGACAATACTGTTTTCATCAAACAATCTGTAGAGGAAGTAGCTGAGACTATTCTGATAGCTATTGTGCTAGTGGTTATTATCATCTTCCTATTCTTTAGAGACTGGATAGTGGCAGTAAGACCTCTTATTGATATTCCGGTCTCCCTTGTTGGTACATTCTTTATCATGTGGATCTTCGGATTTTCAATAAATGTACTCTCTCTCCTTGCCATCGTATTGGCCACAGGTTTGGTGGTAGATGATGGAATTGTAGTTACCGAAAATATTTACAAAAAGATAGAAGAGGGCATGAATCCAATTGAAGCCGCTATAAAAGGTTCAAATGAAATTTTATTTGCCGTTCTTGCCACCTCTATAACTCTCGCAGCCGTGTTTCTACCCGTAATCTTCATGGAAGGTTTTGTAGGGAAACTCTTCCGTGAATTCGGAATAGTTCTGGCTTCTGCGGTTATGATCTCTGCTTTCGTTTCTTTAACCTTGACTCCAATTCTTAACGCTTACCTGAACAGAAAAACGTTAAAGAAAACCAAATTTTGGCTGGCCACTGAACCTGCATTTGAGAGTTTAGAAAGGAATTACAAAAGTAGCTTGGGCAGCTTTTTGGATAAAAAAGTTATTGCCGTAGTCATCTTAGTATTCACTATTGGAATTATCTATTTTATAGGCTCTGATCTTGACTCTGAGTTGGCCCCGTTAGATGATCGTGGACAGTTAACCATAAGAATGACAGGGCCTGAAGGCTCATCCTATGAATATATGGATGACTATATGTTGAGTGTAGACCGTATGATTCAGGATTCTGTTAATGAGCAAAAAGGCTTCTTAACGGTAACTTCGCCGGGCTTTTCGGGCTCAGGTGGAGCCAATACGGGTTTTGGACGGGTATCCCTAAAAGATAAAGCCGAGAGGAAAAAATCTCAATCTGAATGGGCAGATTACATAAATGCAAAGCTAAGGGGTATTCCATATGCTAAGGCTTTTGTTAGTGAACAGCAGACCATTGCTTTGAACAGAAGAGGTGGCTTGCCAGTACAATATGTAATACAGGCTCCGGGCTTTGAGAAACTGCGTGAATATCTCCCTCAGTTTCTAGAAAAAGTGCAAGCAGACCCTACTTTTAGCATTACAGATGTAGATTTAAAATTCAGTAAGCCTGAGCTTTCAATAGAAATTGACAGAGAAAAGGCTAAAAGTATGAATGTATCAGTGGCTGATGTGGCACAAACCATGCAACTGGCTTTTGCTGGTCAACGATTTAGCTATTTCAATATGAACGGACGGCAATATCAGGTTATAGGGCAGTTTGACCGTTCAAACAGAAATGAGCCGATTGATTTGCGAAGTATGTACGTCAAAAACAACAGGGGCGAACTAATTCAGTTAGATAATATCGTAAAGACCAAAGAGCAGAGTAGCCCTCCGCAGCTTTACCATTACGACAGATATATGTCTGCCACTGTTTCTGCGGGTTTAGCTCCGGGTAAAACCATAGCTGACGGTATTGAAGCCATGGATAACATTAAAGATGAACTCAATGATGAAGCCATATTAACTACTTTAAGTGGTTCATCGAGAGACTTTCAGGAAAGCAGCTCTAATACTTTGTTCTCCTTTCTTCTGGCTTTGATTTTGGTTTATTTGATCCTTTCAGCTCAGTTTGAAAGTTTTATTGACCCCTTAATAATAATGCTAACAGTGCCGTTGGCCATTGCCGGAGCAGTGTTTTCATTATGGTTCTTTGATCAGACCCTAAACATCTTTAGCCAGATTGGTATTATCATGTTAGTAGGACTTGTGACTAAAAACGGAATTTTGATCGTGGAATTTGCCAATCAACTAAGAGAAACCGGTATGGATAAGGCTCAGGCGGCTTTACAAGCAGCCAGTCTAAGATTAAGACCTATTTTAATGACCACTCTTGCTACTTGCCTGGGTGCTTTACCCATTGCATTGGCCTTAGGTTCTGCAGGTGAAAGCAGGAGATCAATGGGGATAGTGGTAATAGGTGGCCTGGTGTTATCCTTAGTGCTTACACTTTATGTTATTCCGGCTATGTATATCTATCTCAGCAGAGAAAAAGATCCTAAGAAAATGCAGCGAATTGAAGAAATGGCTGCAGAATTCGCATAAAATCATCATCAATGAAATCAGTTTATATACTTTCTATAACCTTGCTTTCCTTCACCATTCAGGCTCAGGAAGTACTTACTCTACAAGAAGCTATTTCTGAAACTATTAGTAAAAACTATGGTATTCAAATAGCCCAATCCCAAGTAAATGCAGCTGAAAATCAGGTGTATAAGGCCAATGCAGGCATGACTCCTGTCATTGACTGGAACGCTGCCGTGAATACCAATCTCAGCCAGGTAAATCAGGTGTTTGTTGATGACAGAAAAATCAACAGGCTTGGACAATCTTTTGGCCCCAATACAAACGTAAGCCTTAACTGGACCCTATACGATGGCAGAAGAATGCAGGTGGTTTATGATAGACTTAGAACGCAAAGTCAGGAAAGCCTTCTACAGAAAAAACTTCTTACTCAGAATACCGTAGCCAATGTAATGCAGATCTATTTCGAGATTCTTCGACAGAAAAAGTCTGTAGAATATCTGGAGACTATTATTTCATATTATGAAGAAAGGCTGAAAATCACGGAAGAAAGATGGCAGATTGGTCGTGGAAATAAATTGGACTACCTCCAGTCGAAAACAGATTTGACAACTCAACAAGTTGATCTGGTGAATGCTCAAAATCAGCTTAAAACGGCCAAAGTAAGACTAAACAGTATCATGGCTTCTCCTGCAGACAGACAATTCACTGCCTCTGAGGCCATAGAATTCCCGAAAGTTTACAGCCTAACTGAACTATTAGAGAAAGCGAAAACGGCAAACAGAGAACTGCTATTACTGAATAAATCTATCGAGATTAATATGTTACGTGAGCGAGAGGCCATGTCTTTCAAAAAACCCCGATTGGCACTAAACTCATCTTTTGGCTATAACTTCAATTCAAATAATGCAGGCTTTATCTCTTTAAATCAGAGTGTAGGTTTAAGTGCAGGGTTAACGGCAACCTGGAATATTTTTAACGGACAACAAACACAAAGAAATATTCAGTTAGCTCAGATAAACACTGAAATAGCCCGCCAGGAAAAAGAAAACCTACTGAATCAACTAGAGGCTGATTTAACAGCAAGTTACTATCAATACACCTCTGATCAGGAACTTCTGGACCTTGAGCTTGAAAATAAAACGGTAGCGGAGGAGAATTTGACTATCTCTTTAGAAAAATTTAAACTGGGGGCCAGTACAATTCTAGAATTAAATGAGGCTCAAAGACGATTTGACCAATCTTTAAACAGGCTTGTCAATGCTCAATACAACCTCAGAATTTCTGAATTGGAAATGCTAAGGTTAAGCGGAACGCTTATAGAATAGCTATCTGTTTATTAAGTAATTATGTATTTCTTGGGCTATTAATAGAGCTTCATCAGTGTCTCCGTGAATACAAAGTGTCTGAGCATCCATAGGAATACTATGACCACCATGAGCATACACTTTTTTTTCCTCGACAATTGACTTAACCTGCCTTAAAGCCGTTTTTTTGTCTTTAATGACAGCATAAGGCTCTGATCGAGGAGTAAGTTTTCCGTTTTGAAGATATACTCTGTCGGCAAAAGCCTCAGACCAAGCTACCATGCCTTTGTCTTGAGCCATTTTATAGGTTTCACTGGCCGGAGGACAATAAACTATCCATTCAGCGTTCGTTCCTTTGATCATATCACAATAAACCTCAGAAAGTGATTTATCTGATGAAACAAGATTGTAAAGAGCCCCATGAAGTTTTATATGATGAATATGAGCATCATACTCTTTAGCCCATTTTAGAAAAGAAGTAATCTGAACTTCAAGTAACCGCTTTAAACCCGCTGAGTCAATTGGGTGGCTGGTACGCCCAAAGTTTTTGGGGTCATCAAAACCAGGGTGAATACCTATTTTCAGACCCTTTTCGACAGATATTCTTAGAGTTTGTTTGATTAGCTGCTCATTACCTGCATGGTAGCCACAAGAAATATTTATGGAGCTGATGTAGTCAAGAAGCTGAAGGTCTCTGCCTGATACCCAGGTAGCCTCTACTTCTCCCATGTCACAGTTTATATCCAAGACCTTAAGAGTAAAGCTCTATCGCTGCTTTAAATTTTTTAATTTCTCGTTCTTGTT
The DNA here is from genome assembly GCA_024742395.1 of Cytophagales bacterium. Classification (GTDB taxonomy): domain Bacteria; phylum Bacteroidota; class Bacteroidia; order Cytophagales; family Spirosomataceae; genus Jiulongibacter. Next base: position 84,493 of record JANSYO010000005.1, read on the forward strand.
TCAGTACTATCTGTTCGGCCACCTCCACAGTTATTTCCCTGAAGGTTATATGCTGACCTACAGAGAGCTGAGCTAAAATTGGGATATCTGTACTTATCACATTACCAATTTTAGGATACCCACCTGTAGTTTGATGATCTGCCATCAGAATGATTAACTGTCCATTAGGCAAAAGCTGAATGGTACCGAAAGCTACAGAAGACGAAACCAGCTCGGCTCCTTTATCTCTGTTAAGGCTATCACCTTCAAGTCGGTATCCCATTCTGTCAGAATGCCCGCTAACTATAAATCGCTGACCAAAAATCTTATTTCTACTGTCTAAATCCAAGGATTCTAAATCACTTCCGCCTACAATTCTTATTTCCTGGTCATTTTTGATATACGGTCTCAGGTTTACATTCACCATTTTAGGTGCCAGGTTTAATTTTCTGGACGCCTCAAAAAGAGTCCCATTTTTTAGGTTAAGCTCAAGTGATGTTCCCTTTACAATTTTCATTCCTCCAAAACCTGCCCTTAGATTAGTGCTGTTTGACTCCAGAACTTTTGGAAGTTTAAAACCACCTTTCACAGAGAGATAAGCTCTTTCGCCTTTTACTTTTTTCCCAAAGCAGAGGATATCACCTGGCAATGCCGTATGGATTTTCCAATTGTCGATGGGATTTCTGTTAAGCGTTGGAGAGAAATCTGCTCCAGCGATTACAAAAATAGCGTGCTCTTCAAATGTAATGGTAGGAGTAGGATAATGAAACTCAATTACAGCTTCGTTTTCGTCGTTTCCCAACAAAATATTGATTAGACGCATGGATATTGTATCCATGGCTCCTGAGGGATTTAATCCAGATTCCTGATAACCGAATCTGCCTAGATCTTGAACGGTGGCCAATATACCTGACTTTAAAAAAATCAAATTGTTTTGCCTTTGGTTAGATGATTCACACAGTAGAATTCTGATTCAAGGTAGACCGAAAATTAAAAAAAACAAACTCATTTGCTACAAATTACAGCTAAACCTCCTCGAATTTAATATAGTCCCCTACTTTTAGAAGAGTCATTGGTCTTTTTGCAGGATCAAACAGCACAATTTCCGTCTTACCTATAATCTGCCAGCCTCCCGGACTTTCAATAGGGTATACACCCGTCTGCTGCCCTGCAATACCCACACTACCAGCAGGTATGCTCAGTTCTGGTGAGATTTTCCTAGGTGTACTTAATTGAGCATCCAAACCTCCCAAATAAGCAAAACCGGGTAAAAACCCCATCATATAAACCCTATATTCTCCTGCTTTATGTCTTTTTATTAAATCTTTTGTCTTTAAGCCACAATGTTCTGCTACATAATTCAAATCCGGTCCATTGTATTTGACTGGTATGGTGACCCAGTTTCTTTCTGAAGGGTTAATTTTTAATGAATCAAAAGGAATTTCTTCGAGAAAGTCTTTAACATAACTATACGCTGATTGCCCTTTTACCTTTTTGTTAATCTCCAGAATATCATAGAAGACCGTAAAGGAAGAAAATGCAGGAACAACTTCCTTTAATCCGTCAAAGGGATTTTCCTTTATCCACGATACACTCGCCAGTACTTTATCATTGATTGCATCATCTATTACCTCTCCAAAACTTAGAGTAATCGCCTGCTCAGATAAGGAATAAATTCTATAGTTCATTAATCGCTTTCAATGCTTCTTTTACATCTGTTACCGGTAATTGACAGGTTCTATTTTTACAAACGTAAATGTAGGTTTCATTCCCTGTTTTTATTCTTCCCTGCAGAAGAGCTAGTTTGGAGCTTTCTGTTGCACCGGCGTAATATACTGGACTCACCACCTGCTTGCTTATTTCTCTTTTCACCATGAAAGCCTCCGGGCCCGCAATCACTACTTCAGGAGCCGACAGTTTGAGACCCAACGTTGCCCAATTAGACATATAACCCGGCTCTTCACTTGTAATCTTTTTTGTTTTGGCAAACATAGAGATTCCCATTTCCATAAGGTTATCGTCTGAAGTAAGTACTCCTAAGTCGTACAGAGCATTGGCCAAAATGGAGTTTGAAGCCGGAATGACATTATCATATACTTCTTTCTTTCGTGCAATTAGCTTCTCTGATTGAGAATCGGTAAAAAAGAAAAGCCCTTCTTCTGTGTCAAAGAAATTATGCAAAACGTAATCTGCCAAAAGAACCGCCTTTTCTAACCAATATTCTTCAAAAGTAAGTTGATAAAGCTCGGTGAGTGCTTTGATTAAAGTTGAATAATCATCCAGGAAGCCAAAGATTTCGCTTGAATGCCCCTCAGACTTTACATGATTAAGAGAAAGTGCCACTTTTCCTTCATCATTTTGGGAAGTAAGAGAAAACTCACGAAGGATAAATTCGGCCAAATTCCTGCTCAGGTCAATCAAATTTTCATCTTCAAAAACCTGTGCGGCTTTTATCAAGCCAGAAAGAAGAAGTGCATTCCAGGAACAAATTAGTTTATCATCTAAGCCAGGTCTTATTCGGTTTTCTCTGGCCTTGAGTAGTTTGTCATGGTTTTGCTTAAGAATAATCCATTCTTTAGAAACAGGTAATTCATCGAGGTGAATTACATTGTTACCATGCTCCCAGTTTCCTTGCAGAGTAATTTTATAAATTGAATTGAAAGTCTCGCTTTCCTCTTTCAGAATTGAATCAATCTCCTCCTTAAACCAAACATAATATTTGCCTTCTTCTCCTTCAGAATCAGCATCCAGTGCAGAATAGAACCCACCTTCCTCGCTTTGCATTTCTCGTTTCAGCCACTCTATTGCCTTGTATACAGCCCATTTGTATAATTCACGACTTTCTGGATGAAGATTTTGCTTATTAAAATAGTCATAGGCCTGGGAATATAATTCAATAAGCTGCCCGTTATCGTAAAGCATTTTTTCAAAATGAGGGACTTTCCATTCGGCATCTGTACTGTAACGCGTCCAGCCACCACCTAAATGGTCATAGATTCCACCCAAGGCAATTCTATCCAATGTCAGTTTCAAATGTTCCCTTATCCCGAAATCTGGATGTTTAGCCTGAGCTTCAAGTAGAAACTTCCAGACTGAGGGCATTGGGAATTTAGGGGCTCGCATAAAACCTCCCCTTTCAGGATCAAATTGACTACTCAATCTTTCATAAATGTATTCTACCTCCTCGGCATTCCACTTTTCAGATTGCACAGCCCCAAGATCAAACAAGGATACCTTTTCTGATTCTTTTGTATTTAACGAACGAGCAAAACTCTCAGCAGAAACTTGTAGTTTTTCTCTATCTGTTTTGAAGGCATTCTGGGTTCCAAGAAGTATATTTTGCCAATTTTGTGGTGGGAAATAAGTTCCTCCATAAAAGGGCTTGGCATCTGGCATTAAAAAAACATTGAGGGGCCAGCCCCCGCGAACTCCCATGGCATGCAGAGCATCCATATAAATGGCATCTACATCTGGTCTTTCTTCTCTATCAACTTTAATGTTGACGAAATGCTCATTCATAATAGCTGCCAACTGAGGGTTTTCAAAACACTCATGAGCCATTACATGACACCAGTGACAAGACGAATAGCCAATGCTTACAAGGATTAATTTGTCTTCTGATTTTGCTTTATTTAAGGCCTCCTCTCCCCATGGATACCAATCCACCGGATTATCCTGATGTTGCTTTAAATAAGGACTTTTTTCGTATTGAAGTCTGTTCAATTTTTCACAATTTTTCTAATGAATCTCTTTTCACCGTAGATCACCTCCACCAAAAAAGAGGGTACTGTAATGTTACTGATGTCAATTTCAAATTCCAGCGTTTCTTCAGGAACATTCACTTTCTTACTTAGTAATCTAACACCGCTAACACTATTCAAATTCACCAGAACTTCAGATTCTGTTTTTTGCTCCAGCTTTATCTTCAATATTTCATTTACAGGATTAGGGTAAACAGAGATTGTCCGCTCTTCATTTTCTGTCCCCAGAATTGACATGTCAAAAACGCAAAGTTTAGTTTCGTAGCCAATGAGTGTTACTGTAGATGACCAGTTGTTATAACTAACACCAATAGTCACTTCCTCGTTTTCTGTAGCAAAAGGATTATGTGCGGCAATAAGAATCTCATTCCCTTTCACTACCCCACGCCATATTGGCTGCTTGTTTTCATTATAATCTCTCGCCGAAGTTTCTATGATCAATTCATGCTCACCCTCAAAAAAACGTTTAACCTGGCTAAGTCTGTAAAGCCCTTTTAAATAGTGACTATAGGTAGCAAAAGAGCTCTCTTCATAAAATAAAAATGGGTCTTCCCAAAGCCAGACACCATCTGCACCAGAGAAAAAAGGGAAAATAGCGGTTGCCTCTGCCATCCAAGGTCTGATGTATGTATTTACCACATCCACATTAAAGCTGTATCTCATCCACACAAACGGTATAACGGGCTTATTTGACCAGGCTTTATTCGCTTCAATTTGAAATAACATATAAGATAAATACTCACCTGCAAAAGGGTGAGGGTAGTCATAATAGTAGTAGGTGGATGGCATATCTACATCCATTTGATTATAAAATGGACCGCCCAAATTGCCATTGTCATCGGTACAAATGTAGTTTAAGGCATTTTTATCTGTTTTCCATTGCTCCCAGGTTCTTCCTTGTATGTTCTGAAAAGTGTTCACGATTGGGGTATCGGCATAAGACCCAATCCTTGTTTGGTTTGATAAGCCCGGAGCCAAAGTACTGGAAACCGAGAGGGCATATAAATCTCGAAGGTCCTTTTTATACCGTTTTAGAAAATCCTGATCACTTAGGTTTCTGTACTCTTGGGGTATTTGAGCATTGTTCTTCAATTGTAAAATTTCGTGATCAAACCTGAACGTTCTTTCAATATCAAAACAAAAATAATTTGGATCGATAAGGTTTGGGTTTCCTGTACCTCCGGCAAAAGTATTGAAGTCTGCCAGCCATTTATTGCTGTATAAATCTATATTATTGCCCCATGGGCTTCTGAGTATTTCCCAAGGTTGGTTCGCATTGGCATAGGCTGTACCATAATATATCTGAGCACTTTGATTTAGTGGCACCGACTTCACATGATTTTGATCTACAACGTGGTTAAAACCATGAGTCAGAGGAGAGGTAAAATCTCCATTTTGTAAAGGCGGGCCATAAATCATCTCAAATGGCAGAGTGAAATCCGGAAACTGTGACCAGTTGATTATACCTTTTTCGGAATCGTCAAAATCTGACAGTTCAATACACTCCTGAGCCAATATGAATGCACTATTAATCAAAATAAGCAGCACCACAGCCCAAGCTCTTCTGGAAAAAATAGCTAATTTTGTGAAGTAAAATTGCATTATCAGCGTTTTTACAAAAGTATCATAATTGAACTTCATGAAAAAGATTCTTTTTTTATTCTTAACTGTATTAACCTTTATTTCTTGTAAAGATCCTGACAATGTGGAACCAGGGGCTTCACAGGCCGAACTTATTTCTTTAAGCACATGGGAATTGCAGCGTTTTACTGATGCCACAGGGCAATCAATCCCCAATTCTGAATTAAATACCCAAGCCCTTTTTCTTTATGCTATGTATTTTGAATTTCAAGGAGGTGGTGAAGTAAGAGGCGTAGATAAAACTACTAAAAGTATAATTGACAAAGGAGTATGGTCATTTTTGAATGATAGCACTTCTGTAAATGTCAAACTTACGGGTCTTGATTATGACTTCAGGATAATTGAGTTAAAGACTAATAAGCTTACTTTACAAGCCCCAACAGGCAATTTTCTTTCTGAAGTAGGAGATCAAATAAACCTCGAATTTAACGCAGTCAACTAAATTACATTGAAAAACGAGCACATACGTCTGATTTTTGGATTAAAACTTAAGCAACTTAGGCAGGAGAAAGGTCTTTCTTTACAGTCATTATCCAGCCTTTCAGGAATCTCCCAATCTTACCTGAACGAAATAGAAAAGGGTAAAAAGTATCCTAAGACAGACAAAATCAATGCTCTAGCCAAAGCACTGGATACCGATTATGACAAATTGGTTTCACTTCAGGTAAGTAAGAAACTTGAGCCTATTGCTAAGCTTTTGAGGTCTAACCTCCTCACTGAAATACCCTTTGATTTTTTTGGCGTAGATGTAGCTCAAATTCTTGAAATCTTCTCGTCTGCTCCTGCAAAATTAAGTGCCTTCATTAATGCCATCTTTGAGATTGGTAAAAATTATAGCCTGTCTGTAGAGAAATTTTATTTTGCCGCTCTAAGGTCTTATCAGGAAATGCACCAGAATTATTTCCCTGAGATTGAAGACTATGCAGATAACTTTATAAAAGAGTTTATTCCTGAAAAGAAAGAAACGCTCAATGAAAGCGAATTGGCCACTTTGCTAATGAACCAATATGGTATTGGGATCAGCTACTTTGACGAAGAAGATCAGCCGGTAGTAGCCAATATGCGATCTATCTTCAGACCTGAAAGTAAGATCCTGATGATCAATAAGAGAATTTCAAGTGATCAGAGAGCTTTCACTATAGCCAAGGAGCTCGGTTTTCAGTATATGAATTTGACCGAAAGACCTTTTACCAGTTCTTCAATTGAGGTAAAGTCTTTTGAGCAGGTGCTCAATAATTTTAAAGCTTCATATTTTGCAGGAGCTATACTGATTCAGAGAGACTTAATCATTAAGTCTATAGAATCCTGGTTTAAGCAAACCAAATGGAATCCGAGTACATTAAACGAAATGGCTGAGAGATTTCATGCGACTCCTGAAACCCTTTTCCATAGAATAAGTAATGTTCTACCTAAGTACTTTGGGATTGACAAATTCTTGTTCATGCGTTTTGATGCTCTTCCTGGTAGTCAGAAATATTTCCTGACGAAAGAAATGCATTTAACAAAACGTTTAGGCCCTCAGGAGAACAAGGAAGATCACTATTGCCGAAGATGGGTCTCTATTGGCTTGTTAGATCATTTATCCAGTAAGCAACAAGCGGGCAAATACGAAAAACCGATTGTAGATGCACAGTATTCGCACCTTGTCAATAGAAAAGAGGAATTCTTTGTTCTTGCTATGGCAAGGCCACTGAATATTATGCGGCAATTAAATATCTCTGTGAGTTTGGGTTTTGAAGTAGATCAAAACTTAAAATCAAAGGTTAAGTTCCTTTCTGACTCTTCAATTGAACATCAAGAGGTTAACCAAACATGCGAAAGGTGTGGCATCTTTGACTGCAAGGAAAGGGTGGCTGCTCCTACTATTTTGCAGAAGCAGAGACAACAAGAGGAAATTAATAAGGTTCTGGAATCCTTAAAATAAGGATTCTACATGGCCTGGGCTACGACTTCTTTAACACCCGGAACCATTGTAGTCAATAATCTTTCAATGCCGTCTTTAAGCGTCACTGTAGCTGAAGGACAGCCGCTGCATGACCCTTGAAGCATCACAGTTACTTTTCCGGTTTCTTCATCATAGTCTGCGAAATTGATGGCACCACCGTCTGACTCTACTGCTGGTCTCACATATTGATCTAATGCTGCCTTAATTTTACCAACAGCTTCTGAGTCATTGGCGTCAATTATTAAGGTATTTTTATCCATGGTCTCTTTGGCAAAAACCGGATTTTCATCATCAAAGAAAATTTTCAGAAACCTTCTCAAATCACCAATTACGGTCTCCCATTGCGTTTCGTCATCCTTTGAGATAGTGATGAAATTAGAAGCAATAAAAACTCTCTGAACAAAAGGAAACTGGAATAAATCTGCCGCCAATGGAGAAGCCTTGTCTTCTTCCATGGTGCTGGGCATGTCTGGATAATCAAAAGACAAACCTTCGGGTACAAGTTCGTAATTCAGAACAAACTTCATCGAGTTAGGATTAGGACTTAACTCTGTATAAATCATTGTACTTCTCTTCAGCATAGCATTTCTTTTGTTATCAGTGAATATAAACACCCCTGTGTCCGAATAAGTTTAGTTTCCGGTAAAAAATATAAAGAAACTCAATGCATTTCTTTTCACCCTTGAACCAAATATAAGCTCCTTATAATAAGCATAGTAAATATTAATAATCAGGCATGAAAGAAAATACAGACCCTATTATAATTGGTAAGAGTCATCTTATCACCTTAAACACAAAAGGCCGAACCTCCTGGGAGGTTCGGCCTTTTGTGTTTAAAACGTTTACTTCTTATGCCTGAGCAGCTTCAGAAGGAAGAACGTGTACAAAAGACTTTCCGTCACGACCTTTCTTGAAAGTCACGATACCGTCTTCTAATGCAAACAAGGTATGATCACGACCTAGTCCAACATTCTGACCAGGATTGTGTTTTGTACCTCTTTGACGTACAATGATATTACCGGCAATAGCGGCTTCACCACCAAATAATTTTACTCCCAGACGTTTACTTTCCGAGTCACGTCCGTTTTTGGAACTACCTACACCTTTCTTATGTGCCATGTTTAAAAAATATTTTAAGTTATGTCGGCAAGCCGACTCAAAATTTGTCTTTGATTAAGCTACGATATCGCTGATCATCAACTTTGTCAGATACTGACGATGTCCGTTGCTTTTTTGATAGGTTTTTCTACGTTTCTTTTTGAAAACGATAACCTTGTCACCTTTAAGGTGCTCTAAAATAGTGCCTTTAACTTTAGCACCTTCTACTGTGGGAGCTCCAATTGAAACTTTTCCACCGTTATCAACAAGGAGTACCTTGTCGAATACAAGCTCAGCGTCCGTGTCACCTTCAAGTCTGTGAGTGAAGATGTAACGGCCCTTTTCTACTTTAAATTGCTGGCCTGCTATCTCTACGATTGCGTACATGTTTATGAACTTTATGTTATAAATGGGCTGCAAAGGTAACTATTCTTATTAAAATTAGCAAAACCTCTTTCAGTATTATTTTAACTACAAATACTTTGCATCAATACTCCTATTCTTTGCCCTCTACTCTACCGCTGCATCTTGACTAATAAGGCCTTTAACTATTAGCAGCTGACCCACTCCATAGGTGCTCATGACCCAGAAGGATGCCAAGGCAACTGGCTGTTTGAATTGGTTAATGGCAATAAAACTATCAGATAAGACAAACAGAACGGCCCCTATCAGCACAATGGTATCGTTTTGAGCATTTCCTGACTTTCTCATAGAAGAGAACCAGGCCATACAAAGTATAACCATCATATAAATGTACACTGGCCATTTTAAACCGGCAGGTATTGCATCACCTAAAACGCCAAAAATCATTAAAGCCGCAAATGCGAGAAAAGGAAGCAATTTAAGCGGATGAAAGCTCAGCTGCTGTCTAAAAATAAGGAGATAAAAAACATGAGCCATTAAAAAAGAGCCTAAACCCATCATAAAATACATCTCTCCGGAAAACATCAGAAAACAATCACCTAACCATGAAAAAAATAAGGCCATAAGTAACAAGGTCTTATATGAATAATTCTTACCAATCATTAAGACTATTAGACCTAGCAGTGGCATGAGAGCTGGTTTAGTAAAATCTGAGAAGAGTCCAAAGTCTATTATTCTCGTCAGAATATGAAATCCCAAAACAGCCAAATAAGAAATAATTAGCTTATTCATATTTACAATAATATTTCGGCAATTTCCTCCCAATTTTTCACTCGCTCATATCCGGTTAAAGCTTGATTATGAATGGCATCAAAGAGTAATTTTTGTCCTTTAAACGAAAACAGGTTTTTCTCGTGGTCGTCTATCATGACATCACCTTTCACAATGGATTTATCCCCACAGAAAACCATTTTTTGCCAATGTATAAAAGGGAAATACTGAGCTAACCATTCTACCTTTTCTTTGAGAGAATTAGGAAACTCAGTAGCTGCAGAAACAATAAAAACATCATGTTTTTCATAAAGCTCTGTTACCACATCAATGGCTCCTGGCATAACCGGGACATTCCTGAAGAAGCCCGGCTCATACAAACCATGGCGAACTTTTATGTACTTGTCTCGAATCTGCTCATCCCAGATAGTGGTACCCAGCAGTTTTTCTTTTTGATAATTAGTACCATAACTTGAGTTATACAAGTCCAAAATAGATTGGCTGGTATCCGCCATGACGTCATCCATATCAATGACGATTCTTTTCTTTTCAATCATGAATCGGGCTGCTTTTGATTAAATCAAAACTAAGGATTTCTTTCACTATCTCCTTTAGGTTCATTTAAAGTTTAAAAAGCGTAGCCGAATTCAAACTTTGGAGTAACACTTAAAAAGTTAAAAAAATAATAGGGGGAATTCAAACTATAACCCATATCCACTCCAGCATCGAAGAAAAAATTGTCTGATATTTTCCGTTGATAGCCAACTGTACCACCATAATTTAATGGACTAATACTAAAAGGTGAGAAACTATCTCCGATTTTACCTATGGTTTCGAACTTTGCGTAAGGGCCCAGATAAATCCCATACAAACCATCGACTGACCTTCCTTTTACTATATCCCTATTTTGAAGAAAGTAATATCTAATTGTCAAATATCCTGAAATAACCAAGTTGTTATTCCAGATTAGTTCTTCCTCGTATTCTGGCAATTCATAATAAAAGCTATCATTTATCGTAAACGGAACACTTTTGCCCCCTCTTTTAAAAAATTTAAAACCTATATAATTAATATTCGCAGCGGTATTAACAGAAACAGGCCAGTCACCCACCTTCCTTTCATAAGCACTATTAGCACTCAGATTCCTAAAAAAGGGGTCGATATATAAAACATCTGATACATCGACCTTCCATAAATGGGTTATTTTTTCATAACAGTTTAAGAATTCACATTTGTCAGAATTATTTCTTTTTACTGACCAATCCGCCCCAATTGTAACCAGAGTATTACTTGTAAGAAATGGAATATAATGATTTTTAGAATCTACAGAAAAGAAAATTTTATCTTGACCTAAAATGGTGCTACTGACTTGCTTCAACCCAAAATCAAATGAATAAGCAAGAATATTTCCAAGCTGTTGACCTAGCGATAGTTTGAATTCATTTTTTCCTGGAGCATATGGAGAAACGTGAAAATTAGGTCTATCATTAAAATCTCTATGAATTGTGGCATTGTGCTTATAAGAAAGTAATTCTTGGTTATTTCTTAAATAACCAATCCCTATAAATGTGCCTGAGAGGTTTTCCATTTTACCTTTCCCCTTCAAATATTTCCTTAATTCAAAACCCCATTTCGGATATCTGTACCCATCATAACTTGTTGTTGGTTTTTCATTCAAAATCGCTCTAAAGGAAAAATGATCAATCAATTTTACCTCCAGAGAAGCTTCCAATCCTTTTGTACTGCTGGGGAATCTCGGTCCATAATCGTAAAATCCCGCCTTGAAACGTAATTTGACATCTTTATCCTGATCAAAGGCTCGTTCAAATTCATCCGCAAGATTCACCTTTTCAAAATCAGTTACTATCTCTTTTGAATAAGAAACAGAATCAACAAACTCCTGACCAAATACCTGAGAGGCAGCCAAAACGAATAATATTAAGATTCTTATCATTTTATCTAAATTAAAAAGCATAGCCGAATTTAAACTGAGGTGCCATTACCACTTTTCCTATACTAATATTATAAGATCTGGAATCCTGGAATCTCAAGCCCACATCTATAAAGTACTTTTTGCTGATTTTCCGCTGATACCCCAAAAGAGGGCCGTATGAGCTGTTTCTCCAAGGGAGATATTGAAAATTGTCAAAGCCTGATATTCTTGTATCAATAGGTGTTACTGAATAATATACACCGAGATAGGGCCCTTGAAGTCCAGCAATCATTTTACCCTGGGCAATTTGTCTTTTTTGAAAAACGTAATACCTCAACTCACCATAAAATTGAGTAGAAAGGTTAAGCTTATTTGAGGTAGAACTACTGTACAGACTTAATGTTGATTGTCCAAAATCTGAATCAATATTTTTATAGCCTATGTAGTCAAAACTTTCAAATCTATTTAAACTAAACCTGGCTCCCAGAAGGATTGAAAGGGGTAGCTTTCCAAACTTCTGCTCATAACTTAAGTCTGTTTGAATATTCTGAGTGTATTTATCGATATAAAACATCCCAGACATATCTACTTTCAAAAGATGATTAATTTTCTGGTGACAATTCAAAAAACTACATTTTTGACTGGAACTTTCCCTATTCGGTAAATCCAAACCAAGATTTATGGAGGAATAACTACTAATGTAGGGCAAGAATGGCCTCTGCTGACTCGCATATTTTAATCCGGCTTCGTCAATAGCATTTAATCGAACCTTTTTTAACCCAAGACGAAGACCAACATCTAAAACACTACCATATTGCTGTCCAATATCAATCTGAAATGATCTTAATGGCTCAATGTACCTGTTCTGACCAATTGAACTTGAGCCGCCTGACCAATAATAATCCGGAAACGATTTAGCTTCACCGAAATTAAAGGTTTTTGAAATTGAAACATACGCCCCAGATAAATTTCCAACTTCATTTTTATGTTTCAAATAACGCCTCCATTCTAAATCTAAAAGCGGGTAATTTCCGAATGAAAGAAATGACCTGGGTGTAAATGAAAGATTAGCTTTAACAGAGTTTTGTTTAAAAAGCTTCAGTTCACCTGAAATCTCCGGGGCTTTTGTAGTATTAAGTAGAAAGACGTCGTAACTTTTGAGACCTACCTTAGCCCTGAACTTCACTTCCTTATCCAACCCAAAAGCCTTTTCAAATTCATCTACGAGCTTTTCAGGCTCAAAGCCCTCTGTACTTTCTGAGCTGTACTGTATATACGTGCTGTCCTGGGCTGATATAAAACCGGGCAACAGAGTCAAAATTAAGAATAGATTTTTCATGTTATTGTATGGTTAAACTCCCTGAATCAAGATTAATAATCAACTGGCCGGTTCCTTTATTTTCCCACAAGTTTTTATGTTCTTCAGACTCTTTCCAGTGAAACGATGAGTTATTTTTGGGTATTTTCCAATTTGAATTACTGCTTTTTATCGCTGCAGTAGACTTGCGAATATCTTCTGCATTTACCGTTAAATTGGCTTCTTTGGCTTCAATTTTAATCGTTTGAGTTCCAGGAATATAATCGTAAACTAAAGAACCATTGGCCACCTTGGCTTCTAAACTACCTTTATGAGCCTTGATTATAGATTCTGAATGATCTGTATCCAAAATCAATGGATACATAAGATCTGCTACAACATTAGAACCAAAATAGCTTATCAAATTGATAACAGACTGGCAATCTGTTAATAACGACTGGCAAAATTCGAGTTTTAGCTTAAGATTACTCTTTACACCGTTTACCTTAACTTCGCCAAAAGTATTGTTTATGCTTAAGGCCAATCTGGCAGGTACGCGAATTTTATAACTGGCTGCAAAGTTTGACTCTGGTTTTTCGCTTCCATTTTGAATCAATAAATAGTTCCTTAAGTAATACGCTTTCCCAATTTTTTGATTTAGGAAATGCATCGCTGCCAGTTCTCTTTGGGCTCTGGCTTTATCAGGATGTTTGGAGCTCAGTTTCACTTCAATGCTTATGTCCTCCTTTTCCCAGGCCTCTATCTCTATATCAGCTCTTTCTGAATTTATCACAAGCTCCTTTATTAACTTTGACGGCACTTCTTTCCTGATGGTTTTGGTTAGAATATGCAATGTGGTTTGGCCGCTAACCGCGGCCGAAACCAAGAGCATCAGGCAGAGTTGTGTATATTTAGTTCGCCATTTCATATGTATCGTGTAAGTTGTGTAATTAGCTCTGACTTTTGAGTTTCAATTTTTTTAAGCTCTTCCAAAAGTTGGTTTTTTGTATTATACGCCCCCATCACCTCTCTTAATTGATCTCCGGCGTTTTTTAGTTCTTCAAATTCCTCTTTTAACTCCCTGAATTCAGGGTCTCGGCAGACTTCCACTTTTTGAGTACATAAGGCGATGATTTTGTTATACTCTTTGTCTTCTTCATCAGACTCAGGCAAAACCTCAAATTCTGAAATTATTTCTTTTGAAACGCTGATTTCCGGTTCAGAAACCACTGTTCTAAAAACCAAGAAGCTGCCTATTAATACAATGGAGGCGGCCACTGACCATTTCCACCAGATCAGTTTTCCTGTTTTGTTTAAATCTGTCTCAAGTTGGTTCCAAACTCTCTCGTCAGGCTCAAAATCAGGAAGTTGTCTTAGCCTTAATGAAAGTTCATTTTCGTGTTCTATTTTTCTACTGAGCTGGTCCCAAACCTCTTCATTGGGTGTAAACTTCTTTAAACCGGCGAGATGCTCTTTTAAACTCTTCCTATTTCCCATGATTCTTCTCAATCCAGGTTTTCAATCTTCTTTTACCATGATATAGCTGTGACTTCGATGTACCTTCTGCAATTCCCAGCATTTTAGCTATTTCCTGGTGCCTGTAACCTTCAATTTCATACAGCACGATAATGGTTCTGAACCCTTCAGGTAGAGCCATTAGGCCTTTATCCAGAAGTTCCAGATCAAGATCAGACTCCCATAAAATCTGCTTTTCTACAGAAAGTGAATCCAGCTCATCAAAGATCACTTTACACCTATATTTCTTAATGGCCTTTCTGCTGACAATAGTCTTTATCCAAGCCCCAAGAGTACTTTGTTTGTTAAAATTTCTGAGATTTCTAAAAACATCAAGAAAAGCTTCCTGAAGCACATCCTCGGCGTCCTCAAAATTTCCGCATAGCCTGTAGGCCAAGGTATACATCGCCACTTTATACTGATTATAGAGTTGTCGTTGTGCCTTAGAACTATTCGCCAAACATCCTTTGATAAGGTCTGCTTCGGTCATTAAAAAATCATTTTTTATTAAAGTGCCAGATAAGCACAGAATGGTTGTATGAAGAACGGAAATTTCTTTACCAGACCCAATAAAATCGAAGTCCACCAGTGAGACCTTCGCTATTTCCTCCATTCGTTTTTGGATTCATCCCCTCTGTGTAGTTAAGATGGGCGTCCAGAATAAACTGGTCATCCAGAAGTTTTTGAAAACCCAGGCCGGCTCCTGCTGCAGCCCCTGTATAGTCGACAAATTCCCAAAACACTCTTTTAGTCTCAGAGGAACCAGTAAAAAATGAGAACGCTGTATTTAGGTAAAAGCCTTCCAAAACTGACTTTCCGCTTTCAAAATTATACTTATTTGGAAGTCTTAAAATATAGGCTCGCAGCTGAGTTTCTGCGGCAAAAGCGAGTGTTTGAGTCAAGTAAGACTGCTCTGAAAAAACAGGCGTACTATTACTGAACGAGTCGAAATGCCTGAATCGATGCACATTTCCCTGAAGCAGTAAGTTTATTGAAAGACCTTTTTTCCCAAGTGCTTGTTCGTAGCCAATATTAGGATTAAAAAACAGACCTTTTGCTGACAAATTCATTACATCATTTAAACCCAGTTTTAGTAAATGACGTGGATTTTCAATACTCTTAAAGCTTTGCGTCAAATTATCATATAATCTGCCCCTCGGAGCAGCCAATGGAAGATGAAACCTTACATAAGAATTGATTTGTGGATAGGACCTTATGGCTGTCTGAAAGTATTCTTTGTCAAGAGTCTGGACCTTATAAACAGACCTTTCTGCTCCAGCAAAAATGCCATAATCAAAAATACCATGAATTTGCTTGCCTATTTTTATACCAAAACCATAATTCCCCTCATAGGCCTGTTCAGCTAAAGGACTTCTAAAATCCTGATATCTGGTATAATCCTCTTGATTTATTTGTCCTAAAAAGTAAAAGGCGGGTGAAAGATATAAACCGTTAAAAGTATGCCTTTCTTCATTCAGATTGGTACCGGGAAAATAGTATCGCCCTGCTAAAAAGAACTGACCTTCAAAGGCCTGAGCACCGTTATTCCCGGGAATTTCAATTCCTGACTGTAGGCTAATTCGAGGGGAAAGCGAAACTTCGGCAGAAAGAATACCACTAAAAGTATTTTCGAGCTCTCTGAACTTATTAGCGTTAAAATAACCACCAACTTTTAAGACAAACTGAGGAGCCGAATGAAGAGAATCTCTGGAAGTAGTCTTCTCTGATGCATAAGTGCTAAGACATATAGAAAAAGATAAAGCAACTACCAGTTTTAGAAATCTTCCAAGCATAGCATTTGACACTCCAGACATAATGGTTTTTAAAAGGCCCCTATGGCTGATAGCCAATCACAATTTTCTTTGATCTGATAAATTCATCCTGATTCACAATCACGAAATAATTACCATCAGGAAGCCCAGCCAGGTCAAAATCATGCAAACCTTTATCATGAACTGCCTCCTGCAATATCTTGCCGGGAAGATTCTGTAATTGAAACAAGGTTTCAATTCCTTTAGGTACTTTTACATATACTTTGGCATCTTCCTCATTGAGGTAAATGACCATTTCGTCTTTTTTCATATCTGATCGTAAAGATGAAACCAAAGAAATTAATTCCCAGCATCAATGATAATTTTATGCCTGAGAGAATGAAATAAACTGTTTAAGCTCTTGGTATACCAGATGAATGGGTAAGCCCATTACAGTAAAATACGAACCTTCGAGTCTAGGGATTTTTGCCATGCCGATAAAATCCTGAATACCGTAAGCTCCGGCTTTGTCAAATGGTCTGCATTCCTTTATGTAGTAATCAATTTCCTCGTCGCTAAGAGTGTCAAAAGTGACTTCGCAACTATCAGCAAAACTCCTCTTATAACCCATTGTTTTTATGGCAACACCGGTTACTACACTATGTTTATTACCCGAAAGGCTTTTCAACATCCCTTTTGCTTCTTGGGCATTGGCCGGCTTGTTCATGATTTCTCCGTTCAAAATCACTACTGTGTCGGCACAGAGCACCAGGCTATCATTGTAATCTTCTTTAAATTCTGAAAGCTTTTGTTCAGCCAAGAAAACCGGCACCTCCTCCAATGGCATAGAAGGAGGAAAACTTTCATCTGTTGGTTTAACAATCTTTGTAAAAGTAAAACCTGCATTGGCCAAAATCTCTGCTCTTCGTGGAGAACCTGAGGCTAAAATAAGAGGGCGTGTCAATTTCATATACGGGTAAACGGCACTAAAACACCAATTTATCTGTTCTTGTATTAAATGTTAATACAATTAATTAATATATTTGCAAAGTTATGACATTAGAGAAAGATATAAAGCAAACCAAGCCCTTTAGGAATAACATTGAGAAATCAATTGTAAACGTCATGTTCACGAACAATTGGTTGTGCGATCAGCAATATAAAATGCTCAAAAAGCACGGAATTACGCTTCAGCAATACAATGTTTTAAGGATATTGAAAGGGCATTCTCCTGAACCCATCACTATCAATGGGATAATTGAAAGAATGTTGGACAAAATGTCAAATGCCTCCCGACTTGTTGACAAACTTCTTCATAAAGGATTGGTGAGCAGATCATACCGATCAGATGACCGTCGTGCATGCGACGTTACTATCACGCAAAAAGGGATTGATTTTGTGAATGAATTGAACAAAGAGATAGAAATATTTCAAAAAAATATGTCAAACCTCAGTGAAAAAGAGTTTAATACTTTGAACGAACTTCTTGACAAATTCAGAGGCATTGAGCATGAAACAACTAACTAAATTTCTTTTTCTTTTTTCTTTTACTATTCTCCTTAGCTGTGAGGACAAATCAATTGAACAGCAGGGAAACCAGTATCTACTTGAATACAACTTAGTAAATTCATACAGTTTAGCAGAGTACAAAGCAGAGATTTCTAAAAGCTTTGGTGAAAATGCAGATCAGGTTTTATTGTTTGTACAGTCAGGTGTTGACCAGTATAAAATAACATACCATACTAAAGATTTGTACGGAAATGATGTCACGGCCTCAGGTGCAGTGATGATTCCTGCAGATAAAACCGATACCCCTTTAGCCATGGCAAGCTTACAGCATGGCACCCTATTTAATGAGCAAGATGCTCCCTCCTATTTTAATAGTGAGTCTGAGGTATTATTAGGCTCCTTTTTTGCTTCCACGGGTATTTTATCTGGAATGCCCGATTACGTAGGTTACGGTGAGAGCAAAAACAGCGATCACCCGTATGAGCACCGTGAGGGACTAGCAGTGGCAAATGTAGATTTTTTAAGAGCCATGCATGAATTTTTAAAAGAAAAAAATATACCTACCAATGGTAACCTTCTATTGGCAGGCTACTCTGAAGGTGGTTACGCCACCATGGCTACACACAAATATTTACAAGACAATTTGGCCTCTGAATTTCCGGTGACGGTTTCTGTCTGTGGAGCAGGAGCTTACGATAAAACCGCCAGCTTCAATAATTTCGTAAATGAACCCAGTGCAGGAATAGCGAGCAATAATAGATCCTATTTATGGGTGCTTGATACATACAATAAAGCCTATGATTTGAATCTAGACTATGACTATATTTTCAAAGAGCCCTATGCCTCAAGAATCAAAAGTGATGGCTACAATGCCCTCATTGACATAAGCTTTAATGAATCTCTTAATCAGGCATTTATTGACGATTTTAATTCAGGAAATTTACCTGAGCTTGCCGCTGCACTTAAAGACAATGACATCTACGACTGGAAACCCACTGCCATCACGCGGCTGTATCATGGCAATGCAGATGACTACGTCCCTTACCTCAATTCGGAGAGAGCGTTTTCTGCAATGAAGGCACGTAATGCTTCTGGTGTTGAGTTTGTTCCTGTAGATGGCGGTACTCATGGAAGTACCATTAGTTCTTTTGTCTTTGGTGTGCTAGAATTATTTACAATTCACAAGTCAGACTCCTAAAACCTTTTTTATTAGAGTATAGTGGCTATTTTTGTCAAAACTTAATCTACTATATGTCATCGTTACAAAAAGGGTTTGTCCATACCGTCTATTTTTGGTTGAAAGAAAAAGATAACAAGTCGCATCACGAGGCCTTACATAAGGGTTTACTGAAGTTGGCGGAGAATGAACTCATCCAAACGGCTTTTGTAGGAACTCCGGCCAATACCAGCAGGGAAGTTATTGACACTACATATGATTTTTCAATTACCTTCATCTTTGACAATAAAGAAGACCAGGATGCTTATCAGGTAGACCCTAAACATTACGAGTTCATTGACAACTGTGCCCAATATTGGGAACGTGTTCAAGTATATGATGCTGAAAGTTAAAATGTTAAAACGCTGTTTCTTATTCTTATTTATTGCAGTAAGCTTCTCATCTGTATCACAAAACATTCAGTTTGACGCGAAAGGGCTTGTTTTCCTATCAGACGCAGACATGTCTGCATTCAGTATCATAGATGGTAATCTGCGAAAGATGCCTGACTCAAAAGATGTCATTTCCACGCTCTCGTTCCCATTAAATTATGGAGACCCCAGCCAGATAGTGAGTGACAATGCATCAAATTCTGTTTTGAATTCGGCAAAAAGTCTGTCTATTACCTCAAATCAGAAATTGGCCTATGTACTGGAAACTAAAGGGCAAACCGGTTACAGTCAAACTAAGTATGAAGACCTTATCGAAGATATTCCTGCAGGTAAATACATTACTGTAGTAAACATAGAAAATCTTAAAAGCCCGAAATCATTGTATAGATTTCCGGTAGGAACGAACCCTAGAGCTATTTCCTTAAGCCCATCGAATAAGCTATTGGCTGTTTCATCAGAAGAATATGGAAAGGAACTTCAGGTTTTTGAATTGGATGAAACCGGAAAGCCACTAAGAGCTATAAAAAAGCCAAACGGATTCTCACCGGGTAGAATCGTGGATTTAAGCTGGCACTCCAGTGGCGATTACCTTATTTATCTGAACCAGGATGAGGCTGATCTCGGTGTCATAAAATTGGTTAGAGATGGCCCCACCAACCAGGTGATTAGGCTTGAAAAATTTGGCAATACAGTCAAAATAGGAGGATTAATCACCAAAGGATCTTTCACCCCTGATGGAAAGTATTACATAGTTCTTGACAAGAAAAAGGAAGCCTTTGACCTTGAAAATAAAGCCAATGGCGAGGTCTTTATCATTAAACTAAATCTGGATGATGAGGCAGGAAATCATTTCCTTATTTCCAGAGCTCCTGTCGGGCATAATCCTTTTAGTTTTGATATTCATCCTTCAGGAAACTACATATTGGTAAATAATCTGGAACACTCTTTTTTACCTCCGGAACATTACCTTGATTCAGGAGAATCATCCTTGTCGGTTCTTCACCTAAATTTCAATGGAACCATAGAGAATATAAAAAACCTGAAGATTGACGGTATACTGCCTACCTCTGCTGTTTTTGACAAGGATGGTCAAAACGTAGCTTTGTCAATATTCCAATACCTAACATTTGGCCACTCTTTTGGTGGAATTGAATTTTTTCAATTTAATCCTACTGAAAAACAAATATTGAAATTTCAAAAGGGCAAAATTTATGTTCCTAGAGGTGTTCATACCCTAAAACCGATCTTAGACTACTGACCTTTCTTAAATTTTTCATTAAAGGCTTAAAATCTTCTAATTCTAATGTAGATTTGAGTGCTCATTAATAAGAATTTATAAGAAATGCCTACAGATCCACTGTTTGATTCTCAACAATCACTTGTTGACCAAAAAAAGAAGTTGAGTTACACCAAAATACTCAATCATCTCTTTAACCAGGGCAGTAGTTCCATCGCAAAACTTGCAAAAGAAATACATACAAGCGTTCCGTCAATTACTGCCATGCTTGTTGATTTGCAACAAAACGGATGGGTTATTGAGAAGGGGGCGGCAAAAACTAAATCGGGTAGGCGGCCTGTTTTTTATGACATAAACGGAGCGAAAAAGAACATCTTTATCCTGGATGTTAATCTTTATCAAACCAATTTTATTTTTGTCAATCTCAGAAATGAAATCATCACAAAAACCACCTTTGATATTGACCTGGAAGATGAGCATTACCTGAAAGAAATATCAAAAGAGGTAGATCAGCTGCTCAAAGTCAATGATCTTCCATGGGCTATTGGCATTTCGGCACCAGGTCTTGTAGAGACCTCTTCTGGTTTAAATCACTCTCATCTGAAACTTAATAAAGATGGAAAGTCTCTGGCAGATGTACTGGAGAAAAAATACTCTATCCCTGTGTTTAATATCAATGATACCCGAGCTTCATTACTTGGCGAACATCATTACGGTCTGGCCAAAAGTAAAAAAAATGTACTCTTGGTTAATCTGGATTGGGGCGTAGGATTAGGGATTCTTCATAACGGTACCATTGTAGAGGGGGCTTCCGGTTTTGCGGGTGAGCTGGGCCATGTACAGATTTATCCTGACGGCGAGCTATGTAATTGCGGCAAAATTGGCTGCTTAGAAACAGTTGCCTCGGCCTCCACCATTGTAAAAAAAGCAAAAAGAGGTCTGAATAATAATCAGGCTACTGCCTTATCGAATGTTGATTCAGAAATCACCTTGTCAGAAGTGATTGCGGCAGCAATTAACGGAGATGAATTCTCGATCGATATAATTTACGAAGTAGGTCGTGAGCTAGGCAAAGGACTTTCTATGGCTGTTCATCTCTTTAATCCTGAGACAATTATTATTGACGGTATATTAAAAAATGCCGGAGACCTTATTGTCTCCACAGTCAAGCAGTCAATTAATAAGTACTGCCTATCACCATTCAAAACCAATCTGGATGTAGTAATATCCCCCTTAGGGGATGACGCCAAAGTATTTGGTACTAAATCGTTCGTTTTCAACAAGATGATGGAATACTACGTAAACTAATCATAAGTTTATAGCCCTTAATGACTGATTTAGATTAAATTTGCAAAACTTTTCAATTCCTGATGCAATCACTAAGCACTCGGCATTTACTGGGCATCAAGCACCTCCAGACTTCAGATATTCATCTAATTCTGGAGACAGCTAAAGAATTTAAAGAGGTTATAAACAGACCTATTAAGAAGGTTCCCTCTCTCAGAGATATTACCATTGCGAATGTCTTTTTTGAGAATTCTACCCGAACACGCCTATCTTTTGAATTGGCAGAAAAAAGGCTTTCTGCTGATGTAATCAACTTTTCATCTGCTTCTAGTTCTGTCAAAAAAGGAGAAACACTACTTGACACCGTCAATAACATCCTATCTATGAAAGTGGATATGGTGGTGATGAGACATAGTAGCCCGGGAGCTCCAGACTTTCTGGCAAGAAATATAAAGGCCAATATTGTTAATGCAGGAGATGGCACTCACGAACATCCTACACAGGCCTTACTTGATGCCTATTCTATGCAAGAAAAAGTGGGTGATCTGACTGGCAAAAAGGTGGCAATAATTGGAGACATTCTTCATTCCAGAGTGGCTCTTTCCAATATCTTTTGCTTGCAGAAATTAGGAGCTGAAGTGATGGTTTGCGGACCAAGTACATTAATTCCAAAACACCTCCCTAAATTAGGCGTGAAGGTAGGGCATAATGTAAAAGAGGCATTAGCCTGGTGTGATATAGCTAATGTTCTGAGAATACAGCTAGAACGTCAGCAAATTAAGTACTTTCCTTCTTTGAGAGAGTATTCTTTGTATTTTGGCATTAACAAAGCCATGCTAGATGAACTAGATAAGGAAATTGTACTGATGCATCCGGGACCTATAAATCGTGGGGTTGAATTAAGTAGTGACGCAGCTGACTCCTCTCAATCCATTATTCTGGAACAAGT
The DNA here is from genome assembly GCA_024742395.1 of Cytophagales bacterium. Lineage (GTDB taxonomy): Bacteria > Bacteroidota > Bacteroidia > Cytophagales > Spirosomataceae > Jiulongibacter. Next base: position 107,137 of record JANSYO010000005.1, read on the forward strand.
ACAAAATGGAGTAGCAGTAAGAATGGCTGTTTTATATTTATTAGCACAGACAAACTAATGGACTTTAGCTCATTTCAGGAAATACTTAATAAAATCACTACTCAGTTTGGTGAGTCAGTGATAAAAGAAATTAATGCTGAGGCCATCCAGCCATTTATTGAAATTGAGCCGAATTCACTACATAATGTCTGTACGTTCCTTTATGAAAATGACAGTCTTTATTTTGACTTCCTTAATTGTATTACAGCCGTAGACAATGGCCCGGAAAAAGGAACATTGGAAGTGTGGTATCATTTGAGTTCCATTCCCTTTGAGAAATCATTTATAGTAAAAGTGGTTTTGGATCGTGGTTCTGAAGAAAACCTTCCTGAGATTCAGTCTGTTTCTTCTGTCTGGAAAACAGCTGAATGGCATGAAAGAGAGGCATTTGACTTGGTGGGTATCACTTTCAGTAGCCACCCGGATTTAAGAAGGATATTGCTACCCGCTGACTGGCATGGACACCCTCTTCGAAAAGACTATCAGGAGCAAGAGACCTATCATGGCATAAAGGTAAAATACTGATGCCAGTAATTGGTTTAATCGCTGATACTCACGGTTATTTAGACCCTCTTGTCTTTGAAAAGTTTGAGGATTGCGATGAGATTTGGCATCTCGGCGATATTGGTGCTGAAGAAATCCTTAGTCAATTAAAAGCCTTCAAAGCTACCAAAGCCGTATATGGTAATATTGACTCCCAGGAAATGCAGTGGAAATTACCTGAAAAAGAAATAATAGAGCTTGAAGGGCTTCGTTTTTTACTTATACATATTGCTGCGAAACCCCCGAAATACAACAAGATCGTTCGCGATATTCTAAACACTGAAAGTATTAACGTCATCATTTGTGGGCATTCTCACAAAGAGGCGGTAGTAAAAGACAGGGAAAATAACATAGTATTTCTAAATCCGGGAGCAGCAGGGAAACAAGGATTTCATCAGAGAAGACATGTGATGAAAATTCATGTTGACAACAAAAAAATAACTAATTTGGAGTTAATAAAGCTCGGTAATAAATAAACCATTGAATGCCTTTTAAGAAGACTAAATTTAGCTTTGCTTTCCTATTTAAAAGAATAAGTGCTCCTCTGCTTCTTTTAATGCTTTGTGCTACACAATCTTTTGGGCAGTTATCTACAGACAAGCGTGTGACTATTGAGCTTAATCCTAATGAAAACGACGAATTTAATGTAGTCACTTATAAAGACAAAGGGGTAGTTTTAGTTAATAGTCGATCAAACAATTTTGGCAGAGACCTTACAGTAAGTTTTATAAAATTTGACACGGATCTAACTGAGCAGTGGCGAACCAGCTATGAACCGGGCTTTCTTTTTAGAATGCTCAAATACTTTGAAACGGAAAACCACCTTTATTGTCTTTATAGAGAAGAGGATACTAAAAATATAAATATACTCAGGCTTGATGTTATAACGGGTGACTACGTAGTTACTGAAACCAAGCTCCTGACCGCTATGGACATTGACCTTTTTAAGGTTATAAAAAGTAAAATACTTATTGGAGGAAGATACAATGACAGGCCTGTTGTAGAGATGATAAATCTTTTTGCTCAGTCAGGAAAGGTACTGCCTGAAATTCATTCTAATAACATCAAGCTTAACAATATCGAAATAAATGAGCAGGAAGGCCTGGTCTATGTTTTGCTCAAAAACTCCCGAAACTGCAAACTTTTGCTAAAAGTATATGACTATGAGGGAAAGATCATCGGTAAACAAACGCTGGGAGAAAAGAATAAACTTCCGCTCAATGGTAAAGTCATAAAAATACCTAATGGTGATTATGTATTAACCGGCAATTACGCTGATAATTGCTCTGACTATTCAGTTGGGTTCTATACTCATTCGCTCACAAAAGAAGAGGAAACACATTATTACGATTTTGTAGATCTAAACAATTTCTTAAGCTATATGCCTGAGAAAAGAAGAAACCGAGTAAGCAGCCGCATAAAAAAGAAAAACTTGAAAGGTAAAGACTTTAAACTACGTCAGCGTTTGCTTATTCAAGAACCCATTGGAAATGATCAAGGTATGACCATGCTGGCAGAAGTTTTCTATCCTGAATATAAAAATTACACCTCTAACATGTATCCTGTAGGGCGTAATTACAGGTGGGGAGCCAATAACTATTATACCTTCAATAATTTCCGATATACCCATGCATTAATCTTACACTTTAACAATGAAGGTAAATTAGATTGGGATAACAGCATCAGCCTGAACGATCTTCAAAGCAGAACCCTTGATCATAAGGTTCAGCTAACCGCTGCTCAAAATGGAGCTTTTGTGGTGGCGTACCCAGATGAAGGCATTATTAAAACCACCATTGTGGATGGTAGTTCACAAACCTTAGAGGAAATTCCACTGGACTTGCAGAGCAAAAATGAAAACATCATAGACACCTATCAAAGTGAACTTTCCTCATGGTACGCTCATAGCTTTATTGCTTACGGAATACAAACTATAAGACAGCACTCTAATGTCTATAGCAAAGATGTATTTTATATGAGTAAACTTACTTACGAATAGCTAGAAGAGCCTTTTTGCCAGATAGATTAAAAGGTTTAGAACCAGGCTTACTACAATCATAGTGACTACCGGAAAGTAGATTTTGGTTTGACCTTTCTCAATCCGAATATCACCGGGTAGCCTTCCCAGCCAAGTCAGTTTATTCCAGAAAAAATAAATTAATATTCCCACCAAGAAGATGCCCAAACCTCCAATGATTAGGTATTTCCCTACATTTTGATTCATAGAATGAAATTAAACATTCTGCCTTATTTCACTAAACCAAAATCATTAAGAATTTCACCTCCCTTATTATTCTGATGTTGCAATGACCAATTCTTGGTAAAACTGGTTCTAACCAAAGAAGCTCCAACGCGTCTGAAAATAATAACTTCTATGCCGAACTGTTTCTCGAATTCATTCTCCAGCTCTTCTACACTCATTTCAGGTGTAATTTCGAAATCTACTATAATTTTATTCTTAGAAAGCTCTGCCAGCTTCTTGTCTGAGTTGCTAACAGACCTTTTATTTATCATCAGTTCCAATTCCAAAAATGGAAAAAGAACAGCGAAGCTTTCTCTTAAAAGAGAAACACTCACTCTACCGCTTACCAATATTGATTTAGAATCTTTCAAGTATATATCCATATCTTAATGACCGAGCAAAGAAGTGAATTATTTACAGCAAGAAATATGAGGTTTGTCATCATTGAGAAACAAAGAAGAAAGGAAGACCTCTTTCACGTTCTTTTGTGATGAAAGTCATACTTTCGTTGCTTCTTGAAACCCAATTTGCAGTTGATTGTATTTAAACATGACCCAAACCAACCAATTCGAAACAATATTTGAATATGCCACTGAAGCCATTGTCATTACAGACAATAAGGGGGAAATTGTACGCTTAAACCCTGCAGCTGCTAAGCTATTTGGCTACAGTTTACCAGAGCTTAAGAATAAGAGGATCGAAACGCTGATTCCCAGTAGATTTCATGGTTCACATACCGGGCACGTAAAAAAATATCATACTAAGAAAAAACCGAGATCAATGGGTGCCGGTTTGGATTTATATGCTCAAAAAAAAGACGGTTCAGAGTTTCCTGTCGAAGTGAGTCTTAGCCCTTGCATTTTAGATAATCAAGAAATGGTGGTGGCTTTTGTTCTTGATATTTCTGAAAGAAAAAGGGCAGAACAGCAAGCCAAAAACTATCAGCATCAACTCGAAAAGGAAGTAGACGACAGAACCTTAATACTTAAGGAGGCCATTGCCAATCTGGAGGATACAAAAAAGCAGCTTGATCAATCTTTAAAAAAAGAAAGAGAGCTAAACCAACTCAAATCTAAGTTCATTTCTACAGCCTCACATGAATTTAGAACCCCTTTAGCAACTGCCCTATCTTCCCTCTCTCTGGTAGAAAAGTACTCCGAAAGAAATGAAAAAGAAAAAATGGGCAGGCATGTAGATCGCATTAAGAAGTCCATTAGAAACCTAACTGAAATAATGGATGATGTGCTTTCGGTAAATAAATTAGAAGAAGGTAAAGTTATGGTAAATGCTCATGAGTTTAACTTGATTGAATACCTTAACGATATGATTGCTGAAGTAAACCCTATTTTAAAAAGTGGTCAGCAAATAAAACTAAGTCATAAGGGATTAAAAGAGTTACACATAACCCAGGACCCAAAATTACTAAGACATATAGTTCTGAATATTTTATCCAATGCCATTAAGTTTTCAGAGGTCAATTCTTTGATAACAATTTCCCTTTCTACTATTGATGAGACAGTAAAAATTACGATTGAAGATCAAGGAATAGGTATTCCTGCAGAAGACCAAGACAATCTTTTTACAAGGTTCTTCAGAGCTGAAAATGCTGGCCAAATTCAAGGTACAGGACTTGGCCTATCTATTGTAAAGCAGTATGCCCTACTTCTAAAAGGAGATGTTATTTGTGAATCTGAAGTAAACAAAGGCTCTAAGTTCACAGTTACCCTTCCAAATTCGTACATTTAAATCCCTTTAAAATACCGACGATGAAAACAATACTTCTTATTGAAGACAACCCTGAAATCAGAGAAAACACTGCTGAGATTTTAGAACTTGATGGCTACAAAATGCTGGTAGCAGAAAATGGAAAAGCCGGAGTAGAAATAGCCATCAAAGAAATCCCGGATCTGATCATTTGTGATATAATGATGCCGGTGCTTGATGGCTACGGTGTTCTTCATCTACTTTCTAAAAACCCACAAACCGAGGGTATCCCCTTTATTTTTCTAACCGCCAAAGCAGACCGCGGAGATTATAGAAAAGGTATGGAAATGGGTGCAGATGACTATATAACGAAACCTTTTGAAGATGTAGAGCTTCTAAACGCCATTGAAAGCAGGTTTAAAAAACAGGATCTCATCAATAAGAAATACCAAAACATGAATGGTTTGGAGCAATTGGTGAAAGATATTGGAGGTGAGGAAGATCTAAAAAAACTTAAAATAAACAGAGAAGTAAGAAACTATAAAAAGAAGTCTGAAATATACAATGAAGGAAATTTCCCTTTGTACCTGTTTTACATAGAGAAAGGAAGGGTTAAGACTTATAAAACCAATGAAGACGGCAAAGAACTGATTATTAACCTCTATTCAGAAGGCGATTATTTTGGTTATGCTAATCTTATGACCGACAGCCCCTATATGGAGTCTTCAGCAGCCATGGAAGATTGTGAAGTATCATTAATTCCAAAGTCAGATTTTAATGATCTGTTATACAAGAACAAACAGGTTTCTAAGAAATTCATTGGTATTCTCTCTAAAGAAATAAGAGAAAATGAAGATCAACTTATTAAGCTTGCTTATAACTCTGTCAGAAAAAGAGTTTCAGAAGCTTTAATTAAGTTCTTTGCTCATATAGATGAAAATGAAGCAAAAAAAGGTGTTAAAATCAGTAGAGAAGATATTTCAAATGTAGCCGGTACCTCTCTGGAGACTGCCATTAGAACTTTGTCTGACTTTAAAGATGAAGAACTCATAGAAATCACTTCCGGAAAAATCAAAATTCTGGATATCGAGAAACTTAAAAATCTAAGGAATTAACTTAGTTAATTCAATAAACTCATGATAACTCAGCTGCTCAGCTCTTTTATCTAGAAATGGATGTTTAAAGTCAATTCCCAAGGGCTTTAAGGCGTTGCTAAGTTTTTTTCTACGTTGATTAAAGGCGGTTTTAACTACAGTAACAAATCGCCTTTCATCACAGTCTAACTCCTTATTCTCATTCCTTACTAATCGTATGATGCCTGAATCTACCTTGGGTGGTGGATTAAAGGCACCGGGCGGAACTGTAAAATGATAATCAATAGTATAGTAGGCTTGTAATAAAACGCTTAGAATGCCATACTCTCTGCTACCCGGACCTGAGGCAATTCTTCTGGCTACCTCCTTTTGAAGCATACATACTACCTCATTTACATGATTTTTATCTTGTAATACTTTGAAGAATATCTGAGAGGAAATATTGTACGGAAAGTTGCCAATGATACCTATTTGCTCATTTTCTTCCAAATTCATCTTATTGGCAAGCCACATTTGAAGAAAATCTTCACTATATATTCTGTCCTTTAGTTGAGGATAATTCTCGTTAAGGTAATCCACCGATTCTCTATCTAACTCAACTACATAGGTGTCTACATCTTCTCTGCTAAGAAGAAATTTAGTCAAAATACCCATACCTGGTCCAATTTCCAGGACTTTCCTATAATTGCCGGAGGGTTCCAGCAAATCCACTATCCTTTTCGCAATACCTTCTTCTTTCAAAAAATGCTGCCCCAAATGCTTCTTTGCCCTTACCTTGCTCATCAATAATTAGATAGATTAAGCGTCAAAAATAGCCATTAATTGTTAGTTTTAGACGATTTAAAAAGATGATGACCTTTCAAGATGCCTGATAAAAAGAAGTATTTAAAATTTGACCCTTTACAAGATTTAATAGACAATACCTCTGAGGTGGTCATGATGCTTTCTCCTGATCTTAAGTTTCTGTTTGTCAATAAGGCTTTTAGAGAAACATTTGGATATTCTTCTGAAGATGTAATCAATATGTCATTCCCGGATTTGCTTCATCCGCAATTTAAAAGTGCGGTAATGCTGAAATTAGATCAGATCAACAAAGGCATAGAAGTTCCTATGTTTCAAATGGTTACAAGAAACAGCGAGCAAAGAAGAGTTTATCTTGAAGGCGAAATAACTTGTAGGTTTGAAGAGGGAGTCCCAATAAATTACCGTTGCCTATTCCGGGATATCACGCAACGAAGACGGGCAGAACGAGCACAAAACCTTTATTATTCTATTGCTCAGGCAAACTTAAATTCAAAAAACTTAAAAGACTTTCTGAAAAAGGTTCATGAAGAACTTCAGAAGAAAATTTACGCCAATAATTTCTTCGTAGCTATATATGATGATGAAGCGGGTATGATTGAATTCCCGTATCGGGTAGATGAATACTACGAAACCCCTGCAGATGACAGAAGGAAGTTAGGTAACGGAATTGTGGAATATGCAATTCTTCAAAATAAGCCATTGCTTATTTATAAAAAGGAATTTGAATCGCTGGTAAAAAAAGAGAAACTCTTCCTTTATGGAAAACAACTACCTGAGGTACAGATGATTGTACCCTTAAAAGTAGAAAACCAACTGAAAGGAGTAATTGGAATTAAATCCTATTCTGATGCCACTAAGTTTAGCCATAGTAACCTTGAACTTCTCAACTTTGTCTCTGGCCAGGTAGCTCTTGCCTTGGTTAGGAAAAAATCACAGGAAGAATTACTTCTGCAAACGGCCAGATTAAATGCAGTATTTGATAGTAGCTCTCACCTGATTTGGACCGTAAACGAGAAAAGACACCTTAGCTCCTTCAATAAGAATTATGCAAAACTAATTAAGGAAAATCTCGGGGAAGCTCCGGTAATGAATGTTTCCTTGGAGAAATACGGATGGAAACTCATCTCAGAAGATGACAGACCACTGTTGAGAGAAAAGTATAACCTGGCTTTTCAGGGAGAACCACAATACTTTGAAATGCACTGGGGGGCAAAAGGAGATTGGTATGAATTCTATCTGAATCCTATTTTAAGCTCTGAAAATGGCAAGATTACAGAAGTCTCAGGTATTGCCCGAGACATAACTGTAAAGAAAACATCTACCATGGCGATTCAGAAAAGTGAAGCCAAATTCAGAAATATCATTGAGTCGTTTATCGACATTTATTACAGAACCGATCTGGCAGGCAACGTAACAATGATTTCTCCCTCAGTAGAAGGCCATACAGGTTACTCACTTGAAGAAGTCATGGGCAACAAGGTGGATAAATTTTTTGAAGATGCCAATGACAGCTCAGCAAACATAAAGACACTTTTAAAAACCGGAAGTATAACCAACTTTGAAGTTACGGTAAGAAGGAAAAATGGCGAATTAAGGTCTTTTATGCTCAATATTAGAATGATAAAAGACAAAAAAGGTATTCCTTTTGAAGTGGAAGGGATAGCCAGAGATATCACAGAGCTCAAAAAAAGTGCACAGGAATTACAGATAGCCAAAGAGGAAGCTGAACATTCACTGGCAGTGAAAGAACGCTTTCTTGCCAATATGAGTCATGAAATCAGAACACCTATGAACGGAATTATAGGAATGATTGATGTACTCAATGAAACAGAACTGGGAACTGAACAAAAGGACTACGTAGAAACCATCAGAAAATCTTCGCAAACCTTATTAACCATTCTAAATGATATCCTGGATCTATCAAAAATAGAGGCGGGCAAAATGGAATTGCATCCGGTGGTATTTGAGCTGGAGGATACCTTAAACATGTTGGTTTCTCTTTTTAACCAGAAAGCTTTTGAAAAAGGCAATTCTATAAAATTTGATTTAGAAAAAGGTCTGCCAAAATACTTTCTCGCAGACCAAACTCGTATTCTTCAAATCCTCTCCAATTTGACCTCCAATGCTATTAAATTTACAGATAATGGCGAAGTAAGGATTGTAGTAACCACGGTAGAACAGAAAGAAGAAAAGATAAAACTGAAGTTTGAAGTTAAAGATCAAGGAATTGGTATTTCAGAAGAAGACCAGCATAAGTTATTTAATGCATTTCAACAGCTGGATAATTCGACGAGTAAGTCTTTTGGTGGTACAGGACTAGGACTTGTAATTTCACAGGAACTTTGCCGTAAAATGGAAGGTGAAATGGGTGTAAACTCGGTGCTTGGTGAAGGAAGCACCTTCTGGTTTACTATTAACATAGAAGTGTCAAAAGTTAGTCCTCAGAAATCTCAGAAGGCTAATGGCGAGATAAAATTAACAGACTTCTTTGCTGATAGAAACCCAAAACTTTTATTGGTGGACGACAACAGCGTAAACAGAAAAGTAGCCTCTGAAATTCTTCAAAGAGCAGGATGTATAGTAATTCAGGCCGATTCTGGCAAAAAAGCTATTGAAACCTACAGCAATGATCCATCCTTTGATATGATTCTAATGGATATTCAAATGCCTGAATTAGATGGAATAGAAACTACTGCTATTTTAAGAGAAAAATTCAAAACAAAGCTGCCACCCATTACAGCAATGACAGCCTATTCGATGCAAAATGATCGGGAGAAGTTTTTAAATAGCGGTTTTGACGGTTATGTTTCAAAACCTATCAGAGCCAATATTCTGATCTCGGCCATTGATGAAATGCTTACAGGTAAGAAAACATCTAAAAAGAAAAAAGTCGCTAAAAAGCACGTTGAAAAGGTTAGCAAGCAAATAGAACTTTCTACTGATATTCCTGCCTTCGATATGGGTGTTATAGGTAGCTTAAAAGAAATGGTAGGTGGTGAAATGCTTCTAAGTGTTTTTGATGATTTTAAAGGCGAAGCTGAAGAGCAAATAGCCAATGCCTTAGCGGCTTTTGAGAAAAACGATGTGAAGAAAATTCAACAAGAACTTCATACACTAAAAGGTAATTCAGGCACCATTGGTTTGATGAGAATTCACGAAATAGTGAAAGCAATAGAAGTGCCGGCGAAAACTGGCGATCTCACAAACTTCAAAGAGAATTTTGCTACTTTACAATCTGAGTTTGAATTCTTTATTAAAAACTATAAGAGTCTTTAAAATAAAAAAGAGCCCTAAAAGGGCTCTTTTTGTTTTCACTTAAAATAGTGAATTAATCAATAGCTGGAATTCTTAGAACCTGACCAGGATAGATTTTGTCAGGATCAGAAAGCATCGGCTTATTAGCTTCAAATATTACCATATACTTATTGGCATCGCCATAATATTTCTTTGCAATTTTTGATAACCAATCACCAGACTCAACAGTATGAAACTGTGCTTCAGGCTTAGGTTCTGCTACTTCTAATTGATTGTCTACAGAAGCTACACCTTCTACATTACCCACGGCAATCGCAATCTTCTCTGAATCTTCTTGTTGTGCTACTTCACCTTGAAGCGTAACTACATCATCGACTACCTTAATACTTAGCTTCTTAAACGGTAGACCCAGACCTTGAACGTGAGAAAGTAAAGCTTGAGCCTTTACTTCTGGCTCTTTTTCTGCAGAAGGGAAAAGTTTTTCACCTACTCCCTTAAAAAACGACATTAAACCCATTGTGATGATTTTTAGTTTAGATTATATAATTTTACGAATTACAAATTTAACCTTTTAGCCCTCATTTAAAAGGGATTTTATTTTTTATACGCCCGAATAATCTAATTTAACTTTTCGTTAATAAATCAAATAAAGAGAACACAATGAAACATACAATAATTATGGTTTTGCTGGGTTTGTGTGGTCTTCAGGCCTCAGCCCAAACAGAAGAACAGGCTTTTTTAAAAGCTGTTTACGATTACTTAGATGGTGGAACCAACGGGAATGCAGAGCAATTCAAAGGGGCTTTTGTTCCAGATGCAGTCCAAAGATCCATCGGTAAAAATGGTTCAGTAATAGGAATGAGTGTAGAGAGCCTTGCTTCTAAATTAACACCCGGGCAAGTTATGAACAGACAGACTCGTATAGTTTCCTGGAGCTATTCAGGTATTGCCGGAACAGCTGTGACAGAAACTATTTATCCGAGTTCAAAAATTATTGATTACCTAAACCTTCTTAATGTGAATGGTCAATGGAAAATCACGACCCGTGTTTATTCCAGAATTGAGAGCGATGAAGAAATAGTTTCTTCTACAAATAGTGGTTCATCAAGTGCTTCGAAAACCTCCACTGCTAAAGCTCCTGCACCAGCAGCCAAAAAGAAAGTTGTAATAGACGACGGCTGGTGAGAAACCCCGATTATTTAATAATATTATTTAGATACTCTCCATAGCCAGACTTCACCAGAGGTTTGGCTATTTCTTTTAATTGCTCTGCATCTATGTAGCCCATTCTGTATGCTACTTCTTCTATACAGCCTATTTTAAGACCTTGTCTTTCTTCTATTACCTGAACGAACTGCCCTGCCTGCATCAGCGATGCAAAGGTACCTGTATCTAACCAGGCGGTTCCGCGGTTCATAACCCCTACCTTTAAATCGCCTTGCTCCAGATACACTCGGTTTACATCTGTGATCTCAAGTTCACCCCGTGGCGACGGCTCTATATTCTTGGCAATTTCTACTACTCTGTTATCATAGAAATATAGACCTGGCACAGCATAATTGCTCTTCGGATGCTCCGGTTTCTCTTCTATTGACAGGGCATTGAAGTCCTTGTCAAATTCCACCACTCCGTATCTCTCAGGATCATGCACTGGATAAGCAAACACAGTCCCCCCTTCCGGGTTTGCACAGGATTGAAGCAATTTACTTAGACCTGATCCGTAAAATATATTATCCCCTAAAATTAATGCTACGCTATCATCTCCTATGAATTCTTCGCCGATAATGAAGGCTTGTGCCAGACCATCAGGGCTTGGCTGCTCTGCATATTCCAGTTTACAGCCTATCCGGGAGCCATCTCCAAGTAACTTCTCAAAATGAGGTAAATCATGTGGAGTTGAAATAATCAATATCTCATTGATGCCTGAGAGCATTAAGATAGATAATGGATAATAGATCATCGGCTTGTCATACACCGGCATTAACTGCTTACTGACTGCCAATGTCAAAGGGTGCAAACGTGTCCCGGATCCTCCGGCTAATATGATTCCTTTCATTTTAAGTTTTGTTGTTCTTTAATGGCTTGTTTTTCTTCTTTATGAATACATTTCCTGATAATACTTCTGGTAGTCGCCAGAGGTAATATTGGAGATCCAATCCCAATTATTCAGATACCAGTCTACGGTCTTCTCCAATCCCTCCTCAAACGTCACTGAAGGCTCCCAGCCCAGCTTATTCATCAGCTTGGTGGCATCTATTGCATAACGCAAATCATGCCCCGCCCTGTCTTTTACATACGTAATCAGGTTTCTGGACTCTCCTACTGGCTGTCCCAGTTTTTTATCCATAACATCGCATATTAAATGAACCAGATCAATGTTGGTCCATTCATTATTGCCTCCAATGTTATATGTCTCGCCATCATCTGCCTTATGATAAATGACATCAATAGCTCTGGCGTGGTCTAAGACATACAACCAGTCACGAATATTCTCTCCCTTTCCATATACCGGCAATGGCTTCTTATTCTTGATGTTATTGATCATCAAAGGAATAAGCTTTTCAGGAAAATGGTTTGGACCATAGTTATTAGAACAGTTCGAAATAACCACAGGTAACCCGTAGGTGCTGTTGTAAGCTCTTACAAAGTGATCTGAACTCGCCTTAGAAGCAGAGTACGGCGATCTGGGATCATAAGAAGTGTCTTCTACAAAGAACTCCTTTGGATCATGCAATTCTCCATAAACCTCATCTGTAGAAACATGGTAAAATCGCTTGCCCTCATACTTGTCTTTCCAGGTAGCTCTGGCGGCATTCAGCAGGTTCACTGTTCCAATTACATTTGTCATCACAAAAGCCATTGGATCTGTAATTGATCTGTCTACATGAGATTCTGCTGCAAGATGAATCACTCCGTCGAACTTGTACTTCTCAAACAAAGAATCAATAAAAGTGGCATCTACTATATCGCCTTTCTCAAAGGTATAATTCGCCTTATCCTCAATATCTTTTAGATTTTCAAGGTTACCGGCATAAGTAAGCTTATCCAAATTTACAATCTGACAATCTGGGTAAGTATTGACAAATAGTCTTACCACGTGACTCCCTATAAATCCTGCTCCGCCAGTAATTAATATCGTTTTTTTCATTTTTTGCTTGCTAGTTTTTGCTCCCAACGCCAGGCATCTCTTAGCGAATCTTCCAAAGTTTTTTCTGTGTGCCAATTTAAAATCTTATTAGCTTTGGAAACATCACCATAAATCTTCACCGTGTCGCCTGGTCTTCGAGGCCCAATTGAGTAGTTTAGTTTTAGATTATTTACTTTCTCGAAAGTATTCACTAATTCCATGACAGAATTACCAAGACCTGTTCCAATATTAAAAATATCATATAAAGGTTCTGAGATATCATTAAGATGATCAAAAGCAGCCACATGAGCTTTTGCTAAATCTACCACATGAATAAAGTCGCGGATATTGGTTCCGTCTTCAGTATCATAATCATCTCCGAAAATGGTTAGACTCTTACGCTTTCCAATAGCGGTTTGAGTGATATATGGCACCAAATTACTTGGTACACCACTTGGAAGCTCTCCGATTTCAGCACTTTCATGAGCTCCCACCGGATTAAAGTATCTCAAGGCTATAAATTGAAACTGATTTCCCGCCAATACTACATCTCTTAAAATGTCTTCTCCAATAGTCTTCGTATTGCCATAAGGTGAATTGGCCGGCTTTCTTGGTGTCTGCTCCGTAACGGGAATAACATCAGGCTCTCCGTACACAGTGCAGGAAGAAGAAAAAACAAGTTTTTCAACCATGTGCTTCTCCATGGTCTTTATTAATGTGATTAAAGACCCCACATTAAGTTCATAATACTTCAATGGGTTTTGAACAGACTCCCCTACGGCCTTTGCGGCAGCAAAATGAATGACACCATCAATCTTATTAGAAGAAAAAACCTTCTCTAAAACAGAAGAGTCATTACAATTCCCTTCTATAAATTTCACCTCAAATCCCAGGATGTTTTTCAGGCCATCCAAAACAGAGCGTTCTGAGTTACTAAAATCATCAAGAATTATAGGGGTATGGCCTGCATGGCAAAGTTCTACGACAGTATGAGAACCAATAAATCCGGCTCCGCCGGTGACAAGAATATTCATTTTTTGATATTTTGGCAAAAATATGAAAGTTTTGACTTTCTGTTTGCCGTTTTCATAACTCTTCTTAATTTTCCTTTCATAAAGGTCAAGATTATGACACCAAATGAAATTAAGGCTCTGGTTTCTTTGCTAGATGATACTGATGTGGAAATCAGTAATCATGTAGAAAAAGAAATCAAAAATCTCGGCGACGAAGTTATTCCTTTTCTGGAGAATCATTGGGAAGAAAACGCGTTTAATTCGCCTCTTCAGAAGAGATTAGAAAATCTTATTCATGAATTGCAATACGATAATTTTGTTGGCGGCCTTCAAGACTGGAAAGAGAACAGACAACACGACCTGCTGGAAGGCATGTGGCTGGTAGCAAAATATCAATACCCAGACTTAGAATTTCAAACCATAAAAAAAGAAATTAATCAAATCTATTTTGATGCTTGGCTTAAACTCAGAGAGAACATTCATCCAAAAGACGCCGTGGATATCCTAAATCACGTCTTTTTTGATAAGCACAAGTTTTCTGCCAATACTAAAAACTTTCATTCTCCGTCAAATTCCTTAATAAATCAGGTAATTGAAACCAAGAGAGGTAACCCAATTTCCTTGTGTGTAATCTACCTTTTAGTGGCTCAAAGGCTCGGACTGCCAATTTTTGGAGTAAATCTGCCAAGTTTATTTATACTGACATATAAATCGAAACAGACTCAGTTTTATGTAAACATTTTTAACAAGGGACTTATTTTCAATAAAAAAGACATTGATACTTATCTTAAGCAAATGCAGTTAGAGCCAAA
>JANSYO010000199.1 GCA_024742395.1 Cytophagales bacterium
AGGCCAAGAAAATTGTGATCCAAACTATTCAAAGAACAGCTGCCGAGCAAGCCATTGAAAACTGCGTGTCTGTTTTCAATATTGAAAGTGATGAGATTAAAGGAAAGATCATTGGTAGAGAAGGAAGAAACATCAGAGCCTTAGAAGCCGCTACCGGTGCAGAGATTATTGTGGATGATACTCCTGAAGCTATTGTGATCTCAAGTTTTGATCCTGTAAGAAGAGAGGTGACCAGATTGTCTCTTCACAGATTGGTTCAAGATGGTAGAATCCACCCGGCTCGTATCGAAGAAGTGGTGAATAAAACCAGAAAAGAAATCGACAACGAGATTATCGAAATAGGTGAAAGAACGGTTCTTGATTTAGGAATTCATGGTCTGCATCCTGAATTAATTAAGATGGTAGGAAGAATGAGATTCAGATCTTCTTACGGTCAAAACTTGCTGCAGCACTCAAGAGAAGTAGCAAAACTGTGTGCTACAATGGCGGCAGAAATGGGCTTCAACGTTAAGCTCGCCAAGCGTGCAGGCTTGTTGCATGATATCGGGAAGGTCTATCAGGAAGAGTCAGACCTGCCTCACGCTATCCTGGGTATGGAGCTTGCCAAGAAATACAAAGAGCATCCTGAAGTGTGTAACGCTATAGGTGCACACCATGATGAGATAGAAATGACGGCTATGATCTCTCCTGTTATACAGGTTTGTGATGCCATCAGTGGCTCCAGACCAGGTGCACGAAGAGAAATGATGAACTCTTACGTTCAGAGACTCCAGGATCTGGAAGATTTAGCCCTTAATTTTGATGGGGTTGAGAAATGCTATGCAATACAAGCCGGCAGAGAACTCAGGGTAATAGTAGATGCAGAGAATGTAAATGATGAGAAGGCAAGTATGTTGTCATTTAATATCTCTCAAAAAATTGAAAAAGAGATGCAATACCCGGGACAGATTAAAGTAACAGTCATTCGTGAAATGAGGGCAGTGGCCTTTGCCAAATAAAGTTTAGAGCTTGGAATTGTTAACAGAATCTTAAAGCCACTATTTTTAGTGGCTTTTCTTTTACACGGAACAACCTTTTTTATTAATCATACATCTAAAAGTCATAATCAGATTTAACACTTAATTTTTTTACGCTATGAAAAAGCTACTTTTTATATTCTCAGTTTTAGTCATTGGTTTTACCTCTTGCAGAGGCCCAGCAGGTTTTGATGGCCCGCAAGGTCCACAAGGCCCTCCGGGACAGGATGGGGGACTGGTTTATGCGTCTGCCTTTGAAATGGTTGTTGATTTTACACCGGCCAATGGTTTTCAAATTGTAGAACCTTACGGTTTTGAAGTTTTTCCGGCAGATGTGCCCTTAGTATACATCAGATGGGATGTAGCAGATGATGGTACCGAAATCTGGAGACCACTTCCACAATCAGCGTACTTAAATCAAGGGATACTTACCTATAATTTTGATTTTACAGATCAGGATGTTTCAGTTTTTCTTGACGGTACCATTACAAACTTTGCCTCTTTAGATCCGGTTTATTTGAATGAGCAAATATTCAGAGTTGTGGTTGTTCCCGCTGAATTCTTAAGTTCTGGAAGAATGGCTTCGAAATCGTATAATGACATTATAGAAACATTCAATATTAAAGAGTCTGACTTTGGAAGAAGAGACCTTAGATAATAGATCTTAATTTTGTTTGCAAGCGGCTATCCCTGAAAAGGATAGCCGTTTCTTTTGTATCTTGTCAAGCCAAAACCCTGCTATGAAAAAGACTTTATTTCTGTTTTTATTTGCCCATCTGGCCTTTGCCCAATCTTCTTCTTTACCTATTATCTTAATCAATACAAACGGCACAGGAATAGTAGACGAGCCTAAGATAAAAGCCACAATGGAAATAATTGATAATGGTGAAGGAGCCACAAATAAAATAGGAGATAAACCCGCCTTCTCTGGCTATATAGGAATTGAATACAGAGGTTCTTCTTCACAGAGTTTTCCAAAAAAACCATACGGATTAGAAACCTGGACTCCAGAGGGCATAGAAGTTGACACCTCACTTTTTGGCTGGCCAAGTGAAAGTGACTGGATACTCTTCGCCTCTTATAATGAGAAGAGTTTAATTCACAATGTCTTGTCCATGAGAATTGGAAGAGAAATGGGACTATACGCCAGTAGAACCAAATATGTAGAACTCTACCTTAATAATAATTATGAGGGGGTCTATGTTTTTATGGAAAAAATAAAACGAAACAAAGGAAGAGTTGATATCGCCAAACTAAACCCTGATGAAGAAAGCGGTGATGACCTTACCGG
>JANSYO010000134.1 GCA_024742395.1 Cytophagales bacterium
CCGTCCCATTAAGACGAATGGCACTATACAGATGGCTGCACAGAGTATGCCTAGTAAAATGGTTCCTATATCTAAGTCCATTATTTAAGTATTAATATGATGTACAGGGAGCAGCAGGAGCCTCTCCCAAAAATGTTTTACAGTTTGCCTAAAGGCAGATAATTACTTAAAATTTGGACTACCAGAAATAATGAAAGGGAAAGATGATATCAGCTTTTCTATGCCGAATTCGCAGATTCTTTGAAAAGCTAACATACTGAGAGTATTGGCTAATAAAGGCTGCCTTCTGGTTTTTCTCCAAGGTCCATGGACCACCCAGATGCGTTTTAAACGAAGGATCTGAATAATTTCTGGAAGGAGAAAAAATTCTTTCTGAATGTACTATCCCGGAGAAAAGGTCAGTAGAAACAGATGTAAAGTGAGCTCCTTTTTCAGTGTTATCTGATATAGGTTTTATATGCGAAAAACTCAAACTTCCTAATGCATAGCAATAGACAGCCGAAAGGAAAATAACATTAAAGAAATCCCGAATCTTTCTCACAATACAAATTTACAATTCCTTTTTAAGATGTAACTCTTAAAAGATAGCAAACAAAATAACTACAGAAGAATTCCTCTAAATCAGGAAATTATGAGATTTGATGGCCAAACTCCAATTATATGCTCAAAACAAGCCTTAGAAACCTAAAACTGAATATGTATGCCGCTTTAGAAGACTTCATAAAGCCAGCAAAGTTGTGGTGATAACCGCTGTTTTTTGGGGCCGTATGGGCATTCAGCCCGCTTTAAATAATACCTCAGTGTTTTTCCCGTCTGATAAGTAATAATCACCAAAAAGCACTCGAAATTATCCCGTAAATTTCTAATTATCGTAGTATATCGTATGCTAAGGATTAGTAGACCATAAGGCGGCACTTTTCAACATGGCTCTTCGTGGCAGTTTTAACCCTGCAACTATTAAGTCTGCAAAATCTTCAGCCTGTAAAACGGTTTCCTGAGAATCTTTGCTTGCAAAGCCAAGCTCTATGGTCATATCTGTTTCGATAGTGCTTGGAGTGAGTGTAATTACCCTGATGTTATTTTTACGCACCTCTTTCATCAGCGATTCTGACATGCCAATAACCGCAAATTTCGAGGCCGAATACGCTGAAGCATTCGGATTTCCATTGAGCCCGGCAGTAGATGAAACATTGATAATATCTCCACTGTTTTGACTCAATAAATGGGGTAAGACCGCTTTGGTAACATAATACATTCCCATTAGATTAGTCTGGATGGTTTGCTCCCATTGGCTTACTTCCATTTCATTAAAAGATCCCACTGCGGCTATTCCTGCATTGTTTACCAAAATATCTACAGAACCTAGTGTCTTTAGAATAGAGGCTATACTGTTTTTCACTTCTTCGTAATTGCCCACATCAAAAACTGAGTAAATAGCAGTTACTCCGTAAGTCTCTAACTCTGCAACGGTTTCTTTTAGGACTTTCTCATTTCTTCCAGTGATGGCTACATCAATCCCTTCTTTAGCGAATGCAATTGCCGTGGCTTTCCCCAAGCCTCTTCCACCATCAGTTATGATGGCTTTTTTGTTTTTTAAATCGCTCAATGTGTTAAAAGTTTTATGTCTTAAAAAATCAGAATTCATCAATAATTAAACCGTTTTCTCCAGAAGTTGCCTGTTAAAATACTTGCTTTCAAATTATGAAAAAGGCAAACTTTAAATATTGAAAACGCTATAAACTAGCTTCTAGCAAAACACCTGGAATTACCGCATTAGCAATCATGCCGGAACCTCCGGGACGAATATCATATTGAACTGAGGACTGCAAGGCGAAATGATTGGCAATTTGAAATCGATAGCCTAACTCCATGACTATTTCTGAGGTGAGATCTTTATTCTGTAAAGTAGCCCACTCCTCACTAAAACTACCGATAGTAGTAAAGAATAGCATTCTATCCTCAGGTCTTGACTGAAAGAAGCCTTGCCAATTGAGACCCAAACTGCTTTGAAAAGGAAGCTTGGCAATCTCTCCTTGACTTGAATAAGCCATTGTCATGAATGACCTCAGTCCTTCAATTATTTCCATATCAACATGCCCATAATAACGCCTAAAGTGATTTGATTGAAAGTCGGAATCAAAATTCACGAAGCTTCCAATGGCCTGATGCGTTCCCAAATAAACCCGTGCATCTCTGTTTGCTATTTCTCCAAACCAATCGTATTGAAAAAACAGAGATAAATCATCTGATTTTCTAAACGAAAAGTCTAAACCATGTTTTGTTTCGTCAAATACACCTTTACCCAATTGATAAGCTCCTAATTGGAATTGATGATTGACATTAGGTTTATATTTTAGCCTCGTCCCCCAGGTAGGAAAAGGAAATGTTGTCATTAAACCATCTAATAAAAGCGTTCTTATCAAGCCATTAACCGTATTACTGAGGGCATAGTAATATAAAGAAGATGCCGAAAAATCATCGGCCGCGGTGGTGCGACCCGCTTTTAAAGAAACATGTTTCCCAATGTCTTTTTCCATACTTATGTCGTACAAAAATGTGCTTTGGCCACCAACAACATTCAAAGGCTCAAAAACAGAACCCACTTCATTGGAAAGCCCTCTGCCATGACGGTTAATCATTGAAATCTTTGCCCGGGTTCCGTTCCAACCAAGCATCTTTTCCAAATCAAAATTAAGTCCTGCATAGAGCTGCCCGGCATACTTACTAGATTGATTTATCCCTCCTGAAACGTTGGATGCAGCAATTGAAACAAATGAAACAAAAGGGTCAATTCCATTATTAGTTCCAATCTCCGTCTCGACATTAACCGTTTCCTGAGCTCGTGCAATCGATGGAAGAAGTATCAGGAAAAATAGAATTAATTTCTTCATTTATAAATCAATTTGAGATGATTTGCATCACTAAGTTTCCACGCGGCCAATGAAATCATTTGCACAATCCTGCTAATCGAAACAATGAGAAAGTAAATTGTTATAAGCCCTTAGGCTAGAATTTGAAGATAGTGACGCTCATTTTACTCGTTAGTCCAATAATCCATCACCAAAACATCACCGATAATTGGACCTACTTTACTTACCAAAGCTAAATGAGACTTATGAAACAAGTAGATTTCTCTGCCGTGCTCATTATTGAATGTCAGTGTAAATGTGTGCGTGAAACCTTTGCTCGCTCCTTCCTCACTATCATTTATCCCCCATTCCAAATCAACTATCTCCGGTATTTCAGCTTTCAGGTTAACAAATGCTTGCTCAGCCTCTCTAATTTGTTGCTCGGTAGCCTCTTCCTTATACTTCAAATTTACTATATGCCTTAGCACCTTTCCTTGTCGATCTATCGACGGAGCCACTTTATAAGTGACTATCTTTTTTAAATCAAAACTGTTGGATCCGGCAATTAGATAGTTTTCCTTTCCAATTTTAAGTGCATTGAGACCATAATAAATTGAAAAGCCAGTTTCCAGGTAATTGATTGGGCTTAAAATACCATCCTTACTCAATTTACAAAGCTGAATACTCGCATCATCTCGTGTTCCTACAGCCAAAATAGCTTCCTCCCCATTACTTGAAACGACTTCTATTCTTGTTTGACCTTGGAGTTTCGTGTTTTCGTTGTCCTTTAAAACATAGTGAGGAGCTAAGGCACCTTTATTGTCAACTTTAAAAACGCTTACACCATCACCATGGTAAAAAAAGTTTGGATTTTTTATAAATCCGTTCCGCTCATAGTACTTGTGATGTCTGTGACCAACAATTACGTAATGATTGTTACCCAATTTGGTGCCGGTAACCGGATACGCTCCGGTTAAAAACCTATCAGTTTTGTTATCGGCAATGTTATTTACATTATAAAATGTACCATCATCATTGATTCCAAAACTACTAACCCCATTGTCTTGAAAACCACTTGTATAAAGGTAGGTTTTGCCTTCTATTCGGTGAACAAACATGCCAATGATACCATCTGTAAATAGTTGATCATCATCTTTTATGGACATGACATGTGTAAGCTTACCATCACGCTCAATCTTAAAACTACTTAAGCCTGGAGTCTCTTCTAAGCCACCAATAAATAGGTAAGATGACTTTTTCATGTGAATAACCTGAAGTGTAATAGCCGTGCCCAGGTGCGTTTCATCGGTGTCTTCCACAATAGACACACGAGTGATAGAGCCGTTTTCTTCGATTTTAAAAGTCTCAATTACATTACCATGCTTGTTGGCAATAAACAAAAAGTCGGTGCCCTCAATATTATCAGCAACCATTCCTCTTGCCGGTCCTTTTTTCATGTAAAGGTCATGCTGACTGATCGGGCTTAGTTTGCCGTCACTTTCCAATTTAAACACATCTACACTTCCGAACCCACCTGCATATACGTAATGAGAACCGCCTTTTTCATAGCTGGTAATGGTAACCGTATTATTAGCAGAAATATCTTTTACATCTTTTCGGTAAAGCATAAGTTCATCAGAAACCTGAGAAAAGCAAGTAACTGAAACCACTGAAAGGATAATTAAAAGGCAGGCCTTAATAGAATTCATTATTTTCATCATTTAATGTTGGGTCAATAATCTAATTTAGAATTGCGTTGGCTCCGGCTGTTGCTATAGCTCGATCTTGCTCAATTGTACCTCCGCTAACACCAATTGCTCCTATAATTATACCGTCCTTATTCTTTATAGGAATACCTCCGGGAAAAGTCATTAAGCCGCCATTTGAATGCTCAATATTGTAAATGAAACCCCCAGGCTGGGTCAATTCACCTAATTCACCAGTATCTGTATTGAAATACCTTGCTGTTTTTGCTTTTTTAATGGCAACATCAATACTACCCAAATAAGAATCATCCATTCGCATGAATGCTTTTAGGTTTGCACCTGCGTCTACTACAGCAATATTTACCAGTACGTTAGAAGCTTCGGCGTTTTCCTTTGCTTTTAGAATAATTTCGTTGGCTTGAGCAAGCGAAATATCAAATGGGTTTTGTGCTTTGAGCGTATTACACGTGCAGGCTAAGAATACAATAGCACATAATTTCACACAAGTTTTTAATTTCATTGTTGTCCTTTGTTGTTTGTCTTGTGCAAAGGTTATAAAGTAATTTTAGAATAAAGTTGAACTTGTTCAACACCCCAGATTTTCGATGATTTATTGACTCTGAATATTTACCCCGGGCCTTGCCATTGGTTTCACCGTTTTGCTTAGAAACAGAAAGAATCCTGCACTAAGGCTTCTTTTCATATTTATATCACAAATAAATTCCATAAACCATTTAGGCAGCTACTGGGATCGAATTCTTAATTAATTGAGATTTCTTTGGCTCGGCTTATAGCTTAGTTATCTTTATATGAGATTCAAATAAAATATACCCTATGCGAAAATTATTGATTAATTCATCTGCTCTATTCTCTTTAATCATTCTTTTGAGTTTGACAATTACATCTTGTTCTACTGCGAAAGAAACCAGTAAACTAAAGGTACTTATTATTGATGGTCAAAGTAATCATGGCATTTGGCCCAAAACCACGGCGATGATTAAAGACTATCTCGAAAAAACAGACTTATTTACTGTAGAGATAGCCAGGACTCAGTACATATGGTTGGGGCCACATAGCGGTATGGATAGTACCCAACTCATGGAAAACTATCTGCAATATACGCTTGATGACAAAGAGTATATATCACTGTCTGAGCCTCAAATGGACTCTACTTTCAGTCCTAATTTCTCTGATTTTGACCTCGTTATTTCAAATTTTGGCTGGAAGGCCGCAGACTTACCGGAACAAACAAAGAAGAATCTTGAAGATTTTGTAGCCAATGGAGGTGGTTTTATAACCGTGCATGCAGCTAATAACTCATGGGACAATTGGGCAGAGTTTAACAAAATGACCGGTTTAGGCGGCTGGGGTGGCAGAAATGAAGACAGTGGCCCCTACGTATACTATAATACTGACAATGTATTGGTCAGAGATACTATCGCAGGGCCGGGTGGCAGTCATGGAGCTCAGCAAGAGGGCATTGTTATCGTAAGAGAAGCCGAACATCCGATAATGAAAGGAATGCCTTCTAAATGGAAACATACGATGGATGAGGTCTACGACAGACTTAGAGGACCCGCAGAAAATATGACAGTATTGGCTACCACTTTCTCAGGTACAGATGAGAATAGCCCACCTTGGAACAAATCAACGAAAGGTACAAACCGACATGAACCTATGTTTATGGCAATAGACTATAACAAAGGGCGAGTTCTGAACATTTGCTATGGACACTCTGATCTCTCTTTTGAATGTGTAGGCTTAAAAACTATAGTAGAAAGAGGTGCTGAATGGGCTGCCACTGGTCAGGTGAGCCAGGCATTGCCTGCCAACTTCCCAACGGAAGATAATATCAGTAAAATAGATTGGACTAAACCTGAATAAGGTTGAGCGGTCTACTTCTGAGACTTCATACCCTAATCAAACTTGCCCCTTATTGAAATGAGAAATACATTAATCCTTATCTCCATGAGCCTATTAATTTCCGGAGCTTCCGTAGCCCAGCAAAGGGCTAATTACAACGAGGCTAAGATAAAGCCTTATGTTCTTCCTGATGTCTTGCAATCTGCAAACGGACAAAAAGTGAAAAGTATTGCCGACTGGGAGAATGGCAGACGCAAAGAAATTCTCAGGCTTTTTGAGAATGAAGTGTACGGAAAAGTCCCTGAAATAGAACAGATGAAGCATTCATCACAAGTGATAGAAGAAAGTAGCGTAGCTTTAAATGGAAAGGCCACCCGGAAGCAAATAGCTCTGAATTTTACAAATCAGGATAAGGAAATAAACATCCTGATATTGCTTTACACTCCCAATGATGTGGAATATCCACCAACATTTATTGGCTACAATTTCTATGGAAATCACACTATAACTGAGGAGGCAGCAGTACTTTTGACAGATTCCTGGGTAGCCAATAATGAAGATTTTGGCATCACAGAAAATAAAGCAACAGAAGCTTCAAGAGGAGTAAGAACGAGCCGATGGCCTATTGAAAAGATAATTGAAGCGGGTTTTGGTCTGGCTACTATTTATTATGGAGATGTGGATCCTGATCGTGATAACTTTTCAGATGGAATTCATCCGTTATTTTATAAAGAGGATCAGGAAAAGCCAACATCAGATGAATGGGGAGCTATTGCCGGCTGGGCCTGGGGTGCCTCAAGAGTATTGGACTATTTAAAACAAGATCACCATACCTCCGGCTCTAAATTCATAATGTTTGGTCATTCCAGACTGGGCAAAGCCGCATTATGGGCCGGAGCCACAGATACTAGATTTGACGCGGTCATATCAAACGAGTCGGGTTGTGGAGGTGCTGCACTTTCACGGCGTAAGTTTGGTGAAACGGTTTCAGTAATTAATACCTCTTTCCCGCATTGGTTTGCCGATAGTTTTGAAAAATATAACAATAAGGAGCAGGAATTACCGGTAGATCAGCATATGCTGATTTCTCTTATGGCTCCACGGCCCGTCTATATAGCCAGTGCAGAGGGTGATCAGTGGGCAGATCCAAAAGGAGAATACCTTTCTGGATATTACGCTTCACCTGTGTACAAATTATATGGTAAAGAAGGATTCACCAGCCCGGAACATCCAAAAGTAAATCAACCAGTACATAATACAATTGGCTACCACATGAGACCAGGAAAGCATGATGTGGTAGATTATGACTGGGAACAGTTTATGAAATTTTGCAAAATGAATCTGAGCGAATAATTGTAGGTACTCTCTTAACTGAAAACAAGCAAACCTCTTCAAAGTATCGGGGATAGAAATAAAACATCTCCAAATTCTTGTGCAGTTAAATAGCTGCATATATATTTGCAGTCACATAGCTGCATAAAAATGGATTTAAGGAGAGACGTATTTCAGGCAATAGCTGACCCAACCCGAAGGGCCATTCTTACCATGGTGGCTCTTCATGCCATGACACCCGGTGCCATAGCCTCAAATTTTGATTCTTCGAGACAAACCATTTCAAAGCATATTCAAATTCTAACTGAGTGCCATTTGCTGGAGAAAACTCAGAATGGAAGAGAAATCTATTACCAATTAAATCCTCAGAAAATAAAGGAAATAGATGCCTTTATAGAACCCTTCAGAAAACTTTGGGATGACAGGTTCAATAAGCTAGAGTCAGTAATGAAAAACTACAAATCCTGATGGAATTAAAAACACAAATAGTAGCAGAAAAAGGCAGGCAAGACTTATATATCCACCGCGAGTTCGATTTGCCGGTACATCTTCTTTTTCTTGCTTATTCTGAAGCAAACTGCCTGGAACAATGGATGGGCACAAAAGTACTGAAACTGGAATGTGAAAAGCATGGCTCCTATTTGTTTGAAACCACCGATC
>JANSYO010000085.1 GCA_024742395.1 Cytophagales bacterium
ACAGCTGATCCTTCTGCCCATGTATTCAATGGTAAAATTTATGTATATCCTTCGCATGACATTGATGCGGGTATTCCAGATGATGATCTGGGTTCTCAATATGCTATGAAAGACTACAGGGTACTCTCAATGGATGAGCCGGGAGGCAAAGTGACCATCCATGATGTAGCACTCGACATCAAAGATGTACCATGGGCAGGCAGACAAATGTGGGCACCGGATGCAGCACAAAAGGATGGTAAGTTTTACTTATACTTTCCTGTAAAAGACAAAGAGGATATCTTTCATATTGGAGTAGCCGTGGCTGATAAACCTGAAGGACCATTTAAAGCAGAACCAGAAGCTATTCCCGGAAGCATAAGTATGGATCCAACAGTGTTTGAGGATACTGACGGCAATTATTATATGTATTACGGTGGTATTTGGGGTGGTCAGCTTCAGTATTATATGAATGGAAAGCTTGAGAAAACAGAAGATCAACCAGCAGACGATCAGCCGGCCTTATTGCCTTTAGTGGCTAAAATGAGCAATGACATGAAGACTTTTGCAGAGACACCTAGAAAATTAGAGATAGTGGATGAAGCTGGGAATTTATTGCTTTCAGGAGATCATGAAAGAAGATTTTTTGAAGCCTCATGGATGCACAAGTACAATGGAAAATATTACTTCAGCTATTCTACCGGCGATACTCATAAAATTGCCTATGCTACGGGAGATAACCCCTATGGACCATTTACTTATCAAGGGGTGATTTTAAATCCTGTGCAGGGATGGACTAACCACCATTCAATAGTAGAGTTTAAAGGTAAATGGTACTTGTTTTATCATGACACGCAGCTATCTGGCAAAAACCATTTAAGGAATGTGAAAATGACTGAATTAAAGCATAATGAAGATGGCAGTATTCAAACCATAACAGCGTATGAAGCTCCCAAAAACTAGGCCTATTTTTATTCAATAACATTTTTCTAAAACTGTAAAGCATTATTTAGAGAAATACAAGGAAAAAGGGGCGGTTATTTATCCGCCCCTTTTTTTGTAAATCAACCATACAATTCCTTTAGTTTGGTTTCTCTGTATTCAAAAATACCTTGCAATTGCTTTTTTATAAATAAGGAGTAAGCGATGTCTCCCAGAAAACCAAGAGGTATTTTAAAGCTGACTCTGTCAAGCATATCGACGCCATTCTCAGCTTTTTTGAAATGATGCTCATGATGCCACATACTGTAAGGGCCAAAACGCTGTTCGTCAATAAAAAACTTCTCATCATCTACATGCGTAATCTCTGTCACCCAGTTTGTTCTAATGCCGGGTAAAACGGCCACATTGTATGTAATTATTTGTCCGGAAAACGCTTTTTCTGCCAGGCCAGAGGTAATTTGGAAGCCCATATGAGGTGGAGTAATAACCTGAAGGTTTTTCGGTGAGGAGAAAAAATCCCAGGCCTCTTTTAATGAAATTGGAAGTGTAGTTTCTGCTTCCAGTGTATATATTCCTGAATGTTTTTTAAACTGTATCATGCTGTTGATTATCTGTTCTCAAACTATCAACAGAGATTGTAAAGAATTCGTTGTCTAATTATGATATTTAATTAGTTAGACAAAAAGGCGAGTCTAAGCTCGCCTTTTATCTGATCCATTTATCTTTATTTCGTAGCCGTTCCGGTAGGAAAGTCAAGGTTTTGAGTCATGGTTATTAAACTATGTACCCCTGCATCTGAGGCAATAGCTCCAACCAGCGGTTTTAAGGTAAATGGAGCGGGACTGTTATCAGGAAAAGGTTCTATGCTAATAACTCCGGCACCACCAAGAAGCGAGGTGGGGAAACTAAGACCAGCCGGTGCATTTGCCACGAAATCTTCCCCTGGAAAAGGAGGCGTGGCTGCAGGACCTTTGAATGGCTCTCCGCTATCGGCTCCGGATACGTTGGTAAATGTTCCTGTACTTACGGGTGTACCGTTTATAACAGCCCAACCTTCATATTGCCAACCCTCTGGCAGAGAAGGTAAATTTAAGGTAGGCGTAGGGCCTGCCGGATCTAACCACCAGATACCACTGGCTTCATCATCCATGGTAGCGGTAGAAGGTGTGGCCAGAATGAATTTACCTGAAACAGAGCCAAAGTCATTTCCTAGAGCGGCACCGTGAGAGATACTTAAATTAGCTGAGCTGGCAGAGAAGTCGCCTGCCAAAACATGAATTTTTGAAGGAGCGGGGTCGGGGTCTACCTTAGGTTCTATGGTTAAAACAAAAGTGGTAGAGGTATCAAGTGTTTCCTGTGGAATGCTAAATTGGTTTTTTGAGAGCATCCCGTTAGCATCTACAGTAAATATTCCGGAGCTTACAGGGCCAGAGGGCGTTATAATCCAACCTTCATAAACATAATCAGGACCTAAATCTTCAAGTCCTTGAATCGATAAATTCAGATTGCCGCTTTCAATCCCCATCTCTTCTTTGTCACAAGCTGCAAGTGCAATAATTATTAAACTAAATAGTAGACCTTTCATTGTTACTTTTCTCATAATACATCTTTGATTGATTGTTTGATGAGTCAAAGTAACTGCTGGGGTATCTCAGTAATATCTCGAAATTATAACAAATCTATCACAGGGAATTTTCGTACATGAAAACTACACCACAGAAAGCACTTGTGATACTTCTGTGATACTTACTCATTTCTTTTACGAGACTAAAACTATTCTAAGCTATGCCCAGAGCACTTGTCATAGAAGATGATCTGCAGATTGCGGAGCTCATTAAAATACATTTAAAGGACCTACATTACGTCATTGATCACACCGTTGACGGCCTGGAGGGTTACGAAATGTCAAGAAAGACGAATTACTGTTTAATTATCCTTGATATTATGTTACCCACTCTAGACGGCATAGAAGTATGTAGAATGATGCGAAGCAAAAATGTATCCTCACCAATAATAATGGTCACTGCCAAATCTGAAGAAATAGATAGAGTACTTGGTTTAGAAACAGGGGCAGACGATTACGTTGTAAAGCCGTTTGGTGTAAGAGAATTTCAGGCCAGAGTAAAGGCGGTTTTAAGACGTAGTCAAGGGAAATTTGAGGAGAATGCAGGACAAAATACCAATCTTCTAAATTTTCAAGGGATTAGAATAGACCTGGACAAACGCTCAGTAAATAAGGGACAATTAAGAATAGAGCTCACCCCAAAAGAATTTGACTTACTGGCATTACTGGCCAATAGTCCGGGAAAAAGTTTTAACAGACAAAGCCTGCTTAATCTAGTTTGGGGATACGATTTTGAGGGATATGAACATACCGTTAATTCTCATATAAACAGGATACGGGCCAAAATAGAAGAAGATATGAACAAACCGAATTTCATCTTAACCAGCTGGGGGTACGGGTATCGTTTCAATGAAAATATATAGCCTTAGATGGCCTTAAAATTTAGTAAAATGAAAAACGCTTTTTTTTGGCGACTGTGTCTTTCTCTTTTAGCGGTTTTACTGCTGTTTGGAGCGGCCATGACTTACATAAGTTTTCTCACTTCCCAAACTTACCAGGAGGAGGCCAATCAAAAATTACATGCGAATCTGGCTCAATTCACCACTGATCATCTTGAAACTTTCGATGAAAACGGACAAATGGATACTACTGCCATAACTAAGGTAATGGAGTCTATGATGGTGATAAATCCGGATGTTGAGGTGTACCTTTTGGACACTGTTGGGAATATATTAGCACATGTGGCACCTTATAAAAAAGTAGTACGTACTTCTGTTGACTTGACTTCGGTTAAAGCATTTATTAGTTCAAAAGGAGAAAACTTCATTAGAGGAAATGATCCTCGCGATTTCCAAAAAGAGAAAATATTTTCAGCAGCCGAGGTTAAAAAGGGGGAGACATTGCTTGGCTATTATTATATCATTTTGGCAAGTGAAGAGCGGGAATCTGTATTTGCTGATCTGATTGGCACTTATTCACTAAATTCATTCATCAGACTTTTACTACTTGCCGTGGTCATCTCCTTTTCACTTGGCTTTTTAATATTTTGGTTTCAAACCAAGCATTTACAAAGCATTACAAATGGCATAGAATCATTTAAGGAAGGCAACTTTGATTCACAAATACCAGAAGACCGAAGAAGTGTTTTCTCAGGCCTGAGTGAAACTTTTAATGCTATGGCCCGGCAAATAAAACTGCAATTCGAGAAAATTCAATCTATTGATAGCTTCAGAAGGGAGTTGGTTGCCAATATTTCTCATGACCTTCGTACGCCATTGTCTATTATTCAGGGGTATACAGAAACACTACAAATTAAAAAGAATGAGCTCTCTGAGGCAGATAGAGAAGACTACTTAGAGAATATCAACGAAAGTACCCGAAAACTGAAAGGTCTGGTTAATCAGCTTTTTGAGCTATCGAAGTTGGAAAACAATCAGATAAAATTGGTAAAGGAGCCCTTTCCGCTCGATGAACTGGTAGCAGACCTTCTATCGCGATACAAGGTTATGTTTCATTCTAAAGAAATTGCTCTGGAATTTATTCATGGGGAGGGGGGATCTATGGTATATGGAGATGTGGGTTTGGTGGAGCGGGTCATACAAAATCTGGTAGATAATGCTCTGAAATTCACCCCAAAAGGAGGTTTAATAAAAATAGAAGTGGAGTCTTCTAATTCAGAAGGGATAAGATTTAGTATTTCAGATACCGGGATAGGTATTCATGAAAACGAACTCTCTGCCATTTTTGAAAGATACCATACACATCGGGATGAAGAGAAAAGGATGAAAGGGACTGGTCTTGGCTTGGCAATTGCCAATAGGATAGTGGAGCTTCATAATAGCACAATAAGTGTTAAGAGTAAACTCAATCAAGGAACCGTATTTAGTTTCAATTTGCCAGCTTATCAGGTTTCGGCAGTTTAATTTGCTAACTCAAAGCCGGAATCTGGATTCCGGTAATTTTTCTGTAGAGGTCTACCGCATAAATGTCTGTCATGCCTGAAATATAATCTATGATAGAAAGTAAATTCTGATACAGTCCTCTCTCTTCATTGAGGTCAAATTGCTGTGGAACCAGTCTAATTAGCTTTTTTGCCTTAGCCGATTTTCTATCAAGTATGGCATTGACAAATTCTTTGAGCAATCCACCAATTACGTGAAAACCAGCAATCTCTATTTCCACCACAGACTGATGGTTGTAAATTTTTTGAACAGACACTTCATCAATCTTTTTTATGAGATCTATTGATCTTGTGTCTATCAGATCAATTAATGACTTATTCAGTTCCCCATTCAGAAGGGCTGCTTCATTTTCAAGAAAAACATCTGTGCATTTTTTGGTAAGCAGATTAATCAGCATGGCTCTTAACAGTGAAAGTTTCTGTTTTTCATCTTTCAAAGAAATCATCTGCTCTTTAATGTAATCCTCATTACTTTCTCCTTTAAAAAAGGGTAGAAGTAGGTTTTTAGCTTCCTCAAAACTAATGATATGCAATCTGAAGGCATCTTCTAAGTCGATAATGCGGTAACAAATATCATCAGCAGCCTCTACCAAAAACACAAATGGATGACGGGCAAAGAGATTTTTATTCTTATCAACGGAGATTAATTCAAGTTCTTCAGCCATTTGATTGACTAATGGCAGTTCGGCATCAAAATACCCCGACTTTTTGGTGGCAAGTAAGCCCGTGGTTTTGTCGAAACCGTGTGTACTATCTACAGGATATTTAACGATAGAAGCAAGAGAAGTATAGGTCAGTTTTAAACCACTTTTCAGGAAAATGCTGGTTAATACTCTGAAGGCATTTGCATTCCCTTCAAAATTCTTTAAATCATTAAACTGGTTTGTACTTAGTTGCACTGAAAGCAAATTTTCAGTTTCATCAGGAAGTTCTCTGAAAAAAGTCCGAATAGCATCTTCTCCTGAATGACCAAAAGGCGGATTCCCGATATCGTGAGCAATACAGGCAGTTTGAATTACATCAGAAAGGCCAAAGCGGTAGAAGTCTTTTGCCTGTTCGTTGAGTGTATTGGCATTTTGCTTAGCAATTCGCTCCCCAACAGCCCTTCCAAGCGATCGGCCAACAGAGGCTACTTCTAAGCTATGGGTAAGTCTGTTATGAACAAAAACCGCTCCCGGTAAAGGAAAAACCTGAGTTTTATTCTGAAGTCTTCTGAATTGTGAGGAAAAGATCAATCGATCGTAATCTCTCATAAAGTCCCCCCTGAACTCGTCTGAATTATGTAAGTTTCTTGATCCGAACCGTTTGTTTGAATAGAGTTTTTGCCACTGCATGAATAAAATCTAAGATTTTCAGCAAAAATAAGCCTTTTGTTACTGGGATTTAACCTTTGACTGAATATCGTTTCAGGTTGTCTGGCCAGTATCAAAAGGCTTATTAAATGATCTTACCAATCTACCAAGGTCTTTTCTCTACTTAAGATAATTCGCTACTGCTGCGGCTCGACTGCTCACGTGAGACTTTAAACTGTTGATGGCAGAAGAGAACTCTGAAGAGCTTCTTAAAAAAGAATATCCATTTCTTTCTGAGGTAGCGTATGATTCTACCAGGGACGAATATTGCGAATACAAAGCTTGCATAGAACTGGTTTCAAAGGGACCGTCAATAGTTTCCTGTAGGTATTGCTCGTACTTAGCTTTGTAAACAGGATCCTGATATAAATAGCCTATTAGGGGCCATTGTGTAGAAGATAGACCCGAGAAATCAAGAGGAAGCGACCCTCCGTTTTTACCAGATTCCAGGGCCTCATTGTTATCCCAAGGTATCCATGTAAGTAGTCCTGTGGACGGATTGTTATACAAGAAATAATTGTGGGTCATTCTACCATAAGTGTCCCAGTTCTGAATAGTTGTATTGACTGCCAGGTATTTCAGAAAAACATCGGTATCAAAAACGGCATCTAAGTTTTGCCTCCAGGTTTCTGGCGATGAAGTTCGGGAACCATCATGAAGGACGCTAAGCAGCTGCTTAACATCAGAGAAGTCGGCTTCATCTTCATTGGTTTTCTTCACCATTTCATCTACATCAAAACTACCATTCATAAAGCTGGCGGCATCACCATCGGGTTTGTAGAGGTTTCCTTTATCGCTGCTAAACTGAGTATCTATTACGGTGTCATCTACTTCTTCTGTTAAGGTATATAGACCAAAATACTCAGGCCCATCACCTTTATCTAAATACACGGCATAAAAGGCTGTGTGAGAAGCGGCTAATCCTGCATTTCTAAAGACATCTCCGGCTACTTTTTCACGAAGGAAAGAGGTATCATTATAGTTGTTTTTTAAGCTAAGCTTTTTGAAACCGTAGAATCTTTGATTGTCAATCTGGGGATACTGATCTTCAAATTCATCAAAGTCCAGTTTAAAAGAGAGTTTAAGGTTGCCACTTTGCCAGGTAGACTGCAAACTTGAGTTCCCCTTGAATCTTATGCCAACTTTATACCATTGTTTACCATTGTAGAAAACGTCTGCAGGTACAAAAATCGGGTCTTCGTCAAGCTCAGTGAGCCCACCTCCCGGGCGGTTTCCTGAAGACCCAAAGCTGCCATATTTGCTGGTCATATCATCAAGCATTAGCTGCCAGCGGTTACTGGTTACCACCAGATCAATTCTCTGAACCTGACTATCGTCAAAAATCAAGTCAAAATTTGGGTCAGCATTTTTGCTGTGGGTGGCATCAGTCCAGTCTGTAGCTACAAACGAAGAATCGCTGTAAGTTTCTTCAGAGGTTTCACCTGAGTCAGTGGGGTCTAAACCTGAAAGTGCATCATTACAACTTACCAAAAAGAGTCCAAGAGCCAAAAGGGTTAGGAAAGACAGGATTAGACTAAAGTTATTTTTTTTTAGCATGGTATACAGAAATTATAGTAATTCCTGTTAGACGGTCTCTAAAGAAAAAACTTGCGGCCTCTTTAGAAAAAAATAAAATTAGTTCTGAATGCTCTTTTGGGAGGCTATTTTATAATTCAGTAGCAATTTTGTAAGTAGGATCCTCAATGATGTTTACATCTATGATTTTTTCCGCATTGGCCAAAAGCTTACGGCAATCGGGGCTAAGATGCCTTAAGTGAATCTCCTTGCCGGCTTTAAGATAACGCTCAGTGATTTTGTTTAGAGCTTCTATTCCAGACATGTCATTGACTCTGCTTTCTTTGAAGTCAATAATTACTTTTTCCGGGTCACCAATGACATCAAACTTTTCAGAGAATGCCTGTACAGAGCCAAAGAACAAGGGCCCAAAGATTTCATAATGCTTTACACCTTCTTCATCCACATATTTTCTGGCACGAATTCTCTTTGCATTTTCCCAGGCAAATACCAGAGCTGAAATAATTACACCTATTAAAACCGCTAAGGCCAAATTGTGAAGTAATACGGTAATGGCTGCCACAAGAAT
The DNA here is from genome assembly GCA_024742395.1 of Cytophagales bacterium. GTDB lineage: Bacteria > Bacteroidota > Bacteroidia > Cytophagales > Spirosomataceae > Jiulongibacter. Next base: position 8,403 of record JANSYO010000085.1, read on the forward strand.
TCCTACTATGATATCATGTGTCGGCATTTTGCCAATTACTTTAAAGCTAGCCCACTCAAAGGTTCCAATGGCCACCATAATCATAAGACCGGTTAAGGCAGCCATGGGCATTTGTTCAATGTATTCGGCACCAAACATTATGAATACCAGAAGCATGACAGAGGCTACGATACCCGAAAGCCTGGCTCTGGCACCGGAAGAAATATTAATTAAACTCTGACCTATCATAGCACAGCCACCCATTCCTGAGAATAAACCAGTAACAAAGTTTGCCATACCCTGGGCAATAGCCTCCTTATTACTGCGACCTCTGGTTTCTGTGATTTCATCAATCAAGTTTAGGGTTAATAAACTTTCAATCAGTCCTACACCTGCTACAATTAAAGCATATGGGAAAATGATACTTAAAGTCTCCAGATTAAACGGCACATTGGGAATGTGAAAAGGCGGGAAACCACCTTGAATAGAACTTATATCGCCAACCGTTTTGGTTTCGAGGCCCAAGCCTAAGACTATTGCAGTCACTACCAATATAGCCGTCAAAGAGGCCGGCACTACCTTTGTAAGTTTAGGCAATCCCCAGATGATTAACATGGTTAATAAAACCAATGCTAACATGATATACAGCTGCGAGCCTTGCATCCAGGTTAAAACGCCACTGGCGTCTTCTACCTTAAACGAGCTCATCTGAGCCATGAAAATAACGATAGCCAAACCATTCACAAAACCGAACATAACCGGATGCGGTACAAGTCTGATGAATTTACCAAGTTTTAGAAAACCCGCGGTCATCTGAATAATTCCTGCCAGCACCACTGTGGCAAAGATGTATTCTACTCCGTGAGATTTTGCCAAACTAACAATCACTACAGCGACAGCACCTGTGGCTCCAGAGATCATTCCGGGCCTTCCGCCAAAAACAGAAGTAATAAGACCAATGGTAAAAGCAGCGTAAAGACCAGTAAGAGGTGAAAGGCCTGCTATTAAGGCAAAAGCAATAGCCTCAGGTACCAGAGCTAGTGCTACTGTAAGGCCGGAAAGTATTTCGTTTTTATAATTTACTTTCTTTGATAAATCAAAAAGAGAGAGTACTTGTTTCATTAATGCTTCTGCTTGTAATAGTGCAATTAGAACTTCCCAAAAACAAAAATCGCAACCGACTTGTGATCGATTGCGATTCTTAAGCTAGTTGGCTCGCAAGGACTCGAACCTTGAATAAAGGCACCAAAAACCTCTGTGTTACCATTACACCACGAGCCATTCCCGTTTTGTGGATGCAAAATTAAGAGGTCTTTTAATTTTTACAAACTAAATTCCTAAAAAATAAATTTAACTAATCCACAAAATGACCTAAACCAGTAAGTATAAGGCATTAGAATAATACAATTACTCTACGCCAGAAACTTCCACGCCTGGTTCTATCTTATTTACCAGACCCTGAAGCACCTTACCCGGGCCACATTCTATGAAAGAAGTCGCTCCATCTGCCACCATATTTTTCACAGATTGCGTCCATTTTACAGGAGCAGTTAGCTGAGCTATCAAATTTGCCTTTATTTCGTCCACTTCTACAGCAGCTTTTGCCGTGGCGTTTTGATAAATCGGGCACTTAGGCTTGCTGAACTCTGTGTTTTCAATGGCCGCCGCCAGTTGTTCTCTTGCCGGTTCCATGAGTGGAGAGTGAAAAGCTCCACCTACAGGAAGTTTTAAAGCTCTTTTGGCACCCGCTTCCTTCATTCTTATACACGCTTCATCTATGGCTTTATCAGAACCCGAAATTACCAGTTGACCAGGGCAGTTATAATTTGCCGCTACCAGCACCTCACCCAGTTCTTCAGAAATCTGTTGACAAATTTCTTCCACTTTATCGTCTTCTAATCTTAAAACCGCGGCCATTGTTGAAGGGTTAATCTCACAGGCTTTTTGCATGGCGTCGGCTCTTTGAGCTACCAGCCTAAGGCCGTCTTCAAATGAAAGTGCTCCGGCCACTACAAGTGCAGAAAACTCACCAAGAGAATGCCCTGCCACCATATCAGGATTTATGTTATCCTGAACTAAAGCCTTAATTACAGAGTGCAGATACACCGCTGGCTGCGTTACTTTTGTTTCCTTTAAGTCTTCATCACTTCCTTCAAACATCACCTTGGTAATGTCAAAGCCTAAAATTTCATTGGCTTTCTCAAAAAGTGCTTTGGCTTTTTCTGAACTCTCGTAAAGATCCTTGCCCATTCCGCTAAACTGTGCTCCCTGTCCCGGGAAAACATATGCTGTCATAGAAATAATCGGTTTCGTTTGGGTACAAAGGTAGCAGCATCTGCTGATTGCATGCAATTTGAACGGATATTTTCAAATGATTTTGGAGCTCGCAATACCACAGATAACAGACAATAAAATCTTCAAAATTGGAGAATTTGAGGAGTATTTGCTTGTTTTGTGAGAATAGCCCTTATTGACCTGAATACTTTTAAAACTATCACAACGTTTTTCTTCTGTATGAAAATGACCATGAAATATATTTTTACACTGGTACTTCTTATTCCTTTTTGCTCAAGTGCACAGGTTTTAGAAAAATTAGGCTCTGCCATAAATACAGAATACAATGAGATACATCCGGTTATTTCACCAGATGGAGAAGAGCTATATTTCGTCAGGGTAAGTCATCCTTCTAACAATTTTGGAAAAAACGGAAGCAATGACGTTTGGTTTGCACAGTTCAGATCAGACGGCCGTTGGTCTATTGCCCGTAAAATGCCGAATACAATCAATAAAGACCGGTATAATGATCTATTCAGTATCAGCCCGGATGGCAATACTGTACTTATCAGAGGGGTATACAAAAACGGTAGAAAGCTGGATGAGGTGGGTATTTCACAATGTAGAAAAACACGTACCGGATGGACTCAACCCGAAAAAGTGGATATCCCTAAATTAGATGCCATGTGTAAAGGTCAGTATCTGTCGGCTTTTTTGACCAATAACGGTAAGGTATTGCTCCTGGCTTTTTCAGAGAAAAAAAATAGCACTGATGACGACCTCTATGCTAGTTTTTTGGGCAAAGACGGAAAATGGAGCAAGCCCGAGAGCTTGGGAGACGGAATAAACTCTAAAGGAACAGATACGACTCCTTTTTTAGCTTCAGACGATTACACGCTTTACTTTGCCTCAGATAGAAAAGGAGGCGTAGGAGGCACAGACATTTGGGTGAGTAAAAGGCAAGATAGAAGCTGGAAAAAATGGTCAGAGCCGATTAATTTAGGGGAGAAGATTAATTCAGAAAAGGATGATTATTACTATTCAATTACCGCCTCAGGAGAGTATGCGTATATGACCACTACAGATAAGTCTATAGGCAAAGGAGATATAGTGAGATTTAAATTAAGAGAAATGCCTGATGATACGGAGACTGTGGCTTCCTTACAATCTGCCGAGAAAACTGATAATGGGCAGAATGGGAATGACGGCACAAAACCAAAAGAAAGTAAGGAAGATGCACTGAGGGCTTTGACCGCCTCTAATCCGGTAGTGATGCTTAGTGGAAAGGTGATTGATACCAAAACGAGAAGGCCTATTGAGGCAAAAATAATCTATGAGACCTTTCCTGAGGGAGAAGAAATTGGCGTAGCCAACACCAACCCAACCACTGGAGAATACAAGATTGTTTTGCCTTACGGTCAAAGATATACTATCAGAGCTGAGGCAAAAGATTTTATTGCCATTGGTAAAACGATAGATCTGAACCAGGTAGGGGAGTTCAAAGATATCAAAGGAGAAGACCTTGAAATGGCTCCAATACTTGCGGGTGTCACAGTTACTTTAAGTAATATTTTCTTTGAGTTCGCTCAGGCCACTCTGGTAGAGGAGTCTTTTCCTGAGTTAAACAGGCTTATTGATGTAATGAAAGCCAACCCAAATATGACTATTGAGGTACAAGGGCATACAGATAATGTAGGTCCAGATGAGGCGAATTTGAGACTTTCGCAAGCCAGAGCAGATGCCGTAAGGGATTATTTGGTACTCAAAGGCATTGACATTAAAAGAGTGGCCAGTGTAGGTTATGGCGAAACCAAGCCTGTGGCCAGTAATGCTACCACTGAAGGCCAGGCGAAAAACAGACGAGTGGAGTTTGAAATTGTCAAAAAGTGATTTAGTCTCTAAAATTCAGGAGGCTTTCTTAGTTTTGTGCCAGCTTTAGGTTTGCCTGAAGGAAAAATTTAAAATCTAAGATTGAAAGAATAATGAGTAAAGCAAAAATGATTACCGATAAGGGAACCATGACCATAGAATTCTATGAGAAGGATGCCCCTATAGCGGTTGAGAATTTTATTAAATTATCAAAAGAAGGATTCTACGACGGTGTAAAATTCCATAGAGTGATTCCTGATTTTATGATTCAGGGAGGAGATCCAAGTGGTACAGGTGGCGGAGGCCCGGGATACAGTATCCCTTGTGAATTAGATGGGGAGAATCAGTATCATGATCGTGGCGTATTGTCAATGGCTCACAGAGGAAGAGATACGGGTGGTTCGCAGTTTTTTATCTGTCACAACAGAACCAATACAGCCCATCTTGATCGTAATCATACGTGTTTTGGTAAGGTAGTAGAGGGGCTTGAGGTGATTGATACTATCAGACAAGGTGATGTCATTACAAAAATTGAAATTCTGGAAGAAGCTTAATTCTTTTAGGGAATTTACTTGAAAGGGAGGCTTTGGTCTCCCTTTTTTGCTTGTTTGGAGACTAGTTAGCTATCATTGGCAAGCAAATTGATATTTTTAAATCACAAAGGAAATATTCTCTTGTCTTTTGTGTTGTTAACCAAAACCACTTTTACTCAAATTGTTATGCGGAGGTCAATCCAACTATTGTTTACAATTCTTCTTATTTCTCAGGTCTCAATGGCTCAATTATTAAAGCCAACTACCTGGAAATTCAGCTCTGACAAAAAAGAGGTTAAAGTAGGGGATATTGTAGAATTGCAGTTTAACGCCACCATTGATAAAGACTGGTATCTGTATTCTTCTGATTTTGACCCAAATCTTGGCCCCATCGTTTTTGAAGCAGAATTTGAACCCCATGCCTCTTATCAACTGGTAGGTAAAGTGATACCAAAGAGCCCTAAGAAGAAATACGATGACCTCTGGGAAGGTGATATAACCTATTTTAAAGAAAAGGGGCAATTGACCCAAAAGGTCAAAATCCTTGCCCCTAATCCGGTTATTAAAGGGAAAATTAGTTTTCAGACCTGTACAGATGTAGATGGCAGATGTGTGAATGGCAAAGAAAACTTTGATTATAAAATAAAGGCTACAGCTTCTACCGCCATTAGCCCTGAAGAATCAAAAGACGAGAAGGTGGCTATAGCTTCTGCCGAGGAAGAAGCTGAAGATAAAGTGGACGCACTAGCTACAGATGAGCTGCCCTTAGTGACATCATCTGATGAAAATGTTAACTTAAGCCAGGGAGACGAGGTGATTAATTCAGACCTCCCGATCAGTGAAAAAAAGGAATCTACCAGTTTGATTAAGTTCCTGTTATTGGCTTTAGGGGCGGGCTTGGCCAGTATTTTTATGCCCTGCATTTATCCAATTATGCCAATGACCGTGAGTTTCTTCACTAAACAGGAAAATGGTAAGTCTAAAGCGTTTTTCTATGGTGTAAGCATCATGGCCATCTTTGCTGTGATGGGACTGGTCACTATGGCTTTTGGAGCACCATTTTTGAATTTCATCAGTACGCACTGGGTGCCCAATCTGATCTTCTTTATCATATTCATCATTTTTGGGGTTTCTCTTTTAGGAGCCTTTGAAATTGTATTGCCCCATGAGGCTGTAAATAAAATTGACCGTATGTCTGATAAAGGAGGCCTTATAGGAATTTTCTTTATGGCACTTACTCTGGTAGTGGTTTCGTTTTCATGTACAGTGCCTTTTGTAGGTTCTTTATTGATTCTTTCAGCTCAGGGAGAAGTTCTCAGACCGCTTTACGGAATGCTGGCTTTTGGTTTGCCATTTGCGGCAGTATTTACTTCACTGGCTATGTTTCCGCAATGGTTAAAGAACCTGCCCAAGTCAGGCGGGTGGCTGAATGAACTGAAAGCCGTGTTTGGTTTCCTGGAGTTTGCATTAGCATTGAAATTCTTAAGCAATATTGATTTGGCTTATCATTGGAATCTGATTCACCGTAATATTTTTATCCTGATTTGGGTAGTAATTTTCGTATTGATAGGCTTTTATATTTTGGGTTTTATGCGTCTGTCTAAAGACCAGAAAGTAGAGAAGTTCAGTTTTGTTAGAATTGGTTTTGCGGTCTTATTTTTCGCTTTTTCAGCTTATATGGTGCCGGGAGTAACCAATAAATCTTTACCTCTTCTTTCAGGGATTTTACCACCAATGCCTACCGCTTCAATAGATGCAACAGTAACACCACTTGCAAATGATAAAATGAAAGCTCTGCCACACGGGTTGCAGGGTTTTAAAGATTATGACGATGCGTTGGCTTATGCCGCAGAGGTAGGAAAACCTGTGCTTATAGACTTTACTGGTTATGCCTGTGCGAATTGTCGGAAAATGGAAGAGTTTGTCTGGCCAAAAGAAGGAGTTTTAAAAAGGCTACAGGAAGATTTTGTGATCGCTTCACTTTATGTAGATGACAAGGCAAAGCTACCTTTAGAAAAGCAGTACGTTTCAGACTACGATCAAGAACTTAAAACGACGATAGGCGATAAGAACATGGACCTGGAAATAACCAAGTTTAATAATAATGCTCAGCCTTATTATGCCGTGGTTAATTCTGAAGGTAAGTCTCTTTTAGATCCCTTGGGTTATTCTACTGAGAAAGAGTTTATTGAGTTTCTGGATGCCGGGAAAGCCTTGCATAAATAATTAGAACATCACCCCGCCCAATTATTCCTATCCAAACTACGGTACTGGATGGCTTTAACCTTTGAAGATATAGTCTGTCTCCAGAGTAAAAAAGTCTTATTTTTTGATATTTATAATACTGCTGCTAGTACTTATATTTCAATAATTTGTATGTACGTATATAGTCAAGGTATTAATATTTAGATAGTTACGCCTTGCCGTTAAATAACTTTTTGTTGCTTTACCCCCCCCCGTTAATTTACATTTGTATATGATTTTCTGAATTGATCAGCAGAAAGTCAAGCTAAAATCCGGACAATGACTATCTCCACACAACGAGCTCACGAGATCGTCACCTTGAACCGGAAACATGGTTTTCAGTACAAACTGAAAAAGGGAATTTCGCAGAACGCCCGATAAGGAGATGCATGAACTTATAATTTATTAAATAATGAAAAAAGTATTAAGTACAATAGCACTGGTTTCGCTTACTTCTTTTGCGTTTGCAGGTAACTCCTCAGTTTCAGAAATTAATGAAGCAAAAAAGGAGGTTAAGAAGCCTGAAGTTGTATTCGAAATGTTTTTTAATGATGCACCTATTATTAATTACTGTGGTCATACGGCTTCAACACCTGATTGTGAGTCCTATGATTTTTACATGTGTTATTTTTGTGATGAGTGCTAATTTTTAATTTCAGAGAGGCTTAAATTGTTTAAGTCTCTCTTTTTTAAATTATAAACTAAATATTGGTATGAAATTTAAGTTAACTCTATGCTATATTTTTTTCGTTTCTCACGGTCTTATTTTTGGTCAAAATTACAAAGTCGGATATAGACTTAGCTTTCCCGCTGATACACTTACGCCTGAGACAAAGTCTCACGAAGACTTCCTTCTTTTTGTCGCGGATAAAGAGAGTATATTCTTGAGTAATCTTAAGTACGTTAGAGATTCTGTTCTTAGAAATGCTAAAAATCAAGGTATGGCTATGGCAGATCTCAAAAGAATTTTCAATAATACGCCTAAAGGGCATTTTGACTTTGTATTAAGGAAGGATAATGCGACAAGCAGCTACATATACTCTGAGAAAATTTCAAAGAACTTTACTTTTGAACACCCTATTGCCAATTACCACTGGAAACTCTCACAAAATAAAAAATCAATTCATGGTTTTGACTGTAGAATGGCAGTTCTTGAAATAGGAGGTTATAACTATTTGGCATGGTATGCCCCGGAAATAAGCTTAAAGAATGGCCCATTCTTATTCGAAGGCTTACCCGGTTTGGTTTTAGAGCTTGAGTGTCCTTCTAAAAACTTCATTTTTAGTTTTCTTGGAATAGAGAAGCTAAAAGAAGGTGAGTACCCTATTATAGAATTCTCTTCTGCTGTCCACACAAATAATCTTCAAAAATACAATAGTCTTAGAAATAGCTGGAGAAGAAACTATGCCTCTAATGCTGCTAATAATGGACAGGTTTCAAACGCTGGTAGTGATCCGGCTTCGTTTAATAATTTCATGAAAAATATAGATGATCAGAAATGGGAATATTATAAAGCCAATAATTTTGAATTTCCACTATTCTAAATTTGCAGGATATCTTCTCTCTGTTGTATGCTTATACTGTATTTCTCTTGAATCAGTAGCACAACAAAAGGTATATGGGAAAGTGTTAGAAAGGTCAACTTCCATGCCGCTTCAGGGAGCTACTATTACTTTAGTGGATACCTTAAATGAAGATATTTTGGCATATACCTTCTCTAATGAGTTGGGTGAATTTGAAATAAACTCAAGTCTCGTAGCAAATTATACC